>JAZSEA010000051.1:0-20604 GCA_045531455.1 Eubacteriales bacterium
ACCCGTTCCCATTCCGAACACGGAAGTTAAGCTCTGCAGTGCCGAAAATACTTATCTGGCGACGGATCGGGAAAATAGGTCATTGCCGACATATTATGAGGGAAACAGAATATGTTTCCCTTGTAATCTTTAAACTCAATATTCCTCCTTAGCTCAGTCGGTAGAGCACCTGACTGTTAATCAGGTTGTCGCTGGTTCGAGCCCAGCAGGGGGAGCCAAACAAAAACGAGTAGCTGATGCTACTCGTTTTTGTTTTTCTTTCTTTATGGCGACGAACCACTGATGTTTGCTCCGCAAACATCAATAGTTTGCGGTAGTACAAATTATATTATCCCACAAATTCTATCCGCAAACAGTGGTTCTGAGCCCAGCATACGCCTCGGGTTTTCTGTTGCCTCCCCCTGCCGGTCTCAAACCAACTACAACTTATACTTAACAGCCGCAAGCCTGACCGCTTATTCTCGGTGCCGCTTAGTATAAATATTTATTCTTGACATTCCCTCATAATTGTAGTATAATAACAACAACAAACACTTTGGAGGAACTATGAAAAAGCTATCTATTCGTGCGGGCGTATTGATTCTCGCTCTTACAATGCTTCTTTCCGCATTTGCCTCGTGCGCTGCCGATACCGAGCCCGAGGTGACAACCGATGCTTCAACGACCGCAGAAACCGAGGCACCCACTCCCACAGAACCCGAGACCGAGGCTGAGACAGACGTGCCCAAAACATATATTACTCTGAATTCATCGAACTTTTCGAAGGTTAAGATCATAAGATCTAATTCGTTAGACAAGTTTTCTATCGAATTCGAGTTGATTAACGCTTTCAAAAAGCAGATCAACAGCCGACTCAATTCGTCGATCACCGTAACGAACGATGCGCTTGCCGAAAAGATGAGCGAGGACAGCTTCGGCATCTTTGTAGGTAATACGACAAATGCAGTCAGCGCAGAGCTTAACGCGAAACTCGATGCGCTTGGCACAGACGCATACGGAATTATTGCAAAAGAAAATGTGATCGCGGTTTCCGCAACGAACACGTATTTCCTTTACAAAGCCCTCGACCGCCTGATGACCGATTGCATTTCAAAGGATGATGCGGGAGCGATCCAGCTTAAGATCGAGGACGGTTATGAGCTTATCGAGGACAAGGACGTTGAGTATCCTAATCCCGAAGAGATCATGACCTCAGGCAAGCACTTTGCTTTCTACAGCGTTGAAACGCTTGCAACAGTACCCACCAAGGGTAATTATTCTGTTCTTGAGGGCGGCGGAACCGACGGCAAATACGCTTATTACGCAATGATCAGTAAATCTACCAAGCCCGAAACTGCGTACGTCTATAAGTATGATATCGAGACCTGGGAGCTTGTAGCAACCTCAAAATCGCTTCCCACGGCGCATACCAATGACATCACCTATGATTCCAAGAACAATCGCCTTGTAGTTTCTTACTGCTCGAATAAGGAAGGAACCACGATGAGCGCGAGCGGAATCGTATTCCTCAACCCCGACGATCTTTCCTTCATTGAGTATATCGACGCCCCCACGATCAGCCGTGCGCTCGATTATATTCCTGAGAAGAACCAATATGTTCTTGCAGCGGGATACAACTTCTACATTACCGACGAGAATTTCAACACAATTTCGAGTTTCAAATGCGGTTATCAGCAGCTGACCACACAAGGTCTTTGCACAGACGGTAAGTATATTTACGACCCGCGTTGGAATTCCGGAGCAAAATATCAGACCGTTACGATCAATACTCTGGATGGTAACTTCATCGGTGCGGTGCCTCTTTACTTTATCGATGGCGAACCCGAGAACATTTTCCGAGACGGCAACAGCTTCGTTATGGGATGCAACAAGTCGGATTCCGTGTTCAGACTTGTTCTGATGTATGAGGGTTGGTGGGGATAAATGACTACAAATCAAATAATCGGTCAGATCCTTGCTATAATTGCGCCGATCATTACGTTCATCTCATATCAGGTAAACTCAAAGCATAAGCTTTTGATCCTTCAGACCGCGGCAACGCTTTCGACCTGCCTTGCCTATATGTTCCTCGGAGCATCGTCGGGGTTTGCTCTGAATATTGTCTGCATTATCAGAAATATCGCGTTCTTCTTCCAGGATTCAAAGTCGAAATTCAACCTTGTTTCCGCTTGCGTTCTCGCGGTTGTAATGGGAGTGCTCGGAGGTCTTTCCTGGGAGGGTCCGATCTCGCTGCTTGTTATCATCGCGCTGGCGGCAAACACGATTTTTATGTCTTTCGGCAATGCGCAGCTTCTCAGACAGAGCGTTATTTGTACCTCTTCAATGATCCTGATCTACAATATTTACGTTTTCTCGGTCGGCGGAATGATCAATGAAAGCGTTGCGATCGTTGCTTCGATCATCGGCATTATTTCATTTTTGAAGAAGAAGGGGCAAAAAAATGTATTATGACGAGGACCTGTTCGTAGCCAAAATAAAAGAATGCGCTGATTTTCCTATCGATGTTGAAACGGAATTTGATGTCGACATCCTTTTTGACATTGTGTTTAAAGAGAGAATTAAGCAGGAGGAAGTCGATAAAGTAACCTCCGCATTGGAAAAATTCTTCTTTAAATATAACAGATGGCACCTGCGTCCGATACATTATATTTCCTCAATGTGGGGAGATCCGCCTGAAACGGTCAACGTCTTTACCATACGGATCCATATAGATTTCGGCGGCGCGATGCCCGGTGCATATATCGGCGCAGTTAAGGCAATCGCAAAATCCGGCGCAGATATTTACAGATTGATCATGAAGTAAAAAGGAGTTTATTGTTATGATGAGAGAAAAACGCGAACTGCCTCCCAAGAACGAGAGAATAATCGAGCCGTTCAAGCTTTTCGGCAACGTCTATTTCGTCGGATCTTACGGTGAATCGTCGCACGTCATCGACACGGGCGCGGGACTTGTTATGATAGACACGGGCTCGACTCCGAATCTTCAGATCGTGCTAAACGGTCTTGAAAAGCTTGGATTTGCTCCCACCGACGTAAAATACATAATCAATTCCCATTGGCATCACGACCATACCGAGGCAACGAAAGCTATGGCAGAACTTTCGGGTGCGAAGACCTTGATCGGCAGGGAAGATTACGAAAAGGCAAAGAGATTCTTCGACGCCGATATTCTCGTATCGGAAGGCGATACTCTGCCGCTCGGCAACACGACGTTTGAGTTTATCGAAACACCCGGCCACACAAAGGGCACGCTCTCGATCTTCTTCAACGCAGATGACAACGGCAGAACGGTCCGCGCGGGTATGTTCGGCGGTGCAGGAGTTAATACACTTCATCAAGGAAAATTTGATTACGAAGGCTGCCGCGAGGATTATCGCAAATCGGTTCGCAGACTTATGAACGAGCCTGTCGAGCTCTTTATAGGCAATCACAGTTGGAATAATCATACCTACGAAAAGTGGCTTGACCTCGTCGAGACGGGCGAAAATCATTTCGTCAGCCACAATGCTTGGATACGTTTCCTCGAATCCTGCGAAAGAAGACTCGACGAAACTATTGCGAAAGATACTATATGATTTATACGGGCAGCGTTTGCTGCCCGTTAGATGAAACTCCGAAGCAGACCTGCCCCGTATGCGGAACGGTCCACGATTTCGATTATCCGAAATGCCCGAAATGTAATCATCAATATTTCTGAGATCAAAAGAGCACCGCCGCCGCGATGCTCTTTTGATTTCAATTCTTTTTCTTTGTTGTTTTGATAATGTAAATTCCTGCGAATAGCGCAATCTCTGCAATGATGGCGATGCCAAGCATAGATTTGATCTCCGTCATTAAAACTCTCGCTTCGCGCATTGCTTGGCGCGTGTAGACCGTTATCGGACAGCTGTCGTCCGATTCGGTGTTATACTCAATGTGCGAATACAGATTGTTATGATAATAGTATTTGAGGATTTCGTTGCCTTGCTTGTCTCGCAGAATGACGGAGTTCTTGAAAGGCTCGGGGTTGTCCTCGTCGATAATGAGCGCACTGCCAACTAAATTGCCGTCTGCGTCGTAATACCAATCTCCCGATTCGTTTTTCGCTTTGTCATAGCTTGATTCCATATATTCCTTGAACTCTTCGGGAGTTTCAAATACTAACTTGTCGGCAAATCCCGCAGTGCCGATGCTGTCAACGACCGCTATTGCAACACCGAGAAGAATTGCGATAATCAAACTGAGCGACGAGAAACGTATGAGAAGCTTTCGAGAATATTTTTCTCGCGCAAGTCCCGCGTCATTTAAAACGAGAATATTCCGGCGGATCAGTACAGGATTGATAATAATTCGGAAGAACAGATATGCAAGTACTGTGCCTGCGACAGCAAATGTAATTCCGTACAATAACCAAGATCCGAATCCGAGACCGAAATTTACACCGTTGATGACCGTAACGAGCGGCAGACAGAACGCGAGGATAGCAATGTTCACAAAATATACGGCAATGGATTTCTGTATAAACGAAGTATTCGCCGCCTCGGTAAGATCGCGGTAATCGTCGTCATCGTTAATGGCTATTTTTGCGTTTGAAGTAAAGCATATCTGACAGAGAGTGCTCGCAAGCAGGAAAGCCGATGAAACGAAGAAGGCGATAAGTCCCTTTGAAAATCCAAGGTTGATTATCATTCCCACGATCAGACCAAGAAGCGATATTCCGATTGATATGAGTGTCAGATTGTCAAATCTACGCTTCTTTCCGAAGAGCATCGCCTTAAATTGCTTATCTGCCTTTGCACTTGGTTTGATATCGTCCGATGTTTGAGTATCGGGATTGTTTTTCTCGCCCCGTAACAGCTCATCCGTCGTGATGCCGAATATCTCGGCAATAGCAGGGATCAAAGATAGCTCGGGCGTGCATTCGTCGCGCTCCCAACGGCTGACCGTCTTATCGGATACGAAAAGCTTGTCCCCAAGCTCTTTTTGAGTCATACCGTTTGCTTTGCGCATAACGGCTATAAATTTGCCTATTGTTTTCTTTTCCATAATGAACCTCCTTTCGGCTATGCCAACATTCTACCATAATGTCGGAGAAAATACCACCCCCGCGATAGAGAATGACTCTCGGAAAGCGAGAATTTGCTCTTTACGCAACTATTATAGCATATTTCCGCCCCCTTTTCAATCGGAAAACAAATTCCCTATTGTAAAAAAGAGGAATTTATGATATAATAAATTGATTATTAGGATTTGGAGATATATCTATGGATAACAACTCTAAAGAAAAGAATAAAAGCCTGCGCCGTGCGATGACGGCGGAGAAGCTGACAGAAATGCTCCGCGAGATCGATATCTCGGCGGCTGTAGACAGCGAAGGAGAGTATACCGCATCGGCACGTCTTACCGCACTTTTCGATCACGGCACGTTTTCGCGCATCGGCGCATACGTCAACCGCTCGTCCGATCCCGATGAGCCTGTGGGCGTTATTTGCGGCTACGGCGCGATCGGCGGCAGACTCGTCTATGCGTTCGCCGAGGATAGGGCGCGAATGGACGGCGCGCTCGATGAGTCATCCGCAAAGCTGATCTATGATATCTACGCTTTGGCGCAGAAAAACGGCGCACCCATCGTCGGTATCTTTGATTCTGCGGGCGCAAATATCTATGAGGGCGTCAAGGTTATGGCGGCTATCGGCAGAATTATGACCGCAAACAGCGCGGCGGCAGGTGTCATACCGCGAATCGCGCTCGTACCCGGAGTTTGCGGTGGAAGCAACGCCGTGCTTGCATCCTCATTCGATTTTTTGATCTCTGTCAAGGGCTCGGAGATCTATGCCGTCTCGCCATTTGTAAACGATACCGCGACTGCTCCGTCCGCAGAAGGCATCTCCGCTTACGAAGCGGAGGATGAGGCTGAGCTTTACCGATCCGCACGTGCATTGATCTCATATATTCCTTCCAATAATAAAGAAGGAACCGCCGTCGACGGCGAGATGTCGGAATACGATCTCGGACGCGCCCCCAACCTCAAGGGACTTTGCGGAGAGGCTCTGATCTCCGAGATCTCGGACAAAAAGAATTATATCAAGCTCTATTCGGATCACGCACCCGAGCTTGCCGCCGGCTTTGCCTCGATAGGCGGAGTTTCCTGTGCATACGTTGCCTCCGAACGCGCAAATAATGACGGCGCACTCACACCGTCGGCTTGTAAGGTTATGGCAAGGCTGCAGAAATTTGCAGATTCCTTCGGTATGCCCCTTATCACGTTTGTTGACTGCCCAGGCTTTGACAATAAGGTAACCGATAATGCAAAATATCTTGAATCGGTATCCGTACTTTCGGATTCGCTTTCCTTCTCATCGAATCCGAAGATCACCGTCGTCATCGGAAGAGCATACGGCCCGGGATTCATTTATATGGCATCGAAATCCTGCGGAGCAGACGTTGCCTTTGCGCTGAGGGATACCTGCATCAGCGCGCTTTCCCCCGAGGCTTCTGTCGCATTCGTGTGGAACGACCTCGTTAAGGAAGGCGATCTTACGTCGAGCCGAGAGGTTCTTGAGACGGAATGGCGCGAAAAGCACGCTTCTCCGAATGAAGCCGCGCTCTGCGGAGAGATCGACGATATCCTGACCCCGTCCGAGCTTCGTCCGAGACTCGTATCCGCGCTTCATATGCTCCTCGGAAAGACCTCCTTCGAGCCCGCAAGACGAAAGAGGTGACGCGATGATCTTTCTTGAAAACACCGCGCCGACTCTTCCGAAAGAGGGCGTATTCGTCCTCGTCGGTATCGCCCTGCTTGTACTTCTTTATATCGTTCTACGAACTGTAAAGAATAAGAAAAAGCCCGAATGCTTTACCCCGGAAAAGTCGGATGAGGACGAGGGTGAGATCCTCGCCGCAATTACAGCCGCAGTCTCGGTGATACTCGAAGAGGAAGCGGCAAAAGAAAAGAAGGAGCCGCCGCGTTTCCGCGTTGTCGCCTTCAAGAGAACAAATAACCGCCGAATAGGAGAAAGATTATGAGAAAATTTAAGGTAAAGGTCAACGGCAAGGAATATGAGGTGGAGATCGAGGAGATCAAGACCGAAGAGAATGCAGAAAAGAAGGAAGATAAAAAAGAAGAAGAGCCGAAAGAAGTAAGCAATGGATAAGGCAAAAAGAATTCTGACCCTGACCGATGTTGAAGAGCTTCGTGATGCGGACGGATATTATGCAATAAACGTGACCGAATTTTGCTTCGGTGATCTCGATTCGGATCCTTGGGAAGCTTTGCGCGCGATCCGCAAGCTTCTCCCGAATTCGCATCTCAGCTTGACGCTGGCGGGACAATGTCTTGTCGGACACAGACATTTCTCTGATGAGATCGTTGATGCTTTTGTCGCCGCCGCAGTTGATAACGGAATCGATACGGTCATGGCGTACGATCCGCTGAACGACGCGAGAAATCTCGAATCGGTCGCCAAAGCCGCGAAGAAATATGGCGCAGCTCTCGTTCTCGGTATGGTATATTCGGAAAGTCCCGTTCATTCAGTCCCGTATTTTGCGGGATATGCCGCACAGCTTGCCGCTATGGGCGCGGATCAGCTCTGTATCTATGCGATGAATAACAAATTCACCTGCCGCGAACTTGTCGCATCCGTCAAAAGATCTGCCAATATTCCGCTTTGTGTTTCGTCAGCGAGTGACGAGATAGCCGCGATCGCAATCAACTCGGGCGCAGATTCGGTAGAAAGCTATGATATCGAATCGCTTTCCGATGCGCTGAATAAAGAGATCGAGGCCGTCAGAGCCGAAGCGGGATATCCTCCTCTTGCTCGCCCGATCTATGATATCATTTTTTGCCAAGCGTACAGAAATATCGATTCCGCGAAGAGATACGAAACTGTCTCGGACGATTTCAAAACGCTTATCAGAGGCGGATACGGAAAAACACCCGCACCGATCGCCGAGAATCTTCTCAAGGAGCTCTGCGGAGACGAGCCTCTTATTCTATCGAGACCCGCCGATATGATCGAGCCCGAATATGATATGTTCCGCGAATATGCCTCTCAATGGCTCGAGCAGGACGAGGATGTTCTGACTTACGCTCTCTATCGCGGTGCGGCTATCGTTTTTTTTGAAACGCGCAAGGCAAAGAAATATTGCCTCGACAAGCCCCACGCCGTTCCGTCGAAGGGAATACACGTTATATAATTAATGGGAAAGGAGCAGAATATGGGTAAAATTATGCACTCGCCATTGCTAATGCGTATCAGATATGCATTGACAGGCTATAAGATGCGCAATTTTCTTACCACGTTGCGTAAAAAAGCTCCGAAATATATATTGATAATCGCGCTTGCCCTTACCGTTATTTATGCCTTGATACACCCGATCCACAAAATTCAGATCTGGTTCTTTCTGACCCGATCCTGCACTATAGAGAAAATGGTAAAGGGCAACGAGATAGTTTCATACAAAACCACGTCCGAGCAGCTTATCGACGGAGATTGGATCTGCTCCAAGGGTGAGTACCGTTCGTATTATTATAAAATTGAGGACGGCGTAAAATACAGATATTATGAGGATGAAAACGGCGAATGGTCGAGACGTCCCGTCGAGTCGGCACCCGATTCCGAGTTAGATGCCGCGCTTTTGGACGCAAGTAATTACGAAAGAGCGGGTCTGTTCGTCTGGAAACTGAAGGATGAAATTGCTGATAAGATCGACGGCGTTACAAATATACGTGTCACAAGAGTTGCGGGCTGTATTTCGATCGTCGGCGATTCTTACAGCGGCGGCAAAAAGTATGAGGTAGTCACAAGGTTTAAAAAATTCGGGATTACAAAAATCACGCCTCCCGTGGATGATTGATTTGTAAGCAAAAAGCCGATACGGAAATTTTTCCGTATCGGCTTTATACATTTATGATTATTTTTTATCCTTCTTATCGGCAAATCCCGCTATATAAACCTTGAATCTGTTCGAGCATCTCGGACAGCAAACTGTATGCTCGCCGGGCTTTTTCGGAAGACGGAGCACGCTCTTGCAAGCCTTGCATCTGCGGTAAACGTGCGTTTTTCTGTCGCGTATACGATCACGTTGCAGACGGAAGAATGCCGCAATACCTTTGATAAAGCGGAGAAAATCGTCGTTTTCCTTGCGGCGCTTGTATAGATTTTTTGAGAAATAACGGAAGAGTGCCCAGCTTATCATAATAATGTAGAGCGCGTTGAAGATCAGCCCCGCGATCCCCTTGAAAAAGAGACCGATGATCAGGAGGACGAGGCAGGATATTATCTGGCAGTTATAAAGCGCGTCGACGCCGTTGCGTCCCTGCATAAATCGCCAGACACGCTCGCGGAATGGAGTTTTGTTTTTCATAGTAAACCTCCGTGGGAATGCGCAGGGGACGACAAAACGCCGTCCCCGTGGATGAAATTACTTCTTGAGAGAATCGCGGATCTCTGCGAGAAGCGCGGTCTGCTGTACGAGAGAAGCGCGGAAAGAAGCCTCTTCCTCAGCCTTTGCCTTTGCGACCTCAGCATCGGCAGCAGCCTTTTCCTCAGCAGCCTTAGCCGCTGCAGCGTCAGCCTCAGCCTTTGCGAGAGCTTCCTTCTCGTTTGCCTTGTCGCGGATCTTGTTGATCACTCTGACAACGCAGAAGATGCAGAAAGCAATGATAAGGAAGTCGATGATGGTCTGGAGCCAGGTACCCCAAAGGATAGCAACCTCTTTTACGAGAACCTCGCCGGTTGCGGCGTCGAGCTCTTCGGGAGTGATGACGGTCTTGATCGAGTCAAGGCTGCCGCTCTTGAGGAAGATACCGACGAAGGGGTTGATGATGTAGTTAACAAAACCTGTAACGATCTTGCTGAACGCGCCGCCGACAACAACGCCGACCGCCATATCTACCACGTTACCGCGGGAGATGAATTTCTTGAAGTCCGCACCAAAAGTGCTCTTTTTCTTTGCCATTTTGAACCTCCGGCATATGATCATATGTATGATATAATTATAAAACTAAATTGACTCCGTGTCAATAGAAAAATGCAATTTTCTTTGAAATTCAATGAAAATTAACAGATAATTGACCGCCGCAATCAAAAAAGACTTGACCTTTTCGGTAAAATATAGTATAATTAATCCGTATGAAAAAATCTTTGGAGGAAACCAGAAAAATGAAGAGATTCAGAGAAGAACATTATTCTTTCGTCGTTGTCGGCGGAGGTATGTCGGGTCTTTGCGCAGCTATCGCTGCTGCACGCGAGGGCGTCAAGACCGCGCTTATCCACGCGCGTCCCGTTCTCGGCGGTAACGCATCGAGCGAGATCAGAATACATATCTCGGGCGCAGACCAGAGCCTTCGTCAGCCCGACTACGCAGAGAGCGGACTTGTTTACGAGCTTATGCTTGAGAACAAGGCTTGTAACGACTCTTTCAGCTATTCCACTTGGGATATGGTCCTTTTCCGCAAGGCAAAGGAAGAGCCTAATCTGACCACATATTTCAACACCGCAATGTACGATTGCGAGGTTGAGGACGATCGCATCGTCGCTATCTCCTGCTTCCAGGAGACAACAGAGCTTCGTCTCCGCATCACGGCTCCCCTCTTCGCAGACTGCACGGGTAACGGTACTCTCGGCTACTTCGCAGGCGCAGAATTCAGACAGGGAAGCGAATCCAAGGGCGAGACCGGCGAGCCCCACGCTCCCGAAAAGGCAAATAATGAGAGAATGGGTAACACCATCCTTATGAAGGCTGTCGACACAGGCAAGCCCGTTAAATTCACACCTCCCGCATTTGCAAAGACCCTCACCGAGCATCAGCTCCGCTACAGAGTTCACTCCAGAACCATGAAGGTCGACGCAAGTATGGCTCCCGACCCCGAGGAATGGCTCCGCCTTTCCGCAACCTCCTGCGCTGCAGTTGACTACGGTTACTGGTGGCTCGAGCTTATGGGAGACGGCGAGGACATCATCGAGGACTACGAGAAGATCCGTGACGATCTCTATGCATACGCATACGGTCTCTGGGATCACATCAAGAACGGCGGCGACCACGGCGCAGATAATTTTGAGCTCATCTGGGTCGGCGCACTCCCCGGAATGAGAGAGAGCCGCAGACTTATGGGCGACTACATCCTCAGCGAGACCGATATCCTTGACCACAAGGTATTCGACGACGCGGTTATCCACGCAGGCTGGTGCGTAGACCTCCACGCTCCCCACGGTCTGCTCGACTTCGATCTCCTTCCCTCCGATTGCAACCATTTTGAGGGCATCTACACTATTCCTTACCGTTGCTACTACTCGAAGAATATCAAGAACCTCTTTATGGCGGGCAGAAATATTTCCACCACCAAGCTCGGACTTGCTTCGACCAGAATCATCGCTTGCTGTGCAAACGGCGGTCAGGCTGTCGGCGTAGCCGCATCTCTCTGTGAGAAGTACGGCTGCGATCCCCGCGGCGTAGGTGAGCACATCACCGAGCTCCAGCAGATCATGCTCCGTGAGGACGGCTATCTCCCCCTGCCTTTCAAGAATGAGGACGAAAAGGACTTTGCACGCAACGCAACCGTTACCGCATCCTCCTTTATCGCAGGCGGCGAGCCCGAAAAGGTTATCAACGGAGTATCGAGAAAGATCGGCGAGGAGCATAACGCTTGGATGACTGATTCTATCTCCGAGGGCGGCGAGACCCTTACCCTCAAGCTCGACGGCGCAAAGACCGTAAGCCAGGTAAGAGTAACCTCCGATTCGAACTTCGCATACCCGATCCGTGTCACAATGTCCGCAAACAGACAGGCACAGCAGAGAATAGGTATCGCTCCCGAGCTCCTCAAGGATTTCGACGTCGTTCTTTACAAGGACGGCAAGGAAGTCGCAAAGAAGGAGATCCGCGGCAACTACCTCCGTCTCGCAGTATGCGACCTCGAGCCCACCGAGGCTGACGAGGTCAAGATCCACGTTCACGCAACCAACGGCGCGGAGAACATCAAGGTCTACGAGGTAAGAGTATATTAATTACATCTTTTCAAACGGCACAACTCACCGCAGTTGTGCCGTTTTTGATTTGATGTATATCAAAAAATGAAAAAAGTATTGACAAATCGATCAATTTGTGTTATATTAATATTATCAATATTCTGAAAGGAAATCAGACAATGAAAAAGTTTTTATCTCTCGCACTCGCACTCGTAATGCTTCTTTCTGTTTGCGCTCTCGGCGCATCTGCTGAAAGCTACGAGGAAAAGACAGTTGAAGTTAACTGGAACTTCGGTTACGTAGGATCCTCCACCAACGGCGGCGGATTTGTCAACGTTATCAACCCCAACGGCGGTAACTATTCTTATTCCGATGTTATCGACATGGGTCCCGCAGGCTCCACCATTACCTTCTCTGACGATACTGCAGCATATGCTTCCGCAGCAGCATACGTTTTCTCTTTCTGGAAGAAGAACGGCTCGGAGTATGAGCTCGACCTCGAGGCAGGCAACATCCCCGGCGGCGCAGCAGCCTCCAGAGATTACGAATTCGTGACCGCCTATGACAATCAGGCTATCCGTGTTACCTACCGTTCCGAGCAGAAGGCTGACTTCACTCCCGAATTCGAGGAGATCTTCATCGACGGCGTTAAGGTCGATGCAAAGTGGAATTTCGGCTACGTAAAGGCTGACGGTACCATCGTTGAAAGCGGCTCTGCTTACTCCTATACCGACGTTATCGTCGTTCCCAAGGCAGGAAGCAAGGTAACCTTCACCGACCACAATAAGAACGGCACCGCGTTCTGCTCCAACAGCGCATACGTATTCTCCTCCTGGACTCAGGACGGCGAAAACTGGGTATTCACCGAGGGCGTTAAGGGCGAAGGCGGAACCTTCGTAACTCAGCCTCTGGTTTATTCCTACACTTCTACAAAGGACAACGAGCTCGTAAGACTTTGCTATCAGTCGAACGAGAAGGCAGGAGCTCCCATCGATCCCGCACTCCGTCCCGTAGTAACCCTCAAGACTCCCGTAGCAGAGACCACTGAGCCTGCTCCCGAGACCACCGAGCCCGGCGCATCCACCGATACCGGTGACGCTTCCTTCGTTCTCGTTGCAGCTCTCGTTGCAAGCTTTGCTCTCGCAGCAGTTGTTATCAACAAGAAGTCTTGCAGATAATTCTTACATAAAAAGCAGCACAGCCCTTTTGGCTGTGTTGCTTTTTCACTTGATAGTATTGGTACTATATGATATAATTTAATTGAAATAATCAATCGGAGGGTGAAAGATGAAAAGTAATACGCTTAGAAACGTGACTGTTTTTACATTGATCTTTTTGATCATACCTGTGGCCATTATCATTTTCACTCTGAACAAGCCCCGCTCAAAATCTCAAACTCCTTCCGAGACAGGCGGCTATACCATATCCGTTACAAGATCCTCTGTTGATACAAGCGTCATCGACAGAGAGCTTGTTGACAACCTTAATAAAGCTTGGACGAAAAAGACTAAGTCCAGATTTCCGATCATTCAATCTGTCGAATCCTTTCGGAGACCTTCATCATACATTGAAAGCGAATATTTGGGTGAGTATTACGGATATATGATCTTCATATATAAAAAGCCTGCCGCGATGGAAACACAAAGAGTATCTGTTATAGCAAACCACAACTTTATCACGGAGGAGGTATTGGCTTATAAGGACGGCGAGATCTTTGATCTTGCAGAGCTGTATGCAGATGGCGTATTCACTTATTCCGATATATCCGAAATGCACGACCGTCTCTCGGAAATATTCGGTTATACACATATACTTAATGAAGTGCGCGATATGAAAATAAGTGTACCGAGTGTTCATTCTTTGCTGTTTGCTGAAGAGAACGAAATCGTTGCAAGAAATGCGATCGTCGAAACGTTTTTACTTAAGGAGAACGGCGAAGCCAAGCCCGAGGACGTTTACATTATTGATTTTTACGGAAGATACGGAAATCTGTCATTCTTCACATATAAATCGCCGTTCAATTATTACGAATGTAATTTGAAATACGAAGAAGTCGGCGGGGAGATGTTTGTGTATCTTAACGGAAATCGCATTTACGGATATGATTCCGTCGATGATAAATTATACACTCTAACGGAAGCCTATGAAGCAAAACTTCTCGACGAAAGCGACCTTGCTGATATCGATAAGTATCATACGGCATATTACCCTTTGGCAATAGACCTGTACGGAACCGATTCCTGGGCTGACCCTATAGATCAAGCCGAATAAAAACGACCCCGCAAAGGGCGTGCAAAATTAGCGGAGAGTTTATAGTCAGTTGGTTCATATGGTGCAGTTTTGCTCCGCAGTAAACAAATAATTAACGCCGACAGTTTTTTAGAAATCTGTCGGCGTTTGCTATTCGATAAATTGGAATTTATACGTTTATGCCAAAAAACTCCTTGTTTTTACTAATTTTTGTTTGGATAATTTCGGCTAATGCTTTCATATATTTTTTCTTACTGTACCAAAAGAACGGATTTTTAAGACCAAATATCCATCTTTGATGTTTTTCTAATATTGCGTTATTATCCCAAACATTCAACTGTCTTTGCATTAAATCGGTATAAGCAGTTGAAAAAACATCAGAAAAATAAAAATCTATTTCATCTCTTTGTAACAATTCAGATATTGTAAAGCAGCCACTATCATTATAAAAACTATAAGTTTTTGTTACCCAATTACCAAATGGAGTGCTCTCGAATGTTTGCTCTGTGAATTTCAAATTATATTTCTCTACCAAGAACATTAACTCTTTAACAGCATATTGCATAGTATTTTCCTTCCTCCAAAGCACTTTGACATTTGAAATTAATCAAATTCTTATTTACAGTTCTGTTTTATCACCAGTTTCGCATTTGTATTACAAAAGCATCGGGCAAAGTCCCAAAACATATAATACTGATTATATTATATCATAAATCGGCAGAGAAAACAAGAGTGATATTCCGACTTCGTCGGAGTGATATTATTGCTATCGCAACAGTGATATTGAAGCCTTACGGCTTCAGTGATATTTTATTCGCCACAAAACTCGCGTAGCGAATATCACTCGGCGTAAGCCGAATATCACTGCGTAGCAATATAACTCGCCGCAGGCGAATAAAACTGCGAGACTTCCTTATGAGAAGTCTCGCAAAGGGGTAGTTTATTTTATTCTTGATAAGTAAATGTTTCTCCGTCGGTCACGAAGACGATACTTCCGAGCTCATCGGTTCTGTAGATCTTGTCGTTCACGTAAGACTTGAGCTTAGCGAGAACTTCTGCGTGAGGATGACCGTAGGAGTTATTCAGACCGCAGGATATGACCGCGATCTGCGGATCAACGGCGGCAAGCCACGCGTCGGTCGACGAAGTACGCGAGCCGTGATGTCCGACCTTGAGCAGCATCGAGCCGAGATGCGATGCGGAATAGGTCTTCATGATCGAGCTTTCCTCGGGCTCCTCTGCGTCACCCGTCAGCAGAGCAGACGTGTTGCCCCAAGTAGCTCGGATAACAACGGACGAATTGTTCGAGTCAAGCTCAATGCCGAATTTGGATTTCGATTCGGGATCAGGTCCGAGAACGAACATATCAAACTCACCGAGAGAATAGGTCTCGCCCGGAAGAGCGTTGTAAACGGTACAGCCCTCAGCTTCAATAGCCTCCATCATTCGGGTGTATACCTTTGTGGTCTTCTCAAAATCGGGCTTGATGACGTTGAGGACTTCATATTCCGCAAGGATCATATCCGCGCCGCCGATATGGTCGGAGTCGGGATGAGTGAATACCGCGTAGTAAAGATCGTCAACGCCGCAGAGGTCAAGATAGTTCTTGAGGTCCTCCTCCGCGCTGTTCTCGCCCGTGTCGATAAGAATATCTCCCTCGGGTGTTCTGATCAGTGTCGCATCGCCCTGACCAACGTCGATAAAGTGATATTCGACGTTCCCAAGCTCGCCCGAGCTTACAGTCACCGAGCTTGAAGCGGGCGCGTGGGAATCCTGCGTACTTTCGCCGTTGTTCTGCGATTCAAAATATATCATCACGATATATGCGATCAGAATTATTATCAAAATAACCAGCACAACGGCGGGATCTATCTTTTTATATCTTTTTCTTCTTGCCATAATACTTCTCCTTTTTTATTACATTATACACTATTTTCCGACCTTCTTCAAGACTTTTTTCCAATATTGGCAAGAAATTTCGAAAATTGAGTTGATTATTTCCGCACTTCGTGGTAAAATAAATAGAGATAAAAATTGGAGAATCAATATGTCAAAGATCAAGAATAAAAAACTCACAAAGCTCATTGGCGACCTTATTACGCTGACACTCGGCTCGGTCATCTTCGCAACGGGCGTTGCCTGCTTCCTTGACCCGAACAGTATCGCACCCGGAGGAATCTCGGGCGTAGCGATCATTATCACAAAGTTTGTTGATGTGATTCCAACGGGTACCCTGATCGCACTTATCAACGTCCCGATACTTCTGGTCGGAACGATAAAATTCGGCTTCCGATTCCTCGCATCGACTATGTATGCGGTTCTGGTATCCTCGGTAGCCGTTGATACGATAGGTTGGCTCGTCGGACCGCTTACCGATAATCTTCTGCTTGCCGCAGTAGGCGGAGCGGTTCTTGTCGGCACGGGTGTCGGACTCGTTTTCAGAACGGGCGCTACTACGGGCGGTACCGACGTTATCGTAAAGCTCCTTCGCACAAAATTCCGCCATCTGCCCACGGGTCTTGTTTTCGGATTCGTTGACGGATGTGTATGCCTGACCTCGGGTATCGTTTTCAAAAACATCGAGGTTATGATCTACGCGGGCATCGCGCTTATGCTCCAAAGTATGATAATGAACAAGGTCCTCTATGGCGGAGACGGCGCGAGAATGATCTACGTCATCAGCCCGAAGAACTCCGAGATCGCGGAAAGACTTATGAATGAGGTCGACGTCGGCGCGACCTTCGTCCACGGCAACGGAGCATATACCGGCAAGGATTTCGAGGTCCTTATGGTAGTTATGAGAGCCAAGCTTCTGCCGCAGGCACGTGACGTTGTCAAGCAGGTCGATGATAAGGCGTTTATGATCGTAACGAACGCGACCTCTGTCTTCGGAGAGGGCTTCAAACGATACGACGCAGAGGAAGTTTAATATTTTTTGCCATTTTGAGTTGAGATGAATATTTTCGGTGGAAGACCGGGAATTGCGGCGGGGGTTCTGGCGGTCATAGCCATAATCTCCGCCGCTTTTTGTATTTTTGCAGTTAATATTGCTTTGCTTATCTGCGCAGGCATTTTCATTTTGCTTTGCGTGATCCTTTTCGCGTGCAAATATATTTCGGGTTACAGACTGTTTGCAAATTTAGTTGTCATAATTGTTTTCTCCGCTTCGCTGATACGCGGAATGCTCGTGTTTTATAATCAGGCTCCTTCTGCTGAATCCTTTTGCGGTGAGGATTCTTATATCCACGCGACCGTTACCGAACGCAAATCGGGCGGTGACTATTATACGAATTACATAATCCGCATCCATTCGGTAAACGGAGTTGAATGTAACGAAAAGGCGGCTCTGAAGTGCGAATACAATTCCGAGCTGCAGAAGGGATATGAATTCGTCCTGCGCCACGCCTTGATCGAATACGTCTTCGACCTTGAAGAAGCGGACGCCGTTGATCTTTTGTCCGATGGAATATTACTTTCGGTTACGACCTCGGATTTCAATGATTGCGCGATCCTCTCGGAAGACAATGCCTCGTGGACGGATGAGCTTTCAAGTCTGAATTCCTTCCTCAGCGCAAAGCTGAGAAACGGCGTCAAGGGGGAGGAGGGGAGACTTGCCGCCGCAATGCTTCTCGGAGACAGATCTGCGCTTACTTCACGTATGCACCGCGATTTTTCGCGCGCGGGTCTCTCGCATTATCTTGCTGTAAGCGGACTTCACGTTTCGATTATTACGGGAGTTGTGATGTTTGTCATCGGCAAGCTGAGGCTAAAGCGTTCGATCAGGAATCTATTGATCACTACTTTCGCTCTCGGGTATCTCTTCCTTCTCGGATTCCCCGTCAGCGCAATAAGAGCCGTCATAATGATGACTGTCGTGTTTTTGTCATATTCGATGGGAGATTCATCCGATTCCCTCAATTCGCTTGGAATCGCTGCGGCAATTATCGTTATATCCGATCCGTATGCGGTCTTTGAAAAAAGCTTCGTTTTATCCTTTTGCGCAACACTCGGTATAGTCTGCTTTATGCCGCTCTTCAACGATATCACGGAAAAGCTGTTCTTATCAAGAAAAAGAAGAAGCGAGATCGGAAAAGCGCGAATAATTCTGATGAAGCTATTCGCCTTTATCTTCGGCACCCTGATCGCTACCGCCTCGGCTCTGTCGCTGACACTCCTACCGTCAGCCTTCCTTTTCGGTGATACCTCCGTCTTGGGCTTTCAATCGAATCTCGCGGCGGCACTCGTAGGAACACCTCTTCTTGTAGCGTCTCTCTTGTATCTCTTTCTCGGAAATGTGCCGTACCTCGGAGAGGGAATTGAATTCGTGATCAGAAAGACCGCTCGGTTTATGCTCGATATCGCCTCCGATCTTTCCGATACCGAAGGAGCTCTTCTTTCGCTCACTTCAAACGAAGCCGGGATTGTTGTATACGTCTTCACCGCTATAATTTTTATTCTTCTCGTGATAAAGATTAAACGCAAGAATTGGCTGATCATTGCTCCGATCGCATATCCGCTTGTGATTCTGATAATCGGTATAATATCCTCATCAATACAGCCGCAGAATACCGAGATCACTGCCTTTTCTACAGGCAAGGACGAGGTAATGTTCGCCGTTTGCTCCGACGAATCCGCTATCATAGATATCTCGGACGGCTCGCTGACAAGACTTGATATGGCGGCAAGCTATGCGCACGAAAACGGCGTTACTGAATTCGATACCCTTATATTGACTCATTATCATACAAAGCACCTGTCATCCGTTTCACGATTTATAGACGAAGAAATTGTACGCCGCGTGATCTTGCCGTATCCCTCAAACGAGGACGACGCCTGGATAATGGCACAGCTTGTAGACGTAATACAATCGTCCGGCATTTCCTGCGAGATCGCTTTGCCTGATAAAGACTATGACCTCGTCGGAGATACGAAAATCAGACTTTCAATAATAGACCGCATCGAAAGATCTAATCATCCGATACTGTATCTAACGATCTCTGAGAGGGAAGAGACAGTCACGTATCTCACGGGTTCGTCTTGGGATACCGACGGTAATTTTAAGTCAAAGCTCGGTGAGATCGCAGAACAAAGCGATATGCTCATATTCGGTGCACACGGTCCCGTTATCAAGACTGTTCTTGATATCCCGATCAACACGGATAAAACCGCACGTTGCTTGATCTTTGATCCTTCGGATGCAAAATACATAGTTGACGAAAACGGTACTCTCGCTAAAAAAATCGAGGTCATTGTCGGCGGAAATGAGTACAAAATCGTATTCGGTGACCGGTCAGATTGACAAATCAGGCACGTTTTGTGTAATATGTGAGAACTTTTTGAAGCAAAAAGCAATAATTTGTGAAAAAATCTGTTGACAAAACGACGGGAAATTGATATAATATATTCGTATTTGTTCCTTTGCGGACAAGCGCATATTACCCGCTTATATATAATCTGTAATAAGGTCAGAAAGTCTCTACCGGAAAACCGTAAATTATCCGACTATAAGCCCCCCGCCAACACAGTAGGTGTTTATATTTCGGGAGACGGATCGGATCTGACCGTCTCCCTTTTTGTATTTCGGCACTCGCGTGCTGCAAATAAATATCATTTTATTTTATGGAGGAATACCATGAAAAAAGTACTGTCGCTCGTACTCGCAGTTCTTATGCTCCTTTCTCTCACCACCGCGTTCGCTTCCTGTGGCGAAGCTAAAGACGACTTCAAGGTCGGCTTCATCTTCCTGCACGACGAGAACTCCACCTATGACAAGAACTTCATAGATGCAGCAAACGCAGCATGCGCAGCTCTCGGCCTTACCGAGAAGCAGATCATCATGAAGACAAACATCCCCGAAGGCTCCGAGTGCTACGATGCAGCTTGTGAGCTCATCGACGACGGATGCGACCTCATCTTCGCTGACTCCTTCGGTCACGAGGACTTCATGATCCAGGCAGCAGAAGAGAACCCCAACGTTCAGTTCTTCCACGCTACCGGTACCAAGGCACACGTTAAGAAGCTCGCTAACTACCACAACGCGTTCGCTTCCATCTACGAAGGCCGCTACATGGCCGGTGTTGTTGCCGGTCTGAAGCTGAAGGAAATGATGGATGCCGACAAGACCATCGTTCCCAAGATGGGCTACGTTGGTGCTTTCACCTTCGCTGAAGTTATCTCGGGCTACACCTCCTTCTATCTGGGTGCGAAGTCCATCGTTCCGGAAGTCACCATGGACGTTAAGTTCACCGGCTCCTGGTACGACGAAGAGAAGGAAAAGCAGGCTGCTCAGGCTCTGATCGACGGCGGCTGCGTCCTCATCAGCCAGCACGCTGACTCGATGGGTGCTCCCACCGCTTGCGAGAACGCTAAGGTTCCCAACGTTTCCTACCACGGCTCCACCGCCGCT
>JAZSEA010000088.1:0-5402 GCA_045531455.1 Eubacteriales bacterium
CAGCCGCCGAGACAGAGTCGTAGCTTGCCGTAGGCAAGCATGAGCTTCTTGAAAAAGCTTGACCAAAACTTTCACGCTGTTTTTATTTATTAATTTCCGCTCGGCGGAAATTTTCCTTAAACTTCGCCAACGGCGAATCTTAACTTGCCGAAGGCAATCTTAACTCTCGCAAAGCGAGATCTTAACTGATAAGCCAAGCCGCCCTCTTTCGAGGACGGCTTGGCTTATCACTATTTATTTCGTCGCTTCTCTGACAAACTCTATCTGAGCCTTGACAGAATCCGCGGCAGGGCCTCCGGCGCTCGTTCGGCGGCAGAGGCAATTATCAAGGTTGACGGCATCGTAAACGTCGTCACCGATAATATCGGAATAATTCTTGTAGACCTCAAGCGGAAGATTTTCAAGAACCTTGCCCGTCTTTATGCACTCGGAAACGACCTGTCCCGAGATCTTATAAGCCGCGCGGAAGGGCAATCCCTTGCCGACGAGGTAATCGGCGAGGTCTGTGGCGTTGATGAATCCGCCCTCGGCGGCGGCACGCATCTTCTGCACACGCGCCGTCATCGTTGCGGTCATCGGGATGGCAACGTCAAGGCACATCTTCACGGTATCGAGCGCGTCGAAAACCGTCTCCTTGTCCTCCTGCATATCCTTATTGTACGCAAGCGGCAGACCCTTCATCACGGTCAGAAGCGAGATCAGATCGCCGTTGACCCTGCCCGTCTTACCCCTGATAAGCTCTGCCATATCGGGGTTCTTCTTCTGCGGCATTATCGACGAGCCCGTGGTGTATGCGTCCGAAAGCTCAACGAAACCGAATTCCCAGCTCGACCAGAGAATCACTTCCTCGGCATAACGCGAGAGATGGGTCATTAAGATCGAGCAATTCGCGAGGAATTCGAGCGCGAAATCGCGGTCGGAAACGCCGTCGATCGAGTTGAGCGCGATCTTCGAGAATCCGAGCTTTTGTGCCTCGAAATATCTGTCCGTGTCATACGTCGTGCCCGCGAGAGCGCAGGATCCTATCGGGCAGATGTCGATTCGCTTCAAGGTATCCTCGAATCTTTCAACGTCGCGCAGAAGCATCATTGCGTAGGCAAGCAGATGGTGACCGAAGCTGATCGGCTGTGCGCGCTGGAGATGGGTATATCCCGGCATGATCGCGGTGGCGTACTCCTCCGCCTTGTCGGCGAGGACCGAAGCCATCGACTTGATCTTCTCCACAACGACGCCCGTTTCCTCGCGCAGATACATACGGAAATCGAGCGCGACCTGATCGTTGCGGCTGCGCGCGGTATGAAGCTTCTTGCCCACGTCACCGAGACGCGCGGTCAGCACGCTTTCGACGAACATATGGATGTCCTCGGCGGTCGGATCGATCTCAAGCTTGCCCTCGTCGAGGTCTGCAAGAATTCCGCCGAGGCCCTCGATGAGCTTCTCTGCCTCACCCGGCGCGATGATCCCTTGCTTTGCGAGCATAGCGGCGTGCGCCATACTACCCGTGATATCTTCCTTATACATACGGCAGTCGACCGCGATCGACGAATTGAAATCGTCCGCGATCTTATCGGTCGCCGCACTCGTCCTGCCTTCCCAAAGTTTTGCCATAATTAATTCCTTTTTCAAAACGCCCCACATTAGATCGAGCGAACAAGGTAGTTCCCAATGCTCTCCTCATCCACCGCGCCAAGCGCGGTCCCCCTTCCCCGCTGGGGAAGGCTGAACGTAAGTCACGCCTCAATCATTATCATTATTTTTGTTATAATACAAAGTTTTTGAGGTTTCTTAAGGGACTTTTTTCAAAAAGTCCCTTAAGCGGAGCGCGAGGCAGCGCCTCGCATATCTGCGCTTCAAACAGGCTCCGCCCCGGAGACTGTTCGGACAAAGTGAATACCCCCTGAATGAGGGTATTCACTTTGTTAACCATTTTTATTGTAAATAGAGTGAAGGAGCGCGGCACTTTCACCCTTGTGAAAGTACCGACTCCTTCCAAAACGTCGAAGCAAAGCTTCGCCGTTTTTAAGCACTTCGGCGAAAGCTGAAGCTTTCGCATTAAATGAGGCTCTGCCTCATACTCCGCCACCTTTTGAAAAAGGTGCACGAAAACTTTCCGCTGCTGTTGTCTTTAGTTTCAATTAAAATCGAAAATTTCCGAGCAAAGCGAGGAAATTATCCTCAACTTTACACTTTTCACTTTACACTTTTCACTTTTTTATCCACCATCGCCTTAACGGTAATCGGCAGACCGAAGAGATTGATGAATCCCGCTGCCTGCGACTGGTCGTAGTCGGATTCGCCAAAGGTTGCGATCTCCTCGCTGTAGAGCGAATAGTCGCTCCATACGCCCGCGTTGATCATATTTCCCTTGTAGAGCTTGAGGCGAACCTTACCCGTCACGGTCTCCTGAGTCTTGTCAACGAATGCGGAGAGTGCCTCGCGCAGAGGTGTGAACCACTGACCGTTGTATACGAGCTCACCGAAGGTGATCGCGAGCTTCTGCTTCTCGTGGAGGGTGTATTTGTCAAGGCAGATCGACTCGAGCACGCTGTGCGCCTTATAGAGGATCGCTCCGCCGGGAGTTTCGTAAACGCCGCGGCACTTCATGCCGACAAGTCTGTTTTCAACGATATCGAGCAGACCGATTCCGTTCTCGCCGCCGATCGTATTGAGGGCGAGGATGATGTCCTTCGCGCTCATCTTTTCACCGTTCAGCGCTACGGGAGCACCCTCGACGAAATCGAGCTCAACGTAGGTGGGCTTATCGGGAGCCATAATGGGCGAAACACCCATCTCGAGGAAGCCGGGCTTCTCGTACTGCGGCTCGTTGCCGGTGTCCTCAAGATCGAGGCCCTCGTGCGAGAGATGCCAGAGGTTCTTGTCCTTCGAGTAGTTGGTCTCGCGGTTGATCTTGAGCGGTACGTTATGCGCCTCGGCATAGTCGATCTCTTCCTCACGCGACTTGATATCCCACTCTCTCCAGGGAGCGATGATGGGCATATCGGGCGCGAACGCCTTGATGGTCAGCTCGAAACGGACCTGGTCGTTGCCCTTACCCGTGCAACCGTGGCAGATAGCGTCGCAGCCTTCCTTGAGTGCGACCTCTACGAGTGCCTTTGCGATGCAGGGACGCGCGTGCGACGTGCCGAGGAGGTATTCCTCATAGATCGCGCCCGCCTTCATTGTGGGGATGATGTAGTTGTCAACGTAATCGTCGCAGAGGTCGAGGACGTAGAGCTTCGACGCGCCCGTCTTGAGAGCCTTTTCCTCGAGTCCTTCAAGCTCGTCAGCCTGACCGACGTTACCCGAGATCGCGATGACCTCGCAGTTGTTGTAGTTTTCCTTGAGCCACGGGATGATGATCGAGGTATCGAGACCGCCCGAATATGCAAGGGCAACTTTCTTTATTTTGGATTTGTCAATAACTTTCATAATGAACTCCTTGTTTGCATAAATATGCACGATTTTTTGAATACTTGCATATTATACACCATTTTAATGAATATGTCAATACCTAAAATGAATAAAAATGCGGTTTTTGATGATTTTTTATAAATTATTATTCGCCGTGATGCTCCCGATATGCTCGCCCCTGTATCCGCGGGAATAAAGATACTCGCAGGCGTCGAGAACGCGCGCGGAAAAGTCCGGCAGGTGTCTGTAGTAGTCGCTGTGGAAATACTGCTCGTGGATCATAAGAGAAATAAATCCGCCTCTTTGCGGATCGTCCGTGATCGCGGGCAGTGCCGACATCACGTCCTCATACCTCTTTTCATTGAGCACGAGGTCGATCTGCGCAAAGATCATATCCTCTTCCGCATCGTACCAAAAATCGCGCGAGCCGATATGATCGAGCGCGCCGCAGTCGAAATAATAGGAAACGAGCGGATCGCCCTTCGCCGTCCTTCTGAAATATCCCGTCAGCGAGCGCAGACCCTGTGCGCGAAGCTCGCGTACGACCTCGCGGTTTGCCTCGCCCCAATGAACGGTCGTAGTGTCGCTCAGCGAGCCCTCGCCCGCGAATCGGACGATCTCGGAGACGACCCTTTCGTAGTCCTCGCGGATCTTTTCCGCACTTGCATATTTATACGGCTTATCGGGGAATTCGGAATTTGCGTGGAAGGCGAGCTTCAGCCAATCCGAATTTTCCTCAAATTCGCGCTTGAACTTATCCGTCATCATCGAGAGATTAAAATACGGACGTGGCGGCGCAAAATATTTTTCGTCGGGAATATATTCGTAAAAAAGATTGAGATGCACCTTTGCCGAAAAGCGGTCGTGCGCCTCCTTATATAGTGCAAGGTATGGGTTATCGAAGATCGACTTATATTTGTCGCAATTTTCGGTCAGATCAAGCAAAAAAAGGATATTATCGTCCGAGGAAAGACGGAACTTCCCCACGGGATCGCGGAAGCGAAGCAGAGTGATCTCTTCTCTCCCTCCGTTTGACGCATCCTCCGCCGCGAGAATAGTTTTATAATCCGAGACCAAGACCTTCGCGCTCCATACTCCGTTCGAAAACTTCGCTCTTTCGCCGCCGATAAAGATCTCGGCTTCCGCGGGCGCACTTACTCTCGCCTCGATCAGAATACCTCCGTCGGTCAAAATACCGTCGTTTTTATTTATGCAATCGCCGTCAAGCGGAAATAAAAATCTCATCCTCAAAGCCTCCCGAAAAGAGATGATTTATTATACCATGCCAACCTCAAAGTTGTCAACAAGAATGAAAAATAACGTTCCGCTTTGCGGAACATATCGTGTGAAACATATCGTGCCGTAGGTATATCGTATCCGTAGGATATATCACGCGGCCTCCGCAGAGGTCGCAACACCGGCAAAACGATATTCAGAAAGCTTAACAAAAAGGTTCGCGCCCTTTAACTTCCCCCTCCCCGTTCAGGGGTAGCGAAGCGGCGACGCGGTATTGAATGACAGTCCGGGGGACTGTCAGACCCGCGGCGTGACCGAGCCGCAGCGAGACGGGAGCAAGGGGGTGGGTCCCGATTTATAATATGCAAAATTACAGGATATCGCCCTCGGGCATATGTAGGCGCAAAATAATCTGTTTAAGCCCGCAGTAAGCACGATAACTCCATAGCCATTCCGCGCCCGAAGGGCGCGGGGGGTGACAGAGCACAAATACTTGCCTGCGGCAAGTTGCAACTCTTGCTTCTCGGCTCCCGCCTCCATTTTCCTTCGGAAAACCGCAAGAGCTGCACTTCCCTACACTCGGGAAGTATTGACTCTGTCCAAAATCGAGAAGCAAAGCTTCACGATTTTGAAGCACAGTAGCAAAAGCTGAAGCTTTTGCATTAGTACGAGGCTCTGCCCCTTGCTCCGCAAACTTTGAAAAGTTTGATCAAACTTTTCCGCTGTTTTACTATTAATAAAATCGAAAATTTCCG
>JAZSEA010000107.1:0-6557 GCA_045531455.1 Eubacteriales bacterium
GGCGGGAGCCGAGAAGCAAGAGTTGCAACTTGCCGCAGGCAAGTATTTGTGCTCTGTCACCCCGCGCCCTTCGGGCGCGGAATGGCTACAGAGATTTCGCCTTACTGCGGTTGCATACAGGTAATTTTGCGCCCGCACATACCCGAGGACGATATCCTATATTTTTGCATATTTCAAATCGGGACCCATCCCCCGCCCCCTTCCCGTAAACCGGGAAGGGGAGAAAGAGTCTGCGAGCTTATTAATTCAGCTTTCTGAATATCGATAGTCTGTCTTGTTCGTGATTTTTTGTTCAGCGTTCCGAATACCGTAACCTATATAGAAACGTTCATCCTTTTGAGTAGCTTTTTTGCTGTGTATTGAATACTTTCTTTACTAACTATATTATACCAATATATATTATACCATTAAAACCCTTCCATTTCAACAAAAAATGTAAAAATCGCAAAAAAATTGTCAAAAAGGCATTGACAATCACGTGACCGTGTGATATAATATAAATACAGCAACAACCAAACATCTCTGATGAAAGGAAGGTATATAAAAATGTTTTGGATCATTGCTTCACTTATTGCGGTTCTGGCGCTCTTCGTTGCGCTCGGTTACTCAAAGAGCGGTTGGAAGCTCCGCGGCAGACAGTTTCTCGCGCTTTTCGGACTCGTTCTGATCCTCGGCGGCATGGTCGCAACCGTGCCCACGGGTCATACAGGTATCCTTACCACCTTCGGTAAGGTCGAGGATAAGACCCTCGAGGCGGGTATGCACATCAAATCTCCCTTCCAGGAGATCGTTTGCATGGATAACAGAACACAGGTCGCGCATCTTCAGCTCTCCGCTTTCTCGAGCGACATTCAGGAAGTGCTTGTCAATTATTCGATGAACTATCAGATCGAAAAGGCAAACGCGCAGAGGATCTATAAGGAGATCGGCGTCGATTATTACAACACCGTAATGGCTCCCCGTATTCAGGAGGTAGTCAAGACCGTTATCGCAAAGTATACGGCTGAGGATCTTATCGAAAGCCGCGACGCGCTCTCGACTCAGATCACCGATGCTCTCGTCGAACAGCTCGGAGCATACAATATCGTTGTGGTTTCGACTTCGGTTGAGGACATCGACTTCTCGGACGCTTTCACCGCGAGCGTTGAGGATAAGGTCGTAGCCGAGCAGGCTCTGCTCAAGGCACAGACCGAGCAGGCACAGAAGACTATGGAGGAAGAAAAGGCGGCTGAGCGTGAGAAGATCAAGGCTGCGGCAGATGCCGAGGTCAAGGAGATCCAGGCTGCGGCAGACGCCGAGGTAGCCAAGATCAAGGCTGCGGCTGAGGCTGAGGCCAAGAAGCTTGCGGCTGATGCCGAAAAGTACGCGGGTGAGAAGGAGGCCGAGGCAAACAAGGCTCTCGCCGCATCGATCACCGATGCCCTCATCAAGTACTATGAGGCTCTCGGCTGGAACGGTGAGCTCCCCGATACCGTCCTCAGCGGCGCCGATACCGTTCTCCCCGTCATCGGCGGTGTGAGCGGAAACGGATCTAACTAATTTTTTTCCGAAAAACTGTAACCTTTGAGGAAAAAACGCATCTATACAGGCAGAGAGCAATTTCTGCCTGTATGGGCGCAAAAACCGAGTTTTCGTCTGATAAACGGGTGATTTGACGAATATGTCAAAATCAACAATAGTTTATGGCGTAAATTAGTCAATATAAACAAAATTTATGGCAAAATGACTAAACACTAAATTACCTGTTGACAGCGGTTTTCGAAAGTGGTATAATATTTCTAATAACTATGCCTGTCTCTTGACGAAAAGAAAAAATTGCGAAAAATCGAAAATTTTTTCCTGAAAAGTGCAACCTTTTGCCAAAAAAGTTGTCTATATAAGTAGAGAGGTAACAAAACTCCCAACCCTAAGTGTATTAACGGAACGCGTGTTTTCTTTCAACACTGCTGCGACACCGGGCGATGAGCGTCACACTCGCCCGGGAGGTCTGACATGCCAGTGATTGATAGCGTCAAGGAAGATGCGCGCAACAGTTTCAACCGCTTGGGACCCGAGAGAACGAAGATCAGACGCAGTGGTCGGAGTTTTCGGGTCCCCGGCGGATATAAAACAACAGCCAACCGAAACGCGGTTGGCTGTTGTTTTTTTGAGTGCAAAGTGTAAAGTGTAAAGTGAAAAGTTGAGGTGAATTTCCGCAAGCGGAAATTATCCGATTTTAATAAATAATTACCGTTTTTGTACTTTATGCTGTACAAACGGTGCTCTCCTCATCCACCGCTGCACGCGGTCCCCCTTCCCCGCTGGGGAATGTAAAGGGGCTACTTCGCTAATTCTGTTACTACAGCGAATATCGATATAACATATAATTTTGCATACAAAATTGGAAGATTTTTATTGAAATAATTTAGCTGAAACTCCACCGAGAGCAAGAGAATAATATTGATAAAAATATTCCAATCTGCTTTGAATAGGTTAAGACTCAAACGGTGTTCGCTGAATTGCGAATGAGTTAGGGGCAAACCCTTTACATTCCCCAGCGGGGAAGGGGGACCGCGTGCAGCGGTGGATGAGGAGAGCAAAGTCTGTACTGTACGTTGAACAGAACACAAACACAAAACTCGGATATTACGAAGTTTGTACTCCATAATATCCGAGATTTTTTATTATAATAATTTCCGAACAAAGTGAGGAAATTTATACCTTCTACTAGCAACTAGCAGCTAATCACTTACCGTTTATAATATCGCGCAGCTTCTGCGCATTTGCAAACATATCTCCGCCCTTGGCGTAGATGGAGGAGGTGCCTGCGACGAAGATATCCGCGCCCGCCTCGGTCATAAGCTTTGCGTTCTCAAAGCTTACGTTGCCGTCGACCTCGATCTCGATATCGGGATAGCCGTGCGAGTCGAGGAATTCTCTCATGCGTGTGATCTTGGAGAGAGTGGAGGGAACGAGCTTCTGACCCGCAAATCCGGGGTTTACGGTCATAATGAGTACGCCGTCGATGACGTCAAGGAGCTCCTCGATCGCCGTGATGGGTGTGCCGGGGTTGAGAGCAACCATCGGCTTTGCGCCGCGAGCCTTGATGGACGCAAGCGCGCGCTGGATGTGGGGCTCGGATTCGATATGTAAGCAGACGTAGTCGCCCTCGCCGAACTCGAACCAATCGAGCTTCTGTCCGGGATTCTCGACCATCATATGGATGTCGAGCGGAATGCTTGTAGCCGCCTTGACGCGCTTGACGAAGTCGGTGCCGAGGGTGTAGTTGGGGACGTAAACGCCGTCCATAATGTCGATGTGAAGATATTCGATGCCCGCCTTCTCGAGGAGCTTCAGCTCTGCGCCGAGATTGAGCAGGTCCGCGCACATAAGGCTCGGAGAGATCTGTTTCTTGTGTGCCATTTTGGGTACCTCTGTGAATAAAATATATAATATAATTATACCACATAATCGCGGGGATTTCAATACCTTTGCCGACAAAATACGCGCGGGCGGTGTATTTTATCGATCTCAATACGTCCGTGAAAAATGAAGCCGACTTCGCTTCACTCATTCACAATTCTGGTTGATTTTAAGCAAAAACGGCAAAAACGGGCAAAATTTTGCAATAAAAAGTCTCCGCGAGTTGCAAAAAAATGCAAAAAGGTATTGACAAACGCATATAATTGTAGTATAATCTCTGCATAACCACTTTAACACGTTAACAAGGAGAATTACCATGAACAGAG
This sequence comes from Eubacteriales bacterium, assembly GCA_045531455.1. GTDB lineage: Bacteria > Bacillota > Clostridia > Oscillospirales > CAG-272 > CAG-390. The sequence goes on from JAZSEA010000107.1 coordinate 3,729, forward strand.
TATATAACTTTTCTGCAGGTCCCTCGATGCTTCCCGTGCCCGTTCTTGAGCGCGCCGCAGCCGAAATGCTCTCCTATGGCGAGAGCGGAATGTCGGTCGCCGAGATGTCGCACCGATCAAAGGATTTCGAGCCCATCATAGCCAAGGCTGAAGCCGACCTGCGCAGGCTGATGAATATTCCCGATAATTACGCCGTCCTCTTTCTCCAGGGCGGAGCCTCTACTCAGTTCGCGGCTGTTCCCCTGAATCTCCTTCCCGTTGGCGGAACCGCGGACTATATCGTTTCGGGTCAGTTCTCGGGAAAGGCTTATACCGAGGCGCAGAAGTACGGCGACGTCAGACTCGTTGCAACCTCGAAGGCGGACGGCTTTACCTACGTTCCGATGGTTAAAAAGGAAGATCTCAACCCCGACGCCGCGTACGTTCATATCTGCTATAACAACACCATTTTCGGCACGAAGTATAATTACATCCCCGACACGGGCGACGTTCCGCTCGTTGCCGATATGTCCTCCTGCATCATCTCCGAGCCCGTCGACGTCACGAAGTTTGGCGTGATCTACGCGGGCGCGCAGAAGAATATGGCTCCCGCGGGAATGACGCTCGTTATAGTAAGGAAGGATCTGCTCGGCAAGGCTCGCCCCGAGACACCCTCGATGCTCGATTGGAATCTGATGGCGGAGAACGGCTCGATGTACAATACGCCCCCCTGCTATACGATCTATATGGCGGGACTCGTCTACGAATGGATCGATTCGCTCGGCGGACTCGACGTTATGAAGCAGATGAATGAGAAAAAAGCGGCTCTGCTTTACGGATACCTCGACTCGCAGGATTACTATATCGCGCCCGTCAAGCCCGAATGTCGCTCGATGATGAACGTCACCTTTGTCACGGATAACGCCGATCTCGATAAGAAATTTGCCTCGGATGCCGAGAAGGCGGGTCTCAAGAACCTCAAGGGTCACCGCTCGGTCGGCGGTATGAGAGCCTCGATCTATAACGCAATGCCCTACGAGGGCGTTGAGGCGCTCGTCGAGTTTATGAAGGACTTTGCCGAGAAAAACCCGAAGTAAGGTGTTATAACTATCTCACATATATAACGGCAATAGTATATGTACGAGCAAATAATACATTTTTCAGCGTAGTTAAATTACGAGTCTGTAGGGACCGACGTCCTCGGCGGTCCGAGCCCAATAAAATTATGTTAAGAAAAATGTATTGGAGCTTCTGAGTTTTACCAAATATATAATTATGTGTCTACGGACCGCCGAGGACGTCGGTCCCTACAGACTCGTAATGAAAAATGGATGAAGATTTTTACTTGACGGCATCGTCATATAATAGGAGAACCCCAATGAAAAACATTAAGCTTATGAACAAGATCGCCGCTTGCGGTACCGATATTTTTGACCGCGCGGTATATAACGTATCCGACGACTGCGCCGCGCCCGAGGCGATAATGGTGCGCTCGGCGGCTCTGCACGATATGGAATTTAACCCCGAGCTGCTTGCGATCGCGCGTTGCGGCGCGGGCGTCAACAATATCCCGATCGAACGCTGTACCGAGGCGGGAATCGTCGTTTTCAACACCCCCGGCGCGAACGCGAACGGCGTAAAGGAGCTCGTTATCTGCGCTCTGATGCTCGCCTCGCGTGACGTCATCGGCGGCGCAAACTGGGCGGAAACGCTCAAGGACGACGTCGCAAAGACGGTGGAGAAGGGCAAATCCGCGTTTGGAGGCTGTGAGCTCCGCGGAAAGACCCTCGGAGTCATCGGTCTCGGCGCGATCGGCGCGCTTGTGGCAAACGCCGCCATTGACCTCGGAATGAAGGTCATAGGCTACGACCCCTATCTCACGGTCGAGGGCGCTTGGCGCATCTCCCGCGCGGTCGGTCACGCGCTGACGACAGACGAGATCTTTGAGAAGAGCGATTATATCACCCTCCACGTCCCCGCTGTCGAGTCGACGAGGGGTATGATCCGCAAGGAAAATATTGATAAAATGAAGCAGGGCGTCAAGATCATCAACCTCGCCCGCGCAGATCTCGCCGTTGCCGCAGATATCAAGGACGCGATCGCGGAGGGCAAGATCTCGGCTTACGTAACCGACTTCCCGACCGAGGAAACCTTAGGCGTCAAGGGTATCGTCAATATTCCGCATCTCGGTGCGTCGACGGGTGAATCCGAGGACAACTGCGCCATTATGGCGGCAAATCAGCTCGTTGAGTTCCTCGAGACGGGCAACATCCGCAATTCCGTCAACTTCCCCGCGATCGATCTGCCCGCGCACGGCGGCAGAAACGTCCTCGTCCTCCACGCGAACATCCCCGCCTCGATCGCCAAGATCTCGGGCGCGGTTGCCGAAAGAGGCGTCAACATCGAGCATCTTTCGAACAAATCGCGCGGAAACAACGCCTGCACCCTCCTCGCCCTCGCCACAGGCACCTCGGACGCCGACATCGAGGCGATGAAGCAGACGATCGACGAGATCGATGGGGTTTGGAGAGTCATCGTTATTTAAGTGCAGAGTGCAGAATGCAGAGTGCAGAGTTAATGTAATTTTTCTCGCGTTGCTCGAAAAACATCTGTGCGATAATTTAATATGGTTTTGATAAAACTTCGCTAAGCTATAGCCGAAGAGAGCCGAACCCATAAGCTCTGCGGCGATAAATATTCGCGTCTTTCGGCGTGATATATCTCGCAAGGTTATAACCTATAACAACAAAACAAAAATACTCGGAAATCAATGAAGATAACTTCAAAGATTTCCGAGTATCTTTTTATTTACCAAATTATTGTTTATCGCAAAACAATAGTTTGTCAAAG
>JAZSEA010000116.1:0-5258 GCA_045531455.1 Eubacteriales bacterium
GAAGCATAGCTTCACGATTTTGAAGCACAGTAGCGAGACCTGAAGGTCTCGCATTAGTACGAGGCTCTGCCTCGTGCTCCGCAAGCTTTGAAAAGCTTGAGCAAACCTTCCCGCTGTTTTTGTTCGGAACACCAAACGAAGAAGTCTGCACGCCCAGAAGACAAACGATATTCAGAATGCTTAATTATGGCTTGCGCACACATGCTCCCTCTTCCCTGTTCAAGGGAAGAGGGGCGGGGTGATGGGTCCCTATTTGCAAAAACAAAATTATAGGATATCGGCAAAATCTCTGCGCGGGCGTGCATTTACCTGTAGGCACCCGCAGAAAGCACGAAAACGATATTGAAAAATTCGTTTTCTTATGCTATAATTAAGAAAAATCACCCCATGCAACCCTCGGTTGACGCATTTCAAGCCGCCGATTGGTGGAATGCAACCGAAAAATGAGCTATAATTTATACGTCGGCAGGCAATGCGCCGACAAAATTATCTCTCGGAGGAAATCAAAATGATCTTAGCCGATAAAATAATCAGACTCAGAAAAAAGAACGGTTGGTCGCAGGAGGAGCTTGCGGAAAAAATGAACGTCTCGCGCCAGGCTGTATCGAAGTGGGAAAGCGCGCAGACGATCCCCGACCTCGAAAAGATCCTTATGCTCAGCACCCTCTTCGGCGTCACGACCGACTACCTTCTCAAGGACGAGCTCGAGGACGAGGAATTCACAGATTCCGAGCCCTCCTCAAGCGTCAAGCGCATCACCCTCGAGGAAGCGCACAAATTCCTCGATTGGCGAAAAAGCGCCGCCAAGCTTATCGCGTCCGCAACCGCACTCTGCATCTTCGCCGCGATCGTGTTCCTCTTCGTCGGCGGGATCACGGATTCGCTCTCGAGCGGTGACTTTGCAAGCGTCGGCGCACTTGCGGGACTGATTGCTATGCTTCTGATCGTTGCGGCGGCGGTTGCGATCTTCATACTTTGCGGCTTCAAAAACGCGCCCTACAGCTTCCTCGACGAAAACGTCCCCTTCGAGCTCGAATACGGCGTCCGCGGAATGGTTGCCGAAAAGCAAAAGGCGTACCGTCCCGAATATATTAAATGGAACATAATCGCAACCTGCCTTTGCATCCTCTCGCCCGTTTTTCTCCTCATCGGTGCATTCACGGAAAACGAAAAGACCGTGATCTCGATGCTCTGCTTAACGATGGCTGTCGCGGCACTCGGCGTTTTCATCTTCATTTGCGTCGGAGTCCGCTATGCAAGTATGCAAAAGCTGCTCAAGGAGGGCGAATACGATCCCGAAGCAAAGAAGCGATCCGCGCTCAAGGAAACCGTCTCGACCGTCTATTGGCTCGCGCTCACCGCGATCTTCCTCACGGTCAGCTTTCTCACCAACCGCTGGGACGTGACCTGGATCATCTACGCCGTCGGAGGCGTCATCTACGCCGCCATCAGCACGATCTGCGACCTTATTATTAATAATAAGAAGAATTAACAACAAACCGATACTATTTATAAACTTCGCCATCGGCGCATCATAAATCAAAAAAGCAGGACATTTCGTCCTGCTTTTTTGATTGAATTATTTATCCAGTCCTCTTCTGATGCGGCTCTGTGCCTTAAGTCTGTTCTCGGTATTGAGGATTCTCTTTCTGATTCTGATCGACTTGGGAGTTGCCTCGATGAGCTCGTCGTCGCCGATGAACTCGATCGCCTCCTCAAGGCTGAAGAGCACGGGAGGCGTCAGAAGGAGCTTTTCGTCTGCACCCGCGGAACGGATAGCGGTAAGCTGCTTCTTCTTGCAGGGATTGAGCGTGATGTCCTCCATCTTCGGGCACTCACCGACGACCATTCCCTCGTAAACGGGCTGACCGGGAACTACGAACATTCTGCCGCGGTCCTGACAGTTGTAAATACCGTAGGTGGTGGTCTCATTCGTCTCGCTCGCAACAAGCGAACCTGTAAATCTCATCGGGATCTCGCCCTTATAAGGCTGATAGCTGTCGAAAATGGTGTTGAGGATACCCTCGCCGTGCGTGTCGGTCATGAACTTGGTTCTGTAACCGAAGAGGCAGCGGGTGGGGATGAGGTACTCGAGTCTCATTCTCGAGCCTACCTGATGCATCTCAAGGAGCTCGCCCTTTCTCTGACCGAGCTTTTCGATGACCGCACCCATATACTGCTCGGGCACGTCGACCGTCAGACGCTCGATGGGCTCGCACTTTTCGCCGTCAATCTCCCTGAAGAGTACGCGGGGAGTCGAACAGCAGATCTCGTATCCCTCGCGGCGCATAGTCTCGAGAAGGATCGAAAGATGCATCTCTCCTCTGCCCGCAACGAGGAATTCCTCGGTCGTGTCGCCGTCGGAAACGCGGAGCGAAACGTCCTTGAGAAGCTCACGGTAGAGTCTGTCGCGGATCTGACGCGATGTAACGAACTTGCCCTCACGTCCCGCGAAGGGAGAATCGTTGACCGAGAAGGTCATCTCGATCGTGGGCTCGCTGACCTTAACGAACTCGAGGGGCTCGGGATTGTTGAGGTCGGCGACCGTGTCGCCGATATTGATGTCGCCTGCGCCCGAGAAGCAAACGATGTCGCCCATCTTTGCCTCCTCAACGGGTACTCGGCGGAGTCCGTCGATCTGGAAGAGCGACGCGATACGTACTCTCTTCGGCTTTTCATCGGAATGGTAATTGCAGATAGCAACGTCCTGGTTGAGCTTAAGCGTTCCACGCTCGATGCGTCCTATTCCGATTCGTCCGACGTAATCGTTGTAGTCGATCGAGGAAACGAGGAGCTGAAGATCCTCGTCGGGATCTCCCTCGGGAGCGGGGATATAATCAAGAATGGTCTCAAAGAGGGGCTTGAGATCTGTTCCCTGCTCGTTCGGATTGCGGGATGCGGTGCCCGCTCTGCCCGAGCAGTAAAGCACGGGGCTGTCGAGCTGCTCGTCGGTCGCGTCAAGGTCGATAAGAAGCTCGAGCACCTCGTCCTCAACCTCCGCGATACGCGCGTCGGGCTTGTCGATCTTATTAATAACTACGATAACGGGATGGTTCAGCGAAAGCGCGCGCTGAAGAACGAATCTCGTCTGGGGCATAGGACCCTCCGCGGAGTCAACAAGAAGGATAACTCCGTTTACCATCTTAAGTACACGCTCGACCTCGCCGCCGAAATCCGCGTGACCGGGTGTGTCAACGATATTGATCTTAACGTCCTCGTAATGAACGGCGGTGTTCTTCGCAAGAATGGTGATTCCTCTCTCACGCTCGATGTCGCCCGAGTCCATTACGCAGGTAACAGTCTCCTGATTCTGTCTGTAAATTCCGCCCTGCTTGAGCATTTCATCGACCAGAGTAGTCTTACCGTGGTCAACGTGGGCGATGATCGCAATGTTTCGCAGATCGTTTCTTTTGATTTTCATTAAATCTTCCCGTCTCTTTCTCGTCAAATCAGATTTTTAAGTATTATTCGCGCAAAAATTACATTATATTATAACACAAATTTCGTCTCAAGAAAAGAGTCATATAGTCAATATTACAAAAAATTCACACTTTGTTTTGTGCATACTGCATAATTAATCCGAGAAAATCCGATAATCGACTCGAATATACCCTATCCGTCACTTGATTCATGCACGTGAGAGCATCTTCTTTTATGTTTTTCTGACGCATTTTCCGTCTTCGTTCGGCATAAATAAGACAATCGACGAAAACTCAATTAGATATACAATAAACAAACTTATTCGATACTTTTCTTATATCTTCGCGAGAGAGCTTTCTAATTCAGTGTCGATTTTGTTCGATTTATGTCTATCTACTTTTGACGATTATTGTAGTATTTTGATACCTATCTAATCTTTTATATATTAGGTTATCAAATATTAGATAATATTTTTCAAAAAACACTTGACAAATTTAGATTTATATGATATAGTTCTAAATGAAATAGTGTGACCTATATGAAATATTATTTTTGAATTTTGAAGATCAAAGGAGATCGGAAGATGGAAGCTATACTGCTTCGCGAACCCAACCTTATATTCGAGACAGCGACCCTGCTCTGGAGCAGCCGTAACAAGCAGTCCTCCCGCGAGCTGAAAAACGCGATACACAAGAAATTTGCTATTGATGAAAATGTGCTGAACAGCTGTTTCGACGCCATAATCGAGGCAAGCGAATACGTATGCGACGGCGTCGAGGCACAGACCGACGAGGAGCTGCTCAACTTCCTTTTCGGAAGACATTCCTCCATGAGGGGATGCTTTGCCTTCTACCTCATCCACGACCTCTGCCGACGCATCAAGCCCGATTTTCAAACAGATCTCGCTGACCTGCGCCGTCAATCGCCCGCCGTCTTCTTCGTTAACTTCTCCTCCCTGCTTCTGGCGGAATTTGCGCCGTCCGACTTCGGTGGAGTCGTAACGAACTTTTCGGAGCTTTTTGCCTTTATTGAAGGTATGCCGGTCCCCGACGACGAAAAATGGGCTCTTATGAAGCTTTATAATAATTATGAAGACTATCGTGAGAAGCTTGCCGACATTCTCGCTCTTGCGGGAGAACTCTATATGAGGAAATATGACACGATAAAGCACTACGTCGGCTGGTTTTTGGCAGCTGCCGCCGAGCCGCTGACAAACGGCGGTCCTCGCTTTATCGAGCAGAATTACGGCGTTGATATCTCATCCGCGCCCGATGCGATCTTCCTGCAGCCCTCCATTGCTATGTGCAATACGACTCAGTACCTTATGAGCTACACGTCCGAGAAGATCACCGATTTTCTTTACGTCGGCGTTCTCTTTGAGCCTCTGCGCGAGATAACCGACGTTTCGACGGTTGACGACAAGATCTGCCGCACTCTGCGAACGATCGGAGACAACAGAAAGTACGAGATCCTCAAGCTCCTTGCCGAATCTCCTCGCTACGGCCAGCAGATCGCTTCCCTTATCGACATTTCGACAGCAACCGTCTCGCATCATATGTCAATGCTGATCGAAGCAGGATTTGTTGACATCAAGCGCGAGTCCAACCGTATTTATTATATCCCGAATAAGAAGAAAATACGTGACTTCCTTGATGAGTTAACAGAGGCGTTGTTGGGCTAATATCTCGCTTTGCTCGAATGATGATTTGCCTACGGCAAAATGATGATCGGCTTCGCCGAATGATGATTTGCCTACGGCAAAATTTCGGTTAATTTCCTCGCTATGCTCGGAAATTTTCCATGTTTTATAGCGAAAAGTTTTGATCGAACTTTTTCAA
>JAZSEA010000080.1:0-9897 GCA_045531455.1 Eubacteriales bacterium
AATCAGGCATGGTTATTCACTCCTGTGGTTTAGTAAAGTCGCCCTTTAGGCGACACAGGGCACCCCATACGTGGGTGCCCTACGCAAAAACAGTCCAATGGACTGTTTTTGCTACCCCACCCGCGTTTATTTGCGTATAAGGTATTTCGCTTTCTGCGGAAAGCGACTCAAGGCTCTGCCTTGAGAATCCGCAAGCTTTGAAAAGCTTGCGCAAACTTTTCCGCTGTTTCCGCTGTTGTTTTTTAATAAAAATTCTTCTTTTTTTGAATAAATATTCAAAAACCTCTTGACAAACGCGCTTTTTTGTAGTAAAATATCCGCATAAAGCTGAGAACGAAAGTCCATTAAGGGCTCACGGTACGCTACTCCAGAGAGCTGTCGGTCGGTGCGAGACAGAGGGCGGTGAGTTCCGAATTACCTTTCGGGAGCTGTGCGCAGAACATATAACGTCCGTTATACCAAAGGCGCAACGGGTTGTCTCCGTCACAAGACGACACATTGTTTGATGTGCGTAAGGCTCTTGCCCGCAAGGGGAGAGTGAAACAGAGTGGTAACACGGCTTATACGTCGTCTCTGTATCCAAAACGGATGCGGGGGCTTTTCTTTTTTCCCGCAAAACAAAAAGGAGTTATTTTAAATGCCCATTACAGAAATTTTAGTCCGTAACGCGACATTTTACCCCAATGATACCGCGCTCGTTGAGATCAACGCAGCCCTCGAGCCCACCGAAAAGCTCACCTGGAAGGAATATTCCCTGATGCAGTCCACGGGCGGCGGCAGCTACCGCAGAGAGATGAGCTGGAGCGATTTCGATCAGCGCGCAAACCGATTCGCAAATCTTCTTCTCACCCGCGGAATCGAAAAGGGTCAGAAGGTTGCGATCCTGCTTATGAACTGCCTCGAGTGGCTCCCCGTCTACTTCGGCATCCTCAAGGCGGGCGGCGTCGCCGTACCTCTCAACTTCCGATACACCGCCGATGAGATCAAATACTGCCTCGAGAAATCCGATTCCGAATTCCTCGTTTTCGGTCCTGAATTCACGGGACGAGTCGAGGAGATCTGCTCGAGCCTCCCGCAGATCAGGATGTGGACCTACGTTGGCGCGGATTGTCCCTCGTTTGCCGAAAGCTATGACAGACTCGTGACCTTCTGCTCCACGAAGCCGCCTGCAGTTCCCGTTTCCGACCGCGATCACGCCGCGATCTACTTCTCGAGCGGCACGACCGGCTTCCCGAAGGCGATCCTCCACGACCACAAGGCTCTGATGCACTCCTGCGAGGTCGAGCAGGCGCACCATTCGCAGTCGCGCGATGACACCTTCCTCTGCATCCCGCCCCTCTACCACACGGGCGCGAAGATGCATTGGTTCGGCTCCTTCCTTGCAGGCTCGAAGGCGGTCCTTCTCAAGGGCACGGCACCGAAGCAGATCATAAAGGCGGTCTCCGAGGAGCATTGCACGATCGTATGGCTTCTCGTTCCGTGGGCGCAGGACATCCTCGACGCCATCGACCGCGGCGAGATCAACCTCGACGAATACGAGCTTGACGGGTGGCGTCTGATGCACATCGGCGCACAGCCCGTTCCCCCGAGCCTTATCAAGCGATGGAAGGAACGCTTCCCGCATCACGAATACGACACGAACTACGGTCTTTCCGAGTCGATCGGTCCCGGCTGCGTCCACCTCGGTGTTGGCAACATCCACAAGGTCGGTGCGATCGGCAAGGCGGGCTACGGCTGGGAGACGCGGATCGTTGACGAACGCCGCCGCACGGTGCTTGCGGGCGCGGTCGGCGAGCTTGCGGTCAGAGGTCCCGGCGTTATGAAGTGCTACTACAAGGACCCCAAGGCGACCGACGAGATCCTCGGCGAGGACGGCTGGCTCTACACGGGCGATATGGCTCGAGAGGACGAGGACGGATTTATCTGGCTCGTTGACAGAAAGAAGGACGTCATCATCTCGGGCGGCGAGAACATCTACCCCGTTCAGATCGAGGACTTCCTCCGCTCGAACGCGAAGATCAAGGACGTTGCCGTCATCGGCATCCCCGAAAAGCGACTCGGCGAGATCACTCTTGCCGTGATCGAAGTCAAGGAGGGCGAGGAAATGACCGAGGACGAAGTCAATTCCTTCTGCCTCGAACTGCCGAGATACAAGCGTCCGCGTAAGATCGTCTTTGCGAAAGTACCGCGCAACCCCACGGGCAAGATCGAAAAGCCCGCGCTCCGCAAAAAATATGCGGGAGAAAGCCTCGTCCTTCAGCAGATCGAAGCTTAAAAAAGAATATTACTTGCGTATACAAGCAATATAATAAATATTCCGAAAAGGAGAATTATTATGAAAAGCACAAGAAGAATCATCTCCGCCGCAATGGCACTCATCCTGCTTGTCTCGAGCGCACTCACCTTTGCATCCTGCAAGAAAGACGACGGCAAATATACCATCGGAATCATACAGCTTGTAACCCACGACGCTCTCGACGCCGCAACTCAGGGCTTCAAGGAAGCCCTCATCGAGGAATTCGGCGAGGAAAACCTCACATTCGACTATCAGAACGCCGCAGGCTCTGCCGATACTTGCGGTACCATCGCAAACACCCTCGTTGCCAAGAACGTGGACCTCATTATGGCGAACGCTACCTCGGCTCTTCAGGCTGCCGCTAACGCTACCGTAAAGATCCCGATCCTCGGCACCTCCATCACCGACTACGCCACCGCCCTTGACATCAAGGACTGGAACGGCACCGTCGGCGGCAATATCTCGGGTACTTCCGACCTCGCTCCCCTTTCAGAGCAGGCAAAGATGATCAAGGAAATGTTCCCCGATGCCAAGAACGTCGGCATTCTCTTCTGCTCAGCAGAGCCCAACTCGCAGTATCAGTCGAACGTAATCAAGGCAGAGCTTGAGGGAATGGGTCTCACCGTTTCCGAATTCAAGTTCACCGACACCAACGACGTCAGCGCAGTAACTCAGGCTGCCGCCGCCGCAAGCGACGTGATCTATATCCCCACAGATAACACCGCCGCATCCTGCACCGAGACCATCTACGGCGCAATGACCGGCAAGAAGACCCCCATCGTCGCAGGCGAAGAGGGTATCTGCAAGGGCTGCGGAGTTGCAACTCTCTCGATCAGCTACTATGACCTCGGCTACGCTACCGGTAAGATGGCTGCCAAGATCCTCCGCGGTGAGGCAAAGGTTGGCGAAATGCCCGTTGAATTTGCTTCCGCAACCACCAAGAAGTACAACCCCACCATCTGCGCAGAGCTCGGCATCACTCCTCCCGAGGGATACGTTGCAATCGTAACTGAAGAAGTTGCTGAATAATTATATCTAAGTTATCCCACCGTCGATCGTTCGGCGGTGGGAAAAGGAATTTATTATGTTAAACTATCTTGCATCTCTGCCGGGCGCGATTTCCCAGGGACTTATCTGGGGAATTATGGCCATCGGCGTTTATCTGACTTACAGAATACTTGACTTTGCCGATCTGACGGTCGACGGCTCGATCTGTACGGGCGCGTGTGTCTGCGCGATGGCTGTCGTCGGAGGACTTCCCCTCTGGCTTGCTATGATCCTTGCCACGATCTCGGGTATGCTTTCGGGTCTCGTCACGGCACTTTTCAATACCGTTCTCGGAATCCCCCCGATCCTTTCGGGAATTCTGACTCAGCTGATCCTCTGGTCGGTCAACCTCAAGATCCTCGGAAAGGCAAATCAGGCTCTTTCCGCGAGAAATTACAAGCTCCTCGTAACACAGCTCAATCCCGCTTGGCAGAATCTGCTCGTTCTTGCCATATTCTGCGCCGCCGTCATCGGCGTGCTCTATTGGTTCTTCGGAACCGAAACGGGAAGCGCGATCCGTGCGACGGGTAACAACCCCGCAATGAGCCGCGCGCAGGGCATAAACACGAACGTAATGAAGGTCATCGGACTCGTCCTCTCGAACGGACTCGTTGCCCTCGCGGGCGCACTGCTCTCGCAGTTCCTCGGTCAGGCGGACATCAATATGGGTAAGGGCGCGATCGTCATCGGCCTTGCCGCAGTCATCATCGGCGAGGCTGTCTTCGGACGCCGCGTTCGCAATTTCGCACTTTCGCTCTTCTGCGTTATCGGCGGCAGCGTTGTTTACTATCTCGTTTATCAGACCGTTATCTACCTCGGTCTCGACACAGACCTTCTTAAGATGCTCTCGGCTGTTATGGTTGCGATCTTCCTCGCGATCCCCTACCTCAAGAGCAAAACCAAGGTAAGATCCAAGAAAACCACAGACGGGGAGGGACACAAAAATGCTTGAGCTTATCGGCGTAAAAAAGACCTTTAACCCCGGCACGGTTAACGCAAAACAAGCCCTCGCGGGCATCGACCTCAAGCTGAACGAGGGCGATTTCGTCACCGTCATCGGCGGTAACGGTGCGGGCAAGTCGACCACTCTCAACGCAATCGCGGGAAGCTGGCCGATCGACGAAGGAAAGATCATCATCGGCGGCAACGATGTAACTCATATGCCCGAGCACAAGCGCGCGAAATTCCTCGGGCGCGTTTTCCAGGACCCAATGCTCGGTACTGCGGCAAATATGGAGATCGAGGAAAACCTCGCGCTCGCCGCAAGACGCGGCAAGACGAGAAGCCTCCGTTGGCGCATCACCGACGCGGAGAGAAAAGAGTACCGCGAGCTTCTTTCGACCCTCGAGCTCGGCCTTGAGGACAGAATGACGGTCAAGGTCGGACTGCTTTCGGGCGGTCAGAGGCAGGCACTCACGCTCCTGATGGCAACGATCAACCGTCCGCATCTGCTCCTTCTCGACGAGCACACCGCCGCGCTCGACCCGAAAACGGCGGCAAAGGTGCTTGAGACCACCGACCGCATCATCTCGCAGATGAATTTGACCGCGATGATGGTCACGCACAATATGCGCGACGCCATCACCCACGGCAACCGCCTCATTATGATGAAGGACGGCAAGATCATCGTCGATATCGCGGGCGAGGAAAAGAAAAACCTCACCGTCGAAGCACTGCTCGATATGTTCTCGAAAAAGAGCGGCGAGGAATTCTCCTCCGACCGCGCTCTCCTCTCTTAACCACCGCACACAACAGATCAAAGTTTTGATCAAACTTTTTCAAAAGTTTGCGCAGTCAAGGGCGCGTAGCCCTTGCCGCCCTCCGCAGAGGGCGGAATACCCCTGTGCTTCGAGCAGACGGCGCCCCTGCCGGCTGCTCGAACCAAAACGAGCCTCACCATTACGGTGAGGCTCGTTTTGGTTATTCTATTCAGCATTAACGTCAAGCCCTTCAAAGAACTCATCGTATTCACAATTATAAATCTTTTTCAACTCAATAATAACGCTGACCTTAATGTTCAATTCGCCGGATTCATATTTGGCATAAGTGGTTCTTCCAATATCGCAACCACGGCGTTGCAACTCCGCGCAAAGCTTCTCTTGCGAAATATCTGCTTTATCTCTCAATCTTCGCAAATTTGCGCCCATATTCAAATCTCGTCTGATTTTTTGTTCCACTATAAATCCCTCACTTTTTGACCAATATCGGTTGCAATTATATTTATTTTATGATATAATTAAGCAAAATATTGACCGCGATACTGGTCAATTTACTGTGAGGGTAAAAATTATGAAAACCTGCACCTTTTTCGGACACAAAAATGCGCCTCAGGATTTAAAAATCGCCATTAAAGAAAAAATCTCCGAGCTGATCGGAGAGCACGGAGTTGTTATGTTTTATGTGGGTAACCACGGTCACTTTGACTCAATGGTGCGTTCGATACTTAAAGAGCTTAAAGCAGTGTATCCTCAAATTGATTATTCTGTGGTACTCGCATACCTACCAAACAAGGATGAGATCATTGAAAATTCGATACTCCCCGAAGGCATCGAGCTCTGCCATCCGAAATTTGCCATTGATTACCGCAACCGTTGGATGGTCGAAAGATCGGACTGCGTAATTACTTACGTTAATCGCTCTTGGGGCGGTGCGGCAAAGTATAAAAAGTTTGCTCAAAATCGTGGGAAGACAGTATATGAGCTCAATGAATTAATAAAAGAGTGAATTAGTAAACCCTCCCTTTTGCGGGAGGGATTACTCATTCCAAACAGCCTGCGGGGGCGCAGTCTGTTTTAAGCGCAGATGCAGGGCGTTGCCCCGCACCCCACTCAAGGAACTTTTTGAAAAAGTTCCTTGAGAATCTTCAAAAACTTTATTGCTTGAGGATGGTGCGTAATTCGTGGTATTTGCAAAGCTCATCCTCGAGGTCGTCGATATTCTTGAGAATGATACCGTTGAAGCCGACGGACCTCGCGGATTCGACGTTCTGCGGCATATCGTCAACAAAAACGCACTCCTCCGCGCGCTTTCCGTAGCGCGAAAGATAGAGCTCGAAGATATCGGCACTCGGCTTTGCCACGCCCTCGCGGTAGGACGCTATCCCGCCGTCGAGATAGGAAAAAACCTCGTACACCGAGCTCATATGCTCAAAGGCGTGGTCGGTTGTGTTCGAAAGGAAGTAAACTCCGACGCCCGCCGCTTTCAACTTTTTAACGACCTCGGTGTTTTTCTTCGAAACACGGAGCATATCGTCGCAGTTTTCCATAATCATACGCACGTTTGCCGCGTCCTCGGGATATTTTTCGCAGATCGCGTCGATGATCTCGCCGCGTGACTTCGTGCCGAGATCTCCGCACCGCCACTCCGCACTTTTGAAGCAAATGTTTGTATAATAATCGATCTCGCCCTTCTTCGTGATAAACTGCGAGACGTAAATATCGGGATAATAGGAAACCAGCACGTTTCCGATGTCAAGTACTACGTTTTTGATCATTGTTTCGCTCCTGTGATTTGTTGCACTTATTATAGCATATTTTGAAGTAAAATGCAATACATTTTGCGCCCTTCGGGCGCGGGGTGACAGAGCGCGTACTTGCCTTCGGCAAGTTGCAACTCCGTCTTGTCGGCTCCCGCCTCCATTTTCCTTCGGAAAACCGCCGGAGCTGCACTTCCCTACATTCGGGAAGTATTGACTCTGTCCAAAATGTCGAAGCAAGCTTCGCCATTATGAAGCACGGAAGCGAGAGCTGAAGCTCTCGCATTAGTTCGAGACGCTGTCTCGAGTTCTGCTTAAGGAACTTTTTGAAAAAAGTTCCTTAAGAAACCTCAAAAACTTTTCCACTACTGTAATTTTTTATTTAATGAAAATTTCCGAGCGTAGCGACGGAAATTCTCCTTCCACTAACCACTGTCCACTGTCCACTAACCACTGTCCACTAAAAAACAACCGTTTGCTTTCGCAAACGTTTGTTTTTCTATAAATCTTAGCCCTTGATAGCCGCCTGAGCTGCTGCAAGACGTGCGATCGGTACTCTGAAGGGAGAGCAGGATACGTAGTCAAGGCCGATCTTGTGGCAGAATTCAACGGATGTGGGGTCACCACCGTGCTCACCGCAGATACCAACGTGGAGGTTGGGATTTACGGGTCTGCCGAGGGTTACTGCCATATTCATAAGCTTGCCAACACCGGTGGTGTCGAGCTTTGCGAAGGGATCGTTCTCGAAGATCTTTGCATCGTAGTATGCGCCGAGGAACTTACCTGCGTCGTCACGGCTGAAGCCGTAGGTCATCTGGGTAAGGTCGTTGGTGCCGAAGCAGAAGAAGTCAGCGTTAGCTGCGATCTCGTCAGCGGTAAGGCATGCACGAGGAATCTCGATCATGGTACCAACCTCGTACTCGAGCTCTACGCCTGCTGCTGCGATCTCAGCGTCAGCGGTCTTAACAACAACGTCCTTAACGTACTTAAGCTCCTTAACGTCGCCTACAAGAGGAATCATAATCTCGGGCTTAACGTTCCAGTCAGCGTGTGCCTTCTTAACGTTGATAGCTGCGCGGATAACTGCAGAGGTCTGCATCTTTGCGATCTCGGGGTAGGTTACTGCGAGACGGCATCCACGGTGACCCATCATGGGGTTGAACTCGTGGAGAGAAGAAATGATGGTCTTGATCTCCTCAACGGTCTTGTTCTGGGACTTAGCAAGGAGAGCGATGTCTTCCTCGGTGGTGGGAACGAACTCGTGGAGGGGGGGATCAAGGAATCTGATACATACGGGATTGCCCTCGAGAGCCTCGTAAAGCTTCTCGAAGTCGCCCTGCTGGTAGGGAAGGATCTTTGCGAGTGCAACTTCTCTTTCCTCAGCGGTGTCGGAGCAGATCATCTCGCGGAATGCAGCGATTCTGTCTGCCTCGAAGAACATATGCTCGGTACGGCAAAGACCGATACCCTCAGCGCCGAGCTCACGTGCCTTACGAGCGTCAGCGGGAGTGTCAGCGTTGGTTCTTACCTTGAGGGTTCTGAACTCGTCAGCCCAGCCCATGATGGTGCCGAAGTTGCCCGAGATCTCAGCGTCAACGGTAGCGATGATACCGTCGTAGATGTTACCGGTGGAACCGTCGATGGAGATGAAATCGCCCTCGTGGAAGGTCTTGCCTGCGAGAGTGAACTTCTTGTTCTCCTCATCCATTGCGATCTCGCCGCAACCGGATACGCAGCACTTACCCATACCACGAGCAACAACTGCTGCGTGAGAGGTCATACCGCCGCGAACGGTGAGGATACCCTGAGCTGCCTTCATACCGGTGATGTCCTCGGGAGAGGTCTCAAGGCGAACGAGTACTACCTTCTTGCCTGCCTGATTCCAAGCGTCAGCATCCTCTGCGGAGAATACGATCTGACCGCAAGCTGCGCCGGGAGATGCACCGAGACCGCGGCCCATGGGGGTAGCTGCCTTGAGTGCCTTAGCGTCGAACTGGGGATGGAGAAGAGTGTCAAGGTTTCTGGGGTCGATCATAAGAACGGCCTCTTCCTTGGTCTTGTGACCCTCTGCTACGAGGTCAACTGCGATCTGGAGAGCTGCGGGAGCGGTTCTCTTACCGTTTCTGGTCTGGAGCATATAGAGCTTCTCATTCTCAATGGTGAACTCCATATCCTGCATATCGTGATAGTGGTTCTCGAGGATCTCGCAAACCTTTACAAACTGCTCGTAAGCTGCGGGGAACTTCTCTGCCATCTGCTGGATGGGCATAGGAGTACGAACACCTGCAACAACGTCCTCACCCTGTGCGTTGGTAAGGAACTCACCCATCATCTTCTTCTCGCCGGTAGCGGGATCACGGGTGAATGCAACACCGGTACCACAGTTATCGCCCATGTTACCGAATGCCATAGCCTGTACGTTTACAGCGGTACCCCAGCTGTAGGGGATATCGTTGTCACGGCGGTATACGTTAGCTCTGGGGTTGTCCCAAGAACGGAATACTGCCTTAACTGCGCCGATGAGCTGCTCCTTAGGATCAGAGGGGAAGTCCTGACCGATCTTAGCCTTGTACTCAGCCTTGAACTGGTTAGCGAGCTCCTTGAGGTCGTCAGCGGTAAGCTCAACGTCCTGAGTAACTCCCTTTTCTTCCTTCATCTTGTCGATGAGCTCTTCGAAGTACTTCTTACCGACTTCCATAACGACGTCGGAGTACATCTGAATAAATCTTCTGTAGCAGTCGTAAGCCCAACGAGCATTGCCGGACTTCTTAGCCATAACCTCTACAACCTCTTCGTTAAGACCGAGGTTGAGAATGGTGTCCATCATACCGGGCATGGAAGCTCTTGCGCCGGAACGAACGGAAACGAGAAGGGGGTTCTCGAGGTCACCGAACTTCTTACCGGTGATCTCTTCCATCTTTACGATGTATTCCATGATCTGACCCATGATCTCATCATTGATCTTTTTGCCATCCTCATAATACTGGGTACATGCTTCCGTTGTGATCGTGAAGCCCTGTGGTACCGGCAACCCCAGATTGGTCATCTCTGCCAGGTTTG
The DNA here is from genome assembly GCA_045531455.1 of Eubacteriales bacterium. Classification (GTDB taxonomy): domain Bacteria; phylum Bacillota; class Clostridia; order Oscillospirales; family CAG-272; genus CAG-390. Next base: position 9,879 of record JAZSEA010000080.1, read on the forward strand.
CTCCTTTTCCACCCAGCAG
>JAZSEA010000016.1:0-20769 GCA_045531455.1 Eubacteriales bacterium
TCACGTTGACCATGGTAAGACCACCCTTACCGCTGCTATCACCAAGTACCTCTCCCTCGCACAGGGTAGCGTAGAGTTCCTGGCATACGACCAGATCGACAACGCTCCTGAGGAGAAGGCAAGAGGTATCACAATCAACACCCGTCACGTTGAGTACGAGACCGACGCTCGTCACTACGCACACGTTGACTGCCCCGGCCACGCTGACTATGTTAAGAACATGATCACCGGTGCAGCTCAGATGGACGGCGCTATCCTCGTTGTTGCAGGTACTGACGGACCTCTCGCACAGACCCGTGAGCACGTTCTTCTTGCTCGTCAGGTTGGCGTTCCCGCTATCTGCGTATTCATGAACAAGACCGATATCGTTGACGACGAAGAGCTTCTCGACCTCGTTGAGATGGAGATCCGTGACCTCCTCTCCGAGTACGAGTTCCCGGGCGATGACATTCCGATCGTTCGCGGTTCCGCTCGTGTTGCTCTCGAGTCTGCTAACACCGATCCTTCCCCTCCTGAGTATGCTTGCATCGCAGAGCTCATGAACGAAGTTGACTCCTATATCCCCACCCCTGAGCGTAAGGCTGACCTCGACTTCCTTATGCCCGTAGAGGACGTATTCTCCATCTCCGGCCGTGGTACTGTTGCTACCGGTCGTGTAGAGCGTGGTACTGTTAAGGTTTCCGACACCGTTGAGATCGTTGGTCTCACCGAGGAGAAGAGAAACTGCGTAGTTACCGGCGTTGAGATGTTCCACAAGCTCCTTCCCCAGGCAGAAGCTGGTGACAACATCGGTTGCCTCCTCCGTGGCGTAGCTAAGGACGAGATCGAGCGTGGACAGGTTCTCTGCAAGCCCGGATCCGTTAAGCCCCACACCAAGTTCAAGGGTCAGGTTTACGTTCTTACCGAGAAGGAAGGCGGCCGTAAGAAGCCCTTCGTAACCGGTTACAGACCTCAGTTCTACTTCAGAACCACCGACGTTACCGGTACCATCGAGCTTCCCGCAGACGTTGAGATGTGCCGTCCTGGCGACAACGTAACCTTCGGCGTTGAGCTCATCACTCCTATCGCATGCGAGCTCGGTCTCCGTTTCGCTATCCGTGAGGGTGGTAGAACCGTTGGATCCGGTGTCGTATCCGAGATCATTGAGTAATTATTAACTTAACTTAATAATTCGATTTATAAAAGATCGGATGCACTCCGGTGCATCCCATCTTTGCAAATGAATAAAATAATAATATCTTTGGGGACGGTGAAATTCCGTACCGGCGGTACAGTCCGCGAACATTATGCGAAGAGCATAGTGCCGACAGGGTGAGATTCCCTGACCGACAGTAAAGTCTGGATGGGAGAAGATATACATAGCGATACCTTCTCTCCATTAATTAATGGAGGATTTTTTTATGGCAAAAAACTACAGACACTACATCCGCAAGCTCGTTTTATGCGCAATGTTTGCCGCAATGGCATACTGCGTTGCGTTTGTATTCAGGATCAACGTAAGCTTTCTCACCTTTGACGCTAAAGACGCGATCGTTTGTATCGCGGCTATGATCCTCGGACCCGGCGCGGGTGCCGTTATCTCTCTGCTTGTTGCAACGATCGAGCAGATAACCGTCGGCGATACGGGATTTTGGGGATGGCTTATGGACTTTGCTTCCACCGCAACCTTCTCGGTAGTGGCGGCGTATATCTATTCAAAGAGAAGAAATATATCGGGAGTTGCGATAGCACTTGCTTCGTCGGTAATTGCAACGGTTACCGTTATGATGCTCTGCAATCTGCTCATCACACCGATCTATATGAAGGTCGAGCTCAAGCAGGTCGTCGAACTGCTTCCCACACTCCTGCTCCCCTTCAATCTCACTAAATCCGTACTCAACGCGGGTCTTGTTCTCGCTTTATATAAACCCCTCGTTACCGCTCTTCGCGCGGTAAAGCTGGTACCCCGAAAGGAAAACGCTTCGGGAGAGAAGCAGTCCTTCTGGAGCATCCGCTCGCTTATATTCGTGCTGATCGCGATCGTGCTCGTCTCGGCTTCGATAATCTATATGATCTTCGGACTCGGCGGACATTTTGAATTCAGCTGAAATAATTGACCGACCCTGTAATGGGGTCGGTTTTGTTTACAACTTGTTGTTGAATTTGGTGTGATCTTGGTGTATAATAATACCATCACCAAAAGGAATTTTAAAAATGAAAAAGAATTTTTTACTTAAAGCAATTCTCTGGGTAATTCAGGGATGTATAGTCGGAATCGGCGCGATCCTTCCCGGCGTCAGCGGCGGAACACTCTGCTACGCATTCGGAATATACGATCAGCTCCTCGAGGTTCTTTCAAGCCCCTTCAAGGGCATAAAAAAGCATTGGAAGATGCTGATCTTTGTCGGAATTGGCGGCGCGCTTGGATTTGTAGGCTTCGCGGGAGTTACCGAATGGCTGCTCTCGGTCAATGAGGCTGTCGTCCTCTGCGTATTCGTCGGACTTATCGCGGGCACTATTCCCGATCTCTGGCGTGAGGCGGGTGAGAAGGGAAGAGGCAAGGCATCGATCATCTCGCTTGTTATCAGCTTCGTTGCGATCACAGCGGTGTTCTACGTCTTCAAGAACGTGTGGACTCTTACGATCGAGCCCGGACTTGTCGGTTGGCTTATCTGCGGTCTTCTTTGGGGACTCAGCTTCATCGTGCCCGGTTTCAGCTCATCGACACTTCTGCTTTTCTTCGGGATCTACGAGCAGATGTCGCACGGTATCTCGCATCTTGATTTCTCGGTTCTGCTCCCCCTCGGATGCGCTATGCTTGCAACGCTCCTGCTTCTCTCGAAGCTTATGAAGCTCGTCTTCGATAAGTACCATTCCGTCGCATCACATTGTGTAATGGGATTCGTTATCGCAACGACGATCATGATCCTTCCCTCGTTCGCGACATCAATCGGAAATATCATTTCCTATGTTGTAGCGATCATTTGCGGCGCGGTTGCATCGTTTTTCTTCAATATTCTCTGCGAGAAGATCAGATCGAAGGCAGATGCAGAATAATTTGTCAAAAAGGTATTGACATTTGCATCTATACGTGATATAATATATTGCTAAAATAAGTAAACATAGAGATCTTATCAAGAGCAACCGAGGGACAGGCCCTATGACGTTGCAGCAACCTGCCGCAAGGCAAGGTGCTAAATCCTGACAGATGAGTTTTTGAGGCCTCGTCTGAACGAGGTCTCTTTTTTGAGAAAGGAAAAATTATGGAAAAGAAACGTAGACTTTTTACATCCGAGTCTGTTACCGAGGGTCATCCCGATAAGATCTGCGATATGATCTCGGATGCCGTCCTTGACAATCTTCTTGCGCAGGACCCTATGTCTCGCGTTGCTTGCGAGGTAAGCTGCACCACAGGTCTCATCGTTGTTATGGGTGAGGTCACCACAAACGGATACGCCGATCTTCAGACGATCGCGCGCGAGACAGTACGTGAGATCGGTTACGACCGCGCAAAGTATGGCTTTGACTGCGACAGCTGTGCGGTCATCTCGTCCCTCCACGGTCAGTCTCCCGACATCGCTCTCGGCGTAGACAAAGCTCTCGAGGCAAAGAACGGCGAGATCGTTGACAAATACGACACAGGCGCGGGCGACCAGGGCCTTATGTTCGGTTACGCTTGCAACGAGACTCCCGAGCTTATGCCCCTGCCCATCTCCCTTGCACACAAGATGGCAAAGAAGCTCACCGACGTTCGTAAGAACGGCACTCTCAAGTATCTTCGCCCCGACGGTAAGACTCAGGTCACCGTTGAGTACGAGGACGATAAGCCCGTTCGAGTCGATACCGTTGTCGTATCCTCTCAGCACGACGCGGCTGTAACTCTCGAGCAGATCCGCGAGGATATCTTAGAGCACGTTATCAAGCCCACAGTTCCCGCAGAGCTTCTTGATGAAAATACCAGGATCTTCGTCAATCCCACCGGACGCTTCGTAATCGGCGGTCCAATGGGCGACAGCGGACTTACCGGACGTAAGATCATCGTTGATACCTACGGCGGATACGCACGCCACGGCGGCGGTGCTTTCTCGGGTAAGGACCCGACAAAGGTCGACCGTTCCGCTTGCTACGCCGCAAGATATCTTGCAAAGAACGTAGTTGCCGCAGGACTCGCAGACCGCTGTGAGATCCAGGTAGCGTACGCCATCGGCGTTGCACGCCCCGTATCCGTTCTCGTTGATACCTTTGGCACCGCAAAGGTCGATGAGGATAAGATCGCAGATGCACTCAACCGCAACTTTGACCTCAGACCCGCCGCTATCATCGAGCGCTTCGGCCTCCGCAGACCGATCTACTCCAAGCTTGCGGCTTACGGTCATATGGGAAGAGAAGACCTCGATGCTCCCTGGGAGCGCCGCGACCTTGCAGAGGTTCTTAAGGCGGAACTGCTTTAATTTGTAACACAATACCGCACCCCTGTATATGATAATATCGGGAGGGGTGCGGTATGTTGGTTTTGGATCTAATTGTTTCGGGATTTGCGGCGTGGGGACTCTTTTGCGCTATGAAATTCATAGCCGACGGCTTTATGACCCCGAAGAACGCCCGTCCGAGACCTATCGTCAGATTGAACGGATGCGAGAATATCAAGGAGGTCGCCGCGCTTTGCGAAAATGCAAGGAAGGCGATCATATGCAACCGAGGAGAGATACTGCTTCTGATGCCCGAGGAGGGCGATGCTTCCCGCAGACTCAGACGCGAGCTCGATTCACTCGGACTTTTCGACGTCCGAATAGTTTATGAAAAGGAAAGGCAAAATGAGCAATAAAAACGAATACGGCGCAGGCGGCTTTGACGGCTTTGTTGACAGCCTTTCTTTAGGCGGAAGACAGGAAGCCGCAAAGGAGGATAAAAGCCGTCAGAATCAAATAAAGGGCACCGTAGAGGGCATTCTCTATCGCAATGACGACAACGGATACATCGTTGCCACCGTCATCAGCGATGAGGATGAGCTTGTCAATATCGTGGGAATAATGCCCGGCGTTGATGAGGGCGACCGCGTTAGCGTCTCGGGTAAATGGGAAAATAACGCCCGCTACGGCAAGCAGTACCGCGTGCTTGAATATATGACCGAAATGCCGACCGAGGCGGCTGATATCGAGCGCTATCTCGCATCGGGTGCGATCAAGGGTATCCGCGCCAAGACCGCGAGAAAGATCGTCGAAGAATTCGGCACCGATACCGTCGACGTCATAGAAAACCATCCCGATTGGCTTGCGCGACTTCCTGGTATCACGCCCAAGCGCGCAATGGAAATATCCGAGGAATTCAAATCAAAATCCGATATCCGCGCGACAGTTACCTTCTTCAGAGAATATTTCGGTCCCGCGACAACGATGAAGATATACAAATGCTTCGGTAAGCATTCCGTCAGCATCGCGCGCGATAATCCTTACCGACTCTGCGAGGAGGTTCGCGGTATCGGATTTGATAAAGCCGATGCGATGGCGCAGAAGCTCGGTCTTGCGCAGGATTCAAACGAAAGGATCGGCGCGGGAATCGTGTATATCCTGAATTTCAACGGTATACAGAACGGTCATACCTGTTTGCCGCGTGAAAAGCTGATCGAAGCGGCATCGAGCCTGCTCGGAGTTGCATCCGAAGCCGTATCGGCAGAGACGGACAAGCTCGTTATGAAGGGCAGACTTTTTTCCGAAAAGGTAGACGATGACACCTATATCTACGAGTCGCTTCAGTATAAAAACGAACGCTACATCGCCGAAAAGCTCTGGCGGCTCAAGCGCGGCTCGGCACCCCTTGATTTCAAGGATATCGAAGCCTTTGTCCGCAAGGAGGAGGCGCAGAACCGCATCGAGTATGCCGACGAACAGAAAAAGGCAATCTTCAACGCGATGACGAGCGGTGTTCTCGTGCTTACGGGCGGACCCGGTACGGGTAAGACCACCGTAGTTACCGCGATCATAAATATTTTCGAAAGTCTCGGACTAGAGGTCGCCCTTGCTGCACCCACGGGACGTGCCGCAAAGCGAATGACCGAAGCAACGGGGCGCGAGGCAAAGACTATCCACCGCCTCCTCGAGGTCGATTTCGGGGACGGAGATACATCTTCAAAACGAGATGACAGCGCGCCTCTTGTTTTCAAGCGCGGAGAAAACAATTACCTCGACGAGGACGCGATAATCATCGATGAGGCTTCGATGATCGATACCGCGCTTATGACCGCGCTCCTGAAGGCGATCAGACCCGGTGCGAGGATCGTTCTTATCGGAGACGCCGATCAGCTTCCCTCTGTCGGAGCGGGCAGAGTCCTTTGCGACATACTCGATTCGGAGAGCCTCCCCTCGGTCAGACTCTCGAAGATATTCAGACAAGCCGAGGAATCGCTGATCGTAACAAACGCGCACGCCATCAACCGCGGCGAAATGCCGAGGCTTGACGTCAAGGACCGCGATTTCTTCTTTATGCCACGCGAGACCGATTCGCTGATAGCGTCCACGGTTGCAAGCCTTTGCGCAGAGCGACTTCCGCGCGCATACGGCGATCCCGAGGGTATACAGGTGATCTCACCGACAAGACGCGGTAATTCGGGCACTGACAAGCTCAATTCCGTCCTGCAAGCCGCGATCAATCCGCAGGGAAGAGGAAAAAAGGAATATAAATTCAGAGATACTCTCTTCCGTACGGGCGACAGAGTTATGCAGGTGCGCAATAATTACGAGCTTGAATGGACACGCTTCGGCAAGCTCGGAATGGGCATTTTCAACGGCGACATCGGCAAGATCAAGGATATCAATATCCCCGAAAAATATATCGAGATCGACTTCGATTCGCGCGAGGTCTTCTATGACTTTGCCGACCTCGAGGATCTTGAGCTCGCTTATTGCGTGACAGTCCATAAGAGCCAGGGAAGCGAGTATCCGACGGTCGTAATACCGCTCGGAAGCGTGCCGCCAATGCTCTGCACGAGAAATCTGCTCTATACCGCCGTGACTCGTGCGCAGAAGCGCGTTATCGTAGTTGGCTTTGAGTCAACCGTCGAGTCGATGGTCGGCGGAGTGCGCTCCGCGTTGCGATATACGGGTCTTTCGAGAAGACTTTCGGAGGTATCCGGAAAATGAAAATGTATCCGATAACAAAGCTGAGGCTTTGGCTTCGGTGCATCGTCGCGGGCGAGAAATGCATCGCTTGCGGTGAGATGAATACGCGGGGAGAGGGGCTTTTGTGCCGAGATTGCGAGAATGATCTCAAACGCTCGCATCTCCTTATCTGCCGCGAGTGCAATTCATTTGCGCGCGACTGCGTCTGTGCGCCCTTGATAATGAAGAACAACGGCGTCGATCTGCTCATCAAATATGCCTTTTACGACTCCGAAATGCGTGATTCCGCGCTCAACAGGATCATCAAAAGGCTCAAGCATATCCCCGACGGACTTGCTTTTTCGTATTTTGCGGCAATTCTTTCGCAACCGATCGGTAAACTTGCCGCCGCGCGTTCGCTTACAAGGGAGAATACTATTGTAACGCATATTCCGCGAAGCCGCAAGATGATCGCGCGCGACGGACACGATCAGGCCAAGCATCTGGCTCAGGCGATCGGGAAGAGATCGGGCTTCCGCCACGCAACTCTTTTGCGAAGACTCAAGCACGGAAAACAGCAGAAATATCTGAATATTGACGAGAGGATCGAGAACGTCAAGGGGATGTTTTCGATCGGAAGACCGAGCGCAGTTGCGGGTAAGAACGTCATTCTCGTTGACGATCTTGTGACAACGGGAGCGACCGTCAGCGAGGCGGCAAAGCTTCTCTATGAAGCGGGAGCGGCTTACGTCGCGTGCGTTTGTCTCGCAAAATCGGATAGGTCAAAATTATAAGCAGGTACCGCGGTGCCTGCTTTGTTTTGATTAAAATATCCGAAGAAAATTTGATAATATTTTATGAAAACGGTTGCATTTTTTCGTCGAATATAGTATAATTATTATGTATTAATATAAAATAGCGGCAATATGCCGTGGAGAATATAGATGTTGAATTTATCGCTTAGAAAGGATATAGGAATCGACCTCGGGACTGCGAGCTGTCTTGTCTACGTTAAGGGCAAGGGCATCGTACTTTCCGAGCCTTCTGTCGTTGCAGTCGATCTTGACACAGATGAAATAATCGCGTTCGGCAGGGAAGCGCAGATGATGATCGGGCGCACTCCCGCGAATATCGTAACCGTACGTCCACTTCGTGACGGAGTTATCAGCCAGTATGACAGAACACTTGAAATGCTGCAGTATTTCCTCCGCTCCGCTTGCGGACCGATGATAATTCCGCCCAGAGTCGTTATATGCGTTCCCTCGGGTATCACAGAGGTCGAGGAGCGCGCGGTCGAGGACGCGGTCAGAAACGCAGGCGCACGCGCGGCATACCTCATCGAGGAGCCCGTCGCTGCCGCAATCGGTGCAGGTATCGATATTTCCGCACCGAGCGGTAGTATGATCGTCGATATCGGCGGCGGAACGACCGATATTGCCGTCATCTCGCTTGAGGGCGTTGTCGTTTCGGAATCGATCAAGGTCGCCGGGGACAAGTTTGACGAGGCTATAATTCGCTACGTCCGTCAGAAGTATAATATCCTGATTGGCGAGAGAACCGCCGAAAGCATCAAGATCCGTCTCGGAACCGTCTTCAAGCCCGCCCGTCTCGAGCAGATGGACGTCAAGGGACGTTGTCTTGCGCAGGGTCTGCCGAAGTACGTGACTCTCAATAACTACGAGATGCTTGAGGCTCTCCTCGGACCGATCACGGCGATCATTGACGCTATCTGTCAGGTCATCGAGCGTACACCGCCCGAGCTTGTTGCCGATATCATCAATAACGGCATTGTCATGACGGGAGGAGGCTCGCTTCTCCGCGGATTTGATAAGCTTATCACCGATTTGACGGGAATACACACCTATGTCGCCAAGGACGCTATCTCTTGTGTCGCAATAGGTACGGGCAAGGCGCTCGATCATATAAATATCCTCAGCGAGGGCTCGCTCAATTTCGGAAGAGCGCAGAAGAGAAACGCACGCTGAGAATAGGGGTAAATAATGGATAACAGAAATAATTTCAAGCACGGTAGAAAACCGATCAACCGCGAGGGCGGTGCTGTCCGCGAGGTAGCGGAGGGCATCGTTTACGGCAGAAATCAGGTTCGTGAGCTGCTCAAGACCGATCGCGCGGTCGATAAGATATACCTCCGAAAGGGAGACAGAGAGGGCTCGGTCCTCCAGATCATCGCAATGGCGTCCGAGAAGGGCATCCCGATCGTTGACGTTGAGCGCGAGAAGCTCGATTCGCTTTGCGGAGGAGCAAACCATCAGGGCGTTGCCGCAATGGCGGCAGAGAAGGAATATTGCGAGGTCGCGGACATTCTGAAGATCGCCGAGGAAAGAGGCGAGGAGCCCTTCATCGTCATCCTTGACGGTGTTGAGGATCCTTACAACCTCGGAGCTGTCGTAAGATGCGCCGAATGTGCGGGAGCACACGGAGTGATCATTCCGAAGAGACGCGCGGCGGGTCTTACACCTGCGGCTGCAAAATCCTCCGCGGGCGCGCTCGAGCATATGGCTGTCGCAAAGGTGGTCAACATCGCTGCGGCAATAGAAGAGCTTCAGGAGGCGGGCGTATGGGTCTATGCCGCTGAGGCGGACGGAGACGAGCTTTACGGCGTTGATATGAACCGTGCCGCCGCGTTCGTTTTCGGAAGCGAGGGTCGAGGAGTTTCCCGACTCGTTTGTGAAAAAAGCGACTATAAGATCTCGATCCCGATGTACGGAAAGGTCAACTCGATGAATGTTTCGACTGCTGCTGCTGTGGTCCTTACCGAAGCGGCAAGACAGAAGCATTCGGCAAAATAAAAAAAGGTGGATGTGAATATGGCAGACGATAACAAGAGAAATGCGTTGTTTTCCAAGCTGTTCTCTAAGGATAAAAAGCAGGAGGAGCCTGTAGCTGAGGCGGACGAGACTGCTCGCCTTGACGAGATTATGACCGATGAGGACGAAAAGTCTACCCCTGCAGAGCAGAATGTCCCTGCAGATAACGAAGACGATGATTACGAGGCGTGGCTTGCCGAGGCTATGACCGAAGAGGGGAATACCGCGGATGAAGATATCTCGGACGCACTTGCCGAGCTTTTCGGCGAGGATGACAATGCGGTTACGGAAGGCATTGAGGCTTTTGATATCCCCGTGATGGAGGATTATGACGTCGCACCCGAGGAGGCATCGGAGGAATATATTCCCGAGGAGCTTCCCGAGGAATACGCAGCCGAGACGGAAGAAGCTCCCGCAGAGGAGATCACCGAATATTCCGAGCCCGCAGAGCTCGAATATGAGGACGAGGAAGAGCCGGTATTCGTTGAGGAAGAACCCGAAGAAGATCCCGCAGAGGAGGATTCGGCTCCCGAGATCGACGAGGATACCGCAACCCTGCTTACAGCTCTCGGATACACCGAGGGCGGTGCAAATGATATTGCAAAGTCGGAGCCCCGTCCTACGGTAACAAGAAATAAGACTACGGACCTTTCGCTCGCATACGGCTATGAGGGCAAGGAATATATGTCGCACGCGCAGTCTGCGTCGATCAAGTCCGCGTACGCACGCGACCGCTTCAAGATGCTCATTCGTCTCGGCGGAACCGTGATCTTCGCGCTTCTGCTCTTTGTCTACGATGCATTTGGCAAGAGCTTTGGCGGCGTGCTTGACGTTGGAGTTTACCCCGTCGTTCATATACTTATTTCGCTCCAGCTCCTTATGATCGCCGCGGCATTCTCTGTAAAACAGCTCTTCTACGGCATCAATTCGATCTTCAAGGCTGAGCCGATAGTACATTCTCTCAGCGCCGCCGCAGTAGTGATAACCGTTCTTTACGATATCGTGCTTGCGATAGTTTCGCCCGAAGCGTTTACTCTCTATAATTTTCCTGCGGCGATCTGTCTCCTTCTCGGAGCGGTCCACGATTATTTCGTCCTCGAGCGCGAGGTATACGTTTTTGACAGACTTTCCTCCTGGCAGAGCATTGCCACCCTCGAGAGAGTCGATTCCAACGATCTTGCAACCGAGCTCGGCGAAAACCGCGTAGGCGAGGCAGAGCATAAGATCGGTCAGGCATTCCGTATGAGACGCGGAAGCTTCGCCGAAAACTATTTCAGACGTATCAACCGCCGCAATCCGATGGCAAAGATGCTGAATTTCATCATCGCGCCCGTGTTTGCGCTCTCGCTCGTCGTATTTATTATCTCGCTTGCGTCGGATAAGACCGCTATCGAGTCCTTCAATGCATTCCTCGCGGTAAATCTCTTCAGCCTTCCCACCTTTATGCTCGTAGTAATGAGCTATCCCTTCTTCACGCTCGTCTCGAAGAATCTCAACGCCGATTCTGTGATCTTCAGCGAATCCGATGTCAGCGAGTACAAGAAGGTCGATACCGTTGTATTCGAGGAATCCGATCTATTTGACGATACCTCTCTTACCATCAACCGTATCTCTGTCTGCGACAAGAACCATATGCAGGACGTGTTCGATATTATGTGCGGTGTTTCCGCTCTCTATGACCGTATAGGCGGCAGGATCGCCGGCGTATTCAGAGCCTCCACTGCCGAGGGGGATATTCCCGAGGACGTGACCGTCATCCACGTTGAGGACGGCGGATTCGAGGGCATCGCGGGCGGCAGACAGTATACCGTCGGCTCGGACGCTTACCTTACCTCCAAGGGCATCGCGGTTATGAGATACTATGACGATAAATACATCGCTTCCAACCCCGGCGGAGTTGTTCTCCATATCGCGGTAGACGGAATCGAGGTATTCAAGCTTTATCTCACCTACAGGATCTCGGACAGTATGCTTTCGGTCATCAACGAGCTTTCTCTTGCAAAGACCAGGATCGTTATGCGTACCGTAGACCCGAATATCAATCTCGAGCTCATCTCCCGCATCCTGACAAGCACCTTCGACGGCAAGCTCACCCTTGTCCGCAAGCCCTATGATGCCGCATCCGAAGCTCCCGCAGAGGATGACGGAACGATTGAGGGCGGCGTGCTCGTAAACGGCGAGAATCCCGAGTCGATCCTTGACGTTGTCAAGGCTTGCAAGCTCTTCGGAATCTATTCGAAGCTCAGCGTCAACGTAAGCATCGTTCTCTTCGCCGTCGGCGTACTACTCTCGGTATTCCTCGGAGTTGTCGGCGCACTTGCGGGTATGTCCTCGCTCTATATAGTTCTTTTCCAGATCCTTTCGGTAGTTCCGAGTTTTATTCTGGCAAATCTCTTACTTAAATAAGGAAAAATAAAATGTACGATAGTTCACTTTTGCGCTCGGTTCAGAAGCCCGGCAGATATTCGGGCGGAGAATACGGTCAGATCATCAAGGATAAGGAGAGAGTTAAGGCACGTTTCGCCTTCTGCTTCCCGGATTCCTATGAGATCGGTATGTCTAACCTCGGTATGAGAATCCTTTACGGTGTCCTCAACCAAAGCGACGACGTATGGTGCGAGCGCGTATTTGCTCCATGGCAGGATATGACCGCCAAGCTCCGCGAGAAGGAGATACTTCTCAAGGCGCACGAAAGCGGCGATGATGTCCGCGACTTTGATTTTCTCGGCTTCACTCTCCAGTATGAGATGTGCTATACCAATATCCTCAACGTCCTCGAGCTTGCGGGGATCCCGCTTTCGGCTTCCGAGAGAGGAGAGGATTACCCCATAGTTATCGGCGGCGGACCCTGTGCGGTCAACCCCGAGCCCATCGCGGAGTTCTTCGACCTCTTCAATATCGGAGAGGGCGAGGAGATGCTCCCCGAGATAGTTGCCCTTTACGTAAAGATGAAGGAGCAGGGCGCAACAAAGAAGGAATTCCTTCTTGAAGCCGCACGCACGATCTCCGGCGTCTACGTTCCGTCTCTCTACGACGTTGAGTATAACGAGGACGGTACGGTCAAGTCTTATACTCCCAATGCAGAGGGCGTGCCTGCAAGCGTCAAGAAGCGCATTGTCGAAAATCTTGACACAATGTATTTCCCCGAGGCGGTCGTTATGCCCTATCTCGAGACGGTTCAGGACAGAATCATGCTCGAGGTCTTCCGCGGATGTATACGCGGTTGCCGCTTCTGTCAGGCGGGAATGATCTACCGTCCCGTCCGCGAAAAATCTCCCGAGACTCTTCTTCGTCAGGCAAAATGCATCTATGAAGCAACGGGATACGAGGAGATCTCGCTCACGTCGCTTTCAATCTCCGACTATACAAAGCTCCCCGAGCTTACCGACGGACTTATCGAGTGGACGAACGAGAAGAAGGTAAATCTCTCGCTCCCCTCGCTCAGAATCGACTCCTTTACAAAGGAGCTGATGGAAAAGGTCGCATCGGTCAGAGCATCCTCAATCACCTTCGCGCCCGAGGCGGGAACGCAGAGGCTCCGCGACGTTATCAATAAGAACGTCACCGAGGAAGACCTTATGCGTTCGGCTTCGATCGCATTCGGATCGGGCAAGGAGCAGGTCAAGCTCTATTTTATGAACGGACTTCCCACAGAGACCGACGAGGATATCGAGGGCATCGCAAAGCTTGCTAAGGCGACCGTCGAGCAGTTCTATGCAACTCCCGGACACAGCCGCCGTGCGCCCACCGTCAGCGTTAGCGTCTCCTGCTTCGTTCCGAAGCCCTTTACTCCCTTCCAGTGGGAGGCGCAGGACACAGTGGACGAGCTCGTTCGCAAGCAGCAGCATCTCCGTACCTGCATTACCGACCGTAAGATCAAGTATCATCACCACGATGCCCGTGTTTCGCATATCGAGGCGGTCCTCGCACTCGGCGACAGAAGACTCTCGAAGTCGCTTCTTCTTGCTCACGAGCGCGGATTTGGATTTGATGCGTGGGATGAGTATTTCGATGCCGAGGCTTGGATGAAGGTCTTTGCCGATTCGGGCATCGATACTGCGTTTTACGCAAACCGCCGCCGCGCGGATGATGAGGTCCTTCCTTGGGATATTATCGACGTCGGCGTTACAAAGGAATTCCTCCTCCGAGAGAAGAGGAAGGCATATGAGGAAAAGACCACGCCCTCCTGCCGTGAGCAGTGCTCGGGTTGCGGCGCAAACTGTCTGGGAGGTAAGGATACATGCTGTCCGAATTCAAAAAAATAAGCGATTATCCGATCCTTGAGACCCCCGCTACTCTCCGTCTTTGCTTCTGCAAAAAGGGCGCGCTTCAGTATATCTCGCATCTCGATCTTCAGCGCACCTTTCAGCGTATCCTCAGTCGCGCGGAATTGCCGCTTTGGTATACGCAGGGCTTCAATCCGCATCCCAAACTCGTCTTCGGACTTCCGCTTCCTATAGGATGCGAGAGCGTATGCGAGATGGCGGATATCAAGCTCACACGCGATATTCCCGCGGAGGACATCCTCGCGCGCCTTCATAAGGCAACCGTCGCAGACCTCGATTTCTTCGCCTGCTATCCCGCAGAGCGCAAGTTTGCCGACATCGACGGTGCGCTTTACGAGTATCTCATCGACTATGATTGCGATGATGAAATGCTCGGGAAGATCGACCGCGTTCTCTCGAATTCGCCGCTGACCGTTATGAAGCATACGAAATCGGGCGAAAAGGAAGTCGATATCTTCCCGCTCATCAAGAGCTTCAAGCTTGAAAGACCCGAGGGTAAGCTCAGGATCACCGCGCTCCTTGCCGCGGGAAGCAATCAGAATCTCAGCCCCGAGTATCTCCTCGAGGCACTCCGCAAGCGACTCATCTTTATGCGCGCGGAGGAGAATTATTCGATCAAGCGTCTGTCGATCCACGATGCAAAGGGCAAGATATTCAAGTGATACGACAAGATTTTTGATACTTTTATGATATCATTATTAAAAACGAAAGGAGAAGGGTATGGATATTGTTGAGATCAGGCAGAATATCGCCGTGAACATTTCCGCTATGCGAAATGCCGCGGGACTGACTCAGGCGCAGTTTGCCGAAAAGCTCAATTATACCGATAAGGCGATCTCTAAATGGGAACGCGGCGAGTCGGTTCCGGATATTGCCGTTCTCTGGAAGATCGCGGATATGTTCGACGTCACGGTTGATTGGCTGATCTCCGACCATGGAACAGCCGCGCAGACGCCCGATGCCGAAGCCGTAAGAGCGGGGAAGAAGAACCGACTTCTGATCTCGCTGCTCTCGTCCGTCGGAGTCTGGTTTATTGCCACGATCATCTTCATCGCAATGCAAAGCGCAGGCGCAGACCGCGTGTGGCTGCCCTTTATGTGGGCGGTCCCCGCAACCTGCATCGACCTGCTCGTATTCAATGCCATCTGGGGCAAATATAAGATCAACTTCCTCTTTATCTCGCTGATAATCTGGACGATCATCGCCGCGACCTATATTTCGATCGCAAATTGGTCGCTTTGGTACATCTTCCTGTTCGGCGCACCGCTTCAGGTAGCAACGATCTTCTGGTCGCAGATAAAGATCATCATCAAGCCTAAAAAGAAAACAGAAAACCCCGCCGAAAATGCGGAATGAATAATAGCCGTACGGCTAGCCGCAAGTCTCCGTGAGGCTTGCGGATTTTTAAAATTTTGGAGGAATCAAATGAAAAAGCACCTGCTCCCCGAATCGGGAAACTTCTACAAAGCAAATCTTCATTGTCACACCGTCTTATCGGATGGCTGTCTTACCCCCGAGGAGGTCAAGGAGATCTATAAGAACGAGGGCTATTCCGTCGTTGCCTATACCGACCACGACATTCTCATCCCTCATCACTCCGAGCTTTCGGACGATGAATTTATCGCCCTTAACGGCTGGGAAATCACCTTCACCGAGCCCGAGATAGATCCTATCCGCAACGTTAAGCGCGTTTGCCATATGTGCTTTATTGCAAAGGATCCCGACAACACACGGCAGGTCTGCTGGTTCCACCGAAAGCATTTCAATAAGAACGAGGATAAGGCAAACCTCGCCGATGAACCCGAATTCAAGCCCGAATACACGCCCGAGTCGATCAACGAGTGTATTGCCCGCGTAAAGGCGGCGGGATTCTTCGTTACATACAACCACCCCACCTGGTCGCAGGAAGATTACACCCGCTATACCAAGTATCACGGTATGGATGCTATGGAGATCTGCAACTTCGGTTGCGTAGCCATCGGACATCCCGAACAGAATGACCGCGTATACGACGATATGCTCCTCGCGGGCGATCGCATCGGATGCCTCGGCACCGACGATAACCACAACAAGCATCCGGGTGAGGTCACGTGGGATTCCTTTGGTGCTTGGACCTGCATCAAGGCGGATAAGCTCGATTATAAGGCTATCACTGACGCGCTTGCAAATGGCGATTATTACGCATCTCAGGGTCCCGATTTCACCGAGATAAGCTACGAGGACGGCAAGGTGACCGTTAAGACCTCGCCCGTTTCCACCATCGCATTCAGTACAGGCTCGCGCCACGCAGGCTACTTTGGAAACGGAGACGGTACTCCGATCACCGAAGCAACCTTCGAGCTTAAACCTACCGATAACTACGTCCGCGTTACCATCCGTGACGCGCAAGGCAAGCCCGCACATTCGAGAGCGTATTTTCTCGACGAATTACCCGCCAACTAAAATTGACAAAAGTTTTGATCAAACTTTTTCAAAAGTTTGCGGTTTCTTAAGGCAGTGCCTTAAGTCGCCCTCCGCAGAGGGCGAAATAACTCCCAATGTGCTCCAAAACGGCGGCGTCCCGCCCACGTTTTGGACAAAAGTAAAGCCTTGCACCAAAGTGCGAGGCTTTGCTTTTGTCATTATATCACAAATTTTTTAAAAATCGCCGTTGCCCTCGAAAAATGTAACGATTGTGGTATAATTAAAGAATCAAAACACCAAAGGACAGTAAAGAATAATGAACTACAAACGCACAAAGCTCGCCTGCTATTCCGCATACGTCACGATGGCGTCGGCATTCGCATTGCCTCCTCTGCTTTTTGTGACCTTCCACGATATGTACGGCGTTTCCTATACGAACCTCGGAACGCTCGTGCTGATCAATTTCTGCACACAGCTTACGGTCGACCTGATCCTTTCCTTCTTTTCAAAGTACTTCAATGAAAAGTTCTTAGTCAGAGTTATGCCTATCATAACCTCGCTCGGACTCTCCTTCTATGCTTTCTCACCTCTGATCTTCCCGAACTCGGTATTCACGGGATTTGCGATCGCAACTGTGATCTTCTCGATCTCCGCGGGACTTTCCGAGGTACTTGTCAGCCCCGTCGTAGCCGCACTCCCCTCGGATAATCCCGGACGCGATATGAGCTTCCTGCATTCGCTCTACGGCGTCGGAGTGACCGTTGTCATCCTGATAAGCACGGTCTTCTTCAAGCTCTTCGGAAGCGAAAATTGGAGCTATCTGACGCTGATCTTTGCCGCATTGCCGCTAAGCACCGCCGTGCTCTTTATGATATCGCCGATGCCCGATATGACTTCCTCGGAGACCTCGAAGGGCGGCGAAAGATCGAAGAGATACGTGGTCGGACTCGCCCTCTGCGTGGCTTGCATCTTCTTTGGAAGCTGTGCCGAGAATACGATGTCGAACTGGGTCTCGAGCTTTATGGAAAACGCCATCGGAATCGATAAAGCCCTCGGCGATATCCTCGGAACCGCGATGTTCGCGATCCTTCTCGCTTTGACGAGAATGGGATACGCCAAATTCGGCAAGAGCATCACGCCGGTCCTTTTTATCGGAATGATCGGTGCTGCTGCTTGCTATCTTATCGCGGGATTTTCCACCAACGCTGTCGTTGCCCTGATCGCCTGTGCGCTGATGGGTATGTTTACCTCGATGCTCTGGCCCGGCGCGCTGATATTTATGGAGGAAAAGCTCCCCGGCGCAGGTGTCGCCGCATACGCACTTATGGCGTCGGGCGGAGACCTCGGCGCATCGATCGCGCCCCAGCTAATGGGCATCGTAGTCGATAAAGTGACCGCATCCTCCTTCGCCGCCGACCTCGCAACTCAAACAGGCCTCACCGCCGAGCAGATCGGAATGAAATCGGGAATGCTCCTCACAACCGTCTTCCCGCTGATCGGTATTGTAGCACTTGTGATTACGGTTAGGTATTTTAAGAAAAAAGCTAATACATAACGTAAAGAGCCGACTTAGTAAAATGAGTTGGCTCTTTATCAATGTGTACAAATTCAATTATAACCTGTAGGGACCGACGTCCTCGGCGGTCCGAGCCTAACTAAATTATCGTTGTGTATTATATCAAGAAAGTATAATTATAGATTCTGAACTTCACCCAATATATAATTTAATGCCCACGGACCGCCGAGCACGTCGGTCCCTACGGACGATAATATAAATAAAACTTCTGAATTTTATTATTGCTATTGACAAAGAATGTCAGGTATGCTATAATTAAAAACGTGAATCGGGGACGGCACCCATAACAAAAAACGGAATTCACGCGCTTAATATCTTAACTTCAATAACAAAGGGGGCGACACCCATCGAAAAAAACGTGATTGTTGTTGACAGCCAAGGTAATGAATATGAAGCGACCTACCCCAAACGGGCAAAAGGTCTTGTAAAAAGTGGCAGGGCACGCTTCGTAGGAGAAAACAAGATTTGCCTTGCGTGTCCGCCAAAAGATAATTTGGAGGATAATAAAATGTCAGAAAATATCAATACCACCGCAGAACAGAAAACCGCAGAGCTTACCAAATCGGAAGTCTGGGCACAGATCATCAAGCTTCAGGATCAGTTGGCATCACTCAAAGATACGTTCAGTGCATTAATCGATATAAGCGACACAAACGAATTTGAGGACGGAGATGCGATCGAATCGGTTATCACTGAAGTCGTTTTGAATAAGACGAAGGTCATAAACGCCGTCTTCAGCGAACGCGAAGCGACACTCAACTCGCTTCTTGATTTCTATAAGATCGTATATAATGATCTGTATCAGCAAGAGAAAAATGCGAGAAAAGAGAAGATCGAAACAGTTCAAAGCATTTGGTACAAGTATCTTGTCGAAATGGAAGGCTGGTTCGATGAAGATGCTATGGCTGAAGCAAAGAACTACGTTAGATCACAGATTGATCTGCTCGTAATGGATATTATGGCAGATAAGATCTAAAACCTAAAATTTTGAGCCGATCGGAGAGTAAAATCCTTGATCGGCTCTTTTTACTGAAAATAGAAATGCTATGTTCGCACAAACTAAACGGGGTGCAGGGGCGAAGCCACATAAGTGGGAACTTAAGAGAAAAAGTAATGGTACCTTTATCAATCGTGCGGTACGAACGGTGCTCTCCTCATTCACCGCTCCTCGCGGTCCCCTTTCCCCGCTGGGGAACGTAAAAGGGTGTGGCGATCATCTTTTATTTCTGCAGCGAATATTATTCGGCAATACTATTTTGCGTAGCAAAAAGGAATAATTTATTAAAAAGATTTGCGAAAACTCCATAATAAGTGCAAATTGTTTTTATTAAAATATTCCTAATTGCTTTTATTGGGCAAAATTCAAACGATGTTCGCTGAATATCGAAGAGGCTTGCAGTTAACCATTTACGTTCCCCAGCGGGGAAAGGGGACCGCGAGGAGCGGTGAATGAGGAGAGCCTGGTCTGTACTGCATATATGACAAACGTGCTTATCAATATTACATTTTTTAGAACTACTGCAATAAAAACAATGCGCCCGCGCATCCTTTGGGACGCGCGGGCGAAATCATATTAAGTTAACATCACTTCATCTCGATAAGAGACTCATCCCACATATCGGGAGCCTCATATCCGAGAAGGTTTACAACGGTAGCAGCTACGTTTGAAAGTCCGAACTGACCGTTATCAGCCTTGACAGAGATTCTGCCCTCGCCCGATGCGTCGTAGATGATGCAGGGAACGGGATTGAGGGTGTGCGAGGTCTTTGCCTTGTAGGAGCCGTCCTTGTTGGTCTTGGGAGCTTTTGTCTTCTTGTCAAGCTCTGCCATCTCGTCTGCGTTGCCGTGGTCAGCGGTGATGACTGCAACGCCGCCGAGCTTGTCTACAACTGCGAGGATACGTGCAAGCTGAAGGTCAAGTGCTTCCATAGAGCAAACTGTTGCAAGGAGAGAACCCGTGTGACCGACCATATCGCCGTTGGGGAAGTTTACGCGGAGGTAGCGGTACTTGCCCGACTCGAGGCACTCGATGAGCTTGTCTGTGATCTCAGCGCACTTCATCCAGGGTCTCTGCTCGAAGGGAATAACGTCGGAGGGAACCTCGATGTAGGTCTCGAGCTCCTCGGAGAACTTGCCCGAGCGGTTGCCGTTCCAGAAGTAGGTTACGTGACCGTATTTCTGCGTCTCGGAGATAGCAAGCTGGGAGATTCCGCTGCCTGCAAGGTACTCGCCGAGGGTATTGGTGATCTCGGGAGGAGAAACGAGATAACGGGAGGGAATGTGAAGGTCGCCGTCGTACTCGAGCATACCTGCGTATACTACCTGAGGATGACGGACTCTGTCGAACTTGTCGAAAGTCTCACAATCGTCGAAGGTGCGGGAGATCTCGAGGGAACGGTCGCCGCGGAAGTTGAAGAAGATAAAGCTGTCGCCGTCTTCAACAGTGCCTACGGGCTTGCCGTCCTTTGCGATAACAAATGCGGGGAGATCCTGGTCGATAACGCCGGTCTCTGCGCGGTAGGTCTTGACAGCCTCCTCAGCGGATGCAAACTGTCTGCCCTCTCCGAGAACGTGGGTCTTCCATCCGCGCTCAACCATCGACC
>JAZSEA010000042.1:0-21718 GCA_045531455.1 Eubacteriales bacterium
ATCGCTAATACCGATGCAAACCAGGTTATCGTAACCGACGAAGAATTCAACGTACGCCTTGTTATCGATACCTTTACCAACAAGTTCGGTGTGCCGGATGCACTTAATACCCCCAGCGGTATTTTCGTAAACGCCGACGAAATCTTTGTTGCTGATACCGGTAACTCCCGTATAGTTGTGTTCGATAAGCTCGGTAACTTCGTTGATATCGTTCCTGAACCTGCAAGTGAAGTTCTTCCCGAAAACAGCGTATACCAGCCCGTTGCAGTTTCTGTAGACAAGGCAGGCCGTATCTACGTTGTATCCTCCACCACCAACCAGGGTATCATTTCCATGAACTCTGACGGTGCCTTCCTCGGATTCTTGGGTGCACAGAAAACCGCTCCCGATGCTTGGCAGGTCTTCTGGAGAATGTTCCAGACCAAGGAGCAGAGAGAACTGACCGAGGCTAACATCTCGACCGAGTTTAACAACATCACCATTGATGAAAAGGGCTTCATCTACGTTACTACCTCGACCATCGCGGATAAGGACGTAAGAAGCGCGATCAAGAATAAGTCCAAGTCGGGTGACTACGCTCCCGTTAAGATGCTCAACCAGTCGGGTGACGAGGTTATGGCACGTAACGGTTTCTGGCCGCCTGCAGGTGAAATCGACCTTTCGGGTAGAGCTTCCGAGGGCGCAACCACCGGTGTATCCAAGATCATCGACGTTGCAATCGGTCCGGAGCACACTTGGTCGATCATCGACGAATCCCGTCAGAAGATCTTCACCTATGATGACAACGGTAACCTCCTCTTCGCCTTCGGCGATAAGGGCTCTCAGCTCGGTAACCTCAAGAACATTGAGGGTATCACCTATATGAGCGACGGTACCATGCTCATCCTCGATAAGAATGATGACAACATCACAGTCTTCCAGCGTACTGAGTACGGAGACATTCTGATCCAGGCTATCGCAAATCAGAACAACCGTCAGTACGACCAGGCAAAGCAGGACTGGGAAGAGATCCTCAAGAGAAACTCGAACTTCGACGCTGCTTATATCGGAATCGGCGACGCTCTCTACCGTAACGGTCAGTATAAGGAAGCACTTCCTTACTACGAGGCTGCATACGATACCGATGGTTGGTCCGATGCGTATAAGGAGATCAGAAAAGAGTGGATCGCTAAGTACGTTCTTCTTATCCCCGTAATCGTAGTCGGTCTCATCGTGCTGATCACTCTCGGCTTCAAGAAGGCTGCAAAGGTCAACAAGAGAGCTGCTACCGCAGGCGGAAAGAGAACATTCGTCGAGGAGCTCCTCTTCGGTTTCCACCTTATCTTCCATCCGTTCGACGGATTCTGGGACCTCAAGCATGAAAAGAGAGGTTCTCTCAGAGCCGCAATCGTTTATATCGTTGTAACCGTTCTCGTATTCTTCTATCAGGCGATCGGTTCCGGTTACCTTGTAAACCCCTACGGCTCTTACACCACCATCTTCGCACAGGCAATGAGCGTGCTCGTTCCCCTCTTCCTGTGGGTAGTTGCAAACTGGTGTCTTACGACCTTGTTTGACGGTGAAGGAAGCTTCAAGGATATCTTCATTGCTTGCGGATATTCTCTCCTTCCTCTCGTTCTCCTGGTCATCCCCTGTACTATTTATACCAACTTTGCTCTTCTCCCCGAACTCGACATTACCGATCTTATCGTAACGGTAGGATTCATCTGGACAGTTCTTCTGATCTTTGTAGGTATGATGGTAACACACGATTATACCCTGTCAAAGAACTTTATTACCTCTCTCGGCACCATTGTCGCAATGGTATTCATCATGTTTATAGCTATCCTCTTTACAACTCTCGTTGGTAAGATCGTAAGCTTCATTACCAACATCGTTGTCGAGATCAGCTACCGAATGTAATCTGACAGGAAAGGAGAAATACAATAATGAAAAGAATATTGGCATTACTTTTGACTGTTATCATGATGTTCGGTACGCTTGCTATCGATATCGCAGCCGGCGCCGTTTCTCCCGAGTACGTTACTAACTCGAACGGAGAAGTGACGAAGGAGATCGACTACGAGGCAACTCTCGAGAAGTATCTTACCCTCAAGTTTGATACCGAGCAGCAGAAGCTCGAGTCGATGACCATGATGTACGAAGCACATGGCTATCAGCTCTGGATCGACGACTACACCGGTGAGGTTGCAACCCGTAACCTCGCAACGGGTCAGATCCTCTTCTCGAACCCCTATGACATCGGCGCTGAAGCAAACAGCCCCAGCGCTGCCGTAAAGGGTGAGCTTATGTCTCAGATTATCGTTAAGTACACCGATAACGATACCGATAAGACCATGAACAGCTTCGCGGAGGCTGCATCCCGCGGACAGATCAATTTTGAGTACATCAAGAACGGTATCCGTGTTGAGTACTCCATTGGTCGTGAAGAGACCAGAATGCTTGTTCCCCGTATCATCGAGAGATCGAGATTCGAGAACAACATTCTCCAGCCCTTCGCAGACGAGATCAACAAGATCTCGGAAGAAAACGGTTACCTCTTCGTTGAGTGGAGAGATTACCTCCAAATGGCAAAGCGTAACCAGATGATCGCAGCAAGCTCGCCGACAGGCGATCCCAAGGACGGCAACAGCGAATGGTTCAAGTTCATTAAGCTTCTTGCATTCTATTCCGAAAAGTTCCTCGCAGAGGCAGAGACAGTCAAGGAAGAGCAGTCGATGAGAGCGCTCTATCCTATCTGCACCAAGATGGATATCTGGGTATGTACTCCCGATATCAGCCGTAACGAGCTGATCACCGTCGAGGGTTACATCAAGACCTACATCCCCTCCTACACCTTCGAGCAGCTTGAATATGACCACCAGCTCACCGAGTATGAAGGCACCGATAAGGCTCCGCCTCTCTTCAAGATGGCTCTCGAGTACACTCTTGACGAGTGGGGCATGAGCGTAAGACTTCCCGCAAACGGTCTCCGTTTCGACGAGTCTCTCTATCAGCTGACATACGTAAGCATCCTCCCCTATATGGGAGCAGGTGCAAACTATCTCCTCGATCAGAAGGAAGAGACCTTTACAGGTTATAACTTCTTCCCGGACGGTTCGGGTACACTCTTCCGTCACGAGGATCTCGCAGTCAAGTCCAATACCACCATCAACGGTAAGGTTTACGGACAGGACTACGCATACAACACCATTACCGGTGCTAACCAGCAGGTTATCCGTTACCCTGTATTCGGTATCGTATCCAATACACACCGTACAGAGCAGGTAACCGTACAGAAGCAGACCACTGAGGAAGCTATCGATCCCGACGGAAACGTCATTATCCTTGATAAGGACGGTAACGTTGTTGAGGAGCATATGTACGAGGAGCTTACCGAGGACCGAGTTGTTGAAGAAGACAAGGGCTTCGTAGCGATCATCGAAGAGGGTGACGCTCTTGCCGAGCTCTCCGACTACCATATGGGTTCCGCAGGTAAGTACAACACCATTCAGATGCTCTTCTACCCCAGACCTAAGGACTCTTACAACCTTGCGAACGCGATCTCGGTCGGTGCAAACGCAACCTGGACCGTTGTATCCTCCCGTAAGTACGTAGGTAACTACAAGATCCGCTACATTATGCTTACCGACGATGAGATCGCGGAAGAGAAGCAGATCGCTGATTACTACGAGTGCACTTGGATGGGTATGGCTGAGGCTTACCGTGATTACCTCTACGCAACCGGCGGACTTGAGGCTCTTACCAAGGACGACGTACAGGAAGATATTCCTATGTATCTTGAGACATTCGGTACTCTCGAGACTCTCGAGAAGATCATGTCCATCCCTGTAAACGTAATGACCTCTCTTACATCCTTCGAGAACGTCAAGACTATGTATGACGAGCTCTCTGCAGAGGGTGTTAAGAACATCAAGTTCAAGCTTACAGGTTATGCAAACGGCGGTATGTATTCCTCCGTTCCCTATAAGCTCCAGTGGGAGAAGGCAGTAGGCGGCGACTCCGGCTACGAGGATCTCCTTGATTACTCGGCAGAGAAGGGCTTCGAGGTATTCCCCGAGTTCAACTTTGCTTACACCCGTCAGGACCATTTCTTCGACGGTCTTACCCTTAAGAAGCATATAGTCAAGTCCATCAACGACACCTATATGTCCCGCCGTTACTACAGCGCGACCCGTCAGACTCACGTCGGACGTTTCGAGCTTGCGATCTCCGCGGCTTACTTCACTCACTTCTATGATAAGCTTACCGAAAACCTCTTCAAGAATTATGAAGACAGCGCAGCTCTCAAGGCTATATCGGTAGCTGCTCTCGGTACAGACGTCAACTCCGACTTCGACGAGGATGAGCCTTACAACCGCGAGGACTCCAAGAAGTACACTCAGGCTCTCTTTGAGAAGATGAGCAACGATTATGATCTCGTTATGACCGAGGGTGCAAACGCATACACTTGGAAGTACGTAGATTACATCATCAATGCACCTCTTGACTCGAGCCGTTACAACACATCCGCTAACGCAGTTCCTTTCATCGGCGTTGTCCTCCACGGCAGCGTTGAGTTCGCAGGTACTCCTCTGAACATGGAAGGTAACATCGGTTACAGCATGCTTAAGGCTATCGAGAACGGCGCAGGTCTCTACTTCATCCTTTGCTACGAGAACTACGAGGAGCTTAAGGAAGACAACAGACTCAGCGAGTACTACTCTGTACGTTACGATATTCTTAAGGAAGACGTAGTTAAGTACTACACCATCCTCAACGACCTTACCAAGGACCTCCAGCTCCATAAGATCGTTGGCCACCAGTTCCTCATCGGTGAGCGTATCCCCGATGCAGACGAGGCACTTGCAGACGAGGAAGCTCTCAAGCTTGAGGCTGAACTCGCAGCTAAGCTCGAGGAAGAAGCTGCAGCTAAGGAGCTCCAGCAGGCACTTCTCGAGGGTCGTGTTTACGCAGCTGTCAACTCCAAGGAAGCCAGCGACGCGATCAACCAGATCTACAGAGATATCAACGGTTACTACAATGCAGACATTATCATCAACGATAAGGGCGTTGTATCCGTAAGAACCGGTATGAAGACTCTTGTTGATGCTGCTCTTGCTAAGGCAGAAATCAAGGCTCCCCTTGATGATCCTTACGCACTTGCAAACGCTTGGAACAAGACTTACCAGAACTTCGTAACCAACTTCGTTCCCAATCTCACCGGAACCAACAAGATCTACTCCGATCTTTCCGGCGACTACACCAAGGCACAGACCTCTCTCACCACCGCGATCAATGCGATCGCAGACAGAACCGCGGATCTTGAGAACGCTATCGCAACCTCTGTTTCGACTAAGCTTGATAAGCTCCCCGAGCTCATCAAGGCTTACGACGATGCAGTAGCAGCTCGCGATGCTATCGCAGATACCACTTCTACCGAATACACCGTTAAGCAGCAGGCAGTTGATAAGGCTCTTGCAACTATCACAAACTTCATTCCTTCTCTCGACGATGCACGCGCATATGCTGCAGCACTCACCGATAAGAAGGCAGCTGAGGCAGCGATCACAAAGCTTATCAATGACGCTAACAATGCTCTTAAGTCTGCAAAGGACGCGTATGAAAAGGCACAGAATGCTCTCAATACCTCCGGTAAGATCACCGATGCCGCATACGCAGAGAAGTATGCAGCTCTCGCTCAGGCTAAGTCCACACTCTCCAAGTACGAGAGCGTAAGAAACGGCCTCAATAACAATATCGCAACGTTCTCGATCAGCTATCCTGACAGCACCGAGCATAAGCTCCTTATCAGCACTCTTGCTGAGTATGAGCAGAAGATCGTAGATGCTACTGCTGAAGTTAAGACCGCACGCGATGCCGTTGACGTATACTTCCTCGCAGCTGATGCAAGCTTCAAGGCAGTTAAGGATGCATACGAGAACGCAATCGCGGCAGTAGATAACATCGAGACCTCCGCTGAGTATACCGCTCAGATGGATATCGTAACCTCCAGCACCAAGATCATCGATCAGTACACTCCTGGCTTCGAGGCATCCGCAAAGGCTGCATACGAGACCATGGTTACCGAGTACAAGAAGATCAAGGATGCTGAGACCGAGTACAGCGCACAGATCGCAGCTCTTGAGTCCAAGATCTACACCGACGCTAAGTACATTCAGTACGTAGAGGATGCAGCAGCAAAGAAGGCAGCTCTCACCGCTATTACCGAGGGTTACCTCAATGAGGCTGAGTACAAGGATTACGTAGAGAAGCTCACCGCTCCCATCGATGCGAAGATCGATGAAAAGGTTGATCAGATCAAGGGCGCTAACGCTGAACAGCAGATCAAGCTCGCAGGCGATATCCTTGCCCTTCTGTCCGTCAAGTACCAGAAGGTTAAGATTCCTATGAAGCCCGAGGGCGCAGAGGAATTCAACGTTCTCCTCGAAGTAGAGAAGAATGCTGACGGATTCGTAATCGGCGGCGGATTCATCGTAAACGATTACATCACCAAGTACAAGAAGGCAGTAGAGAATACCAAGGAGTACAAAGACGCCAAGGCTGCTTACGATACTGCTGAAAAGGCTATCACAACTTACAGAAACTCCGCACTCGGACCGATAAGATCCTCCGCTGAATACAAGGAACTCGATGCCGCTAAGAAGGCAGCGACCAAGGAAGGCACTCTCTTCAACTTCGACAACGACGTATTCAAGGGTGCTGTTACCCAGTACGTATCCTCCTTCATTAATGCCGACAATGCTCGCGTTAAGGAAGCTGAGGCAAAGGCAAAGCTTGATGCAGCTCAGTATTATACCGGCGTAGACAGCTTCACAGGTGTTTACGAGGCACTGAACGCAGCACTCGCTCCCAATCCCAACATCCTTACCGATTATCAGGCAGCTAAGAGAAATTACGACACCGCATTTGGTTACGTAAAGAGCCAGATCACCGCTATCAACAACCTCTTCAAGACCCTCAACGTTCGTGCAAATGCACTCAACAAGGCTCTTGCAAACTCCTCGATCGCTAAGGCGTACTACAACGACGCTAAGTTCGCAGGCGTTTACAACGCAGAGTTCCTCGGTGCTCTCGACAATGTATACAACGAGACCCTTGCTACCACCAAGGCTGCAAACGAGATCGTTGATCTTGCATACGAACAGTTCATCAAGACTCTCGAGCTTGCAAAGCAGGTTATCCTCAACACCGATACCGATATCAAGCTTACCGCTCTCCGCGTAGAGATCGGCGCTGACGGAACCGTTAAGATTCCCGAAGAGCCCGAGCTTCCCGAGGAAGAGGTAACCGAGGAAGAAGAGGATGAGGATGAATACGAGTATACAAAGTATACCGAGGATTCGGGTAGCATTGTTTACGTTGAGTATGAAAACGGCACTTACTTCATCCTTAACTACAACTACTTCACCGTACAGGTCGTATTTGACGGTGTAACCCACGTCATCAAGCCTTACGGCGGTGTAAGAGTGGATGCAGGCGTAGAGCCCCTCTACTTCACCACTACTAAATAAAGGAGGCGACAAAAATGACAAATGATCTTAAATTGAACAATACTGTCAGCGAAGAGAAGATCAAGACGCCTAAGAAGCGTCGTAAAGGCGTATCGCTTGATGTCCGTAAGGCGCGCGCAGGTTATTTCTTTGTACTGCCCTTCCTTATCGGCTTTATCGCCATCTATCTCCCGATGATCTGGGACTCGATCGTATTCAGCTTCAGCCGAGTAACGATCGTTCCCGGCGAGGGATCCATCTCCGAGTTTGTCGGATGGGAAAACTACAGAGAAGCACTCTTCGTTAACCCCGACTTCGTTAAGACCCTGATCACGGGTATTAAGGAGCTCGCATTCGACATTCCCGCAATCATCCTGTTCTCCCTCTTCATGGCAGTTCTTCTGAACCAGAAGATGGCAGGACGCGCAGTATTCCGTGCAATCTTCTTCATCCCCGTTATTCTTTCGACCGGTCTGATGGAAACCATCGACGCAGCGAACATCCTCGAGGATGCGATGGAGGATACAGAGGGTATTGCGGACGGTACCGAAACGAGTACCGCAACCGAAATCGTATCGGCGATCGACATTGAGGTCCTGTTCTCGGGAATGAAGGTCGGTACCGAGCTTGTAACCTACGTTACCACGATGATCAACAACATCTACGACATCGTAAACCGTTCGGGCGTACAGATGCTGATCTTCCTTGCAGGTCTTCAGTCCATCTCCCCCGCGATCTACGAGTCCTGCTCGATCGACGGTGCAACCGGTTGGGAAACCTTCTGGAAGATCACCTTCCCGATGATCAGCCCGATGATCCTTGTAAATGCAGTTTATACGATCATCGACTCTTTCACAACGAACCAGAACACCGTTATGAAGTTCATTGACGGTGAGTATACCAAGACAAACGGTAAGGAGATCTCCTCCGCGATGTCCTGGATGTACTTCCTCATCGTAATTCTCATCGTTGCTGTCGTAGCAGCAATCGCGTCTGCGTTCGTCTTCTATCAGCGTAAGGACTAAGGAAAGGAGGATAAATTCATGAATGCACAACAGACAAGTGCTCCTAAGGTAACAAAGGAGTCCAAAAACAAGATCAGAGTCGAATTTGAGCGTACCCCGCTCAAGGAAAGACTCAAAGCCAAGTTCGTAAACATGGCATTTATCGGAAGTGTAATCTGGTATATCTTCCGACTCATCCTTCTGATAGGTATCGCTTACATCGTACTTTTCCCCTTCTATACAAAGATCGCCGGCTCCTTCATGGGCAGAGAAGACTTTGTAGACGTAACGGTTATGCTGATCCCGAAGAACTTCTCGCTGGATATCTATAAGTTCATTCTTCTTGAGAACCAGTACTTTACAGCATTCGGCAACACGCTTCTTCTCTCGGCATCCTCCGCGATCATTCAGACCTTCATCTGCTGTCTTATCGCTTACGGACTTGCAAAGTTCAAGTTCAAGGGCTCGAACCTTGTGTTCATGGCAGTAATCCTGACGATGGTCATCCCTCACCAGACGATCCAGTACTCGATGTTTATGAACTTCCGATATTTCGATATATTCGGAATCATCAAGTTCCTCTCGGGTAATGCGACGGTTGGCGAGATCGGATTCCTGAATGACATTCTCGCAAACATCAATATCTTCGGCGCAGAGCCCAGCAGTAAGTTCCTGCAGGCTGTCGTTGAGGATGGCGCATTCAACCTCAACAATACATATTGGCCCCTTATCATCCTCTCCCTCACGGGTCTCGGATTCAAGAACGGTCTTTATGTATTCATGCTCCGTCAGTTCTTCATGGGCGTACCGAACGAGCTTGAAGAATCGGCATACATCGACGGATCGGGTACAGGCCGTACCTTCCTGCAGATCATTCTGCCTCTGTCGGTGCCGATGATGGTCACCGTATTCCTCTTCGCCTTCTCCTGGCAGTGGACCGATGACTTCTACACCACACTCTTCTTTACGACCAACAAGACTGTCCTGATGCCCGACGTTGTAGACATTCCCACCTCGCTTGAAACAACCTATGCGGGTGCAAACCTCTACTACGCAGCTATCAGAAACACCTGCGGATTGCTTATCATCCTCCCGCTCATCATTATGTACCTCTTCTGCCAGAACTTCCTGGTTCAGGGTATCGAGCGTTCGGGACTTACCGCAGATTAATCGGTCGGACAACCGAAATTTGCAAAATCGCGGGAGCGGCGAATGCTCGCTCCCGCGATATTACCGTCCCGAGGCTTGTGCCATTGGGACGGTTTTTTATATTAGGAGTGAATATGAAAATAAAGAGAATTATATCGTTACTTTTATGCCTCCTTATGATGACAGGAATTTTCGGATGTACAGAGACGGACGTGACCGATGACAGCCTTGGTGTTACAGAAGAGAAAACGGAACAAGAGACCGATATCGTCGAAACGACGTCGGATGACACAGATACTTCTGCAGAAGAAACTACCACGGAGGTTACGGAAGTGACAGAACCTGTTATAAGCGGTACACCGCTTAAATTCAGCTCGGACACGGCACCGAGCTCGCTTCCCGAAAGCACTTCGGGGATTGTCGGCGAGTTTATTGCCGATTTTGAGAATGAAGACAATTATTTTCAGGGTGAAGAAAAGGGCGGTAAGCTTGAGTGTACTCTTGAGAGCGACGGAAGCCCGAAGCTTTTCGGTAATCAGTACTGCTCAAAGGCTGTGATCGAGGCGGGTTCCTCGGGAAGCCGTGGACTCAATCTCTATGCAAAGCTCGGGCAGAATCTCTCGATGCGCTCGCATTTCCATATCAAGACCCGTCCCGATATGCGTAATTACAGCGGAATTATGCTCTACGTTGACACAACGAGAGTCGTTTCTCCGAATTCCGCATATATTTCCGATCCCAACGATACGAAGAAGTTTACCGCAGTCAGCATCAATCTGATCCTATCGAAGTCCCCCGATAACGCACTGACGGCAGAGAATTACCTTGATGACGTGCAGAGCTTTTTCTCATATTACAATAAGACCGTCAGAACGATCACGGCGTACTATTATGATTCTGCGAAAGGCGAGTGGGTAAAGACCTCAAATGCATTTGCGACAAAGCACGTTATCCTCGTTCCCGATGAATTTACGGGTTACGTCTACGTTCCCTTTGATGCTTACTATCATAATAAGGAAACCTCAACTCCGCTCAGCGATTATTTCGAGCAGGGATACGCTTATCCCGCGCGAATCGGCGTTTACACGGGCGGATACGATAACGACGAGCCCGCAAGCGTGTATATAACCGTCGATGACATCGCTTTTGTCCGCGCTGACGGCGACGAGCCCTGGAAGAAGTTTGAAGAGAAAGAGACGGAAGAGGTTGTCCGCGTTGAAGGTAACGGAAAGACCGCAACCGTCAAATTCGTTATCAATAAGAGCGGAGCGGGCAAGGACGTGAGCTATGAGTAT
This sequence comes from Eubacteriales bacterium, assembly GCA_045531455.1. Lineage (GTDB taxonomy): Bacteria > Bacillota > Clostridia > Oscillospirales > CAG-272 > CAG-390. Next base: position 10,942 of record JAZSEA010000042.1, read on the forward strand.
TCGGTAGGAAAAACGATCTACAAATCGGATATTCCAAAGACACCGAACGTCAGCAATTACGTATTTAACTGTTGGACGAGCGACAAGGAGGGACTCAAGCCCTGCGATCCCGAGAATTACGTTGTTGAGGGCGACGTCACCTTTTACGGCTATTGGTTCGATAACACCGTTTCGTATGCAACGTCGGCTACAGATATCGAGAACCGCGACGGCGGAGTTTACGATCTCCCGAAGGGCAAGGTAATCTTCTACGGAGCCTCGAATTTTACACGTTGGACCACGCTTCAATCGGATATGGCTCCCGAGCTCGATGCCCTCAATCACGGTATCGGCGGCGCGACAGACGCATATCTCCTGGCGCATCTCGACAGACTCGTTCTGCGGTATGAGCCGAAGGCGGTCGTCATTCAGTGCAGTAACAACGACGTACATAAGTTCTCGGATTCGCAATGCAAGGAGACAAAGCGCGATCTTTATGACCGCATCCGCGAGGCTTTACCGAACACGGTGATCATCTTCGTTTCGCATATGCCCCTGCCCTCGAGAACGCAGTACTGGCAGACGACGCAGAGATTGCAGAATCTCAACGTCTGGGTCAAGGAGTTCTGCAACGAGCGCGAGAGATGCGAGTATCTCGACGTATTTGACGATATTCTCGTCATTGCAAACGAGTATCTTTCGGGAAATACCTCCGCGTATTTCAATGACGCGTCGCATTTCAACTCCGCGGGTCAGGCTAAATTCTGCGAGGCTCTGAAGCCCGATATCATCGCAATACTTAAAAAATACTAAAACAAAAAACTCCTTACCGAATTCGGTAAGGAGCTTTCTGTATATTGAATTACTTGAGCATAGATGCGAGAGTTGTCTCTGCTGCTGCGAGAGCATCGTCGATGAGGGAAGCGTCGCGTCCGCCCGCCATAGCGTTGTCGGGACGTCCGCCGCCCTTACCGCCTGTAACTGCGGCAACTGAGGAAACTATCTTGCCTGCGTGTGCGCCCGCCTTGACGGCATCGGCACCGCAAACGGTGATGAAGTTGAGCTTGCCCTCGGATGCAACTGCGAGGACGGCAACAACGTCGGAGCGGCTTGCCTTGATCTCGTCTGCGAGAGAACGTGCAACCTCGATAGCCATACCGTCGAAACGAGCGGTGCAGAGGTTAACGCTGCCGACAGCCTTTGCGCCTGCAAGGAGAGAATCGAGCTTGGTAGCCGCGAGCTTGGAGTTAAGAGACTCGATCTCGCGCTTTGCCGCTGCAAGCTCAGCAACGGTAGCCGAAGCCTTCTTTGCAACGTCCGCAGGATTCTGAACCTTAAGCTCACGTGCGGTCTCATTAATAAGAGCGTCCTTCTGGCTGATAAGCTCAAGAATGTTAAGTCCGGTAATAGCCTCAATACGTCTTACGCCTGCGGCAACAGAGGACTCGGAAATGATCTTGAATAAGCCGACCTCGCTGGTGTTTGCGCAGTGAGTACCTCCGCAAAGCTCGGTGGAGAAGTCACCCATCTTGACCATACGAACCGTCTTGCCGTACTTTTCGCCGAAGAGAGCCATTGCGCCTTCCTTCTTTGCAGTCTCGATATCGGTCTCCTTGGTTATAACGGGAGAAGCCAACATGATCTGCTGGTTAACGTGATTCTCGACCTTTGCTATTTCCTCAGCGGTGAGGGCCTGGAAGTGGCTGAAGTCGAAGCGGCAGATCTTGTCGCTGACGTAGGAGCCTGCCTGCTGAACGTGATCGCCGAGAACCTTGCGGAGAGCCGCCTGGAGAAGGTGAGCTGCCGAGTGGTTGCGCATAACGTCCTGACGGTGGGCAACGTCCAAGACAACTCTTACGCTGTCGCCTACCTTGAGGGTACCGTTATGAATTTTTACCATATGAATGTAAACGCCGTCGGACTTCTGGGTGTCATTGATTCTGGCATAAGTGCCGAAGGTAGTACCGTCAGAGATGGCACCCATATCACCGATCTGTCCGCCGCCCTCGCCGTAGCAGGGGGTCTTGTCGAGAATTACGGTGACGTCACCCTCGGATACCTCGTCAACGGGCATATCGTCAACGATAAGAGCGATGACCTTAGCCTCGGTGTCAAAGGAAGTGTATCCGACGAATTCGGTCTTGGGCAGATCAGCAAGCAGATCCTTGGAGGAATCCGACCAGCCGCCGATGTTTCCGCGTGCGGCTCTTGCTCTCGCTCTCTGTTCCTGCATAAGAGCGGTGAAGCGATCGTTGTCGATAGCAAGTCCGCTTTCCTCAGCAATCTCACGGGTGAGGTCGATCGGGAATCCGAAGGTATCGTAAAGCTTGAATACGTCATCGCCCGAGATAGTGGAAGCGTTCTGCTCCTTCGCGGTTGCGATAAGACCGGAAAGAATGGAAAGACCTGCGTCGATAGTAGCGTCGAAGCGTTCTTCCTCGATCGAGAGAACTCTCTTGATGTAGTCGGCTTTTGCGGAAAGCTCGGGATATGCACCGCAGCTCTCGCCGATAGCTACCTCGACTACATCGGTGAGGAAGGGATGATTGATTCCGAGGAGCTTACCGTGACGGCAAGCGCGGCGGATGATACGGCGGAGAACGTATCCGCGGCCCTCATTGGAGGGAATAACGGTATCGGAAATCATGAACATTGCCGAGCGGACGTGGTCGGTGATAACGCGGATGGAGATATCGTCCATCTTGTCGTCGCCGTACTTCTTGCCCGAAATTTCGCAGACCTTGCCGATGACCTTCTGAATGGTGTCGACCTCGAACATATTGTCAACTCCCTGCATTACGCAAGCGAGACGCTCGAGACCCATACCGGTGTCGATGTTCTTCTGTGCGAGCTCGGTGTAGTTGCCGTGACCGTCGTTGTTGAACTGGGAGAATACGTTGTTCCAGATCTCCATATAGCGGTCGCATTCGCATCCGGGCTTGCAATCGGGAGAGCCGCAGCCGTACTTTTCGCCGCGGTCGAAGTAGATCTCGGAGCAAGGACCGCAGGGACCCGAGCCGTGCTCCCAGAAGTTGTCAGCCTTGCCGAGACGAACGATGTGTTCCTCGGGAACGCCAATCTTGTCGCGCCAGATGTGGAATGCTTCCTCGTCCTCTTCATAGATGGAGGGCCAGAGGAGATTTTCGGGGATCTCGAGAGTTACGGTAAGGAACTCCCAAGCCCATTCGATAGCCTGCTCCTTGAAGTAGTCGCCGAAGGAGAAGTTACCGAGCATCTCGAAGAAGGTGCCGTGGCGGGCGGTGTGACCTACGCGCTCAAGGTCGGGGGTACGGATGCACTTCTGGCAGGTGGTAACGCGATTGCGGGGAGGCTCCTCCTCGCCTGTGAAAAACTTCTTCATGGGTGCCATACCCGAGTTGATAAGCAGAAGCGATTTGTCGTTATGAGGGATAAGGGGATAGGACGGCAGACGGAGATGCCCCTTGGATTCAAAGAAAGCCAAGTATTTCTCACGAATGTCGTTAAGGGATGTCCATTTCATGACTGTATATCCTTTCGATAAATAAATTACATAGATAAATTATTATATCATGATTATAAGAAAATGTCAATAAAAAACAAAGAAAAACGCACCGCAGGGGTGCGTTTTTCTTAAATATTACCTTCTTTTCTTGATCTTTGCGATGATCTCGTCGGTATCGCAGGAGGTCGAGTCAACGGGGAATCTGATCGGGGTACCTTCCTCTGGGCTGAGCGTGAGGTACTGCATATTCTTCGTGCCCGTCTCGGTTACAACGGTGTTTTCCTCGAGAGAGAAGGGGACTCCGACGGGAAGCGTGTAAGTACGCTGACTGACCTTAGGTGCGCCCTCTGCGCTTTCGCAAAAATCGATCTCGGTGAGGGTCAGGTTGAAGCTGTCGCGGACGAATTCGAATTCCGAGATGCAGTAGAAGCTTGAGCGGAGCTTGCGGTCCTTGCCGATCTTGGCGTATCCGCGTCCGCCGTCGTATAGTTTGAGTGCGTATTGCGATTTCGGTTCGAGCGAATTCTTTGCGATGAATTCCTTGACGTGTGCATCATAGCCGTCATCCTTTACCTTCTTTGCGGTTATTACGATGTAGGCTATGATGCAGCTTCCGCCAACGTACAACCCTATCATAGAATAATACCAGTAAATCATCAGATAAAAGATAACGAACGCCGCCATGCCCACGACGCCTCCCGCGAAAAGCACACTCTCAAGCTTGTCGCGGTTTTTCTGCGTGAAATACCGTGTCGGAAGATTCTGATTGTTTTTTGCCATGTCTGTGTTCTCCTTTTGGTTTGATATAAGTATACCATAAATTTTCGCTTTTTTCGATTTTTGGGATAAACGGTATCATTTTAGGGATAAAATGCATTTCTGCATCAATTATACCACCCAAGAGGTGGTTTTTCAATAACCGCGTAGTTGATATGATTTAACGCATTAGTTGAGCTTTCACTATATAAGTGTCTGAAAAAACAAAAAGGTTTGGTGCAAAAATCGATTTTCGTAATAATTTTTTTATGCGGAGAATAGAATGTAGCAAAGACAAGCAGGGGAGGCGGTATCTTGAGCGAAATACCCGAGCAGATAAGGCTTGCACTTCCCGAAAGAGTGCGCGGAGAGATAGAAAACAGAGCGGCAGAGCTTGTACGGATCGAGGAGATAAGGCTTCATTGCGGAAGGCGCGTGACGTTGACCGCGGACGGAAAGAATCTGCCGATCTCCTGCGTACTGACCCGCGAGGAGATCGATCGGATGCTGACGCGCCTTTGCGGAGGATCGGTCTATGCCTTCCGCGATACGATAGCAGAGGGATATATAAGCCTACGCGGAGGGATACGTGTCGGCGTTTGCGGACGTGCGGCAATGTCGGGCGGTAAGAGTTACGGTGTTTACGACATTGATACGCTTGCTATCCGAATACCGCATCGGTCGCCGCCGCTCGGCAGAGAGATCGTGCGGATCCTGGAGGAGATGAGTTTTACGCGCGGAGTGCTGATCTATTCGCCGCCCGGAGTGGGGAAGACGACGCTTCTGCGCTCGCTTGCGGTGATGCTTTCTTCGGGGGATCGTCCGAGAAGAGTGAGCGTGATCGATTCTCGCGGTGAGCTTGCGTTTGCGCTTGATTCGCCGTCGCTCTGCCTCGATATTCTGACGGGATATCCGAAGAGGGTGGGCATAGAGCTTGCGGCGCGAACGCTCGGAAGTCAGGTCATAATATGCGATGAGATCGGAAACCGCGCCGAGGCTGAGGCGATATGCGAGGCGCATAACTGCGGAGTTCCGCTGATCGCAACTGCACACGCCGCATCGGTGCGCGAGCTTCTCGGCAGGACGGGCATCGGTTTGTTGCATCGCACGGGTTGCTTCGGCGCATACGTCGGATTGTCTCGCCGCGGCAGATTCGGGTTTGATTACGATATTTGCAAGAGGGAGGATGCGGACGTTGCTTACCTTGGGACTCGCGCTTAAGCTTGCGGGCACCGCGCTTTTATGCTCATCGGTCGCCGCGCTGTCATATATGAATAAAAAAAGCGACGGCCAGAGGCTTCGCCGTCTTCGGGGTCAGATCGAATTTGTGAAATTTATCCGCGATCGGATAGAAAGATACCTCTCGCCGATATCCGAGATACTGCGCGATTGCGATCCTTCCGTCATCGCGGACGTGCTTATCGGTTGCTCGGACGAGGCTTTTTATGATATCGAAGGTATGAGAAGTATCCTTTCGTCGGGGAGATACTGCTCCGACGGCGGAAGGATCTTTGAATCATTCTTGTCGGTGCTCGGATCCTCTTACAGAGAAAACGAAATAGCGGCTTGCGAGGCATGCATAAAAGACCTCGGTGAGATCGCTGATAAGCTGAAAAAAGAGCTTCCGCGCGAGAGAAAGAGCCGAAGCGTGCTCCTTTATTGCCTTGCTGCCGCAATTGTGATCATACTGTTTTAGGAGGAAATTTTGGATATAACCTTGGTGCTTAAAGTGCTCGGAGTCGGGATACTCGTTGCGGTCTCGGGGCAGATCCTTTCAAAGACCGGAAGGGACGAGCAGGTGATATGGCTGACGGTCTCGGGTATCGTGGCGGTGCTTTTGATGCTTGTAGGCGAGATCGCGGGACTTTTGACGACTCTTCGCGGACTTTTCGGGATCTGATGAGCTTTGATACGTATAAGATCTGCGGCGCGGCACTCGTCTGCGCTGCTGCTGCGTTTTTTCTGCGCGGAATAAAGAAGGAATACGAGGTTCCGCTGACACTTGCGGGAAGTATTTTACTCATTGCCGCCGCGCTGTCGATGGCTGAGCCGATAATCGAATATCTCGGCGAGCTTTCGTCCGCCTCTCCGATCGCGGGGGAGGCTTTTGCAACTTTGATGCGTGTCTTGGGGATCGCAATGCTGACGCGGGTCGCCGCCGATATTTGCCGCGATATGGGAACGCCTTCGGTCGCATCATCGCTCGAGCTTGTGGCGAGGCTCGAGATCATGCTGCTGTGCTTGCCGCTCGTGTCGTCGGTGATGGAAAGCATACGCGCTCTGCTTGCGGAGGCGGGGCTTTGAGAGCGACTTTTGTGTTTTTGCTGACGGTATTTTTGTCGGTATTATTTTGCTTGAACGCATCGGCACTCCCGGAGGAATACAGCGATTTTGCCGATGCGATCCCCGATGACGTTGCCGAGCTTCTGCCGGACGGATTCTTTTCGGATGACGCAACGGAAATAAGCAATGCTCTCGGTGAAAGCCTTAGTCCGGGATATATACTCGGCGTTGTATTCGATCTGCTGAGCGGCGGTATGGGGGATGCATTCAAGCTTTTTGCCTTACTTACGGGACTTGTGGTGCTTTCGTCGCTCTTGAACAGCTTTGCGGATACCGTTTCGGGAGGTAATCTCAAAGCGGCGGTGAGCTATGGGACGGCTGTGTGTACTGCAACTGCGGCAGTTTCGCTTCAACTGCCTCGGATAATTGCCGCGGGCGAGTTTTTCAAGCGGATCTGCATAGTTATGAATTCGATGATCCCCGTGATGACCGCGCTTTATCTTTCGGGAGGAAATACCGCGGGCGCGGCTGTTGCGAGCTCATCCTTGTTGATACAGATAAATCTTATCGAGCTCTGCGCGACGGCGGTGGTCCTTCCCGCGGTCTGTGCTTGTATGGCTCTGACTCTTGCGGACACACTTCGGACGGGCGAGGGCTCGCTTTCGGGGATCGTGGGCTCGATAAAGCATACGCTCGCCTTCATATTCGGACTTTGCTCGACTCTCCTGATGGCTTCGCTTTCTGCGCAGAATATCCTCGCGGCGGCGGGGGATAACGCGGGTGCAAGGGCAGTAAAATTCGTTGCGGGAAATATGATCCCGGTAGTCGGATCAACAGTCGGCGAGAGCTTGCGGACACTCGCAACGTCGGTAAAGCTGCTCCGAAGCACGGTTGGAGTTGCGGGGATCGTAACGGTCGCATTATTACTGTTACCCTTCATTATCGGTCTCTTTCTGACCCGATTTGCCCTGAGCAGTGCGGCGGCGGTCGGCGAGATAATCGGATGCAAGAGCATAGTCAAGCTCTACCGCGAACTTGCGTCGCTTTATGGATATATAATCGCCGCGGCGGCAATGGCATCCCTGCTTTGCGTGCTTTCGCTGACGCTTTTTGCGCTCGGATCAACTGCGATAGGAGGGCTTTCCTGATGTCGATAGGTAAATATTTTATGAGCGTGGTCACGTCGTCGGTGATCGCCGCCCTTGTCTTAATGCTCTGTCCCGATGAGAGGGGCGGGATCAAGAAATCGCTCGAGCTTTGCGTTTCGCTTTTTCTGCTATGCGTCATAATCGCGCCGATAAGCTCATTGATCACAGACGCCAAGGACAAGATCAATATTGATTTATCCATTCCCGAGATCGATATATCGGCGGATGCTTCGATCTTTGATTCGCTTGCCGAGGCGAGCGCAGATGAAATTGAACGGATACTGCACGATTCGGTGTGCGAAGGTGCAGGTATCGACTATTCGGATCTTGAAGTTGATGCGGAAGTCACGGCAAGCAATGAGGGAGTCAGCATAGGAAGGATAGTTCTGCGGCTTTACGGTAGCGCGAGGTGGAGCGATCCGCGCGAGATCCGCGAGGTTATTGCACGCTTTACAGATGCCGAATGTATTATTGTGAACGGAGGATAGAATGAAAAACAGTAAAACGATGATCTTTGTCATTCTCGGCGCGGCGATCGGACTTCTATTGCTCATATGGGGAAGTTTTGGTGGCAAGGATGAAGTATCGACTCGATCAGATACCGACGAGATCGCGGCGTACAGCCTTTATCTCGAGGAGCAGGCGGTGCGGCTTTGCGAGAGTGTGAGCGGAGTCTCGGATGTGACCGTAACGCTGACGCTTGAGGGCGGCTTCGAGCAGATATATGCCGCTGACAAAAGGGTGAGCGGCGGTACGGAGAGCATCGAGCACGTCAAGGTCGGAAGCGAGCTTTGTGCCGTTTCGGTATCGGCACCTCGGGTCATGGGTATCGGAGTCACCTGCAGGGGAGGAAAGGATCCCGCCGTCCGCGCGGAGCTTACATCTCTGCTTTCGGCGGCTTTCGGTGTCGGCACAAATAAAATCTATATAACCGAGTCGGGATAGGAATATTTGACGGGCGCGGACAATATTATGTAATGCACAACAAATCTAATTCACGGAGGGAAAACCATGAACAAGGAAGAATTCGGCGAGATGATCAAGGACTTTTTCGCCAAGCTCGGAAAGCGTAATCTCATTATCATTTGCAGCGTACTGCTCGTCGGCGTAATTGCCGTTGCAAGTTGGGCTCTGTTCCCCGCGGATAAGGGAGACGATCTCCCCTCGGGTGCGGACGGCGAGGGAGAAGGAACTCAGGACGTCGGCGCACAGCAGGAGGACAGCTACTTTGCGGCATCACAGCTCAGCCGTCAGAAGGCACGCGACGAGGCTATGGAGGTTCTCCAGAGCGTAGTTGAGGACGAAAACTCGAACGAGGAAGCCAAGGCGACCGCTCTTGCCGATATCGCGAAAATGGCGGAGGATATGGAGGCTGAGGCAAACGTCGAGACCCTCGTAATGTCGAAGGGCTTTGCGCAGTGCGTTGCCGTCATCTCGGAAAACGGCATCAGCGTTGTTGTTGACGTTGAGGAGACAGCTCTTACTCCCGCGCAGATCGCGCAGATCAACACCATCGTATACGAGCAGACGGGTATCACTCCCGACAAGACGGTGATCATCGAAAAGTGAGCAGAAAACGCTTTTTTTCCGCATCTAATACCGAGCGCGGCTTCGTCTCCTATTTTGCGGAGAATTTCCGCGAGAGAGCCGACAGATGCTACATAATCAAGGGCGGTCCCGGTACGGGAAAATCAAGGCTGATGCAGGAGATGGGCACGGCATTTGAAGCCGTAGGAGGTGACGTCGAGTATTATTATTGTTCGTCGGATCCCTCGTCTCTTGACGGACTTTACGTAAGCCTCGATGGCGGATCGGTGGCTGTACTTGACGGCACTGCACCGCACGCGGAGGATATCGTTCGCCCCGGAATGGTCGACAATATCCTTGATCTCGGACGTTTCTGGGACGCGCGGATATTGCGTGAGAGAAGAGGAGAAATCAATCTTTTCGGAAGAAAAAAGAGCAATGCCTATGCGGCGGCATACCGTGCGCTTTCGGCATACGGAAGCCTCAGACGAACGGCGGATGCGCTCGTTGAGGAATGCACCGACGTCGATGCCATCGCTGAAGAGACCGCAAAGCTCGCCTTGAACTTCCCGAAGGAGAAGCTTCTGCTTACGCCAACCTCGGCTATAGGTATGAGAGGGCGCGTGTCGTTCGATACATACCGCGATAATGCGCGGCTGAATCTTTCGGTTGCCGACAGCAGAGGATACGGAGTTTCATACCTCTATTTCGACCGCCTGATCGCCGCTTGCGGAGGCGGCAGAGTGTCTCCGCATCCGATAATGTGCAGACGATATAGCGGCATCCTCGCGGGAGGAATATCCGTTACCGAGACCGTCATTACGGACACGGGAGATAAGGTCATAGACTCCTCGGAATTCGTTGATCGGAGTGCTTATCTTGCGGTAAAGAGCCGTGTGGAACGCCTTAAGCTTCTCGCAGAGGGCGCACTTGACGAGGCTGATATTGCCTTCCGGGAAGCGGGCGAGGCGCATATGAATATCGAGGAAATATTCATATCTGCCATGGATTTTGCCGCAAAAGAGGAATACTCGCGCGATCTTTGTGCTAAAATCGCACGCGGGGACTTGTAAGTTCCCGAAAAATATGATAAAATAATACCGACGCCCAAACGGACGTCGGTATTATTTATTCTGATCGAATTAAAGAGCATTAACGATAGCCTCGGTATCGCGGCAGATAACGAGTTCCTCGTCAGTGGGAATAACGTAAACGGCAACCTTCGAGTCGTCGGTCGAGATCTTTACGATATTGGGCTGACGGAGAGTTACGTCGTTGACTTCCTTGTTGATCTTGATTCCGAAGTACTCCATATTCTCGCAAACGATCTCGCGGAGACGGGGATTGTTCTCGCCGAGACCTGCGGTGAATACAACGGCGTCAAGGCCGTTCATAATAGCGGTGTAGGAGCCGATGAACTTCTTGATCTGGTATGCGAGAGTTGTGGCTGCAAGCTCAGCTCTGTAGTCGCCCTTGAGGATAGCAGCCTCGATGTCACGGCTGTCGGAGGAGATACCGGAAAGGCCGAGGAATCCGCACTTCTTGTTCATATAGTCGTCCATCTCTGCGGGAGTGTAGCCTTCCTTATCCATGATATAGG
>JAZSEA010000019.1:0-14082 GCA_045531455.1 Eubacteriales bacterium
TGAAGTGTGAATTCCCGCCCGAAAGGGCGCAAATTTTCTTTATTAATATAGAACAAAGAATCACGCGCTCTTAAGCTCCCCTCCTCGGTTCACGAGGAGGGGGTGGGGGAGGTGTCCCTATTTGCAGGTGCAAAATTACATGGATATCGGCAAAGCCTCTATCCAAAATCAAAATTCGAGCAGAAACGAGGCATCCCCCTCCCCGTTCAGGGGAGGGGGAGCGAGGGGGTGGGTCCCTCTTGAAGGGCGTCGAAATTTTCGATTATAATAAGAAAATTTCCGAGCCTTTCGGCTCGGAAATTAACCTTCCGCTAGTCACTAGCACTTTATTTTAGTCTGCGAAGAATATCCTTCATAAGCTCCCAGAGTCTCTCGACCGAGGGGATATCAAGACGTTCGCGGGGAGAGTGGACCTCTGCAAGGTCTGGACCCATCGAAACGCAGTCGAGACCCTTGATCTTCTCGGAGAAGATACCGCATTCGAGTCCGCCGTGCGTACCCGCTACGATGCCGTCTTTGCCCGTTGTCTCCTTGTAAGCCGCCATAATAACGTCACGCAGCTCGCTGTCACGCTTGTATTCCCATGAGGGATAGTCACCGTGGAGCTCGATCCGAGCGTCGCGGAAGGCAAGGTGAAGCACTCCGCAGATCTTATCAACAAGATCCTCCTTCTCGGACGCGATCGAAGAGCGCACCGAATATGAGAATTTCAGTCCCTCTTCGGTCATCTTGAGAACGCCCATATTCAGCGAGGTCTGAACAAGACCCTCGAAATCGCGGCTCATACGCTGAATGTGGTAAGGAAGCACGTTCAGCGCGGAAAACAGCTTGATAGTATCGGTGGTGATAATTCTTGTCTCGGGAAGATCGCAGGGCTCCGCCGTAACGGTAACTCCGCCGTCACCCGCCGCAAGCTCGTTCTTGAAGATAGCATCGTATGCCGCAACCATCTCTGAAAGAACTCCTGCGGATATTTCATCATTCTGAAAAGCAATTACAGCCGTCGATTCGGGGCAGATGACGTTATCGAGCTGACCGCCCTCGATAGCACAAAGCGAGAAAGGAAGTCTCTGGCTGAGTCTTCTGAGGAAGCGGATGATGAGTCTGTTCGCGCTCTCGCGTCCTTTGTCGATATCAACGCCCGAGTGACCGCCCATAAGACCCGAAACACCGATCTTATACGCAACGTAACCCTCGGGCATCTCCTCGTAAATAAGCGGAATCGTAGCATTTACTCTGACACCGCCCGCACAGCAAACGGTGAAAACGCCCTCCTCCTCGGAGTCGAGATTGAGCATTCTTTTGGCTTTCAGATTCGAGAAATCAAGTGCCGCCGCACCGAGAAGTCCAACCTCCTCGTCAACGGTGAAGACAGCCTCGATCGGAGGATGCGCAATGTCGTCGGAATCAAGGATCGCCATGATCATCGCAACCGCGATAATATTGTCACCGCCCAGCGAGGTTCCGCGCGCGCGGAGATAGTTTCCGTCAATGTAGAGCTCGATCGGCTCGGTTGCCATGTCCTTCTCGCAATCGGGATCCTTGGCGCAGACCATATCGAGATGTCCCTGAAGGATCAGGGGTTCGGAGCTTTCATATCCCTCGGTACCGGGCTTTTTGATTATGATATTGTCCGCTTCGTCGCGGATACATTCGAGTCCTCTCTCACGTGCGAAATTCTCGCAAATGCCCGCGATAGGCTTCATATTGCCCGATCCGTGCGGAACGCTCGATAAAAGCGCGAAATATTCAAATACTTTTTTGGGTTTAAGGTCACAAATATTCATTTTCATACCTCTTTTGGCAAATATATAATTATTATACCACATTTTTTCGCTCGATTCAAGCATATATCCCGCCTTTGCGGAAATAATAACTAAAAAAGTTTGGAGAGCGGAAAATGAGCGAAGAAAACAAACAGGAAAACGAAAATACTCTGAATGACGTCCCCGACGGGATGGTGCTTGCCGAAAACTCGCGCGAGTCGATCTACTGTATGTGCATCGTCGGGCAGATCGAGGGGCATTACATCGCGGGCGAGAATCAGAAAAGCACGAAATACGAGCATATCCTGCCGCGGCTCGTCTCGCTTGAGCAGGATGAGCACGTGGACGGCGTGCTTCTCCTCCTCAACACGATGGGCGGCGACGTCGAAGCGGGGCTTGCGATCGCGGAACTCGTCTCGAGTATGTCAAAGCCTACTGTATCGATCGTGCTCGGCGGCGGTCATTCGATAGGCGTGCCCCTCGCGGTCGCGGCGAAAAAGTCCTTCATCGTACCGAGCGCGACGATGACGATCCATCCCGTCCGAATCAGCGGCACCGTTGTGGGCGCACCGCAGACCTTCACCTACTTCCGCGATATGCAGGAGCGCATCATCCGTTTCATAAGCCGCAATTCGCGTGCCGAACCCGACACGATCCGCGAGCTGATGATGCGCCCCGACCAGATCGCAACCGACGTCGGAAGCGTCATCGCAGGCGAGGAAGCGGTCAAATACGGCATCATCGACTCCGTCGGCGGGCTGACCGATGCGCTCAACGCACTTCGCAATATGATCGACGAAAAAAAGCCCAAATAACGAACAAAACCGCAGTAATCTGCGGTTTTATTCATTTTGCCCTATTTCACTTGACTCATTCTGCTTTATATGATATAATTAATCATGACGAATAAATAGGAGGAAAGAATATGACGCGAGGCAATGTGCTGGCTGCCCTTCTTTACCGAAAAGCAGTAGAGTTGAAAAATCAGAATTACAGTAAATTGTATTGGAAGAAAAACAGAGACAATTTGATCAAATCGCTTTCAGCAATGCAATTTCTGACTCATTGCATCGGTATGGACTCTATTCAGGACGATCAAGCCGAAATCATTCTATCAACTTTGAAAAAAACATTCTATTTTGATACCGATGACCTCCGCGATTCACTGAATGAAGCTTCTGCGGAATCAAATATTACCAAAGAATACCGCGATCTGCTTTTTCATATGAACCTGATCCTCTCCTCTTGCATATATGAAGTATCCGAAGCGAAATCCAAATGCGCGGAATCGGTGCGCAGATACATTTTCGGATTCCATAACCTGCCGAGAGCTTTCCTATCGCTATCCGATAAAATGAAGATCTCACCCGTCCAAGCATGGGATTATTCAAAATCATATCTCAAGCTTGATTAAGAAAAAGTCCAACAGACAACCGCTCTGTTGGACTTTTATTCATTTACGAAACAGGCACATATCCGCTCTCCTCAACGATCTTCTGTCCTTCGGGCGAGAGGATCCAATCGATCAGGGTGCGGAGATTCGGGTTATCGTCATCCTTACGGTAAACAACGTAGAGGTCGCTTACGATCGGGTAGGTGCCGTTTGCGACGTTTTCCTTGCTCGGATAAACTCCGTCAAGCGAAAGCATCTTCACTCCGCCGTTCTCCACAATATCGGAAACGTAAAATCTGAAGGAAAAGCCGATCGATCTTCCGAGAAATCCGAGCGGATGCTTCTTGACCTCTCTGCCGTCCATAAAGGCTTCGAGCGCGGTCTGGCTTCCGCTGCCCGGATTTCTTTGCAGGACGTCAATGATATAATTGTCGCCGCCGACCTCTTTCCAGTTCTTGTATTCACCCGCAAACATCCCGCGAAGCTGGTCTGTGGTCAGAGAGTCCACGGGGTTGTCCTTATTGACGATAAAGACGAAAGCCTCGTATCCGACGGTCACAAATTCAAGCTCAACGCCTTTCTCCGCGGCATAAGCAAGCTGCTCGTCCGAGGGCTTGACACAAAAGATCAGATCGGCGTCACCGTCAACGATCGCCTTGTATGCGCCGCGTGTATTGGTATAGTGAAGTGCAGAATCTGCGGTGAAATTCTCGCCGTCAAAGCTCACGCTTTCCTCGGGATAAGTGGCACCGACAACAGCCGAAAAGATCGGATAAAGAGCCGCCGCGCCATCAAGCACGGGCAGGTCTCCCTCGAGCTTGAGGCTCGAATCAACTCGCGCTATCCGAGAATCGGGATCGAAGGGAAGATATTTGTCAAGCTCGACCGACTTTGCCTGCATCCCCTCGCTTGTGTGGTTGATGCAACGCTTTGTTGCCAGATTCCATATTGCAAGGTCGAACCCGACAAAGCAAAAGATCACAAGCAGAATGCTCGTTATCTGACGGAAAAGCTTCATTCGTCTCACCTCCCGTTCGCAATATAGGAGATGATCGAAACGTCACTGTAAAGCATCGCGGTGTAAGTAACGAGTGCGGCAACGCTCAGGATACCGAGCAGAGTCACGGCGATAAGTATGCCTTCATAAAGCTTTCTGTTCATAGCATCACCTTACATATACTTAATTGCCATTCCGAAAAACACCATAACGGCAATTATCGCAAAAACAAATGATCCGAGAATAAATCCCGATGCAAGTAGCATCATCTGTCTGCTTCGGTATTCATTTTTATTCTCCTTCGGGGTGCGGAGAAACTTCACCAGCGAATAAACGAACCACGCAATGATCGCTGCGGGGATTCCGATAAGAAGTATCAAACTAATTGTTTCAATCATTTCGTGCCTCCTTTAGGGTGTATATCTGAAATGCCCGATTATCTTGCCGCCGTAGGTGGTGGTGAGCTGATCGGCTTCGACGCCGTTTTCGATCGGGTTACCGAGGTGGATGATATATGGCAGACCGCGCGCGTTGCGCTTATCCGAGCAGATCGCGATATGACCGTCGTAGAGGACTATGTCGCCGGGCATCCAATCCTCGGGATCAGAGGTCGACGTTGTCAGCTCCTCCGCGTGCTCGCGGAAAAAGACAAGCAGATTGCGGCATCGGCGGAAGTCGATATTCGAATCGGAATATTCGCCCTCGTCGAAATAAGCGTCGTGACGCGCGTCGATATCGGCATCGACCATATCCTTGAGACTGTATCCCGCCGCACGGAAGGCTTGCCAGATGACGTCGGTGCAGACGCCGTAGTTGTCGGTCGGATAGCCGCCCGCGTAATACGCGCTTTTATACTGCGGATTCGTGGCAATATACGCCCGCGCGCCCTCGACCATATCGGTGTAATCATCAATACCGTCGCCGTCGGCATCGTTCGGGCTCTTTATATCCTCAAAACCGAAATCCTCGGCGCTGTATATATGAAAATGACGGTAGAGCATCACCACCGCGGACGTCAAAACGACCGCCGCACAGATGCATAAAACTACCGTCATTCTTCTCTTCTTCATCGACATCACTTCCTTTCGGATACTATTATATACCAAAAGAAAGATGAAGTCAACGGGATTAATCAATTCTTCAGAATACTTAATTCAATCTTAATCAGCACATCGGTCTCTTGAGCATGATCTCCATGATCGTGCGGTCGGTTGCCTTCATACCGTCGTGACCGAGGATGCCGACGTTACGTAGGGAAATGATTAAAAAGTAAAATAAATAATATCTCCTAAGGGCATAAACAAAGATTAACAGGTCTGCTTCATTAAACACTCTCCGTTGGATAATAAGATTTGTGCAATAAGTAGCTCGATCTGAAAATGTACAAACACAGTGCGTCCGTCTCTTCCCCTCATCCACCGTTCCCACGGTCCCCCTTCCCCACCGGGGAAGGTAAAGTGGATATCGATCTAACTATGTTTGTTCAGCGAATATCATTCTGACATATAATTTTGCATATTAAAAAGGAATATTTTATTGAAAAAGTTTGCAAAAACTCACAAACGAGTGCAAATTGATTCTAATAAAATATTCCTTTTTGCTTTGTTAAGGTAAAAATGAAACAATGTTCGCTGAAATGCGATGAGATTCGTACAACTCTTTTACCTTCCCCGGTGGGGAAGGGGGACCGTGCAAGCGGTGGATGAGGGGAAGAGACGGACGCACGTTGCTCGCTCAAAAGATATTTCGAGCCGTACTTTGACATACGATACTCGCATTATCTTGCTAAATCAACAGTTTATTTATACTTTTTGCACGATTAAAGGGCTGAATCATTGTTTGCTTAATGAATCAGCCCCGTGTTTCTCATTCATCTTTGCTTTTGTCATCCGATCGAGTTTCGTTTTCCTGATCGGATATTTTTTGATTGATTAAATCAACTATATTGTTTTTCCAGCTTCCGTCTGTTGACAACGCATCCTGAAACTCTCGAAAAGCAGGGTTGTCGCTTTCTTCAAGAAAAGCTTGGCGGATACGGAGTTGTTCTATCAAAGAAAGAACAATATCTATCAATAACAGTGCCAAACCTATGTATAGACAAGGTTTAACAAATATTCCTATGATCAATAGTATAATACCGGGAATAAAAAGCCAAAAGAAATGAAACAGTATGTTTGTTATTAATCCAATAATGAATAAGCTCGTCGGGTATTTTCTGTTGTTCATAGCGAACTCTCCTTTGCCGTTAAATCTTTTTAACCGGTTTAGTCTTAAGAAACCTTGCGGTTAACACATCTTCTTCAGCATAATATCCATGATCGTGCGGTCGGTTGCCTTCATGCCGTCGTGGCCGAGGATGCCGACGTTGCGGATGGTGTTCTCAACGCCATTGGTGATGATGCCCTCGCCGCTGTAGAACTGCTTGCCGCCGTTCTTGAACATCTCCCAACCGAGGATTCCCGCCTCGACCGCAAGCGCGATCTTGCCCGCGCAGGATGCCTTTGCGCCGTCGCAGACGATTCCGCTCGAGATTCCGAGTGCATTGACAAGTGTATGCGAGACCTCGCGGACTCTGCCGCCCTCGAGGAAACAGATTCCCGCGCCCGCGCCCGCACCCGCGCAGACAGCTCCGCAGAATGCCGAAAGTCTGCCGATGTAGGTTTTAAGATGAATTGCACAAAGATCCGAAACAACGAGTGCGCGGAGAAGCTCTTCACGGCTTCTCTTCTGCTCTTCCGCATATGTAATGACGGGCAGAGACGCCGTCATACCCTGATTTCCGCTTCCCGAAAGGATGACTACGGGCATTGCGCAGCCGTTCATTCTCGCGTCGCTTCCCGCAGCCGCGCGTGCCTTTGCGCGGTTCATAGGGCTGTCGCCCGCACAGCTGAGCAAAGTTTGTCCGATGCACGCGCCCCAAGGGTTCGTAAGTCCCTCCGAGGAGATCGCGCTGTTGCACTCGATCTGACGAGCAAGGATCGGCTCAACGTCGGAAAGCTCGACTTCTTCCGCAAACTTAATGATATTCTCGACAGTCAGGCACTCGTGCGACGACATACCGTCCTCGCTCTCGCAGGAAACGGGAGTATCGCTGATGATCTCGCCGTTCTTCTCGCGGTGAACGATATTCGTGTGCGCGTTCGCCATACGGATGAGGGCATTCTCACCATTCGCCTCGACCTTTACTGTGCAGTCGAAGGCAAGATCACTCTCGCAAAGCTCAACGGTTATGATATTTTTCGCAAGATAAGCGCGGATGTTGTCGCGGTCGCCGTCATCGACGTCTGCGATACATTCGAGCTTTTTCTTTTCGTTTCCCGCAACGATACCCGCCGCCACAGCAGCCTCGATGCCGCGCATACCGTCGGTATTCGGCACGGTAACGCCCATAGCATTCTTGATCAGATTTCCGCTGACCTCGACCTGCACCCTCTCGGGCATCTTGCCGAGAAGCGCGCGTGCAGATGCCGCGGCGTACGCGAGCGCGATCGGCTCGGTGCATCCCATTGCGGGCACGAGCTCCTCGCGGAGAATATTCAGATATGCGTTATAAAGCTTACAGTCCATAAAATTTTCTTCTTTTCTCTACTTAATATGAAGTAAACCACAGTTTTACGATTGGATCTTTTCGAAATCAGCCGCGCCGTGCTTGCAGATCGGGCAAACGATATCCTCGGGCAGGGTTTCGCCCTCGTATTCCCATCCGCAGATCTTGCAGACGAATCCCTTCTTCTTCGAGGGCTTCTTCTTGGGCTTTACGTTTGCGTGATAATATGCATACGACATCGTCGGAGCCTTGGAAATAACGCCCGATTCGCTCAGAATGCAGATGAAGATACCGTGCGTTCCAACCTCCTGATAGCTCTCGACCCAGAGAGACATATAGGAATTGATATGCTCCGTCGGAACAGCAAGCTCGTTTTCGGAACGAAGGAATGCGCATCCCTCAAACTTATCGGTATCGCGTCCGCTCTTGAATCCGAAACGCTCAAAAACGCCGAATGGCGCACTTTCGGAAATGGGGCAGACGTTCATAAGTCTCGTCTGTTTGACTACGTCATGCGTGTAATTCGCCTTATTGATCGAAACAAGGACGCGGACGGGATCGCTCGTCAGCTGAACGACAGTATTGCAGATCATACCGTTGTCCTTCTTGCCGTCGTTACAAGTGATTACGTAAAGGCCGTAGCCGATATTGTAGACCGCACTCTTGTCGCCGACGGGAAGCTCTGTAAGTTCTTCCTTGATAGCCTCGATAACGTCACCGGTGGCATAGCAGAGGGGGCACACGACCTCCTCGCCCTCGGGAATCTCAAAGATCTCGCCGCAGATATGGCATTTATATTTCATAAGTTTGACACCTCCAATATATATATAATTCAGTATATCACAAATCGGCAGAAATTTCAATATATTTATTATATTTTCCCGCAAAAAGCTAAAATTTATCCATTTCATACTTGATTATCAATCGGATTTATGGTATAATGCCAAGGTATCATTTATTTGGAGAAATATTATGTCATCTTCACTTCTGAAAGTAAAAAGCACCCTTATCGGCGACCGAGCGTTTTATAAGCGTGTCATCGCGATCCTCATTCCTATCGTAATCCAGAACACCTTCACCAACGCCGTCAGCTTCGTCGACAACATAATGGTCGGACGCATCGGCGAAATCGAGATGTCGGCGGTTGCAACAGTCAATCAGCTTCTCTTCGTCTTCAACCTTTGCATCTTCGGCGGTCTTTCGGGTATCGGAATCTTCACCGCGCAGTTTGCGGGTGCGAAGGATTCCGCAGGCGTACGCCGTACTATCAGAGCTAAGAATTATCTTGCTATCGCAATGCTTGTGATCGGTATTACCGTTTTCCTCGCCTTCCCCGAAACGCTTATCAAGCTCTATATAGCCGAGGATACCAAGCCCGAGGTAGCCGAGCTTATGATGGGACACGCGCTTGATTATATCTATATAATGCTGATCGGTCTTGCGCCCTTTGCGATATCGCAGGTCTACGGCTCAACTCTCCGTGAGGAGGGCGAGACAAAGCTCCCTATGATCGGCGGAGTGGTTGCCATCCTCGTCAATCTCGTCCTAAACTATATCTTAATCTTCGGCAACGAGGGACTCTACTTCCTCCCCTTCGCGCCTATGGGCGTTGCGGGCGCGGCGATCGCAACCGTTATCTCAAGATATATCGAGGCGGCAATACTCGTAGTCGTCACTCACGCAAAGAAGAGCAAGTATCCCTCCTTCATCGGTGTTTACCGCACAGCGAAGATCCCGCTCCCCCTCTGCCGCGATATGCTCGTCAAGGGCTCACCCCTGCTTATCAACGAGTTCCTTTGGTCCTTCGGTATGGCGATCCTTCTCCAGTGCTACTCCGAGAGAGGAATCGAATGTGTTGCCGCCGCGAATATTTCGTCCACGGTCCTCAATCTCTTCAACGTCGTTTGCTTCTCGATGGGCAGCGCGATCGCGATCATCCTCGGTCAGCATCTCGGTGCGGACGAGGTGGATGAGGCAAAATCCTCGGTCTGGAAGCTCTTCGCACTTTCGGTCGCATCCTGCCTCGTTATGGGAACTGCACTCGCGCTCTGCTCGGGTATCATTCCCGAATTCTACGATGCAAGCGACTACACAAAGGAGCTTGCGGGCTCGATGCTCTTCATCGTCGCCTGCACAATGCCGATCTTCGCCTTTGCGCACGCGGTCTATTTCACTCTGCGATCGGGCGGTAAGACGCTGCTGACCTTTGTCTTCGACTGCGGATTCACCTGGGGCGTGACCATTCCCTTCGCCTACATCACCGCGCATCACACCGCAATGTCCATCCTCACGATATACCTCTGCGTCCAGCTGCTCGACCTGACAAAATGCATCGTCGGCTACGTCCTTATCAAAAAAGGAATCTGGATCAACAGAATTATTTCCGATTGATCATAATACCTCGGCTTTTGCCGAGGTATTTTTTTGCGGAAAACTGATAAAAACGCTTGATTTAAAGGTAATATTATGCTATAATTAAATCAATATAATTTATATTCCGAAAGGAGCCAAACATCATGGTTATTGCTGTTATCGGCTGTGGCAGAATTGCCCAGAACGCTCACTTCCCCGCACTCTCGAAGATTGAGGGACTTCGCATCAAGTACGCCTGCGACCTCATCATCGAAAAGGCGCAGGCAATGAAGGACAAGTACGAAATGGTCGAGAACGCCATCACCGACTACAAGATCGCTCTCGAAGATCCCGAGGTCGAGGCTGTCTTCGTTCTCACTCCCAACTTCGCTCACTACACGGTCACGATGGATGCTCTCCGCGCAGATAAGCACGTCTTCTGCGAGAAGCCAGTAACCGTCAACTACGCTCTCTCGAAGGAGATGGCTGACGAGGCTAACGCACGCGGCAAGATCCTCAATATCGGCGTCTGCAACCGCTATCACAAGTCGGTCGAAATGCTCAGAGAGATGAACGAGCGCGGCGAGTTCGGTAACCTCTATCACGTTTACTGCTCCTTCCGCTCCCACCGCTCCATCCCCGGACTCGGCGGTGCATTCACAACAAAGGCTGAATCGGGCGGCGGCGTTCTCATCGACTGGGGCGTTCACTTCTTCGATCTCATCCTCTACATACTCGGCTCTCCCGAGCTCAAGACCCTCACCTGCAACGCTTACAACGAAATGGCAAAGGACATCAAGTCCTATACCTACAAGAGCATGTGGGCGGAGGACACTATGGATCCCGAGGGAACCAACGATGTTGATGATATGATCACGGGCTTCATCCGCACTTCGGGCTCCTCGATCTCCTTCAACGGTGCTTGGGCGCAGAACATCGGTCATAACGAGATGTTCATCGACTTTATGGGTGACAAGGGCGGCGCGCGCCTTGCCTACGGCAAGAAGTTCACCTTCTGGTCGGGCGACACACTCGAGTCCTTCGAGCCCGAGTACGACATTCCCAATATGTATCTCTGCGAGGACGAGGCATTCTTCGAATCCTGCAGAACCGGCGAAAAGAACCGCTCGCATATCGATAACATCTTAAACAGTATGCTGCTGCTTGACACACTCTATCAGTCTGCTGAGCGCGGCGAAGAAATTCGCTTGTAATAAAGCGTTTAGTAAACAATTTTTTTACATAATAAACAATAATCGGAGGTAAATATTATGGGTTATTTTCCTATTGGCGCGATCGTTGACTCCTTCAAGATGGAGACACACGAAGCAATAAAGAAGGCTGCCTCGATGGGCATCGAGGGTCTTCAGATCTACTGCACGAAGGGCATTCACGCTCCCGAGAACTTCTCGAAGGCTGACCGCCGCGAGCTCCTTAACTTCGCGAAGGATCACGGTCTCAAGTTCTCCGCTATCTGCGGCGACCTTGGCGGAGGCGGCTTCACCCATCCCGAGCTCAATCCCAAGAAGATCGAAAAATCCAAGCGCATCATCGATATGTGTGCTGACCTTGAAACCGGCGTCGTAACCACTCATATCGGCGTTGTTCCCGAGGACAAGAACCACGAGCGTTACAAGATCCTGCAGGAGGCTTGCCACGAGCTTGCTATGTACGCCGACAGCGTTGGCGCGAAATTCGCTATCGAGACGGGTCCCGAGAGAAGCATCGTTCTCAAGGAATTCCTCGATTCGCTCGGCTCGACCGGCGTTTCGGTCAACCTTGACCCCGCTAACCTCGTTATGGTAACCGGCGACGACCCCGTTGGAGCAGTTTATAATCTTCAGAAGTACATCGTTCATACTCACGCAAAGGACGGCGTAAAGCTTCTTGACGTTGGTCCCGAGATCGCTTACCGCGTAGTTCATCCCGTTCCCGAAGAGTTCCAGGGCAAGAAGTTCTATCAGGAGGTTCCGCTCGGACAGGGCAGCGTTGACTTCCCGAAGTACCTCGCGGCTCTCAAGGACATCGGCTACAAGGGATTCCTCACCATCGAGCGCGAGTGCGGCGAAGATCCCGCAGCTGACATCGGCATCGCTGTCGAGCACCTCAAGAAGAGCATGGCAGGTCTCTGATAATGAAGATCTCGGTCAGCTCATATTCATTCCAGCAGTATATCCGCGCGGGCAAGCTTACGCAGCTTGACACCGTCAAAGCGGCTTACGACCTCGGTCTGCGCGCGATAGAATTCATAGATCTCTGCCCCGAGCAGGGCAAAGCCCCCACACTCGAGGAGCAGAAGGAATACGCGAAGCTCATCCGTGCCGAGGCTGACAAGTACGGTATGGATATCAACGCCTACACCATCGGCGCAAACCTTTTCAAGAAGGGCGAAGATGCCGAAAAGGAGATCAAGCGTCTTTGCGATCAGCTTGACGTTGCCGCAATTCTCGGTGCAAAGGTAATGCGCCACGACGTATGCTGGGCTTACGGCAAGGAAGCAGACGCACGTTCCTTCGAGCTGATGCTTCCGACGATCGCGGAAAACGCGCGCAGAGTCACAGAATATGCCGCTACTCTCGGCATCAGGACCTGCTCCGAGAACCACGGTCAGATCGCGCAGGACAGCTACCGCGTTGAAAAGCTTTTCAATGCCGTCGGACACGAAAACTACGGTCTGCTCGTCGATATGGGCAACTTCGCCTGCGTTGACGAGGACAGCGCAATGGCAGTTTCCCGACTCGCTCCCTATGCTTTCCACGTCCACGCAAAGGACTGGTTCGTTCACGAATTCGACGAGGATTTCGAATCGGGCTATCACACCCGCGGATGCCGCAGACTTGTCGGCTGCTCGGTCGGCGAGGGCGACGTTCCCGTAAAGCGTTGCATCGCCATCCTCAAAAAGGCGGGCTACGACGGCTACGTTTCCATCGAATACGAGGGTCCTAACGATTGCATCGAGGGCATCAAGCTCGGAATTGAAAATCTTACATCATTCGGAGTGACTACCGAATAAATCAAATGTCTCCCGAAGTTCGGGAGACATTTTTTCAGGAGAATTATAATGAAAATCACATTTATAGGCACCTCCCACGGAGTTCCCTCGGCGGAGAGGCATTGCTCCTCGACTATGATCGAAACAAACGGCTCCGCCTACATTATTGATGCGGGCGCGCCGATATACGATGAGGTTTTGCGTGCGGGAGTAAAATACGAGGATGTCCGCGCGATCTTCACCACTCATTGCCACGGCGACCATATAAACGGAATTTTCCACTTTATCGACCTTTCGCAGTGGTACTGGAAGAACTCGAATTACGACGTTTATCTGACATCGCAGGCTGTAATCGACGCTATCCACGCGGTTCTGAATGCAGTCTCTCCGGGTGCAAAATTCCCAGAGGACCGCATTCGTCTGCATCTTGCAACCCCCGAAACCAAATTCGAGGACGAAAACATCAAGCTCTCCTATATCCCGACCAAGCATATAAACGACGCTCACCTCAGCGCGGCAATGGATATCGAGATTGAGGGCAAGCGCATCCTCTTTACGGGCGATATGTCGCAGAAGCTTGCAAAGGACGATTTCCCGAAGGTAGCATTCGAGAAGGAATACGATCTCATCGTCTGCGAGCTCGCGCACTTCGGCATCCCCGAGCTTACTCCCTACCTCGACCGTGTCAAGACGAAGCGTTTCGCGTTCACTCACGCCTCCGAGCGCAAATTCGGCGACATTGCCGATCTCGCCGCATCGGGCAAGTATAACTTTGAGATACTGCATCCGAATGATGGAGATGTGCTTGAGATTTAAATCAAAATTGCCGTCATAGGCAAACTATCTCTGATTTAATACCTAAAACCGCAGTTATTTTGGCGATATCGGCAAAATAACTTCGGTTTTATTTCTATTATCTATTGATATTTTGCCGATAATATGGTATAATATATATATCAAAATCACGAGGTATAACGAATTATGAAATATATCACCGCAATCGAAGCGGCAAAAAAATGGGAGCTTTCAGAAAGA
>JAZSEA010000038.1:0-11139 GCA_045531455.1 Eubacteriales bacterium
CTTTTCGATGATCATATATTAATATTATCAAGGAAAGAACTGCAGTTATCGGGAAAATCTGCCCGACAAAACCAATTATGTTCGACTCCCGTACGGCTACCTTTTACCTCTTACCTCAAAAAAACCGGCGGAAATATCCGCCGGATTTTTATATTATCATCTTATTCTCTTCGGTCAGCTCCAGATCATCTATGGCGCGCTCAAATTTCTTGCGTGCGCCCTCGAGTCCCGCGGGATGGTGAGCGTCGCTTCCGAGATAGAATTTACAGCCCTCCTCCTTGGCAATTCTGAAGGGACGGAGGACGGTATCGCGCTCCTCGTCGGGATACGACATATTGATCTCGATACCTACTCCGAGACGTGCCGCCTTTGCGAAAATGCGGTGCATATCCGCCTCGGCAATTGCGTCGAGGGTCGCGAGATACTTTGCGCGGTCGCCCTTCCAGATGAGAGGACATACCGGATGTGCGATGCCGATCTTATGGAAAGGCAGATCCATCGAAAGGAGCGCATCGAGCTTATCTACCCAAACCTGCGCGCGGGTCTGCGGTGTTGCGAGGCATTCCTCCGCGATCGTAAATCTTTCCATATGGAAGTGAGTTGTAGGGATGACGATAAAATCAAGCTCCTCCATTCTCTCGCGCGAGCAACCGACAGTCATATTTTTGTCCATCTCGGTCTCGCAACCGAAAAGGAACTTGACCTTGTCGCTCTGCGGCAGAGGCTTTGCCTGACAGATGTGGGGATAATCCTGCGGCTGATACCACTTCGATGCGCCGGGAACCTTCTCGTCCCAGAAATGGTCGGCAAGAACGATGGTGTGAAGCCCCTCGTCCTCTGCGTATTTCAGAATACGCTCGTTTGACTGCTCGGGGTCACGCGAGCAGGACGAGAGCTGCGAATGGATATGAAAATCGTGGTCAAATACGTACTTCATTTTATTTACCTCAGCTTTCAATAAAGTCAATGTAATATTTCCAGTCCTCGCGGCTCTGGTAATGGCTTCCGTGGCGGATATGGTATCCTATATCGCCGCCCAGAATCGGCTTGCCGCATTCGGGCATTCCGCCGTTTTCGGGAAATCCGACGCCGCCGAGCTTTTTGTAATACTCACCCGCAAGAGTGCAGGCAAGAAACTCGTTTTTCGGGCACGCCCAGGCGTCATCCTCGGCACTTGCAACGTAAACGCGGTGCGGATAATTTGCGGCGACGAGGAAATGCTGATCGAATGGCATCGCGTCCTCGTTATCCGAGTATTTGTAATAGTTCTCGCAGAACCAGTAGGGGAAGCGGTCAACGATCTTCTTGACGGTCTCGCCCGTATTCTCTCTTGCGACCGCCGCGCCCGCGCATCCCGAATCGTTCGAGATCGCACAGTAGAATCTCTCGTCAAGCATTCCGGCAAGAAGCGCGGTCTTGCCGAGACGGGAATGACCCGTGACCGAAATACGGCTCGGATCTATCGAATCGAGCGTCAGCGCAAAGTCGAGCACTCGCATTGCCGCCCACGCCCAGAGACCGATCTTTCCGCAGGAATCGGGATCGCGCTTGCCTTCGGGATACACAAGTCTCGCAAGACCGTTCGTGAAATCTCCGTCATCCGACGATACTTCTTCATAGCAGAAGGAAAGCACCGCGTAGCCCGCGTCGATGATCTCCTCGGTCGGCTGATATTTATCGGGAACGTCGGGGCGGAAATTGATATGCACGAAAGCGGGCACGGGTCTTCCCTTCTTCGGTATGACGACCCGCACGGGAAATGAAAACTCGCCGAAGGGGCAATCGCAGATCAGATTGTATATCTCAAGATCAGCCTTACCCGCGCAGAATCTCTTATCCCTCTCGGTAAGCTCCGCACGCACAGACACGGGCGCGGGAGGAAGATATCCGTATTCCTCGCGCAGAAGTATATCGACTATTTCTTGCTTTTTGTAATCGCAAACGTTCAGTATCATTTTGCGCCTCCGATATAGTCAAGCGCAAGCCTGAGTTTCTTCTCCTGAGCCGCAAAGGTCAGCTTACAATGTCCGCGGTCGGGGATTATTTCAAGTTCAATGTCCTTGCCGCACGCTTTCATAGCCTCGACGAATTTCATCGAATGGAGCTCGAGATTGACCGACTTATCCTTCGAGCAATGGAAGATATAGTACTTCGAATCCGGCATTGTGGGAGCAAGATGGAAGGGTGAATAACGCCTCAGAATATCGTTCAGCTCGCCGCCCTCATTATAGAACGCGCTGTAGATCGTTCTCGGCAGATCGGGACGCTCGGTGAAATGGTATACGAGGTTGCAAACGGGGCAGTTTGCGATGCATCCGACGGGAGTGCGCTTTGCGTATCTCGTGTAGACGAGCGAAGCGAGACCGCCCATACTCTGTCCCATCGAAACCACCGGAGTCGATTCGGGCAGACCGTATTCTTCAAACAGAACGTCGATGATCTCGTCGGTGTAAGAGACCGCCTGCGCGTTCATCCAGGACCAGGGATTGTTGTAGGGATGAACGTAAAGCACGCCCTCCTCGGCATAAAAAACACCCTCGTTGGTGTCGTCATCGAACATATCCTTGTTGTTCAGGCCGCAAAAATAGATAACGATACCCCTGATAGGCTTTTTGCAGATCTTATCATTTACGTATGCAAAGCTGCGCAGGGTTTCATAGGTGATGATCTTGTTCATTGTCCTTCTCCTTATTCAATTTCAATTTCAATGACTATCGCCTCGTCCGAAAGCTTGTCGATCGGGATTCCGGCTATATGGAGGTATTCCTGCTCGGCGCGGCCTGTTTTTCCGTTGAAGAATTCGGGCAAACGCTCGAAGGAAAACGCAAGCTCCCCGCCCGTATTAAGCAATCTGACACGGGTCGGCTTATGCGGAAAAAACTTGATATCCACAGCCGATGATGATGCACTATTATATAAATGGAAATAAATCTTACCGTTTTTGAGGTTTACGATG
Source organism: Eubacteriales bacterium (assembly GCA_045531455.1). Classification (GTDB taxonomy): domain Bacteria; phylum Bacillota; class Clostridia; order Oscillospirales; family CAG-272; genus CAG-390. The sequence continues at coordinate 2,957 of JAZSEA010000038.1, forward strand.
CAGGGATCGTGCCGCACGGAGTAATCAAAAGCGTCACCCTCGGCAGACTCAAGGCAGCCCTCCATTCGGTTGTACCAACCGCCGATCCGACGCAAACGCGAAGCATATTCTTCGGTTATCTCGCCGAGTCCGTCAGGTCCGACGTTGAGCAGATAGCTTCCGCCCATCGCCATAATTCGGTCGATCGAGGAGACGAGATGGCGGTAGGAATAAAAATCCTCATTCTCGCGGTAGCCCCAGCTCTGACGTCCGAGCGAATTGCAGGCTTCGGTCATTCGGGTAAATCTCTCGCCCTCAGCGGCGCGGTATTCGCGTTCGGGAGTCGAAAAATCTCCCTTATCCCAACCGCGATCGTTGATAAGTATGCCGGGCTGCAATCTTCTTGCAAGCTCATTGAGCGAGGGATCCTCGATCCTCGGCGGAATATCCCAGAATAGGGTGTATATTTTGCCGTAATTCGTCAAAAGCTCGGTGATCTGATTTTTGACGTACTCGCGGTAGCCGACGGTATCGACGATCTCCTTATCGACCGCCTTCCATTGATGCGTCGAATTCGGATTGTAGCCGAGAGGATGATTCCAGTCGGGATTCGAGTAGTAAAGTCCGAGGAGCATTCCGTGTTTTTCGCAGGCATCGGCAAGCATACGGAGCACGTCCTTTCCGTAGGGCGTGTTCATAACGTTATAATCGGTATATTTAGTATCCCACATGCAAAAACCGTCGTGGTGCTTCGCCGTAAAGCAGATATACTTCATACCCGCCTCTTTTGCAAGGAGGACCCACTTTTCGGGATCGTAGTTTACGGGATCAAAGGTCTCCCTCAGAGCCTCATATTTTTCTCTTTCCCAATCGAAGCGCGCGTAGACCTGCTCCTGCACTCCCGTCTGCGCGTAGATGCCCCAATGGATGAACATACCGAATTTGTTTTCAAAAACCATTTTGCCACCTCATCTGAATTGCTTGAGCAGTTCGTATGCGTTCTTGACCGAGGTTTCAAAATCGGGCACGTGGCGGCATTCAAGGCTCATTCTGCCCTCGTAGCCTGTTTTTTTGAGATATTCGATTTTGGGAGCGATCTCATCAAGATCGTCAACGGTGGGAGTGGATCTGTCCGCCCTTGCAATATGGGAATGAACAAGGAAGCCCTTTGTTCCGTCAAGTGTTTCGATCGGCTCGCCGTTCTGCGCGTGGTGATAGAGGTCTATCATCGCAAGCACGTTCGGGTGGTTCGTCTTTTTAGCAATTTCCATACCGTCGGCAAAGGTGATGATGAAATTCGTTTCGCCGGCATTCAGCGGCTCGACCGTTACGGCAATTCCGTATTTCGCGCCTACCTCGCCGCAGATACGAAGAACTTCGGAGAACTGTGCCTCTGCCTCATCTTTGGTATATCCCTCGCGGATATTTCTCGCCTTCGACGATCCGATAACGGCAACCTTCTGACCGAGCTCTGCACCGCGCGCAAAACCCTTCTCGCAGTAAGCGCGGACGTTGGCCTTTACTTCATCGAAATTGTCCTTTGAATAAAGCGAAAAATCTCCGGGAAAAAAGCCGTTTGCAGATTCCATCTTAAGCCCCGAAGCCTCAAGAGCCTTCTTCATATCTTCAAATTCCTCATCACTCGCACGTGTGACCTTCGAAAAATTGCCTTCAACGTAATCGTATCCCGCCGCGGCAACGATGCCCCAGCGGTCATGGGAAGCGCAAACACCTATCTTCATAACTTCACCTCACGGCAATATTTGTTAGGTTAATTATAGCATAAAGAGGGGGAGTTGTCAATTATAAAGTGCAGAGTGCAGAGTTAAGAGTGCAGAGTTTTGGAAAATTTCCTCGCAAGGCTCGGAAATAATTTTAATAAATTACTTTTTGAGCTTTGCGAGAAAAGTTACCTATTATCAACTCTGCACTCTGCATTCTTCACTCTGCACTAAAAAAGACCGCCGAAGCGGTCTTTTTTATCAGTGATGACAATGCTCGCAGGTTGCGCAATCGTGGAAGAGCTTGCAATCGTAGATTATGCCGTTTTTGTCGTAGTAATCCTTGACCGCGGACTTGACTGCTTCCTCGGCAAGGACGGAGCAGTGGATCTTCTGCGCGGGGAGACCGTCGAGAGCCTCGGTAACCGCCTTGTTGGTGAGCTGGAGTGCCTCGCTGATCGGCTTGCCCTTGATCATCTCTGTAGCCATTGAGCTCGATGCGATCGCGGAGCCGCAACCAAAAGTCTCGAACTTGACGTCAACGATAATATCGTTCTCGATCTTGAGATATATCTTCATAATGTCTCCGCATTTTGCGTTGCCGACCTCGCCGACGCCGTCCGCGTTCTCGATCACGCCGACGTTGCGGGGATTGCGGAAATGATCCATTACCTTTTCGCTGTATAATGCCATTTTAGTTTCCTCATTTCAAAATAAATTCTTTTTTGCCCGATTCAAGATCGCGCCATACGGGCGACATTCCGCGAAGGAGCGAAACGACGTCACGCACCGCCTCGATGATGTACTCGACCTCCTCGGCGGTGTTTTCCTCGCAGAGCGAGAGACGGAGAGAGCCGTGCGCTACCTCGTGCGGACGTCCGAGCGCGAGGAGCACGTGGCTCGGGTCGAGCGAACCCGAAGTGCAAGCCGAGCCCGAGGATGCCGCGATGCCCTTGTCGTCAAGGAGAAGGAGGAGCGATTCGCCCTCGATGCCCTCGAAGCAGATATTGACGTTTCCGGGCAGACGCTTTTCTGCGTCGCCGTTGAGGATCGAATGTGGGATCGAAAGAAGTCCCTCGATAAGTCTGTCGCGCAGCTTTGTAAGCTTTGCGGAATTAGCTTCAATTTTGTCGCAAGCCTCGTCAAATGCCGCCGCCAAACCCATGATAGCGGGTATATTCTCTGTTCCCGCGCGCTTTCCTCTTTCCTGCGCGCCGCCATAGATAAGGTTCTGCAGGATGATGCCCTTCTTCGCATAAAGCACGCCGATGCCCTTGGGACCGTGGAATTTATGCGCAGAAAGCGAGAGCATATCGATGTTTTCCTTGACCACGTCGATCTCGAGATGTCCCGCCGCCTGAACCGCGTCGGTATGGAAGAGAACGCCCGCCTCGCGGCAAACGGCACCGATCTCTCCGATCGGCTGAATCGTTCCGATCTCGTTGTTCGCGTACATAACCGTAACAAGGCAGGTATCGGGACGGATAGCCTTCTTTACGTCATCGGCGGTGACGATTCCGTTGTCGTGAATATCAAGGAGAGTTACCTCAAAGCCCTGCTTTTCGAGTGCTTCGAGAGCGTGAAGGACCGCGTGATGCTCAAAGGCAGTCGAGACGATATGCTTCTTACCCTTCTTTTCTCCCATCTTTGCGGCGGTGATGATCGCCTGGTTGTCCGCCTCGCTGCCGCCCGACGTGAAGATTATCTCACGCGCGGAGCATCCGAGACGCTTTGCGATCCTCTCCCTTGCGCTTGCAAGAGCCTCGGCCGCCGCCTGACCTTCCGAATGGAGGCTCGAGGGGTTGCCGTAGATCTCGCTCATATAGGGGAGCATCGCTTCGATTGCCGTACGGCTCATTTTGGTCGTAGCGGCGTTGTCTGCGTATATTTTCATATTTTAACCTCTGTAATTTTCTTGGGGCACTTTTTGCCCATAATATTATACACCAAGAGCGCGCCCCTTGTCAATGAGAAAAATGCTATTGTTATATAAAAATGAAGAAAAAAGTTCGCCGTGAATTATATTTTCTTCAACAAATAGTTGTAAAAATCCTCCGCATAAACCGATTTCGGTATTCTGCCGTGAAGCTCAAAGATCAGATCTCTCTCGCAGGTCGGCTCCGAAATTGAAACGAGCTTAAGATTCTTATTATGCAGCTTGCCCCACGAATACTCGGGCCAGAACGCAATACCCGCGCCCATACTGATTATATTTTGCACCGCTATCGGCGAGTCGGATTCAAATATTATCTTCGGATAAAAGCCGGCGACCGAGCAAAATTTATTGCATATCGCGCCGAAGAGACGGGTACTCGAAAGCATGATGAAGCTCTCGTCCTTAACCGAGCTCAGCTCCACGGATGAAAACTCCGCATACTTCGAATTCTTTGGTACGGCAAGATAAATCCTTTCCTTTTTCACGCAACGGTTCAAATAATTTTTTTCGCGGTCCGTGTTTATCCCGTTTGTCGTTATCAGAATATCGCAGTCGTATTTCAACTCGTTCTGCTCAAAGTCAAAGATGACGTCGGGATTCTTTTGCTTGTAATCCATAATCGTATTGATAACAAATGAGGACGCGGCAAGGATATTCAGCTTCACCGTCTTTGTCACCGATTGTCTGAGCTGCTGCATTTCCGAGGCAAGGTTGTCAAACGCGGGCAATAAAACGTCGAGTCTTTCTTTAAGATACCTTCCGAATTCGGTCAGGATTATCCTTCTGCCTTCACGTCTGAAAAGAGGCACACGGAGCTCATCCTCGAGCAAATGAATTGCCTGCGTCAATGACGGCTGTGCAATATGAAGGGCTTCGGCGGCGCGCGTAATATGCTCAAGTTGCGCCGTCACGTATAAATATTTCAGCTTCTGTATATCCATATTTACTCCTATTTATAGGCTGTGCCTATTGATTCCATAAATATTATATATTTTACTTTTGGCTTTGTCAAGTGTATAATAATAGCAAAGAATAAAAAAGGAGAAAAAACATGCAAATTTTCGAAATCATTATGCTTATCTGCTTCGGCTTATCCTGGCCAATCTCAGTCTACAAAAGCATCAAATCAAAGTCCACCAAGGGCAAAAGCGCGGTATTCATCATTGCTATAATAATCGGCTATATCTCGGGCATCATCGGAAAGTTCGTGAACAATCAGCTCAGCTACGTTGTTGTCCTCTATTGTATCAATCTGATCGTAGTATCGATTGACCTGGGATTGTATTTTTACAATTCAAAGCGTGAAAAAGCCGCGCTCAAGTAATACGGAGAAAGGTTATGAGAGAAAACATCCGCGTTAAAGCAAATGCTATGAAAGAGATCAACGATATCTCCATGAGAGGTGAGATCGTTGTATTCGGATCAACGTATATGGCGCACTTCCCTCTCTATGAGCTTATCAACCGATGCACGTTTGAAAACGCAGTATATAACCGCAGCATAGAAGGGCTGACCCTGAAAGAAGCCCTTGAAATAGTTAATGATTGCGTAATAAGCATAAGCCCCGGAAAGATCTTTTTGTCACTCGGAGAGGAGGACGAGGGCGATCCCGACGCCATTGACCGCTACTCGAGTCTCATCTCGGAGATCCGCAAAAGCCTGCCTGAAAGCAATCTTTATCTGATAGGCTTGAGCGGCCCCGGTGAATTTGTCGGAGAATTCAACAAATACTTAAGATCTCTCTGCGACAACAAAAAGATAAAATACATCGATTTCGTATCAAAGCCGACGTCCGAAGCGGCTCTTTATAAGGCGAGATTCAAGCAACTCAGCTGCTTCTTTCGCAACCAACCCGTAACCTCAAGCGAAGCATTCGCTATTTCCTCTATTTGATACGCTAATAAAAGATCTGCTTCACCAACAAACGGTGAAGCAGTTTTTTATTATATTCTCACTTTATAAGCCTGAACACCTGATATGCGGTTGCGGTCAGATTTTTGTAAGCATTATCTCGGTCAAGCGCCTCGTCGAGCGTGGTAATACCGCGCAGGATCGGGAAAAAGGCGTCGATGCCGTGATCGTTGCACTCCTCGGCGTCATCCGTAACGCATCCCGCAAAAGCGATGACACGCTTGCCGTGCTTTTTCGCAAGCTTGGCAACGCCGATCGGTGCCTTACCCATTGCGGTCTGGAAGTCAATCCTTCCCTCGCCCGTGACGACTATATCGGCATCCGCGATATGCTCCTCGAGCTTCGTCTCGTCGAGAATAATTCCGATGCCCGATTCAAGCGAGGCACCCAGGAAGGTCTTGAAGGCAAAGCCGAGACCGCCCGCCGCGCCCGCACCGGGATGATCGGGATCGGCATCGGGAAATACGCTCTTTGCGACTTCGGCATATGTTCCGAGCCATCCGTCCATAATTTTCACCGTCTCGGGAGTCGCGCCCTTCTGCGGACCATAGACCGCAGAGCATCCGCGCTCACCGCAAAGCGGATTGTTTACGTCACAAGCGACTCTGAATCTGCATTTCTTCAGCTCGGGAATGACGTTTTCCGCCGAGATCGAGGCAAGCGATTCAAGACCGCACGCGCCGCGCGCGATATCTTGTCCGTTTTTATCAAGGAAATCAAATCCGAGAGCCGAAAGCATACCCGCGCCGCCGTCGTTCGTCGCACTTCCGCCGATACCGACGATGAAGGATCGGCATCCTCGGCGTATCGCATCGAGGATCAGCTCGCCCACGCCGTAAGTCGTTGTGAACATCGGATCTCTTTTTTCCTTCGGAACAAGCGGAAGTCCTGCCGCCTGTGCCATTTCTATTACTGCGGTTTTGCCGCCGACAATACAGTATTTTGCGGATACGGTCTCACCGAGAGGTCCCGTGACCGCAATTTCGATCACATCACCTCCAAGCCCCGCCGCCATAGTGTCGACCGTGCCCTCGCCGCCGTCGGCAAGAGGACGGACCACTACCTCGGCGTCACGATCGAGCTTCAGAACCGCGTCCTTTACGGCATTCCCCGCCTCAAGCGAGGAAAGACTTCCCTTAAAGGAATCTATAGCAATTACAACCTTCATTTCGTCACCATAACCGATACTCCGTCGGGGATCGCCGCGATTTTAGCATCGTCTCCGACGATATTTTCAGCAATTCCGATCGCCTCGCCGATCGAATGCGCGGAGATCATATGCATTTCTTTTACAACGTCATCGGGCATTTCCGAGACGTAGATCACGCTCGCGTGACCGAGTATGCGCAAAAGGATCTGAGTCTGCCATTGATCGGGAACAGTCTCGTCACGTCCTCGCGAAAGAAATTCACGCATGGTTTTTGAGATATCGGGTTCATCGGCAAGCTGATGGTAAAAATGATCGCCGCCAATGCCGTCGCCCGACTCGGCAAGCATTATGATAACACCGCCGCGGCGCACGGTAGCTTCAGCCGCCGTCATACCCTTGACAGCCTGATACATATTCTGATCGAGCGGATAACCTCCGTTTGTTGTGATAACGATATCCGATTCAACGGCTTCGGCACCGCAGAGCGAGAAAAGAAAGTCTGTTCCCTGCTTGTGCGCCGCCTCGGGCTCACCCGCAACGGCATAGATAACCTTCTTTTCAGCATCGAGAACTACGTTCACGATATAGGCAAGTTCTGCCTTTTTAGCCGCCCAAAGCATATCCTCGTGAATGGGATTTCCCTCGAGAATACCCGTCCGCGCGCGCGGATGATCGATGAATTCCGAGCAATGGTTGGCAAGAACCGTCCTTCTTCCCGCGACACCGGGAAGTACGCTCTTTCGTCCGCCCGAAAAACCGGCAAAGAAATGCGGCTCGATAAAGCCCTCGGAAACAAGCAGATCCGCTTCTGCCGCCAGACGGTTGATCTCGCACTCGCCGCCCGAGGGGAGAGTCCCGATACTCACGAGCATCTCGCGCTCGTCGCAATCGTGGATGTATATTTTCTCGTTTTTGACGATCTCCTCACCGAATTTGGCAATAAGCTCGTCCACGGTCGTTCCTCTGTGACATCCCGTGGCAATAAGGATCGTGATGTCCGCCTGCGGATTGCCCTCTCGGATCTCGGCGAGCATCGGTGGGATTATCAGCCCACTCGGGACGGGACGGGTATGGTCGCTTGCTATTATAACGATCTTTTCCTTCCCCTTTGCAAGCTCGGAAAGCCTCGGCGAGCCTATAGGCGACGCCATAGCGCGGCGCACGAGCTCTCCGCCGTCCGCCTCGGGGATATAGGAATTTATAGAGGGCTCAAGCACGGCAACGAGCTCGTCGCCAAAGCCAAAGCCGATTTTTTCTTTACCGTAAGGAAACAGGATCTCTTTCATATCTTTTCACCGCGTTGCGTTTTTTTAAATTATACCACAAAATCTCCGTAATTTCAAGGAGGTAGCGCGATAAGAATGTTTCGATCTGCATTATTCGCGTCACGCAAGGACGAAACAAGCAAAAATCCCGCCGCGCGTACGCGCGGGGGGGGGGGGGGTTTCTTTTGGGGGGGGTTTGTGGGGGGGGGCGCGGGGGGGGG
>JAZSEA010000120.1:0-68167 GCA_045531455.1 Eubacteriales bacterium
TGAATTCGTCGTAAACCTTGGAAGCACCGAGATACTGTCCCCAGCCCTCGTTAAAAATGGTGTAATAACACACGCTGGGGTGATTGTAGAGTAAATCTGCAAGCGCTTTTGAGCTGCCTTTAAAGTCGGTGTGACGGCGCGCGCTGACCGTATGGAAAAATCCGCGTCTCCACCCCGCGGTGGGAAGTGCGGTGTCAAACAGGAAGTCGTAATGGCCGCTGTTGAGCATATCTTGGAAAACAATCATTCCTTGCTTATCGCACTCATAATAGAATACGTCGGGTTCGACTTTGATGTGCTTGCGCAGCATATTGAAGCCGAGCTCCTTCATTTTGAGGATGTCGAATTTATATCCTTCCGGCGTTGCGGGGGTATAGATTCCGTCGCTGTAGTAGCCCTGATCGAGCAGACCGTGGAAGAAATAGGGCTTTTCGTTGAGGGTTATATAGGATTTGTCACCTATCTTCGCCGTGCCGACTGTGCGGAGCGCGAAATAGGATCCGATCTTATCCTCGCCCGATTCAAGAGTGAATTCGTAGAGATATGGGTCTTCGGGAGTCCAGAGATGGGGATCATCAACCATTAATTCAAATTCATCGCCCCCGAATCGGTATTGCTTGCCGTCTTTGAGGGTGATAATCTTTTCATCCGCGCCACCATCGATCTTGAATCTGACCGAATCGAGAGAGGGCGTCATCTTGATATTGCGGATATAATTTTCGGGAACAGCCTCGAGCCACACAGCCTGCCAAATGCCGCTGATGGGAGTGTACCACATTCCGCCGCGGTCACGGCGTTGCTTGCCGTAGGCGACCTCGGTGCTGAGATTATCGATAATGAGCACCTCGAGGGTGTTTTCACCGTCCGTGAGGTGATCGGTGATATCGAATTCAAAGGGAATATAGCCGCAAAGCGTGCGGGAGAAGGTCTTTTCACCAACGGTGATCAAAGCTTGCTGATCGATGGCACCGAAATGAAGGATGATGCGTTTGCCCTTCATATCCTCGGGTACGCAGAACTTTTTGATATATTTATATACCGCTTTCTTTTCAAGCTCGCGTTCGATCTCCGAAAGTCTCGACTCGGGCGGGAAGGGAATTTGAATTTTACCAACCGAGGATTCTTTTCCCTTTATGTCGATCAAGGAAAGCTCCCACTCGCCGCAAAGCGACATATAGGAATCGCGCTTCATCTGCGGACGGGGATATTCGGTCCAATCGGTTGAGTTATCGTCCTCAAAGGGAGTGCGGAGATCCTTGCAGAGACGCGGTTTGTTGAAGAATTTAGATGCGATGAGAAGTATGAGCACAAGAACCGCGATCGGTACGAGTGCCGCGAGGAAGATGTTTTCGTTGGGAACGAAGGACTCCGTGCCGTCGTTGTTTACTATTTTTTCGGCGTTTGCAAGGACGGACTTTCCGATAAAGGGACCGATTATTCCGGGGAGGAGCACCTGCGAGAAGATGCGCACGCCCTGAAGTCTGCCCGCTTTATCCTCGGGCGTGAGCTCACGGATCTTCGCTCCGAAGACTGCCATACCCGAAAGGTAGCCGCACATCATAAGGAGCGAGCCGATGAAGACGGGGGCTTTGGTTTTGAAAATGAAGAGAACGATATATCCGAGAGCAAGCCACGCGAGTGAAAATGCGGAGGAGAATCCAAAGCCCTTCTTGTCGTAGACCTTGCCCCAGAAAGCCGTTGCGATCGATGCAAGAATGATCGCGGGAGCCATTACGAGGACGTAATCCGCCATGCCGAGCGAGACCTCGTAATATATAATAAGGTAGGGCATAAAGATCTGGATCGATATATTGAAGATAATGAACGCCGCGAGGTAGAAGTAGAACGCGGGATTTGATCTGACTGTCGAGGGCATAAATCCGTAAAAGACGTTCTTGAAGTATCCGGTTTCGGAGGGCGCGGGGCAGCGGTCCTCGATAATGAAGAGACCGAGGATGCCGATCAGAAGCGTTGCCGCACCGATGATTATGAAGATCTTGCTCCAGCTCTGCGGATCGCCGAGATCAAGCGACATAAAGCTGCCGAATACGACGAGGATGGCAACGAGCGGCATCATCGAGTTGATGCCCTCAACTGCACCTCGGTTGGTCGAATCCGTCGAGTCGGTCAGCCAGGCATTGTACGCCGCATCGTTTGCCGACGAGCCGAAGAAGGTCATAAGGCAGTCGAGGATGATCGTCATAGTTACTCCGACAGCCGCCGCGCTTGTGACCGCGGGGAAGATGGCTTCGATATAGTCGAGCTTTAAGAGCGCGAAATAGTATATCGAGAAGCCCCAGAGGATGTAACCGCCGCAGATGAAGACCTTGCGCTTGCCGATGCGGTCGGAGAGCGCGCCGATGAAGACAGTCGTCAGCGTTGCCGCGACCGCGCTTGCAGCGACCATAAGCGAGATATCCTCGGCGGAGGCATTGAACATTTTGTAGATGAAGACGTTGAGATACATATTCTCAACGACCCACGCGATCTGTCCCATAAGTCCGAAAAGGACGAGCGCGAGCCAGAAGCGTCCCGAAAGTTTGGTTTTCATAGTCAAAGCTCCTCTTGATTTATTGGTTTAATTTTATCACAAAGCGCGGCTTTTGTCAATGATGATGACAAAAAACATTGACTTTTCCTTATATTAGTGATATAATTTATTTAATACTCTACACGGAGGTTCAAAAATGGATTACGGTATTCAGCTTTACAGCATACGCGACCTTGCAAAGGAGAATTTTGAAGAAGCCGTTGCGGCGGCATCGCGTATAGGATATTCATCTATAGAATTTGCGGGATTTTTCGGAAGAACTGCGGCAGAGGTGAATAAAGCTATGGACGATGCGGGCATCCGCATCATCGGCACTCACAGCGGATGGGGCGACCTTGCGAACGATTACGAAAACACTCTTCGCTTCCACAAGGAGATCGGAAACAAGCATTATACGATCCCCGGCGCGGATCTTTCCACTCCCGAAAAGCTCAAGGATTTTGTTGAATTTCTCAATTATATGACCCCGAAGCTTGCCGCAGAGGGCATCGAGCTTGCTTATCACAACCACGCGCGCGAGTTTATCGTCAACGATTTCGGTGTAAGGACCCACGACGTTCTCGCCGCTGAAACAAATGTAAACTTCGAGATCGATACGTACTGGGCGTTCGTCGGTGGTGAGGATCCGGCAAAGGTCCTTGATAAGTACGCGCACAGAATGTCGCTCATCCACCTCAAGGACGGAAGTGCCGCAGGTAAGGGCAAGTCGCTCGGACTCGGCGAGGCTCCTCTTGCGGAGATAGTTGCGACAGCCAAGAAGCTCGGACTCTATATGATCGTTGAAAGCGAGGGACAGGAGCCGGACGGTCCCGCCGAGATCGGCCGCTGCATTGATTGGCTGAAGACAAATGGATAATTTACTGGTGGCGAATAATAAGAAACGCCGCAGACCTCTCGGTACGGCGGCGATAATGGCACTCGGATTCCTTGCGATCATCACGGTCGGCACTATTCTTCTTATGCTTCCGATCTCGAGCGCATCAGGTGAGTTTACCTCACCTTTGACGGCGGCGTTTACCGCGGTCAGCGCAACCTGCGTGACGGGTCTGGTCGTAGTCGAAAGCGGACTGTATTGGAGCGTTTTCGGCAAATGTGTGATCATTTTGCTGATCCAGATCGGCGGACTCGGATTTATGACGATGGCGGTACTGCTTTCCGTCATTATCAGACGCCGTCTCTCTCCCCGAGACCGCGTTCTCGTTGCCGCGTCTTACGGTATCACAGATTTCGGCGGGGTCAATGTGTTGGTTAAAAGGATACTTCTCGGCACACTTGCGATAGAAGGGGCGGGGGCGTTGCTTCTGTCTTTGAGATTTATACCCGATTACGGATTCGGCAAAGGACTTGCCTACAGCGCCTTTCACTCGATATCCGCTTTCTGCAATGCGGGATTCGATATCCTCGGAAACGGGGACTCGATGGGTGCGTACGCAAAGGATCCCCTCGTAAGCGTTACCCTGATGCTCCTTATTTTGCTCGGAGGCATCGGTTTCCCCGTATGGAACGAATTTATCGGCTACAAAAAGGGACAAAAGTTCAGCGTTTATACGAAATTTGTGCTGATACTTTCTCTGATATACGTTGTTGGCGGTGCTCTGATCGTTGCGATCCTTGAATGGAATAATCCCGCAACACTCGGCGGAATGGGATTTGGAGAGAAGATACTCAATTCATTTTTTCAGTCCGTGACGTGGAGAACGGCGGGATTTGCCGCTGTTGACAACGCAGTTCTTTCCGAAGGAACCAAACTGGCGGGACTTTTCATGATGTTCTCCGGCGGTGCTTCGGCGTCTACCGCAGGCGGTGTCAAGATCGCGACGATAGGAATAATCATGCTCGCGGCTTATACGGTTGCAGTCGGACGTAACGACATCAATTTTATGCGCAGAAGGATCACTATGGATACGGTTTTGCGCGCGCTTTCGCTTGTGGTCATTCAGCTGATACTTACGGTTGTCGCAACACTGATATGTACCGCGGTATGCTCAAATATGGAGGTCTCAGGTATAGACCTTCTTTACGAGGTGATTTCCGCCGGAGCTACCGTAGGACTGACCGCCGGACTTACGCCCTCCCTGCCCGCCGCGGCAAAGATAGTCTTGATGTTTATGATGTATTTCGGACGTGTCGGAATTTTGACTGTGACCTGCTCACTTATGGGAAGAAGCGCGCAGACAAGCTCTGCTTTGCGCTACCCCGATGCGAATATTTTGATAGGATAGGTGAAAAATGAAAAGCTTTTGTATTATTGGACTCGGTAAATTCGGAACATCGCTTGCAAACGCGTTGGTTTCAGCCGGCAAGCAGGTTATGATAATTGATAACGATACCGAAAAGGTTACGATGGTTGCTGACTGCGTAACCAACGCCGTTATCGGAGATGCGACGAATATGAATCTTCTCAAAACCTCGGGCGTTGCGGATTACGATTGCGCCGTTGTCTGTATGACCGAGAATATCAGCGACATTATTTTGGTCACGATCCAGCTCAAGGAGCTCGGTGTCAAACACGTTATCGCCCGCGCGGTCAACGACGGACACAAAAAAGTACTTGAACATATCGGTGCCGATGAGATCGTGTATCCCGAGTATGATATGGGGCAGCGTCTTGCATTCAGATTATCACATTCTTCGATTACTGATTTTGTGCAGTTCAAGGGTTATAAGGTCGTCGAGATGGTCGTTCCCGAGGCGTGGGTCGGTAAGGATCTCATAACACTCAATCTACGCAAGGCGTACGGCGTCAACATAATCGCTGTCAGATATATCGACGGAAGGATCGACGTTTCCCCCTCGCCTACAAGAGTATTCAACTCGGGTGAGATCGTTTCGGTCGTCGGCGACGATAAGGATATCGAACTTATGACGGGAAAGGTCAAGTAATATTTTTCATGATCAAATTCAGCAGATCGCGTTCACCCGCGGTCTGCTTTTTTTCTTTGCTCCGTAAAGAATGCCAGAGATCGCGCGCTTTTTTGAGGCGGCGGTATACGGTTCTGTCGTCGCAATGAAGCTCGTCGGCGAGGCGGCGCACACGGAGCGTGATCTCGTTTACACGCAACCTGCGCGATGCGCCAAAAAAATAGACGTCCCTGACCGCGCGGAGAGCGATCGTGTCACCCGAAAGCTCGAGAAGACGCAGAGCATCGAAGACCGCGAGCATATCGAGCGCGGCGTGATCGCTGCAGATCCCGCGTATTCGGCAAATTATTCCGATCGCGGATTCCGAGCCGCAAAGCCCGAGCCGCGCATATGTCCTGAAAGCGCGGACCGCCGCCTCATCCTTCGGATCTTTTTTCATAATACCTCCTATAGAACAGATGTTCTATATTATTATACCACATAATTATGAGAATGTCAAGAGTTTGTGATGAATGCAAAATGCAGAATGCAAAATGCAAAATTGATGTAGCTTTTCGAGCCTTGCTCGAAAAGCATATTACAATAATTCTGTTTTGTCTTAATAATCCTTTGTCAGGTTTAAACCTATAATAAGTAAATAGAAAAATCGAGATGTAACGGAGCAAAAGCCTCAAAACATCTCGATCTTTATTATACATTAATTATTTGTTCAGCCAAACCGTGGGTTGTAATGATACGACGGATTATCAAGCAGATACAAAATTATTATCAATAATTTCCGAGCGAAGCGACGGAAATTTTCCTCAATTTTGCATTCTGCATTTTGCATTCTGCATTTTTATTCACTCCGGCAAAAGGCTTCCGTCCGCAAGCATATGCAGATCCTTTTCGTGGATGAAGCAGATGACGTATGCGGGGTCGGTCTTTCCGATGACCGTCGGATTGAGCTCAGGGGAGGTGCGGTAGATGGTGTTGCCGAACGTGTTCGAGAAATAGTCGATCATAATGATCTTATCCCATTCGGAGGAGAACTGAAACTGGATCCTCGGCATTGTCGGAAGCTCATCCTTGTAGTTTCGCTTCGCGTATGCCATATCGTATTCGTAATCCTCGAAGCTCAGATAGATCTGATACTTCTGCACAAAGTCGGTCGAGAGAGATACGGTCCTGTTCTTGATCTCGTTTTCGAGGCTTGTTTTTCTGGCAAGAACCTTTCCCACGGTCGTATGATGGACGAGGTCTCCCGCGTTGAGCTCGACGGGCGTGATCTCCTTGCGAATAAATGAAGGAAGCTTGTTGATGACTGCGCGGTAGGCGTAATAGGCACCGCGGCTGTTGAGCGAATCCTCGGTATTGTTGTAAAGCTCGCCGTTTTCCTTTGCGGCGTGGAGCGCATCGGTAAGGTCAAGATAGTTCTGAACAGCTCTCTTGCCGAGATAGCGCGTTACCGTCTTCAGCCTCGTATTCTCGCTGATATTACCCATATAATCCGGCATGAGCTCGTGATAGACCGTCTGGGAGTTGGGTATTATGATGAAATAGATCTCCGTGCCGTGCTCTCTGTATTCCTCGGTAAGCTCGCTGATGCCGTTGAAATAGCGGTTAAGCTCGATGTCGGTAGGCTTGAGCTCGCCGAAATAGTCGGCGACGTAGCTGTATCCCGTTTCTTCATCAACGGTCGGGAAGAGAAATTCGCCGTCACCGAGAAGAACCTCGGACGTTGGCAGGCGGTTGAAAAGATTGTAGTCTACCTTGATTATATTGCCTCGGATCTTTTTTGAGAGATAAAAGGTATCCGCGAAATCAGAGATAATGATGTTCGGGTGGCTCTCGCCGTCGTAATAGTCGTCGACAAGCTCCTCCGAGCCGAGGTATGCCGAAACGCCGATATTGACAAGGAAGGAAAGCAGTATTCCGACAAAGAGTACGATGATGATCACGCCGAGCGCGCGAGAGCTCTTGCCGACGGGAAGAATGTTTTCTATATGCGATTCGTTGCCGATGTTGAGTCCCAGGGGCTCATTCTGCTTGTAAAGCTGCTGCGGCGCGTTCATTTTGTTCTCCTTTCATCAGAATATAATGTCGCGGAAGGGTTCTGTTGCGAGCGAGGGGTATTGGGGAAGATAATAGTAGATGCAAATAACGAATACCGCCAGGATCAGAAGCGACCAGATCCATCTGACGGGCGCGAATTTTACGAAGGGGGATTGATGCCTCTGCGAGATCGCTCCGAGTATCATCGGAAGCTGAACGATGAGTATCATTGTAAGCACCAGAGGAAATTCCAGATTGAAAATGGTCTGGTTGATGAGGTATGACTGCAGCGGCATCGAGAAGGTCATATTTCCGAAAACGACCTCCAGACTCGACATATCACGGGTCTTGATAAGCATCCAGAAGACGATAATGAAGACGTAGGTTACAACAAAGGAGATCGGCTTGAGGTATTTATGCTTATTTATGAAGGCTTCGATGTCGAACATTCCGTCAAGGATCGCGGGGAGAAGGAGGATTGCTATTGCGGGCAGGACCTTGATTCCGATCTTGAACCACAAAAGCAGAGCAAGCGCGCATACGGAGGATACCGCCGCTTTCAGCATACGCGCGCGGATCCCTGTTTTATTCTCGATATCAAGGACTCTTGTAAGAGGCGCGCGGATATAATCTGCGATCCAGGATGAGAGGCTCGAGAGAAAATTCCTTGCGTATTGCATAGGTGTGCAGACGAGAATGCAGGATCCGAAATCGGGTGCAAGATGCATTCCGAGCATCGCGGAGATGCCTCGCGCCATATCCGAATATCCCGAAAATCCGAAGTATACCGAAACGAGAAGGAGCAGCGCGAGCATAAAGCCTACGTCAAGTCCGATGGGCTCCTCGGTGAAGTGCAGAAGCCTTTCAACGATCGAGTCGTAATATTCGTCGATGATCGCCGCGATTGCAACTCTCTTGATGAATCCGCGTACGAAAAGCATTATTCCCGAGGCGACTCCGGGTGCCGAGAAATGCAGATTCTCGGGCTTGATCATCTCCTCGAAATGCTTGTATTTGATAACGGGACCCACGATCATTACGGGGAAGAATGTGATATAAGTGAGAACGTCGAGGAAGCTGCGCGGCATTTTTGCGTCGCCGCGTCGAACGTCGGATATGCAGGAGAAAGAGGCGAGCAGGTAGAAGGATGCTCCGATGGGAAGATACTGCCTTGCGGCATCCTCATCAGCCCACACGCCGAGGTATCTGAGCACCGCAAGCGCGCCGACGATCACGATCGAGACAAAGATCATAACGTATCTTTTCCGAACGCTGAAGGCGGCAAAGGTCGCGCAATAGGTGAAGATCGCGCAGATCAGCAAAAAGAGGATCGATGCTGGGCTTTCAAGATTCGCTAAAGTGTAGAAGGCTATGCTGAAGCCGCATATCGCGCGCGGCCTGAATTTCGGCGGTGTCAGGGTGTAGATACCGAGCATTATGGGTAAAAAAAGCAGCAGAAAAACAGGCGACGTGAATAACATTACATATCTCCTCCTTTTCTGCTTAATATAATTCGATGTAATATAATAATATAATACCATATTCGCGGGAATAATTCAAGAGCTATGCCGCATCGGTAAAATAAGTTAATAAAAAAATATACAATTTGTCAAAAAAGCATTGACAAATGCGGAGAAATATAGTAAAATTAAACTACCAAAATTTAATAATCTGGAAAGGAATAGCACAATGAAAAAAGCATTATCACTCGTGCTGTTTGCAGCAATGCTCATTTCCCTCGTTGCATTCAATATCAATGCGGCTTGGGACGGCACAACTGTTTCCGCATCCCTTAAGGGTGAAGGAACTGCAGATTCCCCCTACCTCGTTGAGTCCGCTGAAGATCTTGCATATCTTGCAAAGTCCGTAAATGAGGGCAACACCTATGAGGGCAAGTACATCATCCAGACTGCCGATATCGATCTCGGCGGTAAGGAGTGGACTCCTATCGGATTCCAGAAAATCAACGGCGCAGAAGTTGACGCTCCCTTCTCGGGCGTTTACAGCGGTCTCGGTCACAAGGTAACCGGTCTTTGGATCTCCAATCCTCTCACAAACCACACAGGTCTCTTCGGATACGTAATGTCCGGCGAGGTTGAGGCAGGTATCGCAAACCTCACTGTTGAGGGCGCGATCACTCTCGACGGAGTAGCTTCCTCCAATATCGGTATCGGCGGTATCGCAGGTTCCGTTGGCAAGGACACCTCCTCCTTCAAGGCAAACGTAATTCTCGCAAACTGCACCTCGAACGTTGCGGTTACTCTTACCAACTGCACCGCAGAGCCCAGAGTAGGCGGTCTCTCCGGTTACGTATTCTACGGTAAGGTTCAGAACTGCGTATCGAACGGCGACGTAAGCGTAGTTGCTTCGAACCAGACCAGAGTTGCAGGCTTCGTAGGTCAGACCAACCGTACACACTTCCTCAACTGCGTAAACAACGGCACCGTATACGGTGAGGTTACCGTTGGCGCAAAGGCAGGCAGAGTTGCAGGTATCGCATCCGTTATCACTCGTGGCGGTGTTAAGGGCGACGAGGACAATGCAACCTACACCATCTTCGAAAACTGCATCAACAACGGTGCCATCACCGGTAAGGGTATGCAGAACGTATGGGTAGCAGGTATCGGCGCTGACTTCTACGTAAACGCAGGTACTTGGGCAGGCAAGGACGCACGCGTTAAGTTCCTCAACTGCGTCAACACCGGTGCTATCTACTCCGAGACCAACAACACCGCAAACTTCCCGCACGCGGGCGGTATCGCAGGCTACACCCAGAACGGCTACACCGAGTACGAGTTCGTCGGCTGTGTAAACAACGCAGAGATCTCGAGCGTAGGCGGTAAGGAAGTACGTGCAGGCGGCATCGTAGGTTCGGTTTACGCAAAGGCAGCTGAGTACAAGTTCGACCAGTGTATCGCTGTCGGCGAGCTCAAGTCCACCTGCTTCTCGATCGCAAACAAGGACACCGCTCTTGCAACCTGCATCGCAAACGCTGACGCAGCTACAATTATCGCGGCAATCACTACCGTTGAAGGACAGATCAAGACTTCCGAGCTCACCATCGCAGGCTTCGATCCCTCCAAGGGACTCCCTGAGCCCGAGGTTACCGAGCCCGAGACCACTCCCGCTCCCGAAACCACAGAGCCCGCTCCCGAGACCACAGCTCCCTCTGAAGCTGAGCCCACCGGTGACTCCGCTCTGATCTTCGCAGCTATCGCTATCATCTCCCTTATCGGAGTTGCAGCTGTAGCAAAGAGACGCGAGAACTAAGTGAACAGTGGTCAGAAAGACGCGAATGATAGTTAAATTTGTTCTTTCAGTCTATTGTACTAACAAATAATTTAATATAAAGAATGATCTCGGATATTGAGAAGTTCAGGCTTCAAAATATCCGAGATTTTCTATTTACTTATATTTAATTTCTGACAAAGTTATTGAAGAACCAAACTAAATTATAGATCAAACTCCGTATCTTTCTGTCCACTGATCACTAAAAAGCCGCCTCCTTGGAGGCGGCTTTTATTATGCTTTTACGATGTAGTTTGCGATCTCTGTGAAGAAGGGATCGGTACTGCTTGTATGAGCGGTAAGCTCGAGCTCTTCTCTGAGGTCGAGGCAGAACATGCCCATGATCGACTTTCCGTCAACGGTGTAGCGGCCGGATTTGAGCTCGATATCAAAGTCGTACTTGCCTGCAACAGCAACGAAATCGTAGAGATCTGCGATCGTAACAAGACGGATCTTTACTACTGTGATTGTTTCCATTATTTGTACCTCCGCGGTTTTTTATCAATAATATTTTACCATTACAGAGGATAAATGTCAATAAGGAAAAAGTGAATTTTAGTGAAAAAACGCACGACATTTTGCGTCAATTTAATTTACCTTTTTTGCATCTTCGACAATATTCTACAATCATATAACAAAAACGTTATATAAACGTAAAACTCAAACAAAAATCAAACAAAAAATATTTGACAAGAATCGAATTAAAAAGATTAAATCGGGTATTGCAAAATCGGGAAAAATGTTGTATAATATTATATATAAGTATGTGATTTATTAAAGGACAATAATATGGCAGTTAAAAAAACAGAAACGAAATCAAAGAAAGCCGCTTCCGCAGAGCCCGCGAAGAAGGTTCGTGCGGCGGCTAAAATCACAGCTGCGGAAACGAAAAAGAAGCTTCCTTCTTCGGACGATCCTACCGCGTATAATAACGACAGTATTGTTCTTCTCAAGGGCGCGGACAGAGTAAGAAAACGCCCGAGCGTTATCTTCGGCTCGGACAATATCGAGGGCTGTAAGCATTGCTTCTTCGAGATCCTTGCTAACGCGATCGATGAAGCCAACGCCGGTTACGGGCGCGAGATCAGAGTTTCCGCGTACAACGACCACTCGATGAAGGTCGAGGACTTCGGACGCGGCGTTCCTCTCGGCTTCAACGAGAAGGAAGGCAGATACAACTGGGAGCTCGTTTTCTGCGAGCTTTTCGCGGGCGGTAAGATGGACAATAACACCGAAGAGGCGGTCTATAAATCCTCGCTCGGAACCAACGGTCTCGGTGCCTGCGCAACGCAGTATGCGTCGTCGTTTATGAACGTCGATTCCTTCGACGGTAAGTTTGTAAGCTCTATCAGATTTGAAAAGGGAGAGCCTGTGACCGAGCTTGAAAGATACGAGCTTGCTCCCTCGGACAGACGAAGCGGAACCGTAATTCATTGGCGTCCCGACCTTGAGGTCTTCACCGATATCAACATCCCCTACGACTATTTCAAGGAGGTCCTCCACCGTCAGGCGGCTATCAACTACGGCGTGAAATTCCTGCTTGAGCTCGAGGACGAGAACGGCAAGTTCGAGGAATTTGAGTATTTCTATTCCGCCGAGGACGGCCTTCGCGAGTATCTTAACGAGCTCTGCGAGAACAAGTCGCTGACTGAGCCTGTCGTATGGAATTCCAAGACGAGAGGTAAGGACCGCGGAGACAGACAGGAATATCCCCTCGAAGCTGACTATGTTTTCTGCTTCACGCAGGCAACGGGTATTCAGGAATATTACCACAACTCGAGCTACCTCGAGCACGGCGGCTCGCCCGAAAAGGCGGTGCGCGCGGCATTTGTCAGCGCGATCGATAAATATCTGCGCGACATGGGTAAGTACAATAAGACCGAGCAGAAATCCAAGATCACGTTCGCCGACATCGCGGACAGCCTTGTGCTCGTAATTTCGAGCCACTCTACGGTTGCTTCCTACGAGAACCAGACCAAGAAGGCGATAACGAACTCCTTTATTCAGGAGTCGATGACAGAGGTGCTCAAGGCGAACCTTGCAACCTATTTCGTCGAGAAGCCCGCAGAGGCAGAGAAGATCGCAAATCAGGTTCTTCTCAATAAGAGAAGCCGCGAGAGTGCCGAGAGAAGCCGAATAGATATCAAGAAAAAGCTGTCCGCAGCGATGGACGTTTCCTACCGCGTAGAGAAATTCGTCGGCTGCCGCTCGAAGGATCCCGAGGTCCGCGAGCTCTATATAGTGGAGGGTGACTCTGCACTTACTTCCTGTAAGCTTGCGCGCGAGGCTGAATTCCAGGCGATCATTCCCGTCCGAGGAAAAACCCTCAACTGTATGAAGAGCGACTACAAGCAGATCTTCGCAAGCGAGATTATCGTCGATCTGCTTCGCGTCATCGGATGCGGAGTTGAGCTTGACGCCAAGGCAAAGAAGCACAGCGATATGAGCGAGTTCGATCTTTCGGCGCTTCGCTGGTCGAAGATCATCATCTGTACCGATGCCGACGAGGACGGCTTCCAGATCAGGACCCTGCTTCTGACCATGTTCTACCGCCTCCTTCCCACGCTTATCGAAAAGGGCAAGATCTTCATCGCGGAGACACCGCTTTACGAGATCACGACGAAGGACGACACCTATTTCGCCTACGACGAAAAGGAAAAGGCTGATATCCTCAAGAAGATCGGCGACAAGAAATATACTCTCCAGAGATCGAAGGGTCTTGGTGAGAACGAGGCGCAGATGATGTCGCGTACAACGATGAAGCCCGCAACTCGCAGGCTCATCGCCGTCAAGCCCGCAGATGCTGCGGCAACCGAGGAGATATTCGACGTCCTCCTCGGCAACAATCTTGCGGGAAGAAAGACCTTTATCGCGGAACACGCTGGTGAATATATGAAGGACGTTGACGTCTGACGAAAGGAATTTTGATATGAAAAGACTAATTTCCATTGCAGCTCTGCTGCTTGCGATCATTACCCTTATCCCCACACTTATCGCTTGTAAGCCCGAAGAACCCGCCGAGAGCACGTCTCCCGACACAACTGCTCCCGAGATCGTTGAGACCGATCCCCCCGCTCCCGCGGGAATCAAGATGACCAAGGAGGGCAAGGCTCTCTTTACCATCATCCGTCCCGACGAGTCCACTCAGTCTATCTACAATCTTGCAAAAGACCTCGGTGCCGCGATCGAGAAGATCACGGGTACAGAGTGTAAGCAGGACACGGACTTTATGAGCTGGAACACCGTCCGCGATCCCGAAAAGTTCGAGATCCTTCTCGGTCATACCAATTATGACGAGACGACCGAAGTTCTGAAAGATATCAAGTACTATGACTACGCCATCGTTCAGCGCGGCAACAAGATCGTTATTGCCGCCTACACCGAGGCAAGCCTCAAAAAGGCTCTGACCTATTTCCGCAACAATATGGTCGATAAGATCGAGAAGGATGCCGACGGCGATTTTTCTATGCCCTTCGAAGAGAAGATCCAGAGAGGCAAGTACAGCGTTGAGTCGCTGACCCTCGACGGCAATCCCATCGAAAATTACGTTGTTGTTTACGGCAAGGGCACTAACTCGGGCGAGAAGGTTGCTCAGAGTGTTGTCGACGTTATCGCAAGCGCGACGGGTATCTATCTTCCCATCGTCAGCGATAAGGAAGCCGCTGTTGATTGCGAGATCCTTGCGGGCAAGACCAACCGTCCCGAGAGCGCGGGCGTTGACAGCCTTGCAAACCTCAGCTACAACGTATCCCTTCAGTCGGGCAAGCTCGTTATCGACTGTCTCAGCGCAGAGACGGGCGATGCGGCTGTGCGTAAGCTTTACGCATCCAAGATGTCATCGGGCGGCAAGATCGAGCTGACCTCGGGTGATCTTTGCGAAGGAACTCTCCTTATCGAGCCCGAAATGCCTATGACCGCGGGAAGCGATCTCCGTATCATTACTTACAACCTTCTTACCGAAAAGTGGGGCGGCACCGAGACCTCCGCGAGAGCAGAGTATTTCGGCGCGTTCCTTGACGTATACAAGCCCGACATCGTCGGTGTTCAGGAGGTATGCGATAAGTGGCGCAAGTATATGCCCGACCGTATCGGCAACTACAAGCTGATCGGAACCGTTCGTAAGGACGGCGGACAGAGCTATTCCGCGATCGTATACGATTCCTCGAAGTACGAGGTCCTCGCTCAGGGCGTTGAGACCTATTCCTACCACGCAAGCGCAGAATGCCGTAATATGTCCTGGGCTATATTTATGGAGCCTGCGACAGGCGTGAAGTTTGCCTTCATCTCGACACACTGGGATTTCGGAAACGAGGAGAACAAGCAGCAGATGCGTAAGGTCCAGGCTGATGAAATGAGCGCAAAGATCGCGGCTCTCAAAGCTGAGTATAATTGCCCCGTTATTATCACAGGTGACTTTAACTGCAGTAACGTCTCTGATTCTTATAATTACTTTATGAGTATCAACGGAATGACCAACGCGATCACCAATTCCGAGTATTATTATAACGCCAAGGGTACAAACACCATCGACTTTATTATGATCACTAACGGCGACGGTGTTTTCAAGGGCTACAGAAAGCTGATCGATAACGGAATCGCACAGATCTCCGACCACCCCGCAAACCTCGCTGATATCGATCTTTTGCCTTAAATAAAACTAACCTGACCGATCAGATCGGTCAGGTTTTTTAACCATTATTTATCTTCAAGCCGGGAGTTTTCGGAGAGAGTAAGTTTGAGGAGGGGGGATTGTTATGAATCGGTTTACCGACCTCTGATGGCTTGGTCTCTTTCCTCTTTTGTAAGCCAGGCGTTTTCGGGAAGAGTAAGCTCGAGGAGAGGGATGGGTGTGATCTCGCCGCTTTCAAGGTTGATATAACATTTACCGCCGTTGATTGATGGGATAAGCTCGTAGTTGTTATTCGGGTCGGCTTGCTTGAGGAGAAGATAAGCATATTTATCTGTGCTTCCGATAAAGGTTGCGGTTGCGTTGTCTATTTCAATGACCACAGCCATATTGCCCCCGTCGTGGTCGCACCGCCAGATCTGCGCCTTTCCGCTATAGAGTACTTTATTCAAGTCAAACATTTCATCGAGCAATTTGTTGAGTTCTGCTCTGTCCATATCCTTGTGTTGATTTTTATATTCTTTTCTTGCAGCCGAAACAGCTTCATATT
Source organism: Eubacteriales bacterium (assembly GCA_045531455.1). Classification (GTDB taxonomy): domain Bacteria; phylum Bacillota; class Clostridia; order Oscillospirales; family CAG-272; genus CAG-390. Next base: position 15,913 of record JAZSEA010000120.1, read on the forward strand.
CCTCGTCGGACGTACATGCGTTAAAATACAAGCCGTTTGCAGTAACTGTAACGTCCTTCATAGCATTAAATTTGAATTCCTCGATATTGACGTCCGTGGTCTGATTTGTCTTGAGATCGTAGACTCTGAATCCGTTTTCGAGATAACCGAATGCAAGCGTGCCGATCTTGTCCGTTGGGAAATATTCCATTCCGTCGCTTTTTTGCAGATTCGAGCCGTCGAGATCGCAGGTGTAATACTCCTCATCGACATAGAGTATATAGCGTTTGTTTGTCATACGTGCCGCATACGCCCCGGCGGGGATCTCGAATAATTCCGTTACCTTATTGTTGTCAAGATCGTATTCGTAAAGGAAGCTTCTGGTCGCGGGTTCGTAGTCTGAAAGCGGCTTTCTTCCATTCGGTTTGAATCCGGTTGCGGAATAATCCATAATATGCTTTACAATATATAATTTACCGTCGAAGACCGAAATGCTGTATTCGTGATTAGTAAAAGTACCGTTTTCAAAACTATCTGCATAAAGCTCAATCGTCTTGCCGGTTTTTATATTGTATCCGTGAATCTGCCTTAGGGTTCCGTATACGGGATCGTTGGAAGGGCGATGCTCTATGATCAACCAATCATCCGCGATCAGACGGAAATTCAAGCTCAAACCCGCGATCTCCATCAAAGGGCAGTTGGAGCCGGGACCGTGAGTACATACCGGGTCAAGGCAAGGACTCGATATCACACCCGTTTCCGCGTTCATCCTGACGATGCGTCTACAGAGACCGTGTCCGGCTTCGGTTCTTTTGTTACCGTTTTGGTCATAAGTAACGTTGCCGGTGTAGTATTCTTGAGTTTCAACAAAGTACCAGGAGCCTTCGTGGATATAACCGAGATCGGTATAAAACCTGCCCTGAATATAGAGCCTTCCGTCCGTGAAGTATTCACCTTCAAGATCGACATCTACCGCAGACGTGGTATCGGGCTTTTCGAGGTCGACGTAAACCGAACTGCAGGAGCAGAGAAAAATCGTCAGCGCGAAAGAAAGGCATAAAAGCTGTAATGATCTTTTCATATTGGTACCTCCTTTTGACAATTATATTATATCATGGCTATCTTTGCTTGTCAAGTGGATTTTGCCCTGTTGCACGAATTGGTTGTAATCTATATCGATAATATTGTACGAATTGACGAAAAATGAAAAGGTTGCGCGCGCAACTATTGACTGTATGCGCAATATGTGATATAATATTGGCGTAAAATAATGAACATTTTGGAGGATAATATGAGCAATGAAAGAAGACAGCCGAACGTGCTGTTTATTATGGCTGACCAGTTCCGCGGAGACTGGATGAGCTGTGTCGGCGGTCCCGCAAGGACACCGAATCTTGACGCGATTGCAAGCGAGGGCGTGGTCTTCACGCAGTGCTCGACCTGCGCGCCCCTCTGCGTTCCCGCGAGAATAGGTCTTTTCTCGGGCAAGTATGCGCACACAACGGGTGCTTGGGATAATCAGAAATTCATCCTCTCGCCTGACGCGGATATCTGGTCGAAGCAGCTGCGTGATCTCGGATACGCGACCTCTCTTTTCGGAAAGACGCATATCCACGGCGGAAGCGGCGACTTTATCGCGCGCGAGCCAATGGTCGAGGCTTACGGCTTTGATGTTGTCAACGAGATCACGGGTCCGCACGCCGCCTGCAAATCGCGTACTTATATGACCGAACGCTGGGCGGAAAAGGGTCTGCTTGATGCCTTCGCAAAGGATATCAAGAGACGCGGAAAGACTCCCTTTGCCGAGCCCTCGCCTCTGCCTCTTGAGGAATATTATGATGTTTACGTCGGTAACTGCGGCGTTGATTATCTGAAGAATTATGACGGCGACAAGCCCTGGTTCTGTCACGTCAGCTTCGGCGGACCTCACGAGCCCTGGGATTGCCCCGAGCCCTACGCAAGTATGTATAAGAAAGAAGATATGCCCGCGCCCCGTCCCGCAATGCAGAACGCAAATCCCGAGCGTCCGAGGGGCGAGACCGACTTCCGTATGCACAAGCCGCAGATCCATTGTACGCCCGATAAGGCACCCGAGATCCGCGCCGACTACAGCGGAAACTGCACTTTGATCGACGAAATGATCGGAAGGATCGTGGACGTTATCAAATCCCGCGGCGAATGGGAGAACACGGTCGTGCTCTTTACCTCTGATCACGGCGAGATGAACGGTGACCAGGAGTTCGTAAACAAGCGTACCTTCCTTGACGGTGCGCTCAATATTCCGCTCGTCATCCGCACTCCCGAGACGATCGGAAAGGGCGGTATTCAGACCGATGCGCTCGTCAGCCTCATCGACGTCGGACCTACTCTCATCGAGCTTTGCGGCGGATCGATCGATTATCCTCAATGCGGAAGGTCGCTCTGCGGAGTGCTTGACGGAAGCTGCGAGAAGCCGCGCGATTATGTCCTCAGCGAGCTTTCGGGCGAGATCATGTATATGGACGAGGAGTGGAAGGCACTTGTCAACACCCACGGCGAGATCTATATGCTCTTTGACCGCAAGAATGACCCCGAGGAGCAGTTCAACCTCGCGGCATCCGACGCTGCACGCGAGACCGAAAATATGCTCCGCGCCAAGATAATGAAGGCACTCGCCGAAAACGTCATCATCCCCTCAACGCAGGTGCAGACAGCGAAGGCGATTACGAGGTAATAAGCGGACAGTGGACAGTGGATAGTGGACAGAAAGATGCGGATGATAATTTTATTTATTTTTTCTATTCATTATTAAAGAAATAATTCAATTATATAAAACTCTCGGATATCTTGAATTGCTTCAGAATATCCGAGAGTTTTTTGTTTATTATATTTTAATACAATACTAAAACTCTATGTATTGTACAAAATTATTGTAGTAATCCGCATCTTTCTGTCCACTGTCCACTCTTCACTGTTCACTCGAGTCTCCTTCCGCTCTTTTTGAGCAATCTTTTCAGCAGCTCGGAGAGGGGAAGGATGAGCATCCCCGCGAAGATATTTGATATCCCGTGGATGACGTCAAAATAGAAGCCGGAGGCGATCCAGGCGAGCGTTTGCTCGAAGTTGAAGCCGTAAATGAGTGCCTGTCCGGGGGCGTAAATGATACCGAAGGTAAAGCCGTGGATCGAGCAGACTATGGGATAAACGATCGCCGCAGCTCCTCGCGGCATTTTCTTCGGCAGGAGCATCGTCAAGCCCCAAAGTACTGTCCAGACGTAGATATACGGCACCCACCAAGGAGCGAAACCCGCGTAAATGCCTTGGATAACAACGTAGAGATAGATCGGAATCAGTGCCTTGAAGCGGAAGACCACGGTGCAGAGCATTGTAAGCATCCCGAGCAGGTGGATGTTCGGTGCCGCCTCCATTATGATCTTCGAGCAGAACATCAGTGCAGCGAACATGGCGAAGAGCACCATCTCGAAAATGTGGTTCGACGTTCGCTTGATGCCGCGGTTATTTTGCGTAGGTGAACTCATAGGCTTCGCCGTCCGCGATCTCGGTCATATCCGCGCCCGTCATCATATATTCGCCGTTTTTGGTGAAATTCCAGTAACGCTTGTCAAGATCGTAGTCGGCGCGGATGCCGTTGACGTACTTGATGTAGAGTCCGTAATCTCCCATATCGCCCGCGATAAGTCCGTGCTCGATGAGAGCCTCGCCGAGGGTCTTTGCATCTGTCTTGACGGTGAATGTTACAGATTTGTCTTCAACTATGACCTTGACGGTTACGGTCTTTGCACCCTCGCCGAAGGTGGTGTCCTCAAGGTAGGTCGCATTTGCCCAAAGACCTTCGGGAGCGATCGCGCCGCCGTCGGTTGCGGCATTCGAGCCGTCGGTATCGGGAGTCTCTGCGGGCTCGTTTGTACAAGCAAAGAGGCAGAGAGAGAGGAGAAGCGCAAGGATAAGCGCGAGTGTTGATTTGATCGTGTTTTTCATTTTTGTTTCCTTTCTTTTTTCAGCCATTGCAAAACCGTTTTTTAAATGAGATCCGTTTTTTCGGCGGGTTCGCCGACGAAAAAACACCGCCCAGACGAGCAAAGCGAGTCCGCGCGCCGAGGGGAGTGAACCAAAATCAAAGATTTTGATTCACGGCGATAAGCGCGCGATCTCAATTGTAAAACGAAGTTTTGCAATTGGATACTTCAAAAGGATAAAGCAAAAAGCACTCTCCATTGAGAGTGCGCGACAATATAGAGATACCCTGCCCGTATCCCCGTCCGCCGACACTCTTCAAATTGCCCAAGAGTTTTTTCGCGTGTCACGGTCCGATAAGCATTCCGACTTGAGAAGCAAGGCTTCAGTTACGGTAATGGCTGTTGCCGCGGACTTGCACCGCGATTTCCTTATCCCCGAATGGAACCATCCGACAACCGAGCATAGAGCCCGAGATGAACCGTGTTTATTCTTTTGTTTGAGGATATTATAGCATAATATGATAGAAAAATCAATAAATAATCTAAAAAAACTCAAAAAAATACGAAAAAGGTATTGCATTTTTGATTTGTTTGTGGTATAATATATTAGTCAGCGCGAGCTGCCATGGAGAGATGGCTGAGCTGGTCTAAGGCGCACGACTGGAAATCGTGTTTGGGCTAATACCCCAACGAGGGTTCGAATCCCTCTCTCTCCGCCATAAAGAAACGGTCGTAACCATTCGGTTACGACCGTTTCTTTATGCCGTCGAGCTCGGGATTATTCGAACCCTCATCGTGTTGCGTAGTATCAATAATAAACAGAAGCACAGACTTACCCGCAACACGATAATGTTCGCGCTACCGCCCAATGATATTATCGTACAGTTCAGAATCCCGATTATTATCCAACGCTTCGCCTTGATTCCATACGTGATTGAGAGGCTTCGCCTCTCATTTCCCCGTCGCGGGTCTTACCCAAGGGCAGGTCTTTTCGTTTACGTAATAGATCTCGTCAAGCTCTTTCATTGCATTTTGACAAAGCTCGGAGCGGATCGCAAATCCGTCGTTTCGCACGATCTCGGAGTCGATCAGCGCGCGGAGATAGAAGAGTCTGAAATTGCGCGATGAGGTGATATTTTCGGGCAGGATCGAGTTGTATTTCTCGAAGATCGCACGGATATGCTCGACCTCGCTTGTGTCGTTAATCGTGACCTTGATATAGTCGCCGGGGCGCGAGCGTTTACGTGCGAGCGAGGTCTCGGTGAGTCTGAGGGCTTCGTAAAGCTCGTCCGAATCGCTACAGAATTCAAATTTCACGTAATCGCGGAGCGCATCGAAGGTCGATTCGTGTTCGCCCGAGTAGAGCGAGAGCTCGATATATTTGTTTGCGTCCTCGAAAATGCCCTCGGAGTAGGGAAAAGCTCCGCTGTAGATATTCTTGCCCGTCGAGTTGTTGCGCTCGAGGAAGGCGGCAAGATGAGAGCCACCGTAACCGCCCCAGGGAGAGCAGGTCCACATACTGATCTCGGGGAATTCGATGAATCCGAAATCCTTCGGCATACCCTTTTGCTTCAATACCTCGGGAAGCTCGCCGTTTGCGAAGAAGGAGAGGACGTAGGGGATACCGTCAAAAACTTTGTCGCCGAGCCTTTCGGTGAATCCCTCCCATTCGCCGCTCGTGAAGCGGTCGAAATACCACGCCGAAACGATGATCTTCGTGTTCGGCATCATTTCATTTATAAGCGATTTGAAATGCGGAAGCAGCTTCAGAAAACCATTCGCGCCCCAAGGAGCGCAGTCCTTGCAGGTGCAACCGCCCTGATCGTAGGGCCAATAGACGACGTAATCGATCTTTAGGTCGGAAAAATACCCGAGCATCTCGCGGCGCGCGCGAAGGATCTCGGCGATACCGCCCTCCTTTGAAGGACAGATCTCGACGTGATAATGCGAGTCGGGCTCTGCGTGATATCCGTTCTGTACCTGCCATTCGGCGCGCAGATCGACGGGCGAGCTGGCAAATCCCTCGTTCGAGATCATCGTAAGCGAGCCGCCGATACCAAGCTTGTTGGCATATGCGAGGATGTCGTGCAGACGGGAAACGAGTGCCTGTGCGCCCGTGTCCGACATTGAATCGAAATGATGCATATCAAACCAGACGAGCAGGCTGTTGCATCCGCGAAGGGCGAGGTCCTCGACGACCTCATAGACCTTCCCGATCGGCGCGGAGTGATAGAAATTTTCGAAATGCGTGGCAAAATACATGCCGCGCAGCTTTTTCTTTGGGGTGAAATCAAGTTTGCCGACGTAGGGCTCAAATCCGCCCTTGCCGTCAAAGCTCGAGAGACGGAGGAATCTTCCGAAGGCCGCGAAAAGCGCGAGGCCGTCAGCCGCACGGAGTGTTGCGGAATGATTATCCGACTCTATGATATACCGCTCGTCGGTCAAATCATCGTCAACCGAAAGCGAGACCTCGTAGCCCTCGCCGAGGGCGATCTTTCGCATAGAGAGCAGACGGATTGCGGCTTTTTCAAGGATGGAAAAGCCGTCATCGTTCATTGAAATATTGATCAGTTTCATTTTTTCAGTATCCTTCCGATCGCTTCGGGGATTGCCGCGACCGTATCGGAGGCGATCATGCTGATTTGATTGGTCTTAGACTCCGCGATCTCGCCCGCCAAGCCGTTGATATACGCGGCAAGGGCGGTGGCTTCGAGAGCTGAGGGGATATATGCGCTTGTTGCCGCGATGATGCCCGAAAGGACGTCGCCACTACCCGCAGTAGCCATTCCGGGACAGCCTTTTTCGATGATATAAACCTCCTCGCCGTCGGTGACGATCGTTGAGGGGCCCTTGAGAAGCAGAATGCATCCGTTTGTCTTTGCAAAATTCCGTGCGTGGTCGATAGGTGCGGAGAGTATTTCGTCGATCGTAAGACCCGAAAGACGCGCGAACTCCATATTGTGAGGCGTGAGAATGAGACGGCATTTGGCATTTTTGATAGCATTAGTGCCGAGATGCGAAAGCGCGGTCAAGCCGTCGGCATCGACCGTCATCGTTCCGTTGTAATTATCGAGAAGATAGGAAAGCGACTTTTCTACTTCCTCCGAAAGACCGATGCCCATACCGAAGGTGATCGATTTCACATGCGCCGAGAGGGCGGAAAGCTCGGATTCGTTGAAGAGGATGCCGCCGTCCTTGTCCGAGAGGGGATATACTGTCGCTTCGAGGATCTCGGGGATGATATAGGGCGATATCGATCTCGGGACTGCGAGCATCGCAACGCCCGCGCCCGCGCGCATCGCGGCGTTTGCCATCGCGGCAAGGCGGATGGCTCCGCTGTATTTCTCGGAGCCGCCGATGAGGGCGACGTAGCCCCAGGTCGATTTGTTTGAGAAATTCTTCCGCTCGGGGAAGACGGACGCATCGGGCTCGTAGAGATAATAGGGCTTGTCGATCGGATCGATGCCGATATCGAGGTTGATCCTTTCTTTGATCACGTCCTTAGCCTTGTTGAGAAAATGCCCGGGCTTGAAGGAGCCTATCGAGCAGGTGAGGTCGGAGTGCGTGATAGTCTCGCCCATACCCGTGTCGCCGTTCATACCGCTGTTGATGTCGACCGAGACCTTGTAGGCTTTTGTATTATTGTATTTTTCGATGACTTCCTTTGCAAGACCGCGTACTTCGCCCGAAAATCCCGTGCCGAAGATGCAATCTACGAGGGTGGAGAAGGGCGAAAGATCGGTGTCGTTATTGCAGATTTCATATGGAATGTTTTCCTCGGCGCACTTGCCGAAATAATATTTTCCGTCAGCGGAAAAACGCTCGCCGAGGAGAATGAGAGTGCAGTCGATTCCGCGCTTTTTAAGCTCGAGCGCGATCACGTAGCCGTCTCCCGCGTTGTTGCCGTAGCCGCAGACGATGCCGACGGGAGCGCGCCATTCAACCGAGTCGGCGACCGCCTTGCCCGCGCGGTACATCAGCTCAAGGCTCGGCACCTTCGTAGCGATCGTGTGCGCATCGCTTTGACGCATATTTTCAACAGAGAGGATCTCTTTCATGATGCTTTCTTCCTTTTCTTTATGATTGAATTATAGCATAACGGGAAGGAATAGTCAAGAGAAAATGAAAAAAGCTTCCCGAGTGAAGTTAAAGATTACTGACAAAGTACCATAAAAACTAATCATACAGCAATATGTACAAAGAGTAGAAAGCTATGTTCGCACTCGCAATGCAGTGGTGAAGGGGCGCAGCCCCATAAGTGGGAACTTAAGAAAAGTCTCTCCCTCCACCGCGGTCAAGCCGCGGTCCCCCTCCCTCCACAGAGGGAGGCAAGGAGTGAGTGCTTACATAGAATACAGAGTTTAACATTTTTTGATGTTTCAATATCAAGGAAACTGTGTTTGCACTTTCTAACCTCGCCTCCCTCTGCGGAGGGAGGGGGACCGTCGCTTGACGACGGTGGAGGGAGAGAGAATATTGTGCACTTAAGTTCCCACCAATGGGGCTTCGCCCCTGCACCCCGCTAAGCAAGCGCGAACACAGCTGTTTGTCTATTGTTGTTCAATTAGATAATTTTTTGTGTCAGCGAAAAACTTACAAAACACAGCTAACAGTATAGTATGGTCTGTTTATCGACTATTGTCAATCCTCAAAAAATGGTGTATAATATCGGTACAAACACATAGCTCCGATTGCTGCGACACAAAAAACTGCTGACTCGTGATTGAGTCAGCAGTTGGTTTTTATTTGACCGAAGCCCCGTATCCCGCTCTTTGGAGCCTTGAGATGATGACCTCGTCGGCAACTTCCTCGGCGTAGGAGACGGTCAGCTCGTTTTTTCTGAGGTTGACGCTTCCCGCGATGCCCTTGACGTCGTTGATTACCTCTTCGACTCTGCCCTTGCAATGCTCGCAATGCATACCTGTGACGGTGAAGGTCTTGGTGTATTTTACGTTCTTGAGCTTTTTCTTTTTCAGCTTCAAAGAGCCTCCGCCGCAGCATCCGCCCTCACCGCGAAAATGCTTGACCGTGTATATCACACCGATCGCAACAACGGCGGCAATTATTCCGATTATGATGAAATTTTCCATATTGACTCCAAAATCGGGGGCACTGTGGTGCGCCCCCGATGATCTTTATTTGTTTTCTTCGTCCTGTGAACTCGCGCCGCATCCGCCGTTACAGTTCCCCGAGCATTGAGAGGCGTAGGGACAGCCGATGCACTTGACGCCTTTTTTCTTCTGCCTGTGGAGGTAGAAGCATATTGCGCCGATGACTGCGGCAACGATCAGAATGACAATCACGTTTGTTACAGTATCCATGACTTTGGGTTATTTCTTGAGTGCGTATTCAGCCTTGAGCTTTTTATTTGTGTTGGTGATGAGTGCTGCAACGATAGCTATCATAGCCGCTACTGCGACCGCGCCGCCGATGGTTCCGCCGATATGGAGGGAAGCGGGAGCGGTGATGAGAGTGCCGATTGTATTAACGAGGTAACCGATGGTGAAGCCGACGCCAAGCTGAAGCGCGATACCGCTCCAGAGCCATTTTGCGCTCTTCATTTCGGAGTTCATAGCACCGATTGCCGCGAAGCAAGGGGGAGAGAAGAGGTTGAACATCAGGTATGCGAGAGCTGCTGCCTTGGTGATCGCGATGATGCCCGCAACCTCTGCGCCTGCACCCTCGATCATTGCGAGCTCCTCGGTGTCGATGAGGTTCTCGAGACCTACGAAGCAAACTGCAAGAGTACCAACGACGTTTTCCTTAGCGATGAAGCCGGTAACAGCCGCTGCCGCAAGCTGCCAGGAGAGAACGCCTACAACGGGAACGAGAAGGTATGCGAAGGGACCTGCGATAGAAGCGAGGATCGAAGCATCTGCGCTTTCAGCCTCCTGGAAGTTCCAGGAGAAGGTCTGCATGATCTGAACTGCGGTGTTGCAGAGGAGGATGATGGTTGCCGCCTTGACTATGTAAGCCCAACCGCGGCTGCACATCGAGGTAAATGCTCTCCAGAGAGAGGGAGCCTTGTACTCGGGGAGCTCGATGATGAAGTAGGACTTTCTTGCCTTGTGGCCTGTGATAGCGTTGATAAGAAGAGCTGCGAGGAAGATGATAACGATGCCCGAGAGGTACATAAGCCAGCTTACCCAGCCTGCGTTACCGAAGAACGCGCCTGCAAAGAGGGAGATTACGGGGATCTTCGCGCCGCAGGGCATAAAGGGAGTGAGCATTGCGGTTGCTCTGCGCTCGCGCTCGTTACGGATCGTACGGCAAGCCATAACGCCGGGGATCGCGCATCCGATACCGATTACGAAGGGGATAACAGACTTACCCGAAAGACCGACCTTCTTGAAGATGGGGTCAAGAACGACCGAAACGCGCGCCATATAGCCGCAGTCCTCAAGGAGAGCGATGAGGAAGTACATTACCATTACGAGGGGAAGGAAGCCAACGACCGCGCCGACGCCGCCGATGATACCGTCAACCACGAGAGCTACGAGGATGGGAGATGCGCCTTCCATAAGACCGCCGACCCATTCGCCGAACATTTCGATAAGGGTTACGAGACCGGGGATGACCTGCTCGCCTGTTTCCTCGTTGACGTATCCTTCTGCGATAAAGGGACCTACCCAAGCCTGCGAGATCTGGAATACGAGGAACATTACGACAGCGAAGATCGGGATACCGAGCCACTTGTTCGTAAGGACCGCGTCGATCTTGTCGCCGACGTTCTTGTCCTTTGTGAGGACCTTGCGCTTCTCAACGTCCTTTACGATGCCGTTGACGAACGCGAAACGCTTGCGGTCTGCTTCTTCAACTACCTTCTTGTCGGTAAGGTCGATGTCGCCCTGAGTATAGGGAGCCGACTGAGTCTTGCCTACGTTTGCGGCTACAGCCTCGATAACAGCCTTGAGACCGTCAGCGGAGGTAGCTGTGGTGTTGACAACGGGACATCCGAGCTTTTCGGAGAGCTTGTCTGTATCGATATTGGTCTTCTTCTTTTCGTTGATGTCGCTCTTGTTGAGGGCAACTACAACGGGGATACCGAGCTCAAGGAGCTGGGTGGTGAAGAAGAGGCTGCGGCTGAGGTTGGTCGCGTCAACGATGTTGATGATAGCGTCGGGATTTTCGTTCTTGACGTATGCGCTGGTGATGCTTTCCTCGCTTGTGAAGGGAGACATCGAGTACGCGCCGGGAAGGTCGACTGCGATGAGCTGTTCCTCGCCCGAGTAGAACGATTTCTTGATTGCGTGTTCCTTTTTCTCAACGGTAACACCCGCCCAGTTTCCGACCTTTTCGTTTCTGCCGGTCAGAGCATTGTACATTGTGGTCTTACCCGAGTTAGGGTTGCCGGTCAAAGCAATTCTCATTAAGAATTACCTCCTTGATATGTAATTAAAAATTTTCATTAATTAAGTTAGCGGAGGCTAACCGAAAGCCATAAAGAAGAGGCAGAAAGCCTTTCTTCTTTTTTTAAATCAGAATAGCTTCTGCCAACTGATTGTCGATGTTATATCTTCCGTCCTTGATGGAGACGGTACAACCGCTTCTTCTGCGTGTGACGACCGTGATCGTCTCGCCGCTGTAGCAGCCGAGAGAGAAGAGGAAGGCGTTGAGCTCTTCGTCATCCGTATTGATCTCTTTGATGATATATTCCTGTCCTTCGATTGCGTCCCTGAGTGTCATTTCCTCACCGTTTGTATTCGCTGATATTTGTGAATGAGTTAGCTGAATTAGCTTAGGCTAACTGCACGGTATTTTAAATCATTCCGATTCACGGACATTATTATACACCTTTTTGCAGCCTTTGTCAACACTTTTAGAAAAATTTATCGAAAAAATTTGGGAAAAACATATCAGGCTGCCCTTTCGGACAGCCTGATGGGGAAGCGTTATTCTGTTTTTTCGAGAGGATATCGTTCGAATTTGTACCACTTGGCGAAGTCTTTTTCAAGCCCCGAAACAAATTCCAGGTATTCCTCGTAGGTCACCTTTTTGGAGCGGATATAATACTCCGAATCCTTCTTGGCGCAGAGATCAACGATATTATAATCGGTTCCGCTGAAGGTTATTATGCTTCGCGTGCTGTAGGTCTTACTTGGCTGTCCTCTGCCGAACTGAAAGCTTCCGTCGGCTCTGAGGTTTTTCATCACCCATTCGAGGAATCTGTAACCGTAGACCTTGCCGTTATACTCGCGGAGAAAGAGCTTTTCGTTTATATCAAGGTAGGTTTGATATTCCAGGGGTCTGTCATAGGTCAGTATGACCTCAAGCTTGCCGTCGCCGTCGACGTCAATGACCGTGTAGCCTACGTCAGCGTTATCCGAATACTTGTTGCCTATCTGATTACTGTATTCCGTCAGCGCGCGCAGATCGTCGAGGAAGACGTCGGCGTGGGTGTTGGTATCGTAGAAGGTGATCTCGTTGAGAAGTACGCGGCGGAAGATCTCGGGGATATTCGCAAGATCCGAATAATCGGGAGTCGTTTCCGAGTCGGGAGTTTTATCATCCGAGCACTTGACCGACGTAAATCCGCAGTCGCTGTCCCAGTTCGATCCCTTGGATACTGCATCCCATTCCTCGAGCGTGCCTTCGAAGACGAGATCCGTCAGCGAGGTACAGCCCTTGAATGCCATATAATTGACGTTGGTGATGCTGCGGGGAAGGGTAAGAGCTGTGAGCGAGCTACAGCCGTAGAAGGCTTGGCGATCTATCACGGTCACGCCCTTGGGGATATTGATGATCGAAAGAGAGGAGCAATTATAAAAGGCGTTTGCGGAGATCTTCGTTACACCGTCGGGGATGATCAGGCTTTCGAGAGACTCGCAGTTTGCAAAGGCGTGTTCACCGATCGTCTTTACGCTATCGGGGATAACAATATTTTTCAGAGAAGTGCATCCCGAGAAAGAATAGCTCTCGATATAGGTCACGTCATCGGGGATGATGACCTCGACAAGCGAAGTACATCTGCTGAATCCGCCGAGATAACCGTTGCCGCTTTCGATTCCTCTCGGAAGAACGATACGTTTGAGGCTGCTGCAACCCTCAAACATACCCCAACCCCATTCATCGACACTCTTCGGCAGAGTGATCTCTTCAAGCGCGGTGCATCCCGTGAATACTTCGATTCCGAAGGATCTGACGTTGTCGCCGATGTGTATGCTGCGGAGAGACTTGCAGGATGAGAATGCGCCCGAGCCGATGCTCTTAAGGCTCTTCGGCAGGCTGATGCTCTGCAGATTGGTACAGCTCCAGAATGCGCCCGAGCCGATCGCGGTGACGCCCTCGGGGATCGTGATGCTTGTGATATAAGAGTTCATTGAAAAAGCACCGGAGCCTATTACCTTGATACTTCCGTCATTCGGAATGGTACTCTTCTTGCCTGCGAGGATAAGTCTTCCGCTTTCCTTTTCTATGAGACAGTTGTTCTTCGCGTAGTACTTCGGATTGCCCGATGCTACGGTGATCTTCTCGATATTGGTGCAACCCGATAAGAAGTAACTGCCGAGTTCGGTAAACGTGCTCGGGAAATGGATGCTTACGATATTTTTATTATCCATTATCGCACCCAAATCAAATCCCTTGACACCCTCGGGAAGAACGAGCTTATCGCGCGTGTAGCAGGTGAAGGATGCCTCGCCGATGATCTCAACGCTTCCGTCCGCGGGGATGGTCGAATTGTTGAGAATATGGAGCAGGGTCTTGGTCTCCTTGTTGATAAGGCAGTTGCCCTCGTCCGAGTAGACGGGATTGTCGGGATGTACCTTGATCGTTTTCAGCGCGGGACAGCCGTATAGAGCAACGCCTTCTGTGAGGTCGCGGGGAATATAGATGCTTTCAAGAGAATCGCAGAAATATAATATACTGTTTCCGATGTAGGTCAACGATTCGGGGAAGGTTATACTGCGAAGAGAGCGGCATTCGTAGAAGACGTGTTCGGATATCGACTCGAGAGTCTCGGGGAAGGTGATGCTTTCGAGCGCGGTGCATCCGCGGAAGGCATAGCCTTGGATCGATGCGATGGGCGCGCGAAGAACGATGCTTTTGACAGTTGTATTATTCTTTAGCGCGCTGTAATTGACATATTTTACGGGGAAGCCCTTGTAGATCGTGGCAACGACGATATCGGTCTCGGTGCAGGTGCCGATCCCTGAAAAACGTGCAACGTATTCCTTGGTGATCTGGTCGTAGAAGATGTTGTAGCTAAGTCCGGGTGTGCCGTCGTCGTCGGGGTGAAGCGTGACGCTCGCCTGTCCGTCCGAGCAGATGACGGTCGAGAAGGGACAGCCGATATTCCAGCGATCGCCCTTCTTTATTTTGTTCCATTCGGCAACAGTACCCTTGAAGACAAGCTTTTCGAGGGCGTTGCATCCCGCGAAGGCTTCCTCACCGATCTCGCTAAGCGACGCGGGGAGGGTCAGCTCGGTGAAGTTTTTATAGTTGTAGGCAAAGGCGCGGTAGCCGATGCTTTCGATCGTGTCGGGGAGGATGAATCCCTTGATTGAGATCTTCATTCTGAAGGTCTCGTCGGGAATCGCCGTGACGGGCTTGCCGTCGTATTTCGACGCGATCTGCAGAGGTGAGCTGTAATCTCTCCAGCTTCCGATGCTGACGATGCTTGCACTCTTGCCGTCTTTGTTGACGTTATACTCGAGTCCGCGGCTTCCGTCGTATTCCGCGTTCGGGTTGCCGACGGGGGCGTTGCCGTCCGAGCAATTGACGGTGGTAAATGCGGCGCCGAGATTCCAGCCCTCGGCTTTGGTGATAGCGCGCCACGCGGAAACGCTGCCCTTGAAGGTTACGCTCTTGAGGCTCTCACAGCCTTCGAACGCACCCGCTTGGATATCCCTGAGCTTTGTTCCGAGGGTGATGCTCTCGAGCGAGCGACAGCCCTTGAAGGCGTTTTCGCGGATCTCCCCGACCGAGTCGGGCACGATAACGCTCTTCAGGTTGACGCAGCCCGAGAGTATGCCCTCGCCGATAACGCCTTGCGCGCCCGAAAGATCTACGTGTTCAAGAGATACGCAATCCTTGAAGATATACGCGCCCGCGTTTCCTGTGAAATACATTACAGCATCGAATTCGATCTTGCGCAGACTGGTACAGCCTTCGAATGCGGACGTGTAAATGTAGGAGTAATTATCACCGTAGGAGAATTCCTTGGATATCTTTATTTCTTCTATAGCGGTACAGCCCATGAAGGCACCGTCATAGATATATCTCATTCTGCCCGAAAGCTTGACATCCTTGAGCGACGTGCAGTTCCTGAAAGCGTATTTGCCTATTGCGGAAATATTATCGGGCAGCGAAATGGCAACAAGTCCCGTACAGCCGTCAAATGCGCGCTCGGAGATCGAGTTCAGATATTGCTCGTCGGGAATAACGCTTGCCTTGCATCCGAGAAGGATGCTGTAGTCCTTGACGTCAATGATGCAGTTTCCGGAGGATCGGTAGAGCTCGTTTCCTTCGGCTACACTCAGCACCTCGATCGCGGTGCATCCGCTGACTCCGCCGATCTCGATCGACTCAACTGTGGAGGAGAAGTGAAGCTTTTTGAGCTTCGGACAGTCGGAGATCGCGCGGTCCTTGACTATTTTTACTCCCTCGGGGATGATGAGCTCGGTAATCTCGTCATTTTCCGAGATCGAGCCTGCTCCGATGATCTCTACGATGCCGTCCGCGGGGATCGTGAAGGAGCCGAAGGTGAGCAGCAGAGTCCCCGTCTTCTTGTCGATGAGGCATCCCGACGTGAACGCGTATCTTTCGTTATCCTGCGAGATCACGATCGTCTCAAGCGCGGGAATTTCGCTGAAGATGTTCAGGGGAATGGTCTGCATACCCGCTCCGATCGTTATATTCTTAAGTGCGGTACAGCCAACGAACGCGCCCTCGGCGATGCTCTGTACGCTGTCGGGGATCGTGAGCGATACGAGCGATCTGCAATTATTGAACGCACCCTTGCTTATCGAGGTGACGGGAACACCGTTGTAAGTCGATGCGACCTTGACTTCGGTATCACTGCAATTACCGATTCCGATGAGCTCTGCTCTGTTATAGCGAACTACGTACCGGAGACCTTGGCTTCCGTCGTGCTCCGGCTCGGGAGGAGCGGTGGTGACCTCCTCGGTCGTGATCTCCTCTGTGGTTACTTCTTCCGAAGTGACTTCCTCTGTGGTCGCTTCCTCTGTCGTGACCTCGGCGGTCGTTTCGGGCTCTAAAAGCTCGGAGGTGATCTCTTGAGTAGTCTCGTCGATGATTCCCGCGAGATGCTCGAAATTGCGGATGATGAAGGTGATGACGGGGATCACCGTGCCGAGCAGCAGCAGGCTTGCCGCAAGAGCGAGGATCTGACGCAGATACTTTTTAGGGCTTGGCTTGCTTACGGGCATCTTTGCCACGGGAAGCGAACGATAGTATTTTTCGGTTTCTTCTATAAATTTCGGGTCGATATAATCGAGCGCGTCAAGAAGCCTTGAGTCCTTATAGCCTGTCATACTATGATCCCCTCCTTTCCGAGCTCCTCGCGGAGCTTCTTACGAAGACGTGTCAGCATCATCTTGACCTTGCCCTCGGTAAAGCCCGTCCTCGCGCAGATGCGGGGATAGCTTTCGTTGAAAATGAATCGCATTACGAAGACCGATCTCTCGGGCTGAGAAACCGTTTCGAGAAACGCGTTGATGATCTCGCCCGTGCGCTTAGCCTCGTAGTCGGATGCCAGATCGTGTCCGTCGTCGATCAGCATAAGAAATTCGTCATTGACGATCTGCACCTGACCGCCGCGCTTCCAGGCGTTGTTCGACCTCGCGCGGTGCTTGGATATCCTTCTGAGAATACCGGATAGATAGGCAAAGAGACTTTTCGGTCTTTCGGGCGGAATATTGTTCCAGAGCGCGAGCATAGCGTCGTTTATGCACTCCTCGCGGTCCTCGCGGCTCGAGAGATAATTCTCGGCAAGGTAGTGACAGAAATCGCCGTATTTTTTCTCGGTCTCCCTGATCGCGTTTTCATCACGCTCCCAGAACATTTCAACAATTTTTTCGTCCTTCATAGACTGACCTCCTTTCGCGGTCATAATTTAAGTGTCTTCACCTATAAAGTTGCGGTTTTTCCGAAACCGTAACGCTTTTTTTGAAAATTTTTTCGGTTTGTATACTTGCACAAAAAAGGAAGGGAGAATTTGTGCAATTTAACAAACGCGAGCTTTTCCTTATGAACATAATATCACGAAACGGCGGATTTGTCAATGGAAAGTTTTTAAATGCAAAAGAGCTGCTCCGACGGCGTGCACAGTTAGCGGTAAATTGAAATTCAATTTACGCCGTCCCGAAATATTCCTCGCGGTTTGAACAACCGCGTTCCGGGGGCGGAAACGGAATATTTCCAAAACAAAGTGCATATCCGAGGAACAGCTCTTTTGCATATTATTTGTATTGTTTATCCCTGTAGTAACCAAGTACACGCTGACGGGTGACGATGCCCATAAAGGCTCCTCTGTCGTCGATGACGGGTACGAAATTATGCGAAAGAAGACGCTCGATGATCTCGTCTGTATTCGCCGTGATCCTTACGGGAGGGTTGCGGTCAGGCTTGAGGATGTTTGCGATATGCAGTTCTTCACATTCGTGCATACTCGCGCCGCCGATGTCGACAATGCTCCAGAGCAGGTCGCCCTCGCTGAGCGTGCCCACATATCCGCCGTTCTCGTCGAGGACGGGTATCGCGGTATAGCCGTGATGGCGCATCTTCTCGAGACCCTGACGGAAGGTGTCATCCTTTTCAAGGTACGCGACTTGACTCTTGGGCGTCAGAAAGAATGCTACGTTCATTTTATGCCACCTTTGTAAGCTCGGTAACGAGTCCGATTAGTGCCTCCGCGTCCTCGAGAGTGATGAGCTGATCGTTCCTGAAGCCGAACTTTACGAGGCAGTAGCTTTGACTGTAGCGCGTGATCTCCAGTTCGAGCTCGGAGTTATCTCCCGCGTTAAATGTGATCTTAACGGCGAGCATAAGCTCCTTTTCAACGCCCGTATCCTCGTCCTTGAGGTAAGCGACGTTCGAGGTCGCCTTGAGGGCGTCAAGCTTTGAGATAAGTGCGGAGAGGGCTTCGGTATCCTCGGTTGCACTTGAGGAATAGGAGATCTTTCCGTCGGTGTTATTTACGTTGACGGTTAGAGTATTTCCCGCCGCTTTGAAGGTCAGCGAATCTACGCGCTCGTAGTTGGGGAGCCAGATCTCGTCGGGGAGGAGCTTGGGTTTTTCGGGGGAGATGAATCCGAGCCATTCGTCGGACGAGGAAAGGATATAAACGAGCTTCGAGTCCGCGGTGTGTGCGTAAATTCCGCCGTCCTCTCTCTGCGAGCCGATATAGATGACGTATTCCTTTTCGGTCAGAACGCCGTTTTCCGTCTCGTCGACGTTATAGCGGACGACGATCTTTTTGCTCTCCGAAAAGCCGTACTTTTCGTCCGAGTCGTCGAGTCCGACACATTCCTCAAAGGAAAGAGAGGTGAGGAGTCCCGTGAGAGTATCAGCCATAGTGCTGTCAATGGGAAGCTCGGGCGGGAGGCTTGACATCTGGGTGAGTCCCGTTCTGCAGTACCAGTTGTATTGGTCGGTGTAATCGCTGTCCTTGCCCGAGGGATAATAGGTGAAATCCGCGTAATCGGAGGCATTTACGGTGCTGACACCGAGGATCTTGCCCTCCGTGATCGCGGGAGGAGTTTCCTCGAGAATGAAATCGTAGATATCAAGCTCAAGCGAAGCCTTTACCGATGAGCTGACCATATAGACCGTCTCGGTCGCGGTGGCTTCGGTGAAGTAATAAAGCGAATTGAAAGAATTGAGGTTGCCGAAGATGAACTCGCGCGTGCTTCCGTCGGTGAAGATGAATTTTGCACGCAGAGAGGGCTCGGCAAGCCCGTATTCGGCAAGCTGATCGGCTGTCACGCCCTCGAGCTTGTAGCTTGATGATGCCTCGTTGAGCGCGGTGACAGCGTTGGCGAAGACCATATTGTCGAGGGGGACCTCGGCGTTTTCGCTCCAGTTCCAAGCCGTGCCGCCCTCGTTGAGCGAAAAGCTCAGCTTCTCCTCGCCGTGCTCGAGCTCAAGTCCGACGATCGTATTGTGGTCGATGACGGCAACCGTGTAGCTCGGCGTCGGCTCGGTCGTTTCATCGCCGCTCTCACGCCACATAGGGCTTGCGACGAGGTAAACGACCAGAAGCAGGACGAGGATTATCAGCATAATAAGAATATTTCTGATCTTTTTCATTGTAACTTGTGATTATCTGCGGCGGCGGTAGAAGGTGTATCCGAGACCTGCCGCGAGAAGTGCGCCGGGGATTATGAAGATGAGGATGGTTCCCCAGATATTTGCATCGATGGCTGTTGTAGTGATGGTCGACTCGGTGATCGCGATGCTCTCGATGTCGGGGAGAGTTGAGATATAGTCGCCCGTGAGGATGTTGGTCATATTGAAGAGGAGCACAAGGTTTCCGCTCGAGGTGCCAGAGATCAGACCTTCGTTGGTGAGAGCCGCAGATGCGACCCAAAGGAGCTTGCCCTTGCCGTCGCTGCCCTCCGCGATAGCAGAGAGGACCTTCTTTCCTGCCTCGCCGTTCTCGCCCGAATAAGCCTTATCCGAGGTTGTGAGAAGCTCTGTGACGGTGTAGCCCTGAGACTCGCCGACCTTGATGGACTGCGCGTTCGAAAGAAGGATGAGATTTCTGTAGGAGGCAAAGGGTGCTGTGATCTCGTGAGTCGAGTTAACGGTGGGGTAGATGTGACCGGGGAAGTCGGTTACGTGCTTCGAGGAATCGCCTTCGCTTACGGTGCCCGCTTCAAGGGTCATACCAAAGGAGGCGGTCAGAGACATAAGATTCTTCATACCGTCCGAGTTCTTGTCGGTCATAAGGAAGAGGCTTCCTCCGTTTTCAACGTAGGAGGCCAGCTTTGCAGCCTCGTCCTTGGTGATATCGTTTGCGGGCTTATTGATAATGATGCAGGCGCAATCCTCGGGGATGCTGTCACCCTCGAGAGCAAGATTGAGCTCGGAATATTCGATTCCGTAATCCGAGAGAGTCGATTTTACGGTATCTCCGAATGCCTCTTCGTTGTGTCCGCTGAGAAGGTAGACCGAGGGGATGGTCTCGGCACAAACGTACTCGACAGCTCCCGTAATAGTGCCGTCAAAGCAGTATCCGTCCTCGACGGGATAGATGCCGTAGTACATATACTGGCTGTAGATCTGGCTCGCTTCCTCGAGGGAGAGACCGCTTGCACCAAGCTCGGTGAAGGCGTAGGTGTAGAGCTCGCCCGTATGGATGACGCGATAGCGATTCGCGCTTTCAACGAGAAGGTAGGTCGACATATAATCCGAGGTAGCCTCTTCCGCGAGATCCTCAAACTCGGGGTATTTGTCAAGGAATGTGGGATCCTCGAGCGGGTCGAGATATTTCAAAGTGAGCTTTTGCGACATCGAAACGTATCTCTCGAGGAAGGACGAGAGCGTGCTGTCCTCGTATCCGTCGGGAACGACGTAGTAGATAGTCACGTTTTCGTCAATGCCCGATATGAAGCTCTCGGTCGTGCCGGAAATCTCATACTGACCCGATGCGGTCGTGTCGAGCATAGTGAACTTCGCGGGAAGAGAGCCGACGATCATATTTACGACGACGAGCACCGCGAGAAGGATCAGAGAAAGAACGACGGAGTAGATTCCGCTCTTGCCGCGTCTGTCAAAGAGGGGCTTTTTATTCATATTGTTATTCATAGCGCACCTCCTCTATCAGCTCCAACGGCGCTTGTCGAAGGACTGCACCGTCAGGAAAATGAAAAATACGGCAAAGGAAATATAATATACGATCGCGCCGATATCGAAGATTCCGCCGAGGAAGCTGTAGAATCTGTCGAATACGGCAAGGTATTCGATCACCTTCGGGAATGCGGACTCGAAGATCGCGGAGTTGACGAAGTAAACGACAACGAGCGGTATGACCGTGATTCCGCCGACGATGGCGGTGATGATGTAGTTGTGGGTAAGGTAATAGACGATCGCGGTGAGTGCAAGTGCGACAACGACAAAGCAAACGAGCGATGCGATCGCGGATGCGGGAAGCATACCGACAAGTGAGCCGAGGAGGTAGAGTCCGAGCGAGGACGCGATGCCTCCGATAGCGGCGATGAGCTGATTTTCGGTAAGCGAGGAAACGAAGGTGCATACCGCAATGAGAGCCGCGCCAAGAAGGAAAAATCCGAGGAGCGCGCCGTAAGCGGATGCAAAGTTAACGGTACCGAACATACCGATGATGATGGGTGTTGCGCCCATACCGAGGCAGGCGATACCCCATACCGCGAGCATTGCAAGATACTTGCCGAGTACGATCTGTGTCGTGCTTACGGGAAGGGAGTAGAGGAGCATATCGGTCTTCGCGCGCTTGTCTTCGGCGATCGAACGCATAGTGAGTATCGGAACGATCAGCATAAGCACCGTCGTCAGATTGCTCAGTACGTATTCATATGAGGAATACTGACCGATGAAGTTGAGCGCGGTCGAGAATATTCCCGAGAAGAGCCAGAGCACGCCGATGAAGACGTAGCCCGACATATTGATAAAGTAGGATCTGAATTCCCTTTTGAATATTGCTATCATTATTCGTCGTCCTCCTCATCGTCGGAAGAAGAGAAGAGGGGCTTGTAATCGTCCTCCTCGGACTTCTTTACTTCCTTATTTGCAGGCTTTTCGGGCACTTCTTCCTCGTTCTCCTCGGGTGCGGGAGCGACCTCGATGTTTGCAAGACGCTCGTCCGAGCCGTATGCAAGATCGAGGAAGATGTCCTCAAGCGTTGTTTCGTTGGAATGCATATCGAGGATGGGCATCTTTGCCGAAGCAAAGGTGTTGAAGATCTCCTCGCGGACGTCGGCGCCGCTCTCCGCCTTGACGGTTGCGGTGACGATCCCGTTTTCCTCCGAGTACTCTGCGGACTGAATGCCCTTGACGTTCGAGATGAATTTCTCGGCTTTTTCGCGCGCACCGCGGATCTTGACGATGAGGGCGTTGTCGCGGCTTGCCTCAGCCTCAAGATGCTCGAGAGTGTCGTTAGCTACGATATTGCCGTGCGAGATGATGATAACGTGATCGCAGACCGCGCTGATCTCGGCGAGAATATGGCTCGAGATGATGACGGTCTTGAGTCTGCCGAGCTTGCGGATGAGATTTCTGATCTCAATGATCTGCGCGGGGTCGAGACCGACGGTCGGCTCGTCAAGGATGATGACGTCGGGCTCGCCGATCATAGCCTGCGCGATGCCGACACGCTGACGGTAGCCCTTCGAGAGATTCTTGATGAGACGGTTTCGCACGTCGTAGATCTGCGTCAGCTGCATTACCTCCTTGACGTGGCGGAGACTCTTTTCAAAGGGAACGCCCTTGGCTTCCGCAACGAACATAAGGTACTCGCGGGGAGTCATTTCACCGTAAACGGGAGGCTGCTCGGGGAGTTAGCCGATATGCTTCTTTGCTTCGGTGGGTTCCTCGAAGATGTCCTTGCCCGCGATCTTTACCTCGCCCGAGGTAGCGGCGAGACAGCCGGTAAGAATATTCATAGTGGTCGATTTGCCCGCGCCGTTCGGACCGAGCAGACCGTATATCTTCCCGGGTTCGATGTTGAAAGATATGTTATTCACGGCAAGGTGATTGCCGTATTTTTTAGTTAGATTTCTGACCTTGATCAAAATTCGTAACCTCCTTGTAAATTATACCATAATATAGAATACCATTAAACTGTGTCATCCCGATGATGTAATTTTGAAAATTTTATGATTAGTTAAATAAAGTGAAAACAAAAGGGAGGTAAAACACCTCCCCGTTATTGTCACTCTTCTCCTCTTGCGAGAACCTTGAGTGTAGTATTCTTCCCGAGAGTCTCGTATGACGCGCGCTTGATCCTGCCGATGGTGATATCTCCGCCGCCCGAGACGTTGATATAAGCCTCGCCGACGGTCAGCTTGCCGCCATCGAGTCCGCCCGAGCCGTTTATCTTGAGGCGGAGGGTATCGACCTCGCCGCCGCAATCGAAATCGCCCGAGCCCGAAACCGTCAGCTTCATCTCGTCGCCCTTGACCTCGCGGACCTTGACGCTGCCGCTTCCCGCGATCTTAACCGAGGGCGCGCAGAGCGAATCGGCTTCAAGGTCGCCCGAGCCGCTGATCGAGATATTCGTGCTGAAGGCAACGTCGCCGAGGGTAATGCATCCGCTTCCCGCGATCTTACATTCTGCAATATTGCAGTTGGCGGCAATGACGTCGCCGCAACCCGCGATAGATACCTCGAGAATTCCGCAATCGGGCTCTATTTTGCAATCCGAACAGCCCGAGATCGAGATTTTGAATACGCTTCCGCGGTCGGAGGGGAGATAGACCGTGATCACGTTCCCCGAACGGTTTTCCGAATCGGAATTCTTGAAGGAGATCTCAAGCGTATCACCGTTCAGCTCGGCAATGAGCCTTGATATGAAACGCGCGGAACCGACCGCTTCGATCCTTCCGCGTCCGCCGTCGGATCTTTTTATACGGAAGTCACAGGGTACGGAAAGTTTTGATGTGACCGATGAAAAATCTCCGAATTCGCGGCAGAGCTCGGTCTTTCCGCTGTCGTAGATCTCGTCGGGCTCCTCTGCGTCGAAGAAGCGGATCTCGCCCTCGCCGAGATTGACCGCGCTTCTGTGCTCGCAGTCAGCCTGGCTTCCATCGGTGAAATATGCGATATGCTTCTCGGTGTCGATCCTCTCGATAGTCTTCGAGGAATAGCAGGCGCGCTTTTCGAATGAGAAAATGTAATCGAGACCCTCCTTTTTCGGCGGGAAGGGCACGATCCTGCTTTGATCCGTCTCAACGCCGAAAAGACGCTCGATCGGTATCTCAAGCACCTCGGCTATCTCGGGGAAGAGCGTGACGTCGGGGTATCCGAGACCGTTTTCCCACTTTGATACAGCCTGCGGAGTGATCCCGAGTCTGCCCGCAAAAGCCTCCTGCGTCATTCCCGCGCGGCGTCTCGCCTCAAGAACGATTATTCCGAAATTCTCAATACCTGCCATTTTTGACCTCCGTGGATAATTTGTTAGCATAATTATATAACATTACGAAGAAAAAGTCAATCACCGCGCAGTTTAGAAAAAAGAGGATTTTGCGAACATTTTTATTATTTTTTTACAGTCGGGCACAACCGTCGGTTAAGTCTTTCAGTCTTTACAATATTTATGTTGATTTTTACTGTGATTTATGATATAATATATACATAAATGATAAAAATCCGGAGGTCATAAAAATGACGAAACAGGAACTTCTCAAATACGCAGACCACACTCTCCTCGCTCCCACGGCAACCGAGGAGCAGATCAAGGTCATCTGCGACGACGCAATAAAGTATGAGACCGCATCGGTCTGCATCCCCGCGACCTATATCGCGTTCGCGCGCGATTATACTGAGGGCAAGCTCAATCTCTGCACAGTTATCGGCTTTCCTCTCGGCTACAGCACCACAGCCGTCAAGTGCGCCGAGGCTCGTGACGCTATAGAAAACGGTGCAAATGAGATTGATATGGTCGCAAACATCTGCAATATCAAGAACGGTAGATTCGATCTTGTTGAGGAGGATATCCGCGAGGTCAAGAAGACTTGCGGCGATAAGATCCTTAAGGTCATCATCGAGACCTGCCTTCTTACAGATGAAGAAAAGATAAAGATGTGCAAGATTGTCGGTGCGGCGGGTGCAGATTATATCAAGACCTCCACGGGCTTTTCCACCGGCGGAGCTACCCGCGAGGACATCGCTCTCTTTGCCGCAAACGTACCCGAGGGACTTAAGATCAAGGCGGCGGGCGGTATCCGCTCCTTTGAGGATGCCGAGGCGTTTGTAAAGCTCGGCGCATCGAGACTCGGTACCAGCGCGCTCGTCAAGCTGATGAAGGCTGAGGAAGTAAAGGGCTACTGATGAATAAGTACGTAGGCGAATTCAAGAAATTCATCAACCGCGGCAACGTGGTCGATATGTCGGTCGGTGTTATCGTCGGTAGTGCTTTTACCGCGATAGTCACCGCGATGAGCAATAATATCCTCAAGCCGATCGTTAATTTCTTCCTTGCGACTCTTTTTGATGCCGATTCGCTCCACGAGATATATACATACCTCAAGACGGTTTATGCCGACGTCCTTGACGAGGAGGGAAACGTCATAGGTCAGGAGATCGATCTTGCGCAGTCGATCTATATCGACTGGGGAGCATTCATAAACGCGGTCATAAATTTCTTCCTGATCGCATTCGTGCTTTTCACGATCGTGAAATTTATCAATAAGGTTCGTACCGAGCAGAAGGAATTTGCAGAGAAGATAGCGGAGCATACTCTTGACCGCCACGAGCGCAAGGAGCTGCGCCAGCACGGTGTCAATCCGCGCGATAAGGAGGCTGTTGAGGCTTACTTTGCCGAGAAAAAACGACTCGAGGAGGAAGCCGCCGCAAAGGCTAAGCTTGAGGCTGAGGAAAAGGCTCGCATCGACCGTGAACAGAATCCAACAACAGAGGATCTGCTTAAGAAAATTCTTGAGGTAATAAGCAAATAACCTACAGAGGCCGAGCCGTCGTTTTTTGACGGCTTGGCTTTTTTCAATTATTCTCTCTGTTTTTGGGAATAAAAATTGCCAATTATCAATATAATAGATTCAAGAGGCTTGACTTTTCGGGGCAAAATAGTGTATAATATTATTATATGTAATTAATTACATATTTCGGTAAAAGGAGGGACGTGAAAATGCCCGAAAATCTTGCGGCGTATTATTTCCATCAGGGAACGAATTATAAGGCGTACGAATATTTCGGAGCGCATATTACGGACGGAAAGATGACCTTCCGCGTTTGGGCTCCCAATGCCGAGGCTGTATTCCTTTGCGGAGACTTCTGCTCCTGGGAATACGGAATGCCAATGCAGAGAGTCACGGACGGCGGCATCTGGGAGATCGAGACCGACATCCTATCCGAGGGGACAAGGTACAAGTACCGCATCCGCACACGTGACGGACGCGAGCTTATGAAGGCTGATCCTTATGCCTTCTATGCCGAACTTCCGCCCGATACCGCATCTGTGATAAATCACAAGGCGTTCTCCTATGAATGGAAGGACGGCATATGGATGAAGGATCGTCCTCACGCGCGGAAGTATGACCGACCGATCAACGTCTATGAGGTCCATCTCGGCTCATGGAAGCGTCACGAGGATAATTCCTACTATTCCTATACCGAGCTTCGGGACGAGCTTCTGCCCTACGTAAAACAGATGGGATACACGCATATCGAGCTTATGCCGATAGCTGAGCATCCTTTTGACGGCTCTTGGGGATATCAGGTCACGGGCTATTATGCTCCGACCTCAAGATTCGGTACTCCTGATGAGTTCTGCGCCTTCATTGACGCGGCGCACCGTGCGGGAATCGGCGTGATCCTCGATTGGGTGCCTGCTCATTTTCCGAAGGACGCCCACGGACTTTACGAGTTCGACGGACAGCCTCTTTATGAGTATCAGGGCGCCGACCGTATGGAGCATAAGGGATGGGGAACGAGATGCTTTGACGTCGGACGACCCGAGGTCCAAAGCTTCCTTATCTCAAATGCCACCTATTGGGCGGAGATATTCCACCTTGACGGCTTGCGCGTAGACGCCGTTGCCTCGATGCTTTATCTTGACTACGACCGTGCTCCCGGAGAATGGGTGCCGAACGTATACGGAGATAACCGTTGTCTTGAGGCAATCGCTTTCTTCAGGAAACTGAATTTGCATCTCGCGGGTGCGTATCCCGAGCTTATGATGATAGCCGAGGAGTCGGCGGCGTCTGTAAATATTACGGGACAAAGTGAAGATGCTCTCGGATTCACGTATAAATGGAATATGGGATGGATGAATGATAATTTATCTTATGCTGAAATCGATCCATTTTTCCGCAAGTATCATCATAACAAGCTGACTTTCTCCCTGATGTACTCCTTCGGCGAGAAATATATGCTCCCGATCTCGCACGATGAGGTCGTACACGGCAAAAAATCCTATCTTGACCGCCATCCCGGCGATTATTGGAACAAATTCGCGGGCGCTCGCGGAGGTCTTTGCTGGATGATGATGCATCCGGGCAAAAAGCTGCTCTTTATGGGCACCGAGTACGCGCCGTTCCGCGAATGGGCATATGACGAGAGCCTTGAATGGTTTATGCTCGACTATGAGATGCACGCAAAATTCCAGCATTTCACAGCCGACCTCAATCATCTCTACCTCTCGTCTCCCGAGCTATGGAAGAGGGACCTTGGATGGGATGGCTGTGAGTGGATAGATGCCGATAATGCGGACGAGAATATCATCGTCTTTTCTCGCACTAATGGCGATAGCGTATTGCTCGCGGTTATCAATTTCAGCCCCGTATACCGTCCCGAATACCGCGTCGGAGTTCCCGTATGCGGTGAATGGCGCGAGGTATTCTCGTCGGACAGACTTGAATACGGCGGAGGCGGAGTCGTGCACGAGGGCATCCTCAGAAGCGAGAATGAGCCTATGCACTCCAGAGAAGAGTCCTTGAAGATCAGGGTTGCACCCCACGCGGCGCATATCTTCAGATTAGAAAAAGAAATACCCCACCAAGTACCCAATACGGCAAACGAAGCCGTTAATATAAATCCCAAAGGGAGGAACAAAAAGCAATGTTCAAGAAAAAAGAATGTGTAGCCATGCTCCTTGCGGGCGGACAGGGAAGCCGTCTTTACGCGCTTACCACACGCCTTGCAAAACCCGCGGTATCCTTCGGTGGAAAGTACCGCATCATCGATTTTACTCTTTCCAACTGCGTAAACTCGGGTATTGATACCGTCGGTGTGCTTACGCAGTATCAGCCTCTTCTCTTAAACGACTACATCGGCAACGGTCTGCCCTGGGACCTTGACCGCACATACGGAGGAGTAAAGATCCTTCCGCCTTATCAGGGCAAGGAAAAAGCCGACTGGTATAAGGGTACGGCGAACGCGATCTATCAGAATCTCCAGTTCATCGATCAGTACGATCCCGATTACGTTCTCATCCTCTCGGGAGACCATATCTACAAGATGGACTACGCCGCAATGCTCGCGTTCCACAAGAGACGCGGCGCGGACTGCACCATCGCCTGCATCGACGTTCCTCTTGAGGAGGCAAGCCGATTCGGCATTATGAGCGCATACGAGGACGGCAAGATCTGGAAGTTCTCCGAGAAGCCCAAGAATCCCGATTCGACACGCGCTTCGATGGGTATCTATATCTTCAACAAGAAGAAGCTCGCCGATTATCTTATCGCCGACGAGGCAGATCCGGCATCGAACAACGACTTCGGCAAGAATATCATTCCCGCAATGCTTGCCGCAGGCGAAAAGATGTACGCTTATTCCTTCGAGGGATACTGGAAGGACGTCGGAACCATCTCCTCTCTCTGGGAAGCGAATATGGATATGATCGGCAGCGATCCCGCTCTCAATCTCAACGATGAAAAGTGGCGCATCTACGCCCGCCATACCGCTCGTGCACCGCAGTACGTCGGCAAGAACGGCGTGACCGAGAACTCCACCATCACCGAGGGATGCAAGATCTACGGAACCGTCCGCGGATCGGTGCTCGGCCCCGGCGTGACCGTAGCGGAGGGCGCCTGTGTTATCGACTCGGTCATTATGGAGGACGTTACTATAGGAGAGGGCGCGAAAGTCGAATATTCGATCATTGACGCCCGCGTAAATATCGGTAAGAATGCCAAGGTCGGCGGACCCCGCGGCGGTGAGATCGCCGTTATCGGTGCCAACGTTACCGTTGAAGAGAATGCCGAGATCGCACCCGGTGCGATGATCGATCCCCAATAACACAAGAGAACAGGAGGAATAATGCAATGACAGCAGCCGGACTTATTTTTTCGAACATACACGACGAATGCCTGCCCGAGCTTACCCGTCTCCGTACAATGGCGAGCGTGCCCTTCGGCGGTAGATACAGACTGATCGATTTCCCTCTTTCCAATATGGTCAATTCGGGGATCTCCAAGATCGGTATCATCACTCACTACAATTATCAGTCGCTTCTCGACCATATCGGCACGGGTAAGGACTGGGATCTTGCGCGCCGTTCGGGCGGTATCAAGATCCTTCCCCCCTTCATCACTGCATATGACGCGAAGGCATCGAATTCCCTCTATTCCACCCGTCTTGAGGCTCTTCTTGGCGTGACCAACTTCATCTCGAGATGCACCGAGGACGTTCTCGTTCTCTCGGATTGCGACATCATCTGCAATATCGATCTCTCGAAGGTTCTCGCACAGCACGAGGAGACGGGCGCGGACATCACCGTTGTCACCAAGCGTGTCGACGGCGGCAATTTCAGCGCAGACCGCCATTCTGTTATGGTTCTCGGCGACGACGGCAGGATCCTTGATTGCTCGGAATACTCTCCGAATATCGAGGGCAGCTTTGACGTCAGCACCAACATTATGGTCATCACCCGACGCTACCTCATCACGGTACTCAATGATGCCGCGGCTCACGGCTATACCAGCTTCTTCAGAGACATTATCGCAAGAAACGTAGGTAAGGCTGATTTCCGCGCATACCGCTACGAGGGCTATTATTCTCTGATAGGTAATCTCCCCGGATATTTCGAGACATCGATGAGTCTGCTTGACCCCGAGGTTCGCGGAGAGCTCTTCGAGATCGCGGAAAGACCCGTCTTCACCAAGGTCCGCAACTCCGCTCCCACGTCCTATGCAGAGGGAGCGAAGGTATCGAACTCGATCGTTGCTGACGGCTGTGTGATCGAGGGCGAGGTTGAAAATTGCGTTGTATTCAGAGGCGTTAAGGTAGGAAAGGGTACGGTAGTACGCAACTCCATCCTGCTTCAGGATACTTACGTTGGCGAGAACGTAAATCTCAACTGTGTGATCACCGACAAGAATGCCGTCATCCGCGACGGACGCAACCTTTCGGGTCACGAGACGATGCCCTTCTACATTGGTAAGGGTATAATGGTATAAAGGCGCGAATATGCAATTCAGATAATAACCCTTCGTAAGGGTTATTCGCGCCCCGAATCGACTAAAAATGGGACCCAACCCATTTTTGCGCGGAGCGCCGTCGATTCTCAATTTTGAAAATTAAAAAATGGAGTACAAAATGAAAAAGAGTATTCTTTTTGTAGGCGCGGAGGTTATGCCCTTTGCGGCTACCGGAGGTCTTGGTGACGTTCTCGGCTCGCTTCCCACAGCTCTTGCGGCTAAGGGTGTCGACGTCAGAGTAGTTATGCCTCTCTATTCGGCTGTCGGCGAAAAGCACCGCGCCGAGATGAAGAAGGAAGCTGAGTTTACCGCATATCTTGCCTGGAGACAACAGTATTGCGGTGTTTACAGCCTCCAAAAGGATAAGGTGACCTATTACTTTATCGACAACGAATATTATTTCGCCCGCGAGGGACTTTACGGTCAGTACGACGACGGCGAAAGATACGCATATTTCTGCACGGCAGTGCTCGAGATGCTTCCGCATATCGGATTTTTCCCCGATATTCTGCACGCCCACGACTGGCAGGCGGCTCTCTCGGTCATCTATCTCCGTCAGAAGTATTCGGATGATGAAAGATATGCGGGCATCCGCCGTGTCTTCACCATTCACAATATCGAGTATCAGGGCAAGTATGATTTCTATATCCTCGGCGACGTTTTCGCGCTCTCCGAGGCAGACCGCGACGTAGTCGAGTATGACGGTTGTATCAACCTTATGAAGGGCGCGATCGAGTGTGCCGAGGCTGTTACCACCGTCAGCCAAAGATACGCCGACGAGATCATGTCCCCCGAGTATTCTCACGGGCTATATCACATTCTTCGCAGATACGCGGATAAGGTCTCGGGAATCCTCAACGGAATCGATTATGCTTATTATAATCCCTGGACAGATCCCGTGCTTGTGAAGCATTACAGCCCGAAGAGACGCGGCGGAAAGGACGCTTGCCGCTCCGCTCTCCGCGCAGATCTCAATCTCGAGGACGATAATAAGGTTCCCGTTATTTCGCTTATCACCCGTCTGGCTTCGCACAAGGGTCTCGATATCGTAGCCGAGGCTATCCGCGGTATCCTTGACGAGACAGGTGCACAGCTTGTCGTTCTCGGCAAGGGCGAGGCGAAGTACGAGGAGTTCTTCAAGGCTCTTGAAGCCGAGCGCCCCGATAAGGTCCGCGCTCTTATCACCTATGACCGCGATCTTTCGCGCCGCATCTATGCCGCGACAGACATCTTTATGATGCCGTCCAAGAGCGAGCCCTGCGGACTTTCGCAGATGATCGCATCGCGCTACGGCGCAATTCCCGTTGTCCGTGAAACGGGAGGTCTTGCCGACTCGATCCTGCCCTATTGGGAGGATAAGGAAGGCGCAATGCACGGAAACGGCTTTACCTTTGCGGGCTACACCGCGGGTGAGCTTTACGAGCGTACGGTTGCCGCCACTGCGCTCTGGAAAAATGGCGAAAAACGCAAAGCATTTGTCGAAAAGATCATGACAGTCGATTTCTCCTGGGCGGCATCCGCAGATAAATACATCGCTCTATACAACGATCTGCTGTGATATATAGGAGAGCATTACCGGAGGAAGTTAAAGTGAATTTTAGTCCCAAATCACAGGAAGTTAAAGCAAATATTGAACAAAAATTATCCCGACTCTTCGGCACGACTGCAGCCGATGCGTCAAGGGAACAGATGTATAAGGCAGTCGTACAGACGGTAAAGGACATTCTTGCCGAAAAGCGTTCCGAGTTCAAGGCAACAACGAACAAGCAGGGCGGCAAGCGCGTGTATTATATGTGCATGGAGTTCCTGCTCGGCAGATCGCTGAAGACCAATCTCTGCAATCTCGGTCTTTCCGAGGAATACAAGAAGGCACTCACGGGTCTCGGCTTTGAGCTTGACGATCTCTATGAGTGCGAGCCCGATGCGGGTCTCGGCAACGGCGGTCTCGGCAGACTTGCAGCCTGCTTTATGGACTCGCTGACCTCGCTCGATTATCCCGCGAGCGGATTTTCGATCTGCTATGAGTACGGTCTTTTCAAGCAGAAGATCATTGACGGTCTGCAGATCGAGCTCCCCGACGATTGGCTCCCCGGTGGCGAGGTATGGCTCGTTCCGAGAACCGACCGCGTATTCACCGTCCGTCTCGGCGGTAAGATCCGAGAGGAATGGAAGGAAGGCAGACTTGAGATCGCTTATGAGGACACCGAGGACGTCGAGGCAGTTCCTTACGATATGATGATCTCGGGCGGCGACAGCGAGGCGGTCAATCGCCTGCGTCTTTGGAGAGCTCGTGACGTTCGCACCTTCAATATGGGACTCTTCACGCAGGGTCAGTACACCCGTGCGGTTGAGGAGTCGAGCTCCGCGGAGATCATCTCGAAGGTCCTCTATCCTTCGGATAACCATACCGAAGGTAAGCTCCTCCGTCTGACACAGCAGTATTTCCTCGTATCGGCATCGATACAGAGCATCATCCGCGACCATATGGCTGTATACGGCAGACTCGATAATCTGCCCGACAAGGTGGCTATCCATATCAACGATACCCATCCCGCGCTCTGCATCCCCGAGCTTATGAGAATACTCATCGACGATTATTGCTTCTCCTGGGATGAGGCTTGGGACATCACGACACGCACGATGTCCTACACCAACCACACGGTAATGCCCGAGGCGCTTGAGACCTGGAACGAGAGTCTCTTCTCCTTCCGTCTGCCACGAATCCATATGATCGTCAAGGAGATCAACGAGCGTTTCTGCCGCGAGGCTTGGAATAAGTTCCCCGGCAACTGGAACCGCATTACGAATATGAGCATCCTCTGCAACGGTTCGGTCAGAATGGCTAACCTTGCGGTTGTCGGATCGCACCATATCAACGGCGTTTCTAAGCTCCATTCGCAGATCCTCGTTGACACCGTATTCAAGGATTTCTATTATATGTACCCCGATCGCTTTACCAACGTAACCAACGGTATCGCGCATCGCCGCTGGATGTGCTATTCGTCGCCGGGACTTGCAGGCCTGCTTGACGAGACCATCGGCACGGGCTACAGAAAGAACCCGATCGAGCTCGAGAATCTTATGAAGTATGAGAACGACACAGCCGTGCTCGACCGTCTCCGCGGCATCAAGCACGATAATAAGGTCGCGTTCGCAAAGTTCGTTGAGAACCGCACGGGCATCGCTCTCGACACCCATTCGGTATTCGACGTACAGATCAAGCGTCTGCACGAGTATAAGCGTCAGCTTCTCAACGTACTCAATATTATCGGAAACTATATTGACATCTGTGATAATCCGGGTGCGGACTTTTATCCGAGAACCTATATCTTCGGCGCGAAGGCAGCTCCCGGATATCAGATGGCAAAGAGAATTATCCAGCTCATCTGTATGCTTTCGAAGGAGATCGAGAAGGATCCCAGAGTCAGCGGCAAGCTCCGCGTGCTCTTCCTCGAGGACTACAACGTCAGCGCGGCTGAGTGCCTGATCCCCGCCGCCGAGATCAGCCAGCAGATCTCTCTCGCGGGCAAGGAGGCGAGCGGTACGGGCTGTATGAAGCTTATGCTCAACGGCGCGCTCACCATCGGTACTCTCGACGGCGCAAACGTCGAGATGGCTGCCGCAGTCGGACAGGAGAATATCTATATCTTCGGTCTGACCGCAAGTGAGGTCGACGAGCTCTGGCTCGCGGGTTATAATTCGGCTCTCTACTATGCGAGAAACGATAAGCTCCGCCGCATCGTTGACAGACTCAACGCGGGATTCGCGGGCGAGTCCTTCGCGGATATCGCCTCCTACCTCCTCGCAGGTCACGGTGTAGCTGACCCCTATATGTGCCTTGCAGACTACGATTCCTACCGTCTTGCGCATGAGCAGATGTACCGCGATTACCTGAGTCGCGAGGATTGGACCCGCCGTTCGCTTATCAATATCGCAAAGGGCGGATACTTCGCCGCAGACCGCGCTGTAAAGGAATACGCAGATAATATCTGGAATATCAAACCTGTTACCAAGAATTAATATGCTTGCAAGATTTATGCAAAACGAATACTCCCCCGTCCCCCGCATCGAAAAACGGTGCGGGACGGAGGACGTCTCGTATCTCGGCGCATTTCCACGCGGCGAGATAATTGAAATTACTGCCCGCGTACCTCGTGTACTCGGCGTCACGTCGGTCGCGCTCTGCATCCGCAGAGACAGACTTGCGCCGGCGGATGAAATGCTCGAAGGCGCGGCACGTACCGTCGATTTTGAGTACGTCTCGACCGACTACGTTAACGATGAATATAAGCTAAGCCTCGACACCGCCGCGCTTTGCGGAGAGTCGAATTCGGGGCTTTTTTACTATACATATATTTTCCGTCAAGGCAAGGATTCTCTTGTCGCAAGCGCGACCGACAACGTAAATTTCACGCTCGTACGCGATAATTGGCAGGAATTCCGACTGACCGTCTACCGTCCCGATTTCAAGGTCCCCAAGTGGCTCGGCGGCGGTATTATGTACCATATCTTCCTCGACCGCTTTGCAAAGGGCGAGGGAGGAGTCAGCTATCGCGCCGACTCTATTCTTGACTCAGATTGGGAAAACGGCGTACCGCAGTATGCCGAATACCGAGGAGCTGAGGTCAAGAACAATCACTTCTTCGGCGGAAATCTTTGGGGAATTATCGAAAAGCTTGATTATCTCGAATCCCTCGGCGTGAGCATTCTTTATCTCTCTCCAATCTTCGAGGCGGTGAGCAATCATAAATACGACACCTCGGATTATATGAAGATCGCAGAGGAATTCGGCGGTGAGGAGGCGTTTGGAGCCCTCATTGAAGCCGCACACGCGAGAGGGATGAAGATCATTCTCGACGGCGTTTTCAATCATACGGGAAGTGACAGCCGATATTTTGACGAATTCGGAAGATACGGCGTTCCCGCGCGCGATGAGCAGTCGCCCTATCACTCTTGGTACGATTTCCACGCCCCCGAAAAGGATGGCGCACCCGATTACACTTGTTGGTGGGGCATCAGGATTCTGCCGAGGCTGAATACGCATACCGACTCTTGCCGCGAGTTTTTCACGGGCGCGGGCGGTGTTGCCGAGCATTATATGC
Source organism: Eubacteriales bacterium (assembly GCA_045531455.1). Taxonomy (GTDB): domain Bacteria; phylum Bacillota; class Clostridia; order Oscillospirales; family CAG-272; genus CAG-390. The sequence goes on from JAZSEA010000120.1 coordinate 51,043, forward strand.
AGGCGGGTATCGACGGCTGGCGTCTTGACGTTGCCGATGAGCTCCCCGACAGATTTCTTGAAGAACTTCGCGAGCGTATCCACAGCGTAAACGCCGAGAGCGTGCTTATCGGCGAGGTCTGGGAAAACGCCGCGGACAAAATCGCTTATGGCAAGCGACGTTCCTATTTCAGAGGCGCACAGCTCGACAGCGTAATGAATTATCCCACGCGCAAGGCTCTGCTCGAATTTGCCGAATTCGGCGACGCAGAGGCACTCGCCGCGGCTCTGACCGATCTTTATTCGTCCTATCCGAAATGCGTTTCGGCAAGTCTTATGAACCTTATCGGCACGCACGACACAGAGCGCGTGCTGACGCTTCTCGGTAACCCGAAAAAGGCGCGCGAAAACGCCTACGCCTTCAACGCGGTGCAGGAAAAACTCCGTCTGACGCCCGAGGAGCGCGAGAGGGGCGTCAAGTTGCTCAAAATGATCTCCGCGCTTCAGTTCACTCTCTTCGGCTTCCCGTGCATTTATTACGGCGACGAGGCGGGTATGCAGGGTATGAGCGATCCCTTCTGCCGCTACCCCTTCCCGTGGCACAATATCGACGGTGAGATAAATGAGCATTATAAAAAGCTCGGTGAGATACGAAGGTCGGAGAAGGCTTTCGCGGGCGGTGAATTTAAGATCACCAAGGCGCGCGGCGGCTATTTTGAGTTTATCAGATATAATAAGGAAGAAAACAGTTACGTCCTCGTTGCCGCCAATATGGGGAACGAGCCCATAAAAGTGCAGGTATCGGGCGGCGTAAACCTCTATACGGGCAAGAGAGTGGTGGGAAATCCCTTGCTGAAGCGAGGAGAGTTCCTGATTGTCAAAAAGAAAGGAGACGTAAAAAATGGGATTCTGGAGTAAGGTGGTCGGTCATTGGACGAAGCCGAAGGACCCGAACAGCGTTCGCTTCCGCCGCGAGATGGCAGAGCGTATCGCGGGTCAGTACATCAAATACGTGACTGAGCGCATCAACAACGTCGACGAGGTCATCGGACGTAAGGGCAGCCTTGCCATCCGCGAGGACGAATTCCTCGTTTTCGCCTCCGCAGATATTCTCTTCCGTTGCAAGATCGACGAGCTCCGCGCAAGTGAGTTGCTCTCAAAGGACGGCGTCGTCCTCATCGGCCCCGACCTTGAACACGGGGGCGAGGAGAGAACGATAATTGCGTATTACGTATATTATAGGAAGTAAAAAGCTTCAATAAAAAATGGGACTGAATTCGAGTTAGTGAATCAGTCCCATAAGTATTTTAAAACGAACGTCTCTTTTTCGAAAGAATAGCAGCAGGAATGATGGCGGTTACGGCGAGAGCAGTGAAGAATACGATTGAATTCATCGAAGCGTCTCCGGTAGCGGGCGAGGACGTGTCGCAGTCATACATCATCCAGTTGCTGAATTCACATTCGGCAATTCTCCAACCGGAATCGGTATTGACGAATTTACATTCAAGATAGTCTACATCTCGGTTCATTTCATCATTTCCGATGACAGCACCGACCTTTGCTGTTGCAGAAGACGAATTGGATGATATAAGCTCAACATCTAAAGTATCAATTTCAGCGAGTACTTCATAAAAATAGCGGTTATCTTTATTTGTACTTACTGCATAAACCAGAATAACGTGCTGTGCTACACCGGGGTTGGCATACAGCTTTCCGTCCGTGTGTCGGTAAAATAAAGGATATTGGATATATGGCCCGTCTTTGGACGGCATAAAGCGAAATGCGTATTTATATGCATATGAAGCAATTTCCGGAGTATATATGTTGTTGGCATACTCTTTCATTGCTTCGTATGAGCCGCCGAGAAGCTTGCTTTCATTTACCTCAGAATACCATACTTCCGAATTTACACGCCAGCTATCATCAAACTTAATATCAGAAAGATCTTCGTGACGGAGGATGATATGACCGTTGGTTTTACTATAATTCGAGGTATCGCATCGAACTTTGTAGTTGTAATTGAAAGCCTCGGCAACCAATTCCTGCGCTTCGCGTTTAGTGAGAGCTTGCTTTTCTTCAGCCGCGTTTGCGGTAAGTATCAGCGGCAGAATTATCAAAAGCGCAAGGATCAAAACAATACATTTTTTCATTTCGGAATCTCCTTTTCATTAATTTGAACGGTATGTCCAAATTCATTATATCATATGGAAAGAAGTTTTGTCAATACTTTTAAATAAAAAAGTCTCGTCTGAAAAGATGAGGCTTTTTATAGTTATTATTGCCAAAATGGGGTATATTGTTTTGTATATTTCGCTGAATTGTGTTCACAACTATTGACAACGAGAGGATGATATGATATAATACAATCAAATGAACGCAAGAAAGGAAATACTGCTATGAGTAAACAAGAAAGAAGCCCCTATGTTAAATTGCTTATCGACCTGTTAAAGACCGTGATTGCCACTTTTTTGTTCTTTCTCCTCTCGAATAATCTTATCCGCGCGATATTTGAGGATGAGCAGGACAGGCGTGTTATCACTCTTGCTCTGGTCATTGCTATCTACTTCTTCTATTTTGCCGCGTTTTATATAATGCACGCAAGGAGAAGTATGGATGATTATTCGCTTAATATGGGTGACAGAAAATATTGCCTCAAGGAAGATTTCAAAGAGATCGTCATGGGCGACGGAAAGAGGCTTGCGATAATTTACGCCGTTCTTGCCGTTATGATGGAGCTGATTGCGCGTATCAAGGTCTTAAGATCTCTCTCAGCCGCTTTTTTGCCGGTGTTTCCGATCTTTGCGATATCGGATTTTCCCGTGCTGATCGCGCTTATCGGATGGATGATCCTCACAGTAGGTTCAATTATAACCATCCTCTACAGCCACCACCGCGTACACGTGCTTAAAGCAAAGGGAAAGCTGTAAAATTGAAACGCCTCGTCCGACAGGACGAGGCGTTTTTACTATAATTGAGATTTTTGCCGGGACGAAAATCTACCTTCATTTTGCATTTTGCATTTTTAATTTTGCATTTATTTCACGTCCGCTGAGAACAGATGAACCTTATCAATTCCTCTTGTCTCGTCGAAGATAACGGTAAGCTTCTGTGCTTTGACGCCGAGGGGGATCCTGCGGAGAGAGTTTCGGTTGTTGGTGTCAGCGAATATCTCCTTGCCGTCGGCAAGAACGCGGAAGGACTTGACGAGGGTGTTAGCAACCTTTACGGGAACAAAATCCTTGCCCGTCATAAGCTTCTGCGCGAATACTCGCATCTTCTTGTTGGGAGAGATCGACTTTCGGGAGAAGTCGGGATCGAAGACGAGACGAAGCTCGGCAAGGTCCTTTTCTTCGCCAAAGTCAAATTCGAGCGCATCGCCGATATTGAGAGTAGCGTAATTCACGTTCATTTCCTCGTCGGGACGTTCAATACCATTCTGAAGGAGCGCAAGCTCTGCTTCGGGAAGATTGATCTTAGCGGACTTTGTAAGCTCGGGGATATCGCGGACTGTGCCGGGGAGATAGCAGCCTGCATCGCGGAGCTTATCCTGGAGGACCTTCATCTTGGTCTCGTAAACGCCGTGAGGTGTTACGCCGTCGTTTACGCAGATAGAAGCCGCTGTACCCATAGCCTGACCGATGAGGGCACAGGTCGCCATAACACGGGTCGAGGACATTGCGGCGTGGGTCGCGCTGATATTTCTGCCCGCGAAGAAGAGGTTGTCAACCTCGTGACCGTAGAGCACGCGGTAGGGAATGCCGTAGGGCGAGGGAGCGGGATAGAGCTTGGATGCGGGGTTGCCGCTTAAGTAGGAGCGGAAGCCCGCGGGGTTGTGGTCGTCCATCGGCCATCCGCCGTATGCTACGATATCGTCAAACTTTCCGCCTGCTTCAACGTCGTTCTCGGTGAGAACGTGTGCACCGATGTAGCGGCGGCTCTCTCTCTTGCCGGGGATGCATCCGACCCATTCGAGAGTCCAGTTGGTTGCGTTGTGGTCGCCGTAGTTCTTAACGTGATCCCAGATGCCGTACGCGATCTTGAGAAGCTCATCGCGCATTTCCTCGGCGTCGTGGATGCTGTCATACTCGCCGCCGAGCTCGAGCCACCAGAAGTTGGTCTCACTTGTGCCGAGCTTGTGGGGACGTGCAAGATACTTGACATCTTCAACCTTAACGCCCGAAACGCCCGTGCTTGCGTCGATGATATTTCCGCCCGCATCCTTGATGAGGTTGAAATCATCGTCGGTCTCAAACTTATACGCCCAATCGGGAGCGGTGAAGGGAACGGGCTCGTCGGTTTCGCGTGCCTGAATGAGGCAGGACATTCCCATTGTCTTCTTGTCTGCGACCTCCTTACCCATAGCCTCGCCGTACTCGGAAGCCGCCTCACGGCCGACACGCCACTTCGCGCCCGAGATTGGAGCGAGGATCGAGTCGCCCGAGCAGTCTGCAAAGTACTTTGCTTTGACTGTGTGCCAGGTGTAGGTGGTCATCTGCCAAGCGGTGACGGATGTGATGTGCGATGCGCCGTCTTTTTCGGTCTTCTCACAGTCACAGCAAGTGGTGTTGAGAAGAAGAGTGATGTTCTTTTCTGCCTTGACCTTCGCCCACATTACGTTGTCGAAGGTGGAGGGGATGAGGGTGGGGTTTATGTAGATATTTTCCTCTTCGATCTCGGAGATGATACCCGTCTCGCGGTTCTCAAGACCGTGAGCACCGCGCACCCACATTCTGATCTCGCTCGATGCGTTTCCGCCGAGAACGGGTCTGTCCTGAATGAGGACGACCTTTGTGCCCTCGCGGGCTGCCGCGATAGCGGCGCAGAGACCGGTAAGACCGCCGCCGATGATGCAGAGATCGGTCTCGTGCTCAATATGTCTCATTCCATTGGTTTTTACGGTAAGTTCACTCATTATTTTCCTCCGTTCATTCCATCACAATTGTGACCTTAGTATAGAATTCTTTTCTGTCGCGCATCATTTCGAGTGCTTCAACGCAACGGTTGAGGGGATAACGATGTGTGATAAGAGCCTCGTAGTCGATAAGATCGCCGTCAGCCATAGCCTTGGCGGTTTCCTCCCAGTCGTTGATCTGACTGTTATAGGAGGAGTTCCAGGTTCCGCGGAGGGTGATCTCACGGCGGAGGATCTGGGAATATACGCTCTGCGTGATCGTCATATCGCGCGCGGGGTTACCCATAAGGATAACGCGGCTGTGGGGCTTCATAGCCTGAATGAGACTGCAGAGAGCCTGGGGAGCACCCGTGCCCTCGATGGCGCAGTCGCAAAGACCGTCGCGTTCCTTGTCATATGCCTCGAATCCGAACTTCTTGGCAAACGCAAGCTTCTCCTCGCTGATGTCAACGACACGTACGACACCCGCTCCCGCCTTCTTTGCCCAAGCGGCGGCGATGAGTCCGATCGGTCCCGCACCCCAGATAACAACCGTGTCGCCGAGCTTTACTTCAAGACGGCGTACAGCGGCACGAGCGACCGCACCCGGCTCAACCAGCGATGCGCAAGCGTAGGAAAGATCGTCGGGAAGAAGAATAAGGTTTCGGATATCTACTGCAAGATATTCGGCAAAAGCACCGTCGCGGCGCGATCCGTAGTAGTCATAGTTTTCGCAGTTTGCAAACTCACCGAGCTCGCAGGGAGTGCATTTGCGGCAGGGAAGAAGGGGGAATACAGCCGCACGGCGTCCGATAAGGGACTTGTCGTTGGCTTCAACGATCTCGCCTGCAAATTCGTGTCCGGGAATGGTGGGAAAATGGTAGGTGCCCTTCTCAAATACGCGGGGAATATCCGAGCCGCAAACGCCTGCCGCACGGATCTTGAGAAGTACCTCGCCCTCGCCTCTCTTCGGCATCGGCACGTCCTCGTAACGGAAATCGCCGACAGCGTGGAGCACGCAGGCCTTCATTGTTTCATTGTTCATTTTATGTTCTCCTTACAGGAATTATTTACGCCTTATTATCACAGCCGCAAACGAGGATGCGCTGCTTGACCGCTTCGACTACAGCCGCGCGAGCCGCTGTACCGTACTTCTTGGGGTCGTAGATCTTCGCGTCGGATGCAAGGTTCTCGCGAACTGCCGCGGTGTAAGCCACGCGGAGCTCGGTGGCAAAATTGACCTTGCAGATGCCCTCTGCGATACAGCTCTTTACAGCCTCGGGGGAGAGACCCGACGCGCCGTGAAGAACGAGCGGGATCGAGCAGCCGTTCTCCTCGAGCTTCTTGCGGATAGCGATCAGACGGGGAACGTCAAGAACGGGTGTGCCGACGTAGAAGCCGTGTGCGGTGCCGATAGCAACCGCGAGAGAGGAAATGCCCGTACGCTTTACAAACTCAGCGGCTGCCCCGGGATCGGTTCCGTTGTCAGCGTCAGCCTCGTGATCGTCCTCCTTGCCGCCGACCTTGCCAAGCTCAGCCTCGGTGGGAATATCGAATTTATTTGCGATCTCGACAGCCTTTGCGGTAAGCTCTACGTTCTTCTCGAAGGATTCGCCCGAGCCGTCGAACATAACGGAGGTGTAGCCTGCCGAAGCGGCGGCGTCACAAAGCTCGAGGGAGGAGCCGTGGTCGAGGTGAACCGCAACGGGAACGGTAGCCTTCTCGGCAAGTGCCTTTGCGATAGCGGCGAAGACCGAGGGGGAAGCATACTTGACCGTCGAGGGAGTGGTCTGGAGGATGACGGGAGCGCGGAGCTCTTCTGCCGCTTCGATGATGGCGAGAGCCATCTCCATATTCTCGAAGTTGAATGCGCCAACGGCGTATCCGCCCTTCTGTGCGTTCAGAAGCATTTCTTTTGTGGTTACGTAGGACATTTTTCTACCTCTTTATTTTTTGATTTTTACAAGTCTTTGGATTCCCGATGAAAGGAGGTACGCGAATTCGTCGATCTCCTCACGGGTGTTATCTTTGCAGAGACTCACGCGGATCGTGCAATCGGCTTCCGAATCGGAGAGACCGAAGGCGACGAGAGCCGAGCTTACGTGACGGTTTTTGGCGTTTGACGAGCAAGCCGAGCCGCTCGAAACGCATACTCCGCCCGCCGAGAGCAGATTGAGCATAGTCTGGCTCTTGATGCGCGGAAGGGTGATGCTTAAAATATGGGGAGCGCGTACGGGCGGGATATTGACTCTTGCGCCCGCTTCTTCGATCTTCCCGATCGCGTAGGTCGAAAGATCACGAAGATGATCGAAATACTCATTCATTTGGGGCTTCATTATCTCTGCGGCTTTGGCAAAGCCAACCGCGCCCGCGAGATTTTCGGTGCCCGAGCGCAGACCCTCCTCCTGACCTCCGCCGAAGATGACGGGACAGAGCGCGCGCTTTTTTATCAGATCGCGGTGCAGAAGCAGAGCTCCGACGCCAGAAGGACCGTGTATCTTATGCGCACTGACGCTGATGAGATCGATCTTTGAGCTGTTCGGGAGCGGAATACGCATAAAACCCTGAACCGCATCGCAATGGATAAGAGCCGAGGGACAGGTCTTTTTGATGATCTCTGCGGCACTCGCGATATCGTAGATCGCGCCGGTTTCGTTGTTGACGAGCATAAAGGATGCCACGCAAATGCCTTTTTTAGCCTCGCGTTCGATAGCCTCAAGGTCGAGCACTCCGCCCTTGGTGGGGATACTAACGAGCTCGAATCCGCGCGATACGAGAGCCTCGGCGGTGTTTGAGACCGAAGCGTGCTCGGAATCCGTGATAAGTATGCGTTTCGAGTCGAGATGACGCCGCTCGTGCGCCGTTCCGAGAAGAGCGAGATTGTTCGCCTCGCTTCCCGAGCCGCAGAAGACTGCCTGCCATTCGGTGAATCTGAGTCCCGCCGAGGAGATCAGAGAGCTTCTTGCGCCCTCGAGACGCTTTTTTGCCGCAAGACCCGCCGTATGGAGTGACGACGGATTTCCGACGTTATCCCAGACCTCGAGCATTGCCGCGCGTGCCTCGGGTGCGAGACGGGTCGTTGCGCTGTTGTCAAGATATATCATAATTATTTGAATTTTACGTAGGAGATGATCTGATCAACGTCCGCGAGATGCTTTTCGTAATTTTCCGCAAGCGAGGTGTAAGTGAAGATATAGAAGAAATCGTCCTTCATCGTTACAGCCTGCTTATACTTGTAGTTGTCCTCGCCGAGGGTGCACTCATATTCAAAAATGAGAGTTTCTCTGCCGTCGATCGTGGGAGGAGCGATCTCCATACCGTTTTCATCGAGCTTCGGCTCGGATGCAAACTCCTTGAACTCGGGAAGAACAGCGGCAAACTCCTTGAGCGCGGTTTCCTTATAGGTCTCGAGAGTGTCGGTTACGCCGGGCTCAATGACCATACAGGTGAAGGAGACGTTCGAGTAGTCGTCGGAGGAATAATAAGCCGATGCCGTGCCGCTCGGTGTGTTGTCGATCCAAGTGGTGGGAACGTAGAAGCAGAAGGATTCGTTGTCGGTTGCCACGTTCTTGTAACCGTCGGGTGCGCCTTTATCGGAGGAGCATCCCGAAAGGACGAGAATGAGGGAGAAGAGGAGTGCTATGAGGGAAATAAGCGATTTTTTCATTTTTCTTTATCCTTTATATAATTTGCAACTGCGTCTGCCGCAGTAAGAATACCGATCTTGCCGCTTTCGTAGGTGAGACCGCCCTGGAAATAGACGGTGTAGGGAGGACGGATGGGACCGTCCGCGGAAAGCTCAACGGACGAGCCCTGAATGAATGCGCCCGCCGCCATAATTACGGGATCCGAGTAGCCGGGCATATCCCAGGGCTCGGGAGTTACGAAGGAATCAACGGGCGAGCCTGCCTGAATACCTCTGCAGAATGCGCAGAGGATGTCGGGGTCGTGCGTGATGACGGTCTGGATGATGTCGTAACGCGTTTCATTCCAGGAGGGATAGGTGTCGTAGCCCATCTTCTCGAATATGTAAGCCGCGAGATGCGCCGTCTTGATAGCCGCGGCGGTGGTGTGGGGAGCGTAGAAGAGACCCTGGAACATCGTTCTGTTCTGACCGAGGGTCGCGCCAACCTCTCCGCCCGTGCCGACGGTGGTGAGACGGTAGGATGCAAGCTCAACTGCGCGCTCGCTTCCCGCGATGTAACCGCCCGTCAGAGCCATTCCGCCTCCGGGATTTTTGATGAGCGAGCCGACGAGCATATCTGCGCGGGGCTCGTATTCTGCGGTGAATTCGCCGTAGCAGTTGTCAACGACAACGTAAACGCCGCCGCGGATAGCGTGGACAGCATCAGTGACCGCGCTGATCTCGTCGGGCGAGAGAGTGCGGCGGTTGAGGTAACCCTTGGAACGCTGAATGAAGACGACCTTTACGCTTTCGTCGTTCTTGACTCGTTCAACGATAGCGTCAACGTCAAGTCCACCCTCGGATGTCATTTCGATCTGCGCGTAGTTTACGCCGAAATCGGCAAGCGAGCCGTCGCCTGTCTTGCCCGAGATCCCGATAACGCCGTCAAGGGTATCGTAGGGCTTACCCGCGACCGAGAGGAGAGTGTCGTTCGGACGGAGAAGTCCGAAGAGAGCGGTCGAGAGGGCGTGGGTTCCGTTTACGAAATTGTGGCGAACGAGTGCCGCCTCCGTGCCGAAAACACGGCTCCATACGCGGTCAAGGACCTCGCGCCCGCGGTCATCATAGCCGTAGCCGGTGGTCGAGCCGAAGCAAGCGTCGCTGACATGCTCCTCGCGGAAGGCGTCAAGCACGCGGCAGGTGCCGATATAGGAAACGCGGTCGATCTCGGCAAAGATCGGAGCCAGCGCCGCCTCCGCCTCACGGGCGAGGGCAAGTGTTTTATCCGAAAAAGTCATTTTGTACCTTTGTTTACTTATTTATTTGCAATTATATTGTAGAAGCGTTCGAGATGATCGCTTCCGTCGCTCGAAATGAATTCAATATTTCCGATCTTTCGAGTCAAAGAGTTGAGTGAAAGCTCCTCGAGCAGGTGCTTTGTGTGGCGGGCTGTGCCGTCCGAGCCGTCAAAGACGCTGACGTGCTCACCCGCGGCGCGCTTGATCTCGTCAAGCACGAGAGGATAGTGCGTACAGCCGAGAACGATGCCGTCAAAGCCATCCTTGCGATATGGCGCGAAGACGGAGCGGAGATATTCCTCGATATCCTCGGAGGATGCGCCGCTTTCGACCATAAATGCGAGCTCGTGGCAGGGAACGCCGATGAATTCGCAGTTGTCCTTTGAATTTGCGCGAAGAAGCGCGGCAAAGCGGCTCTCGCTGACGGTAACCGGTGTTGCGAGAACGAGTACGCGGCGGCATCCCGAGACCCTTGCGGGCTTTACGGCGGGCTCGATGCCGATTATGGGCAGACCCTCGTAAGCCGCACGCAGAGGCTCGATGGCTACCGCGGTTGCGGTATTGCAGGCAACTACTATTGCCTTTGCACCGCGCGAGAGAAGTACGTTTACGATCCCCTTTGAGATCTCGAGGATCTCCTCGTGCGTTTTTGCACCGTAGGGAGCATTTGCGCGGTCGCCGTAATATATGAAGTCCTCGTTCGGGAGAAGTCGGCGAAGCTCACGAAGGAGCGAAAGTCCGCCGACTCCCGAATCGAAAACCCCGATGGGGGATGCGTTCATCAGAGTGTGGGATCGAGTGCGAATTCGGTTGCAAGCTCTGTGCAAGCCTTGACGTCGCGGAGGTCGATCATTTCAACGCCCGAATGGATATAGCGGCTGGGGATCGAGATGCATCCCGCGTATGCGCCGACGCCTGCACCCTGGAGCACGCTTGTGTCGGTTCCGCCGTAGAGAAGGATCTCGTTCTGCGATGTGATCTTCTTTTCCTTTGCGAGCTTCTGAAGCTTGGATACAACCTCGCCCGAGCAGATTACCGAGCCATCCTTGATCTTGATAGCCGCGCCGCCGCCGAGCTTTACTGCCATAGGCTTCGATCCCTGAGCGTCGCCGGTGCCGGTTACGTCAAATGCGATCGCGATGTCGGGAGCGATCGAGAAGCCTGCGGGACGTGCACCGCGGCATCCGACCTCTTCCTGAACCGAGAAGACGTAGTAGATATCGTGAGGGCAGTTTTCTGCGAGAGCCTTTGCGGTCTCGATCATAATGGCACAGCCGATGCGGTCGTCGATGGGGCGGCCTACAGCGCGGTTCGCGCCGAGCTTCGAGAGATTGTGAGCGAGGGAGAAGCAATCGCCGATCTTAACCTTGCGGGATGCTTCCTTCGCGGAGGTCGCGCCGATATCAACGACGCACTTGTCAGCCGCAAGATCGGATGCCTTGGTTCCTGCCTCGGGAACAAGGATGCCCTTTTCGCCGTTTGCGAAAACAACGTGGCTGAATGCGGCGGCAACGAAATTGATGCCTCCGATGGGAGCAAAGCGGATGAATCCGTTATCTTCAATATAGGTTACGATAAATCCGATCTCGTCCATATGAGCGCAGTAAAGGAGCTTCTTGCGCTCGCCGCCTTCAAGGTTACCGTACTTGATAGCGATGAGGTTGCCGAGAGCGTCGGTATATGTCTCGTCTACGTAGGGAGCGACTTCACGCTCAAGAAGAGCCGCGATCTGCTTTTCATTGCCCGAAACGCCGGGACAGCAAACAACTTTTTTAATAAGAGAATACATTTATATTTTCCTCCGAGATCAACTAAATTTATATGATGTGAGAATTGCGTAAACGTGGGACTTGATCGACTCAAAGTCGCGGATCGCGATCACGCAGGATGCAGAATGGAGATAACGAGTGGGCGCGGAAATTGCAAGACAGCGTGTGCCGTCCGCGGTCTTGTGGATATGACCCGCATCGTTTCCGCCCGAAACGTAACGCTTGATCTGCGCGGGGATACCGTTTTCCTCGGCGATCTTCATCGCGCCGTCGACAAAATCGCGGTTGTAGATGGTGGAGCGGTCCATAAGGGATACGACTCCGCCGTTACCGACCTCGCTGACTCTCGAGTTCTTGGGAACGTCGGGAAGGTCCGCAATTGCGGTGGTCTCAAGAACGATCGCGTAGTCGGGGCGGAAGCGGTGAGCCGCCGCAGTTGCGCCCGAGATACCGATCTCCTCGCGTACCGTGAAGGCACAAACGAGGTCAAAGGGAAGCTCGATGCCTTCCTTCTTGATGCGGCGCAGAGTTTCGATCATAACGACGCATCCGAGACGGTCGTCAAGAGCCTTGCACTTTGCGTAAGCGTCGTTCTCGCCGAAGATGACGAACTCGCTGTCGAATGTTCCGCTGTCGCCGCGTGAAAGAACGCTTTCGGCATCCTCTCTCGAGGTCGCGCCGATATCAACGTACATATCGTTTGCCTTTGTCGCGTTCTTGCGTTCCTCGGCGGACTGATGGTGGATCGCCTTCGATGCGATAACGCCGCTGACGTCGCCTTCCTTGCCGCGGAAGGTGACCTTTCTGCCGCAGAGGACTCTGGAATCGATACCGCCTAGGCATCCGAAGCGGATGTAGCCGTCGCCGTCGATGTCCTTGATGATGAAGCCGACCTCATCCATATGAGCCGAGAGCATGACCGTCTTTTCGGGGCAGTTCTTGCCGTGGAGAACGGCAAATACGTTGCTCATTCTGTCGCGGATGATCTGCGCGTCGGTGTTTTCAAGCTGTTTTACGATCTCGTCCGCAACTGCCTCCTCCGAGCCCGTAGGTCCGAATACGAGGGAGAGATGACGGAGCAATTCAATTCCTTCAAGAAATTTAGTTTCACTCATTGGGGCATACCTCCTTTTCGATCTCGGGACTTGTTACGAAGAGAGTGATAAGATCGCGCATTCCTGCCGCGTCATTCATAGAAATGACCTCGTTCGAGGTGTGCATACTGCGCAGGGGAAGTCCGATGTCAACGGTGGGAATACCGTTTCGGACGAGGTTGACGACCATTGTGTTGGTGCCCGTTCCGCCTGCGGTTACCGACATCTGATGCTTGATTTCCTTTTCGTCCGCAAGTCGGCGGAGGAGGGCGGTCAGTCTCTTGTCGGTGATTGGACCTGTTGAGATCGAGGGCCCGCCGTCAAGAGGTACTGTCTCGCTTCTCTTGGTATCGGGAGTGCTTCCGAGGTCAACGTCTGCAACGATCGCGCAGATGGGATTTACCTCGTATGCGCCTGTTGCCGCGCCCGTCATAAATCCGCCCGCTTCTTCAAAGTTCGAGAGCTGAACGTAAACGTCACCCCAAAGCTCGTCCGCGGGGATCTCGGCTACAGCCGCGATTGCGCAAGCCGCGCAAGCCTTGTCGTCAAAGCCTTTGCCCGCGATCTTGTTGTTGCGGAGCTTGGTATAAACGGGACGGAAGCCGATGGGTGTACCGATAGATACGTACTTTTCGAGCTCTTCCTTAGAGTAGCCCGTGTCGATGAGAAGCTCGGTGATATCGCGGAGCTTGCCCGACTCGCCGGGCTTTTGAAGGTGGGGAGGTGTGGAGCCTACGACGCCGTAGATCTCGCGTCCCTCACCGTATATGATGACCTCGCTTGCCTGAAGAATTCGGGTGTCCATACCGCCGATCGAGGTAACGGTAACGAATCCGCCCTCCTTGATCTCGGTTACGATCATTCCGATCTCGTCAAAGTGAGCATCAACGAGGATCCTTTGTGCATTTTCCTTTCCGCAGCGGCGGATGAGGTGATAACAGCCGAGGCGCGTTTCGCGTATCTCGTCAAAATAGGGTGATACGATCTCGTAAAGCTTATCCTTCGAGTATCTCGTATGGCCCGTGACCGACATCAGAGATGCCAGCGACAGAGTCAGCTCTGTCAGGTCGATCTTGTGTTCCATATTTTTTCTTCCTTTCGGATTGATTACAGATTTTTTACGATATTTTTGAAGACCTCGCCGCGTTCGGCAAAGTTTTTGAATTTGTCAAATGAGGTTGCCGCGGGGGAGAGGAGGACGGCACTTCCCGAGGGAGTGATGCTTTCGGCAAGCTTGACGCAAGCCTCGAAATCCTCCTCGCGGAAGATCTTCAGCTCGGAATCGGGATAATCGGATGCGACCGATGCGAGCGCTTCGCTTACCTCGTCCGCGGTCTCACCCGTGACGATAACGGCACCCGCGCGGAGATAAAGCTCGCGTGCAAGACCGTCGTAGGGTGTCTTTTTGCCGCGTCCGCCGACGATGAGGGTCGGCTTGTTCGAGAAGGTCGAGAGAGCAGCGATGGTTCGCGTGGGGCTCGAGTCGATCGAGCTGTTGTAATACTTTACACCGTTCTTCTCGCGAACAAGCTCAAGTCTGTGCGCAACGCCGCCGAAGGTCTTTGCCACACGTACTACGGCGTCCTTTTCGGCAATTCCGTAGGTCAGAGCGGTCGCGGTCATATAGTTTTCGATGTTGTGAACACCGGGGATCTTTATATCTGATGATTTGAGAAGAAGCTCTTCGGTCTCGCCGTCCGAGAGGATGATCCCGCCGTCGCGGAGGAAGATCCCCTTCGCTCCTCGGGCATCGAGAGCGGCGTATGAGTCTCTGTAAGCCGAGAAAAGGATCTTCGGCGTTTCGGTCTTGCCTGCAAGCTCGCGGCAATAACCGTCCGTTGCGTTGAGAACGAGCCGAGCGGTATTCTTACCGCAGACCTTGTATTTTGCCTCGGCATATTCGTTCATATCGATATGCCAGTTGAGGTGGTTGGGAGTGATATTCGTGATAGCGGCGTTTGTCGCACGCGAATCCATCGTCATAAGCTGGAAGCTCGAAAGCTCCAGCACGCAGACGTCGTTCTCTCCGATCTCGTCGAGGAGGGGGAAAAGGGGAGTGCCGATATTGCCGCCGAGGTAGACCTTGCCGCCCTTGTAGCCTTCCTTGAGGATGAGGCTTGTGAGCGTCGAGGTGGTCGTTTTGCCGTCGCTTCCCGTGACCGCGATGATGCGCGCGGGAGTGTGCTCGCAGAAGAATTCAACCTCGGAGGTCAGTATCGCGCCCGATTTGATGGCGGGAGTCAGATCGCCCGCGTCGGGTCTGATGCCGGGGGAGCGGAAGATCACGGCACGGCTCGTGTCGCAGGAAAAATCCTTGGTCGGCTCGATCCCGCACTCAAATCTCACGCCTGCATCGGCAAGCTCGCGTGCAGCCTCACCGAGATCGTCAAAGGACTTCATATCGCGTACGATGACCGACTTGCCGAGTCCCGCGCGTACAAATTCTCTCGCCACGGGGATATTTGACACGCCGAATCCGAGCAGAATTATATTTTTATCCGAAAACTTTTCGCAAAGCAGATCGTGTAACATAGATTCACCTTTATATAAATAAAATCATTCAAACTATATTATATAATATAATTGCAAATTGTGCAACACTTTTGAGCAAAAAAGATGAAAATTTAACAAAATAATTACAGCTGTTATTTGCGATTTTCTCTTGACACGGAACAAATGTTCTGCTATAATATAAAAGAACAAATGTTCTTGAGTGAGAGAAAGGCGGATAAAAATGAAGGACAGATGTATTCTCCATATAGATATGAACAATTTCTTTGCTACGGTCGAATGTCGGGGCAGGAAGGATCTCATCGGCAAGCCTGTTGCCGTCGGAGGGGATGCCGAGGCACGCCACGGGATCATCCTCGCGAAAAATTACGAGGCAAAATCCTACGGTATAAGGACGGGCGAGAGTATACTCGAGGCGCGGAGAAAATGCCCGAAGCTCGTCATCCTTCCGCCGCATTATGACGAATACGTCAAGGTCTCGCGTGCGGCAAGGGAGATATACTCGCGCTATACCGATATGATAGAATCCTTCGGCATCGACGAATGTTGGATAGACGTCACCGACAGCGAATACCTCTTCGGCGGCGGTGTTCGGATTGCCGACGAGATACGCGAGCGGATCAAGCGCGAGCTCGGCGTGACGGTCTCTGTCGGCGTCTCCTTCAACAAGATCTTTGCCAAGCTCGGAAGCGATCTCAAAAAGCCCGACGCGACCACGCTGATATCCCGCGAAAATTACCGCGAGGTGGTCTGGACGCTTCCCGCAGAGGAGCTGCTCTTTGTCGGCAGATCGACCAAAAGACGGCTCAATATGCTTGGGATATTCACCATCGGAGAGCTTGCAAACGCCGATCCCGAGCTGCTTTCACGCTGCCTCGGAAAGAACGGATTGATGCTCAAAAATTTTGCGCTCGGCAGGGATAGCGCGCCCGTATTGCGGAATGAGATGTCATATCCCGTAAAAAGTGTGGGAAACAGCACCACTACGCCGCGAGATATCAAAACTCTCCGCGAAGCTGAGATTGTCTTTGCCGTGCTTTGCGAGAGCGTTGCGGTGCGCCTCCGAGCCGAGGGGAAGAAGTGCACGACGGTGCGTATTTCGGTGCGCGGAAGCGATCTTTCCTGGTATTCAAAGCAATGCCGCGTTGAGCCGACCTTCTCGGAACGCGAGATATACAACGCCGCGCTGACTCTATATATAAAGGAACGCGACGGAAGAGCGGTGCGCAGTCTCGGGGTCTGCGGTGCCGATCTTTGCCCCGAGAGCGACGAGCAGATCTCGATCTTTGACGGCGAGACTATCGGACGCGCCCGTCTCGAGGTGCTCGAGAAAACGACAGATGCGATACGTCAAAGATTCGGTAAATTCGCCATCCGCCGCGGGCTTATGCTCGAGGACAGAACGCTTTCGGGCTTTTGCCCGTATGATGAACATACGGTGCATCCCGTAGCTTTGCGTAGCCGTACGGGAGCCGAACCTGATTGCCTCACGGCGATAAATTTTCGCGTCTTTCGGCGTGATTTCACTTGAAAGGTTAATACCTTTCTTCGCAAAATCCCACCAAAATCCATCAAAAATTAATTCGCCGTGAGGTGCGAGCAGTTTTGACGGAGCAGATTTTTTCGAGAACAAGGTTCTTTCCGATGATCATATATAAATATTATCAAGGAAAGAACTGCAGTTATCGGGAAAATCTCACCGCCAAAACCAATTATGTTCGACCCCCGTACGGCTAGAGTGACAAGAATAATACGAACTAGTTTTTTGGCGACAAATATTCGCCATCGGTTCGTCAAACACCTTGATAGTATTAATATACAATCTTCGGCGTTTTCCTGCCGCTGACAAATATTTGACAGCCAAAAAATCTCCGACCCGCAAGCCTTAATTTTTAGATGATTTTGGGTGCGGAGAACGACGCAAGGTATCAACCTTGCTAGGACGACAAGCCCAAAAGC
>JAZSEA010000048.1:0-23692 GCA_045531455.1 Eubacteriales bacterium
CAAACTTTTTTATTCAGCGTTCTGAATATCGCAACAATATTTCGAGTGAAAAATCAATAGTTCTGCAAAAAAATACATTACGAGCCTGTAGGGAGCGACGTCCTCGGCGGTCCGTGGGCATTATATTAAATATGTGTCTTAAATTAAGAATACATAATGATATTTTCTTGATTAAATACACATCAATACTTTAATTGGGCTCGGACCGTCGAGGACGCCGGTCCCTACGGATATAGTATTATTATGAGTTCTATCCTTTGTATCCAAAATATTGGCGTGCGTTAAAGGGACGTCGAGGCGCTGTCCCCTACGGTTTGTGCGTATTGATTAATAATCGAAAATTTCCGAGCTACGGCGACGGAAATTGACCTTAAACTTCGCCTTTGGCGAATCTTAACTCGGCGCAAGCCGATCTTAACTCGCGCCTTGCGCGATCTTAACTTGCCGAAGGCAATATTAACTCTCACAAAGCGGGACAGCTCCGCCATCAAAATCCTCTCTTTTTCAGATCGTTCACCATTTCGACGTAAAACTCGCGGACGTCGAAATCGCGCAGGTCGCGGCGGGCGAGCTCCTCTTCCCTCCATCTTGACATTCCCTCCGCAATATGGTATAATGTATTCTGTATTAATGTGTAATGAGGTGATCCCATGAACAACACACGCGGATATTTTATAGTTTTTGAAGGCTGCGACGGTTGCGGCAAGACCACGCAGACCGAGCGTCTCCGCGCCGCTATCGCAGAGGCGACGGGCAGACCCTGTATCTACGAGCGCGAGCCCAACGAGCGCAACGCTGCGGGCGCGATCATCAGATCGGGTCTCTACGGCGGCGTCAAATTTCTGACAGAAAGTATGGCTTATCTCCACGTCGCAGACCGCCTTGAGCATATCGAATTTATGCGCCCCCTCGTCGAGGCGGGCACAAGCATCGTCTGCGACCGCTATTATCTCTCAAATATGGCGTACAACACCACCGACCGCATCTCGATGGCTGACATTTACGCAATGAACAAGCCCTGCATCGAGTCGATGAAGCCCGATCTCTTCGTCTTTCTCGACGTGCCGACAGAGGTCACCAAGGCTCGCCGCGACCAAAACCGCACCGACCGCGAGATCTACGACGGCGACGACAAGCAGGCGCGAGTCCGCCGCAATTACCTCTCCGCCATCGAATTCCTCAAGGAAATGGGCGAGAAGGTCCTCGTTATCGACGCGTCGCGCACGATTGACGAGGTATCCGCAGACGTCCGCGAGCAGGTCTTCTCGGCTCTTTCGATCGGAAAATGATGAAAATTTATTCCTATTCGCCCGAAAAGGGCGACAGCACGAGCAAGGCGATCGCCTTTGCCGTCCTCGGAGGCGCGACGATCCTCATTATGCTCGGAGAATTCCTTTCGGAGTACAAGCCGATACTGCAGACCGCGGGCTTTGTCCTCGCTATGGCGGGCGTGCTTGTCTGCTCACGCTTTCTGCTCTCGGGCTACACCTACAGCCTCGAGGCGGCGGAGGGGGCATCTCCCGATCTCGTGATCGTTGAAAATAAGGGCAAGGTCAACCGCACTGTTTGCCGTGTTTCGGTAGTCGGCGGCAAGCTTTACCGTGACGTCAAGGGCGAAAAAGGTAAAAAGTTCGACGGCAAGCTCTACGATTACCGTCCCTCGCCCTTCACACCCGATTCTTGGGTCTACGAGGTTCCCGAGCGCGACGGCGAGGGCTTCGTCCGCTTCTGTCCCGACGAAAAAATGGTCTCCCTGATGAGGGAGATGGGCTGCGAGGTCATCGAATGAGCGGCGCGCGCAAGCTTTTCTGCCTGCTTGTTGCCGTCATTCTGATCCTTTCCTCCTGCTCGGATGCTCCCGAAGACCCGACCGTCACAGTCTCGGCTACCGAGGAGATCACCTCTGTCCCCGAAACGACGTCACCTCCCCCTCCCGTGACCGAAGAGATCACCGAGACGGTGACCGACGAGATCACCGAAGAGGTAACGACAGAGGAGCCCGGTCTCGAGGTCGTTCCCGCAAATATGGTGCTCGACGTTCTCGAGATCCTTGCGGAAAATTATATCTCATACGTTCGCCGAACCGAAACTACTCTCGATATCGACGTCCTCGGGAGCAAAAGTACCTCCAAGAGCATCTCCGAGCTTCGTGTAAGCGGCACGGATGCGTCGTTTACGCGCGATTCGACCGCCGTTTATCTTTCTGGCGGTGAGCTTTACTGTAACACCGCCGCGGGAAGATCGCGTATCGGCGGCTATGACCGCGCGGCGTTTCTAAAATACGTCACGGACGACGAGCTGATCCGCTCCTTTACCGATGGCAAGGTGGATAAGTCGGGCGAAGGATATCTTGTCTCCTTCCCGAATCTTGGAGAAAGCGGACGCGAGACCGTGATCTCGATGCTCGGTCTTCCCGACAGCTATTCGGTCGATTTCGACGAGACTTCCCTTGAGATCCTTACCGACGATAAGGCGAATCTTATCTCAACGCGGATGTCGGTCGCGCTTTCGGTGAGCCTGAACGGCTCGGTTCTGATGAAAGTCGGGATCACGACCTTGACCGAACAGAGCGATCTCGGCGGCGAGGTCGCAGTCGATCTGCCGCTTGCGGAGGATTATAAGTTCTTTACCTCGGATAAGATCCCCGAGATCTACCTCGATCTCGTCGGGGATATCCACGCATTTGCCGAGTCCTTCGACAAATTCGAGTATTCCGTGCGCGACGATATGAATATCGAGTCGGACGGCTTGAAGTTGCCGCTCAGCTCAAGGACGACCTACGCCTACAGCAAAAAGATCGGCGCGAGCATTGAGAAGACTTTCGATACCGCCGACGGTACGGGCACACACACCACACTTACGCACTACAATTACCGCCGCGGCTTTTCGCAGATCGACGGCGGAAGCATCTTCGTTGACTCGACCGTTAACGCGGATAACTATATCTACACCCTCGCGCATCCCTTTTCGACGTCATATTTCTCGCTTGAGTACTGCACGGGTATGGATCCGTCGCGCTCGGGCGACTCGATCCTCGCATTTACGCTGACCGAGGATGCTGCCGAGAATATCGCCGCCAACATCCTGATCCGCGCGGGAATTATTTCATCCTCGCCCGAATTGCGCGATACCGTCGCTTACACCTACATAAAGCTCGGCTCGGACGGCGAGTTTTCCGCGATCGGATATGAATTTTCCGCTATTGCGACCGTCAGCGGAGTCGATTACACCCTCACCCGCAAGGTCGGGCTTGAGATCACCTCGAGAACCGACGCGAACGTAAAGGTCATTTATATCGACGTTGAGGATGAAGAAGAGTGATTAGTGGCTAGTGGCTAGTGACTAGTGAATAGTGGAAGGTGAATTTCCTCACTCGTTCGGAAATTACCGATTAAATATTTAAAGGTACTTACTCATTTAGACTTTCTATGAGGATTATTTGCGATATGATTTGCGGAAAGCTGCACACTATCACTCTCCGCCCGAAGCTTGCGCGAAAAACAAACAAAAGTTCGATCGCGTTCTCCTTCCACCGTCGTCAAGCGACGGTCCCAAGCTGCGGTACGCAGGTAGTCCCTCACCGGAGGGAGGCAAAGGAGTTGGCGCAAACTCGTTTGTCAATGCAGCGAATATCGTTTATATCTACAATTTTGAATATCAAAAAGGAATATTTTATTGAAATGGTTTGCTCAAACTCCATTGTGAGTGCAAATTAATTCTAATAAAGTATTCCTATTTGCTTTTTTAGATTAAGTTTAAACGATGTTCGCTGAATATCCGAAGAGATTCGCAGTGACCATTAAGCCTCCCTCCGGGAGGGAGGGGGACCACACGAACGTGTGGTGGAAGGAGAACGCGATTGCGTTTTTTCAGAATTTGAAGTAAAACTCCGGGCGGAAGGTGACGATTGTAGTATTCTTAAGGTTTTATCGCAACCAAAAAGAAATATGCAATAAAAATATGCAACTTTTGCATATTTGATTGAAAAAATTATGCAAAAAGAGGCTGGCTGATTAAGACATATTTCACTATTCTTGGATTAAACCGTACAATAATGTCCTCCTCATCCACCGCCCGCGCGGTGGATGAGGAGGACATTATTTTGCTTTTGTTATTCAGAAAGCTAAATGATCCGATCCTTTATAATTTATAATTTCGAACAAAGTGAGGAAATTTACCTTCCACCAGCCACTATCAATTATTTATGGCATCCTCTCTTGCGCAAAAACTCCAGAATCTCATCGGGGTTATTGCAGGTGATGAGAACGCCGCCGCAGGCGATGACCTGGTCAACGTTCTCCTGTGTCTTTACTCCCGCGGGTGCCCAGGGCTGGATTCCGAAGGACGCCATACGGTCGAATTCTTCCTTCGTTGCCATATTGATCGGGCTGTAGAGCGCGCGGAACATACAGCAGCAGTATGCCGAATCGGTATAAGGATCGCGCTTTACCTTGCCCATATGGGTCAGAGGATAGTAGATATGGCGGCGGTACTTCGAGCCGTATTTATCCTCCATATACTCGTGGAGCTTGCCGTTAAAGGTGTTGATCACGACGCGGTCGGTAAAGCCGTAATCGTCGATTATCTTCATAACTCTGTCGCAGACGTCAAACGCGATCTCGTCGCGTCCGTCGATCGGGTATTCCTTGAGCTCGATATCGAGGGTGATCGTCGCATGATCCTTGACGAGCTCCATAAATTCGATAAAGGTGGGGATCCTCTCGCCCGCGAATTCCGCGCCCTTCCATGAGCCGGCATCGAGGGTCTTCAGCTCCGAAAGAAGCTTATCGCAGACCTTTCCCGTGCCGTTTGTGGTGCGGTCGACGGTTGCATCGTGGATGCAGACGAGCTCGCCGTCCTTTGTGATGCGGACGTCGGTCTCGATCTGGTCGACGCCGATCTCGAGAGCCTTGCGGAACGCGAGAAGTGTATTTTCGGGATAAACGGTGCTCCATCCGCGGTGCGCCGCTACGTATACGTTGTCCTTGCTTTGGGTCCAGTAATTCATAGTAATACCTCCGAGGGAGTTTTTTATTATTATATCACCATCCGCCTCCAAAGTCAATATTATTTCTTCCGACATATAATGACAATGAGCAAAAATTCCCATTGTCAATATTAGCTTTTCCTGTTTAAATCGGTACTCCGATTGGCAAGAATAGTGATAGACCAAGGAAAGGAAGAAGAACATAATGAACCCGCAGATTCGCAGAGGAGATATATATTACGCCGATCTTTCGCCCGTTGTGGGCTCCGAGCAGGGTGGACTGCGCCCCGTGCTGATAATACAGAACGACGTCGGCAACAAATACAGCCCGACCGTCATTGCCGCCGCGATCACCTCGAGGATGAGCAAGACCCGCCTGCCGACACATATAGATATATACGCCGAGAGGGCGGGACTCGCGCGCGATTCGGTGATCCTTCTTGAACAGATCCGCACGCTCGACAAGCGGCGTCTGCGCGAGCGGATGGGACATCTCGACGACGAGATGATGGACCGCGTCAACAACGCCATAGCCGTCAGCTTCGGGATAATCATCCCGCCCGCGGAGACCTATATTGAGGAGGAGGTACGGCCTGCGGCGGTGGCGGAGGTTACTATCGCGCAGGGGACGGGAGATGTTCCGCCACAGGCGGAGGGATGAGGAGATCGCTGCGCGAGTTAAGATCGGCTTGCGCCGAGATATTGTTGCGCTACGCGCAAGTTAAGATCGCGCGATGCGCGAGTTAAGATTCGCCTTCGGCGAAGTTTGAAGGTAAATTTCCGCCGAGCGGAAATTTTCAATAAAATAAAAAATAAAAAACAACATCAGCGGGAAAGTTTTTGAAGATTCTTAAGGAACTTTTCTCAAAAAGTTCCTTAAGTCGCGCTCCGTAGTGCGCGAATTTTTCCCCTGTGCTTCAAACGGTCGCCGCCCTCGGTGACCGTTTGGAAGGAGTAAAACCTCCCCTTTTCGGGTGGGCAGCTCTTGCGGTTTTCCGAAGGAAAATGGAGGCGTAAGCCGAGAAGCAAGAGTTGCAACTTGCCGTAGGCAAGTACTTTTGCTCCTTCACACCGTGCGCCTTTCAGGCGCGCAATTTCTATAGAGATTTCGTACTTCCTGCAGGTGCCGAGAGGTAATTTCGCGCCCGCATAGAGATTATGCCGATATCCTCAAATTTTGTATCGGCAAATCGGGACCCCACCCTGCACCCTCCCCGTAAACCGGGGAGGGATAGAGTGCGTTACTCACTTCCTTTTTCTCTTTTATTATACCATATCTTAGGGGATTTGTCGACTCTGCTTATATTATATCACTTCACTTTGGCGAAGTGATTTTTACTGCACTTATGTTGGGGTTTCAAGATATAGAAAACAAATATATCTAACAAATTATAAAAAAGCATTGACAAAATTAAAAAATCGGTGTATAATAATAACGTAGGAGCACCGATACGGTTGCTTCCAAAGCGATTGAAAAGATAACCGCCTTATGTGGAAGTCAGGCGGTTATCTTTTTTTAATAATATCAATGACAAGAGCAATAATTGCAACGACGAGTGTGCAAAAAAGGAAAAGAGCTTCCCAAGTAATGTACATTGGCATCCCTCCTCTCCCGAGGAAGGAAAAAAGATATTTAACTTCCCCGAAATGTGAGGAAGCAACCGCACCGTTTTGGTACTCCTACGGGCTTGCGCCGTTAATATTATAACACAAAGGGTATATTTTGTCAACGATATTTTAAGGAATCTTCTGTTAGCTAATAATCAGCAACTTGAGAGCGCCCACTAAAATCCTGTCCGAAGGCAGGTTTTTTTCTATTTTTTTCTCAAATAAGATAACAAACTTCCCCGAAAGTCTTGATTTTTTCACAAAAAAAGTGTACAATATAGGATGGAAATAAATTTACTCACAAGGAGACAAAAAATGGCACTTGTAACAACCAAGGAAATGTTCAAGAAGGCTTACGCAGGCGGTTACGCTATCGGCGCCTTCAACATTAACAACATGGAGATCATCCAGGCTATCACCGAGGCGGCTGCTGAGGAAAAATCCCCCGTAGTTCTCCAGGTATCCGCAGGCGCACGTAAGTATGCTAAGCACGCATACCTTATGGGCCTCGCTCGCGCAGCAGTTGAGGACAGCGGCGTTGATTTCGCTCTTCACCTTGACCACGGCGCAGACTTCGAGATCTGCAAGGCTTGTATCGACAACGGCTTCACCTCCGTTATGATCGACGGTTCTCACTTCGATTACGAGGACAACATTGCTCTTACCAAGAAGGTCGTTGACTACGCTCACGAGCGCGGATGCGTCGTTGAGGGTGAGCTCGGCGTTCTTGCAGGCGTTGAGGATGAAGTTTCAGCTGAGCACTCCTCCTACACCCGTCCCGAGGAGGTTGAGGATTTCGTAACCCGTACAGGCGTTGACTCCCTCGCTATCTCCATCGGTACCTCCCACGGCGCATATAAGTTCACTCCCGCACAGTGCACCAGAAACGAGAAGGGCATCCTCGTTCCTCCTCCTCTCCGCTTCGACATTCTCGAAGAGATCGGCAAGAGACTGCCCGAGTTCCCGATCGTTCTCCACGGCGCATCCTCGGTTCCCCAGGAATACGTTGCAGAGATCAACGCTCTCGGCGGTCAGCTCCCCGATGCAGTAGGTATTCCCGAGGAGCAGCTTCGCCGCGCAGCTCAGATGGCTGTTTGTAAGATCAACATCGACTCCGACATCCGTCTCGCTATGACCGCAGGCATCCGCCGCGTTCTCGCAAGCAACCCCGCAGCATTCGACCCCAGAGATTACCTCAAGGTCGCTCGCGAGGAAGTCAAGAAGATGGTCCGCCACAAGATCGTCAACGTGCTCGGCTCTTCCAATACTCTTTAATTCGTTTGCGGAGCAACGTCTTTTTGGCGTTGCTCCGATTTTATATTTAACTGCTATCTGAGTTTTTATTATCGGGCTTTGCCCGAGATAATATCTCGCTTGCGCGAGAGTTAATGTCGCCTTGCGGCGAGTTAATTTTTCCGCAAAGCGGAAAGTTAAGGTAATTTTTCGCCATAGCGAAAAATAATGAAAAATGAAATTTGACTATGGCAAATTTCTACCTTCAACTTCGCCCATCGGGCGAACAATAACTCGCGCTTCGCGCGATATTAACTTGCCGTAGGCAATATTAACTCCGCCGAAGGCGGACAGCAAATTTTTTAAAGGAAAACATACAATGATAAAGTACGGTATTCAGACAGGCAAGCAGAACTCAGACCCGACTGCTATGTTCGAGGCGATCAAGAAAGCCGGCTTCAGCTCGGTCCTCGTCAGCCTCAGCGGAAGCTTTGACAACGATCGTCAGATCGAGATCATCCGCCGCGTCGGTCTCGAGATCGACAACTGCCACTCGCCCTGGAAAGACATCAACCATTTCTGGCGCGACAATCTCAAGGGTCAGGGCGCATACGAAATGCTCCGCGACAACCTCATCGAATGCGGTAAATACGGTATTCCGCGCGCGGTATGGCACGTTTCCTCGGGCAACAACTATCCCCCCATCTCGCAGATCGGTATGGACCGAGTTGCCTCCCTCATCGAGGTCGCTGACAAAGCGAACGTCGATATTTGTCTTGAAAATCAGAGATTCTTCCATTTCATAGATTATATTTACGCCAAGCTCGACTGCCCGAGACTTAAATTCTGCTATGACAGCGGCCACGAGGCTTGCTTCTCGCAGACCAAGCTCGCGCTCCCGAAGTACCGCGACCGTCTGGCGGCACTCCATCTGCACGACAATAGCGGAGTTTACAATGCCGACGACCACCTCCTACCCGGACGCGGTACGGGTGTCGATTGGGACTACGTCCGCAAGAACCTTGAGGGCTACGAGGGAATCATCTCTCTCGAGGTCAAGAGGATCCCCGAAATGAGCCTCGACGATTTTTACGCCGCGGCATACGAATCCGCAAAATTTGTTAAGTCATGACCATGAAAAAGATCAATATTTTACTTATTTTAATGCTTATTTGCGCGTTGGCTCTCTCTGCCTGCTCGAAGGATGAGCCCGAGGTCACCACCGAGGCACCCTCCTCCTCCGATGCCGCAACCGAGGCACCCGCGCTCAACACCGAGCCCCTCGAGACCGTCACCGTTGAAAATCCCGATTGGGGCTACAAGGCTTACTCGGTCTCGGTCTCCGACGAGACTATAGTCTCCGCCGTCCTCGATCTTGACAGCGGAAACGTCACTCTCACCTCCTATAACCCCGGCGAAGCCGAGGTCTACGTTCACGACTGCTTCGACCACAAGGCGATCATCAAGGTTTCGGTTGCCGAGGGCGGCGCGATCACGCACGAGGCTTCCCCCTGCACCGAGGAATACATCGACGCGCGCGATTTCGGCGTTATCGCGGGTAAGAGCACAACGGGTCTGCCCGATCTGACGTCGCAGATGCAGAGGGCGATCGACCACGCCTACAAGCAGGGCGGCGGCACCGTCTACCTCTACCCCGGCTTCTACAACATCAAGCTGATCAGTATGCGCGAGGGCGTTACGCTCAGGATGTACTCGGGCTACACCGACGCGCGCGAGGGTTATACCGCAGATCTTGCCGAAAAGGTCAAGAAGGGCGAGGTCACAGTCCTCATCCTGACCCGAATCCTCAGCACCGATTTCAACGATTACGGCAGAAACAGCGCGAAGAACTTCACCATCAGCGGCGGAGTTATCGATAACTGCCGCTCGACTCAGTCGACCCTCCTTTTCGGTCTTTCCGACAATATCACGATCGAGAACGTGATATTCAAGGATATCAAGAACAACCACGTTATCCAGATCACGGGAAGCGACAACGTCACGATCCGCAACTGCATCTTTGCGGGCTTTGAGTGGGGCGGAACCTTCACCCGCGAGACGATCCAGATCGAGCAGTCGCATCCCGGATCGCACAGCGGCAACCACGCGGGCGCACCTCAGCGTTTCGATTACGGCGAGATGTACGGATGCGACAACGTGGTCATCGATTCCTGCTACTTCGGTCCCTCGGATGAGTTGCCGGGCGCGCATATTGCGATCGGTCATCACGGCACCGCGCACGAGCCTGTCTGCGACGGCTTCAAGATCACAAACAACGTCTTCGACAGCCCCACATACGCCGCGATCCGCTTTGCGAGCATCGTTGACGTTGAGATCACGGGCAATACCTTCATCGCGGCTGAGGGAAGCAACAAATTCTGCGATGAAACCGATCCTGCATTCATAATTCTCTACCCCAACTCGAGCACAATCACATATGACAACGTCGTTAACGGCAAGAAGATCACCAAGGCTGTGGCAAGCGAGCAGGCGGGTACTCACAACGTAAATATCTCGAATAACTCCTTTACCGTTGCCAAGGGCTCGGATAAGAGGATCATCACCGTCACGGGAACCTCCTTCTATCCCGGTGTGATCTACAAGACGAGCATCCTCCGTCAGGATACCTACGACTCGAAGCCCTACGTCTTTGTCGGCTACCTCAAGTCGACGAACTACATCGGCAACATCAATTTCTCGGATAACAGCGTAAAATACGAGGGTCAGCCCACCCTTACCGATGCCGCATTCAAGTTCACCGCGGTCTACGGCTTGAAATTCGAGAACAACAAGATTGAGCTTGACGGCTTTACCTTCAAGAGATCGACCGACGGCATTAACGGCCTTTACACCTCGGGATGCGTAAACGGTGAGAAGGCTGAGACCTACAGGATCGAGTCGAAGGCGGCAAAGCAGTATATTTCGATCCCGAATCCCGACGGAAGCCGCGCCGAGCTCACCTTCAAGAGCGTCGAGACCCACTATCTCATTGCCACCGAGGGCGGACGAATCGAGCTTTCGGGCGACAACAATGGCAACGTCATCGTTGACGTCATCCCGAATGAGGGCTACACCTTCGTCGGCTGGACCGATGCTTCGGGCGAATTCAAGCATACGGGCAGCTACAGCGTGACCTCGCCGATCACCTTGAAGGCGATCTTCGAGAAGAAGTAAAATCGAATCAATCATTTTCATTTTAAGGAAGGAACAGAACCATGCTTATTTCAACACAGACCGGCCACGCAGTCGGAAGACTCGGCTTTGAACAGGGAATCCTCGCGCTCAAGAACGGCGGCTACGATTGCCTCGACCTCTCTCTCTTCGAGATGATCCGCGACGACAGCGCATATATTGCGGGCGATTGGAGAAAGCTCGTCGAAGAACGCCGCGCATTTGCCGATGCGAACGGCATCAAGTTCAATCAGTCGCACGCGCCCTTCTCATTTGCCTGGGCTGATGAAAATATCCGCGAAAATATCGCAAAGCCGCGCGTTGAGCAGTCGATCGAGGTCAGCGCGATGATGGGCGTCGACATTGTCGTCGTTCATCCCCTCCATTGGATGCCCTACCTCGGCCACGAAAAGGAGATCAACGAGCTCAATATCGCATATTACAAGTCGCTCGTTCCGATCGCGCGCAATTTCGGCGTACGCATCGCGCTCGAGAATATGTGGCAGCGTGAGGTAAAGCGCAAGTGCATCTGCACAGACGTTGCGGGATTTGCAAAGGATCACGCCAACCTCATCGACGCGATCGACAGCGAATACGTCGTTGCTTGCCTTGACGTCGGACATTGCTCACTTGTCGGCGAGGAGGCGCAGGACACTATCCGTGTGCTCGGCCACGACAGACTCAAGTCGGTCCACCTCCACGACAACGACTATCAGGGCGACCGCCACACGCTCCCCGGACTCGGACTGATGAACTGGGACGAGATAATGAAGGCGTTCGACGACATCAAGTACGACGGCGAGTTTACGTACGAGGCTGACAACTTCCTCAAGGGCTTCGACAACGACTACTTCCCCAAGGCAGTCGAATTTATGGTCCAGACCGCGAGACATCTTGTTTCCAAGACCTCGCTTTGATCAATAAAAAAGGATGACCCGATTATCGGGTCATCCTTTTTTAGTGCAGAGTGCAGAATGCAGAGTGCAGAGTTAAGGTAAATTTCCGTCGCTGCGCTCGGAAATTTTCGATTAATGGAATTATCGCTTCAATTCTGTAGAGGACGGCACCGCGACGTCCCTGACAGCGCGAAAGTTTAGATTTGTTCAAGTTTAGAAGCAATAATTATACTATATCCGTAGGGACCGACGTCCTCGGCGGTCCGGACAGCACCAAGTTTTCTAATTGGTCAAACTCAGAAGCAATAATAAAATTTTCTTTATATAATACACGGTGTTCTTTTAGTTGGGCTCGGACCGCCGAGGACGTCGGTCCCTACAGTCTCGTATAATAATTTTTGCAAAATCATTGTTTTTCGCTCGAAATATCGTTACGATTTTCAGAACGCTGAATAATGAAGTTCGCGCACTCAAAAATCAGCCGCAGGCTGTATATCACCAACGCGAAGCGTTGCATCAAAAAACGGTGTTCAGAAAGCTGAACAAAGTAGTTCGCGCACTCTAAACTCCTCCCTCCGGTTTACGGAGGGAGGGCGGGAGGGAGGTTCCTATTTGCAGATACAAAATTATACGGATATCGGCAAAGACTCTGTATGGGCGCAAAATTACCTGTATGCACCCGCAGGTAGCACGAACACTCTATAGCCATTCCGCGCCCGAATGGCGCGGAGGGTGACAGAGTCAATACTTCCCTACATTCGGGAAGTATTGATTCTGCCCAAAATTCAGAAGCAGAGCTTCAGAATTTTGAAGCACAGAAGCGAAAGCTGAAGCTTTCGCATTAGTCCGAGGCTCTGCCTCGTGCTCCGCAAGTTTTTGAAAAAACTTGACTAAAACTTTCCCGCTATTGGTAAGCAAAATCATCCGCATCTTTCTGTCCACTGTCCACTAACCACTGTCCACTAATTTCTCCTTGACATTTCTTCGATTTTATGATATATTATATAAGGAATAATTTGCACAAAAGGAAGGCAAAATCATGATCCTTACATCCGAAAAACAGATCGATATCAATAAGCTGAAAGTGATCGCCTTTGACCTCGACGGCACTCTCACTCAGCACCGCACTCCTCTTGACGACCGCAACCGCGCTGTCCTCGACGCTCTCTCGAAAAAATACCGCATTATTATGGTCGGCGCGGGCATGTGCACCCGAATCTTCAACCAGATGCAGGGCTACCCCGTCGATATCCTCGGCAACTACGGCTTGCAGTACTCGAAGTACAATAAGGAAACAAAGTCCCTCGATCTCATCCGCGATACCGTTCTTCCCTGCGACCGCGAACGCACCGCAAAGAACGTCGAAATGCTCCGCGAGGAATACGGATTTACCGAATTTGCGGGCGAGGGAGTTGAATTCCATCCCTCGGGTGCCATCACCTTCCCCATCCTCGGTAAGTCGGCGAAGATCGAGGATAAGCTCGCCTTCGACCCCGATCGCTCGCGCCGCCGTCCCATGTATCCCCGAGTCAAGGAGCTCTTCCCCGAGTACACCGTCTTCATCGGCGGCTCGTCCTCCTTCGACCTCGTTCCCGCACCCCACGACAAATATTACGCGCTCTCGAATCTCTGCGCCGAGGAGGGTTACTCGCACGACGAGGTCCTCTACGTAGGTGACGATTACCGCGAGGGAGGAAACGACGAATCGGTTGCAATCTCGGATATTGCATTCGTTACCGTCGACGACTATACCAAGCTTCCGGAGATTCTGTCCTTCCTTTTCTGACCTTTTTCGGTCATAGTGAGGTGATGATATGAAAAAAATACATATTCTGATCTATGGCATCTACCTTGTGATCCTGACGCTTTGCGCGAATGCTTTTCCGATCCTGTCGAAAAATCTCGCGTTTTTATGGCTCTTTATACCGATCTTTACCGTGCTTAACCTCTTTGCGGGTATTTTTTCGATCAAAACAAAGAGCCTGCGCCTTCGGATCTGTCATCACGGCGCGATAACGCTCGCGATCTTTCTGCCGAGCGCGTGTGTCTCCGTGATCCACCATATCATTCTCGCGTTCCGACTCATTCCGAGCGATCATATGACCTGGATCTGGAATGCCCTCTTCTGCTTCACCGTTTACCTCATCATTTTCTGGAACGGCATAATCTGCGTCTATCTGACCTCGGTTCAGCTCGGCGTAAAGCAGAGGATGATCGGCCTCATCTGCGGAATGATACCCGTGGCGAACCTCTTTTGCCTTATTTCCATCATTGAAACGACTCTTCGCGAGGTGGATTCCGACCTCAGACGCGAGCAGCTCAACAGCACGCGACTGCATCTTCGCCTCTGCGAGACGAAATACCCGATCCTGCTCGTCCACGGAGTCTGCTTCCGCGACAGCAAGATCCTCAGCTATTGGGGCAGGATTCCGCGCGAGCTTGAGGCTCACGGCGCGAAGATCTATTACGGAAACCACCGCTCTGCCGCCTCGATCGCGGTCTGTGCGGAGGAGCTTTCGGCTCGAATCAAGCAGATCCTCGCCGAAACGGGCGCGGAAAAGGTCAATATCATCGCCCACTCGAAGGGCGGACTTGACTGCCGTTATGCGATCTCGAAGCTCGGTATGGGACCCTACGTAGCGTCATTTACTACGATAAACTCGCCGCACAAGGGCTGCCGCTACGCCGACGTCCTTCTGACCGTACTTCCCTCGCGCTTCAAAAACAAGGTCTCGCGCATCTACAACCGCGCAATGCGCCATCTCGGCGACATCGACCCCGACTTTCTTACCGCGATGTGCAACCTCAGCGCGTCATTTTGCGAGAAATTCAACGAGGAAATGGACGACTCCGAGGAAAAATTCGGCATCTACCGCCGAAGCGTCGGCTCGGTCATGGCATCCGCGCGTGCCGAGAGCTTCCCGCTGAGTCTTTTCTACCATATCGTCAATGAATTTGACGGACCGAACGACGGTCTCGTTTGCGAGGATTCATTCGCTTTCGGCGAGGATTTCGTCCTGCTCAAGCCTAAGGGCAAAAAGGGCATCTCGCATATGGACGTCATCGACCTTGCGCGCCGCGACCTGCGCGATTTCGACGTCCGCGAGTTTTACGTCGAGATGGTGAACGATCTGAAAAAGAGAGGATTTTGATGGCGGAGCTGTCCCGCTTTGTGAGAGTTAATATTGCCTTCGGCAAGTAAAGATCGCGCAAGGCGCGAGTTAAGATCGGCTTGCGCCGAGTTAAGATTCGCCAAAGGCGAAGTTTAAGGTAAATTTCCGTCGCTAAAGCTCGGAAATTTTCGATTATTAATCAATGGTATGGGACGGTAAGGGTTATCCAATATGTGTCCTGATTCAAGAAATATCTCTCCCTCCACCGTCGCTTGACGACGGTGGAGGGAGAGACAAATATGCTAATGATCCCACTTTGCTCGAAATACCGTTGAGATATTTAGAATGCTGAATAATAAAGTTCGCACACTCAAACTTCCCCCGCCCTGTTTAAGGGAGGGGGAGCGAGGGGGTGGGTCCCGTGCGGCTCTGACGGTTTTCTGTAGGAAAACGGCGGTGTTCAGCCGCCGAGACAGAGTCGCGGCTTGCCGAAGGCAAGCGGTTTGAACATATACAAAATTACAGGATACCGTCCTTGGGCAGATATGGGCGCGATTTATTCGGAAAGGAGACACAATGACCGCGATTATTTATGATTCGAAAACATGGAGCACTTACGTTTCGCCGATTTTTGCTATAAATAACAAGAAGAGCGAGGTCGTTGTCTTCAATTCCGACCGCAGCGGCGTCAAAAGGGTGAATCGCTGGACGAACGCATACCTTCTTTCCGCGGACGATTTTACCTGCCGGAGCGGAAAATGGCGCGGGTACGATTGGGTTGTTGAAAACGAAAAGCTTTTTCGAGCTATGAAGTACCGCAAAACCGCCTCTCTCGCGGACTTCCCCGAGTTTCGGGACTACGCCGAGGAGATCATTCTTCCCGAATGGTTTGAGATCACCGATGACGCTTCGATGTCCGTTTTTATGGAGACGGCGGGCATCTTTCACGATGCCGAAGTGAAGTCGGTCGAGCGCGAGGGCGACACCGTGACCGCGCGCATCAAATCGGACTTCGACTGCTATTTCAATATGAAATTCCTCGAAATTGACGGGGACTGCAATTTTGAAAATCATCTTGCGATAGACACCGCAGAGATCGAGCTCAAGGATGGATATTATTACTTTCTTGCTGACAATTACAACGGCAAGTGCAGCGAGATCAAATGCAAAAAGATCCTTTGGAACCTCGACATCATTACCAAGCCCTATCTGCGCCTTCACCGCAATTATCCCGATATTTCCGCGCTATGCGAGGATATTATCGATGAAGAGCCCTGCGCGAGGATCGAGGACGGCAAAATGATCGTCGAGACCGAGCTCGGAGTCCTTTCGGTTGAATCCAAATACGACGGATATGCCGTTTATTTCAACGGCAAGCTCGAAGCCGAAACCGTGGAAGATCAGGATATTTACGATCTGCTTGTTGATGATTATATCTACGGCGTAGGCGAGATGCCCGAGGTGCTGTGGGAATTTGCGCACGGGCGGATGTTTTCCCTGCTATGCGGGCTGAAGCACATCCTGTTTTCAGCGTTTTTCCTATCCTTTTGTATATTGCTTATAGCAACAGCCGAAAGCTTTGGACAGGTGATCATACCTGTAATGCTTTGCAGTATAGCCTTCTGGGTGTTCGTTATGATCCTGATCGGCGTACTTCAGGAAAAAATCGAATATAAAATATATAAGGGCTCGGTTTCGATATCGAGAATCGGCGGGATCAGCGGATATCCCTTCAAGACCATAGACAAGGTCGAGCTGAAACGCTCGCGCATATTCAAAAACCGCGGTACGGTAATCTTTACCGTGGACGGTAAAAAGCATTATCTGCGTTTCGTCATCGGCGCCGACGAGGCTTACGGGATCATCCGCGAGAGGATGGACGAAAATAATCAGCCGTAGGCTGATCATCGCGGCGAAGCCGCGTATATCATCAACGCAAAGCGTTGTATATCATCAGCTAAATGCTGTATATCATCAATGCGAAGCGTTGTATCGGAAACGGGGTTCAGAAAGCTGAGCAAAGAAGTTCGAGCACTCTAAACTCCTCCCTCCGGTTTACGGAGGGAGGGCGGGAGGGAGGTCCCTATTTGCAGATACAAAATTATACGGATATCGGCAAATACTCTGTGCGGGCGCAAAATTACCTGTTTATGCCCGCAGGAAGCACGAACACTCTATAGCCATTCCGCGCCCAAAGGGCGCGGAGGGTGACAGAGTGCGATGCTTCCCTACCTTCGGGAAGCATCGACTCTGCCCAAAATCGAGAAGCAGAGCTTCACGATTTTGAAGCGCAGAAGCGAGACCTTAAGGTCTCGCATTAAGACGAGACGCTGTCTCGAGCTCTGCGAACTTTTGAAAAAGTTCGATCAAAACTTTACCTCTTTGTAAAAAAATACAAATTTCCGAGCAACGCGAGGAAATTATCCTTCAACTAGCAACTAGCAACTAGCAACTTTTAACTCCGAAATCAACTCATTTATATATATAAGGAAACAAAATGAAACTCAAAACAAAAATCGCCGTCGTCGGCGGTGGGCACGCGGGTGTCGAGGCGGCTCTCGCATCAGCGCGCCTCGGAATCGAGACCACTCTCTTCTCTCTCTCCCTCGATTCCCTTGGAAATATGCCCTGCAATCCCTCGATCGGCGGCACGGCTAAGGGTCATCTCGTCTATGAGATCGACGCCCTCGGAGGCGAAATGGGCCGCGCGGCTGACAAGGTCACGCTCCAATCTCGCACTCTGAACCTCGGCAAGGGCGCGGCTGTCCATTCCAAGCGAATTCAAGCCGATCGCCGCAAATATCAGGAGATTATCAAGCACACGCTGGAAAAAACTCCCAATCTGCGCCTCCTCCAAGCCGAAATCACCGAAATTGTCACCGAAGATACCGAAAACGGCAAGCGCGTCGTAGGTGTCCGCACCTCTTACGGTGAGGAATACGAATGCGAAAAGGTCATTCTCGCCACGGGAACCTATCTCGACAGCAAGATCTTCGTCGGAAACCGTGCTATTCCCGCGGGTCCCGACGGTCTTATCCCTGCTTGCGCTCTCACAAGATCCCTCGCCGATGCGGGTCTTTCTATCCGTCGGTTCAAGACCGGCACTCCGCCCCGAATCCTCCGCTCGTCCGTCGATTTTTCGCTGCTCGAGGAGCAGAAGGGTGAGGACGACATCATCCCCTTCTCTGCCGACACCGACGAGGAATCCATGCGCGGGATGTCTCAGATCTCCTGTCACATCGTTTACACCAACCTTGAAACACACCGTGTAATAATGGAAAATATTGGTAGGTCTGCAATGTATTCGGGTATGATCAGCGGCGTCGGACCTCGCTATTGCCCCTCGATCGAGGACAAGATCATGCGTTTTGCCGACAAGGAGCGTCATCAGCTCTTCCTCGAGCCTATGGGCGAGAACAACGAGGAGCTATATCTCCAGGGTTTCTCCACTTCCCTGCCCCCCGACGTACAGGACCGTATGCTCCGTACTCTCCCCGGCTTCAAGGATGCCGTTATCACGCGCTACGCATACGCGATCGAATATGATTGCGCTGATCCGACCGATCTTTACCCCACGCTTGAGCACAAAAAGGTCTCGGGACTCTACGGTGCGGGTCAGTTCAACGGTACTTCGGGCTACGAAGAAGCCGCCGCACAGGGTCTCATCGCGGGAATCAATGCCGCGCTTGCTCTCAAAGGCGAAGAACCCTTGATCCTCAAGCGTTTTGACGGCTATATCGGCACTCTGATCGACGACCTCGTGACCAAAGGCACTAATGAGCCCTACAGAATGATGACTTCGCGCTCAGAATACCGTCTTCTCCACCGTCAGGACAATGCCGATGCACGTCTGACTCCATACGGCAGACATGTTGGCTTGATATCGGATGACAGATTTGAGAGATTTTCACAGCGTCAGCAGATGATTGCAGATGAAAAAGCGAGAATAGAACAAGTGTTCGCAAAACCAAGTGATGCTTCTTCCCTGCCCGAGGGTGTCGTTATTCCCGCACACGGCGCATCTGTGGCTGATCTCCTCCGCAGACCCGAGATTCTCTATGACGACACCGCCGCAATCGATAAAAACCGCCCCGCACTTCCCCGTTCCGTAATCAGAACGGTTCAATATGACGTAAAATATGCCGGTTATCTCAGAAGACAGACCGCTGAGATCAACCGCCAAGCGCGGCTTGAAGAATTCAGACTCCCCGAGGACATTGATTACACTACCGTCGGCGGACTTCGTATCGAAGCTGTACAAAAGCTTTCGAAGACCAGACCCGTCACGCTTGGGCAGGCATCGAGGATCAGCGGCGTCTCGCCTGCCGATATTTCCGTTCTTCTGATCCGACTTGGCTTGAAATGAGGTAAATTATGACCGAAACTTATAATTATTCCGCATACCCCTCTGTTTTAAAGGAAGTTCTCAAGAATAACGATCTTGACGCATTTTGTACAGACGAAATTTGCTCAAAGCTTTCCGATTTCTGCAAATATCTCCTTGAACAGAACGAATTGTTCAATCTTACTGCCATAAAAACTCCCGAATCTGCCGCTTTACTTCATTTTGCCGATTCTTTAACTCTTTCGGAGTATCTACCCGAGGGCGTAAGCATACTCGATATCGGATCAGGCGCAGGCTTTCCTGCGATACCGATCGCTATTGCGAGACCCGACGTTCAGGTAACAGCACTCGATTCCACTCAAAAACGAGTTGATTTTATCAACCGTTCCGCGCAAATGCTTGGGCTCACTAATATCAAAGCCGTTTGCCGCCGTGCAGAAGACGTAACCGGCAAGGATTTCAAGGAAATGTTCGATATTGTCACCGCAAGAGCTGTTGCGAGTTATCCGATTCTGCTTGAGCTTGCATTACCCGCAGTTAAGATCGGAGGCAGCTTCGTAGCAATGAAATCAAAGGATGTTTCACGTGAAACATCGGGCATTGATAAGGTATCGAAGATGCTTTCGATCGGTAAACCTGATTTCAACTATTCAAAGCTTGAAAGCAATAATGAAGTTTTTGAAAGATGCATTGTTACCCTCAAGAAGAACGCATCAACTCCACCGAAATATCCGAGGGCGTTTGCTCAGATCAAAAAGAAGCCTTTGTTTTGATTACAAGCACCTATGTTTCACGTGAAACGTAGGTGCTTTGTTTCACGTGAAACATCCCAAATTGTAAATTTTGTGTAATTAACAATATTGTCTTGAATTATACGCGAAATAGTGGTATAATTATTATAAATACAACACGGAGGCTGACCAAAGTGGGAAAAATCATTTCATTTGCTAATCAGAAGGGCGGAGTCGGAAAAACGACCTCTGCCGTTAACATAGCCGCATCTCTCGGACTTCTTGATAAGAAGGTGCTTATGATCGACCTTGACCCCCAGGGTAACACGACAAGCGGCGTAGGAGTTCCAAAGAAGGGACTAAAGACAACGATACGCGAGATTTTGCTTGCGCCCGAGCTTGGAGGAGGGAAGAGCCCCTATGAGATCGCCAAGCAGGCGATAATCAAGACCGATTTCAATAATCTTTCGGTAATCCCTTCGACAATTTCGCTTGCAGGAGCAGAATTTGACCTGTTTTCGATCGAAAACAGCGAATATATCCTCAAAGAGGCACTTACACCCCTAAAGGATGAGTATGATTACATCATAATTGACTGCCCCCCCTCGCTCGGAATGCTGACTGTCAATGCATTGGCGGCAAGCGACGGCGTAATTATCCCTATGCAGTGCGAATTCTATGCTCTTGAGGGACTTTCACAGCTTGTTATCACGATCTCGCGCATTAAACAGAAGTATAACAAGGCTCTGACGGTGACAGGCATCCTTCTCACGATGTACAACGGCAGATTACTGCTCACATCTCAGGTAGTTGCCGAGCTTAAGAAGCATTATTACGAAAAGCTCTTTTCGACGGCAATTTCGCGCGGTGTAAGGCTCTCCGAGGCACCTTCCTTCGGTATGCCTGTCTACTATCACGACCCGAATTCGAAGGGAAGCCGCGAATATCTTGAAGTAGCCAAGGAATTGGTAGAGAGAATATAACAAATAATAGCAACAGAGGAAGAAGATGGCAAA
Organism: Eubacteriales bacterium; assembly: GCA_045531455.1. Lineage (GTDB taxonomy): Bacteria > Bacillota > Clostridia > Oscillospirales > CAG-272 > CAG-390. The sequence continues at coordinate 21,101 of JAZSEA010000048.1, forward strand.
ACTTAAGAAAACAGGCCTCGGAAGAGACTTCAATTCGCTCTTTGAGGACAATTTTATTGATACAAAAAAGAATCCCGCTGAAATGATCAGGATTTCGGATATCGAGCCCAACCCCGATCAGCCCCGTAAGGAGTTCAAGGAGGAAGAGCTCGCGACTCTCGCGGCGTCAATCGCGGAATACGGTCTGCTTCAGCCGATCCTTGTAACCGAGAGCGGTCTGCTCCCGGGAACATATCGCATCATCGCGGGCGAACGCCGTTGGCGTGCTTCGAGACTCGCGGGACTCGACGAGATCCCTTGCGTGATCTTTGACGGTGACGAGCTTGCGGCGGCTCAGGTCTCGCTTGTCGAGAATATTCAGCGAAGCGACCTCAATCCCATTGAAGAAGCTATGGGCTTCCGCACCCTGATCGACCGCTTCGGTATGACTCAGGACAGCGTTGCGCAGAAGATCGGTCGTTCGCGTCCCGCAGTAACAAACGCGCTTCGTCTTCTTGAGCTTCCCGAGGAGGTTCTTCCGCTTGTAGCCGCAGGTGAGCTTTCCGCAGGTCACGCGCGCACGCTTCTCGGTCTTAATGACAAGGATCTTATCCCCACCCTCGCAAACCGCGCGATCGCCGAAGGACTTTCTGTCCGCGCGCTTGAGTCTGAGGTCAAAAAGCTCAACAAACCTGTTGTAATTACAACAAAACCAACTCTGCCCGTCGACGAGCAGACTGCAGTTTATATGGAGCAGCTTGAACGCCGCGCGGTCGAGCTTTGCGGCAGAAGGGTCAAGATCAAGGATATGGGAGTCGGAAAACGTCGGATCGAGATAGATTTTGACGACACGGACGACCTCTCCGAGCTTCTTCTGACCATCTGCGGCCCCGATATTTTTAATTTATAATGGTACCAATGATGAAGTTTATACCCTTTGTGCTCTCCGAGGAGCAGGATAGCTGGTTCAAGATAATCAACGATATCTTTTCGCTTGAGATGGGCGAGTACGAAAACCTCGGATTCGGTGATTTTGCGTTCAATAATCTGCGCTCGATCATCATCGGCATGGTGCTCGGCATAATCCTTGCCGCGTATCTGTCGATATTCAACCGCCGCGTGCACGGAGCATTCGTTTCCGCCGTCATCGATCACAACGCATCGACCCCGGAAACGGCAAAGACTCTCTCCGAGCTCGGCTATATGAAGAACAGCTCGGTCCGCTCCGCGCTCAAGAGCGGAAACACGTACCGCGGTATCGTACGTTGTGTCGAAGCTGAGGAGTATTATTCGGCACGCGAGATGGCGCGAGGTCAGTATGAGGCTGACGTAGCGGCGCAGGGTGTGAAGGCTGCGCCCTTCAATTCGCCCGAATTCGTCTATGATTTCGAGACCGCGCATTTCTACATCCCCGAGGATAAGCATTTTACCGCGGGTCTGCGCTTTGAAAAGAAGGGAACGAGCATTCTGAGCGCGGTCATTATGACGGTCGTTTCGATCGTCCTTCTTTGGGCAATTCTGAAATTCTTGCCCGATATTATGCAGTATCTCGACAATTTTGTCGGCATGATCAACGGTTGAGAGGTGGAAAATGGCACATAAAAACAAAACCTTCCACAGAATACAGCCGCTGACGGCGTTCACGATCATAGTTGTGGCGGCACTCGTCGTATTTATGATCGGAGTCGGCATCTGGAGGCTGATGGGTGCGCAGAACACGTCGGTCATCCTTTCGAGCGGCGAGGAGCTGAAATACGTCGGAATGGTCGACCATTCGGGCAGACCGACCTCGGGCACGCTCTATTATCCGAACGGACTGAGCGCGAAGATCGACCTCGAGGAGGGATGTGTGACCTACTCGGACGGAACGGTTTATTACGGCTCGCTTGACGCCGATTACAGACGAAGCGGGCAGGGAAGTATCAGCTGGACGAACGGCGATTCCTACACGGGCGAATTCCTTGCGGATGCGCTGACGGGGAAGGGCACCTTTACCTTTGCGAGCGGCGACGTTTATGAAGGCGAGCTTGTGGACGGTGTCAAGAACGGGTTCGGAAAGTATATGTCCTCGGACGGCAGCGAATATGAGGGCGAATTCAAGGACGATATGCGCCACGGCAAGGGCAAGCACACGTCGGCTGACGGCGACGTTTACGAGGGTGATTTCGTGAACGGCATCAAGTCGGGTTACGGTAAATGCACGTATGCGAACGGCGACGTTTATGAGGGCGGATTTGTCGGCGACCTGCGCGAGGGCGAGGGCAAGTACGTCTGGGTAAACGGCGAGACCTACACGGGCGAGTTCAAGAAGGGCAATATGCACGGCTTCGGAACCTATACCTGGCCGACGGGCAGAGCATCCTATACGGGATATTTCGAGAACGGCGTGATCGTCGTTGTCGAGCCCTGAGTTTTAAAAAAAAGACGACCTTTTCGAGGTCGTCTTTTTTAGTGGACAGCGGACAGTGGACAGCGGACAGTGGACAGTGGATAGAAAGACGCGAGCTGATAATTATGCTTAGCCGTACGGGAGTCGAACATAATTGGTTTTGTCGGGCAGATTTTCCCGATAACTGCAAGTCGGATCGTAGCCATGTCGTTCTGTGAGCCAAG
>JAZSEA010000062.1:0-17916 GCA_045531455.1 Eubacteriales bacterium
TATATCAATGATAAAAACGGTGAAACCGCAATTTGTCCATTTTGCGGAGTAGATTCTATACTGCCGGATAGCAAGGTTGAAATTTCACCTGAACTATTGAACGATATGTATAACGTATGGTTTGGTTGATGATTACATAGGACTCGTTGCAAGCATGGCGTTAAAAGTCCGGTAGACCGCGGAGACTATTAACTCCAATCATCGCCAAGGGATAGAAAAAAGCACGCGCAAGCGTGCTTTTTTCTACTAAATCCGCCGATGGCGGAATAAATCCAGCTTTGGTGGATGAAATCGCTTCGCGATGAAATCCCGCTTTGCGGGGATAGGAGAGGCGGATTTAATTTCATCTGAGGCGGAACGCCGAAGATTTCATCCGAGCTTCGCTCGGATTTCATCGTGCGAAGCACGATTTCATTCTTTTCGGCTCTGTAGACAGCTTCGAACCGCCACACACTTTCCGAAGCCCTTCAAAAACACTCAAATAACAAGAAGGACTGCTTCACCCTTTGAAGCAGTCCCTTTGAATATTCAGCTTACGCTTTTTTAGCAAGCAGATGATGAAGCAATCGATAGAACCAATAGGCACCGGTTACGAACAGAATATCCAGTACTGTCACGACCAGCACGTAGAAGATCGCAGCCACACCCTCGCCTAAAGACGCCGCTACGCTCTGCCGTACCGCTTCAAGCGGTGCGATATTGCAGGAGTAGAAGTTGTTGAAATTTGTTTTCAGCAAATGTGCCATTGATGCGGCAACTGCGCAATAACCCAAAATGAACAGCTGGACCTTTTTAGTTTCACCCTTGGGGGCAGGCTCGTGAAGATTCAGCGCAGGGATCAGCAGAAACAGCAGCATGACCAGGTTGTGGAAAAAGACCGTGTGGAAGCTGAAGAAGTTGGTGGTAAATTCCTGAACATTCTGCGCGGAATAGATAAGATCAGGGTAAATCGCGGTCAAAAGGAAGGTGGCGGATGCCACAGCTGTGGTAATGCAGCTCACAGTCTTCTCATATTTGCCGCGGTAAAATGCCATAACGAAGGGCAGGAAGATCAGCAGAGAGCAAAAGTGAAATGGCAGATGGTACAAGTCGTAGCCCTGTTTCAGGGATAGTGCCTGCTTACCGATCTCCAAAACCACGATCAGGCACGCCAGTATTTGAAAGGGGATCCTTCTGACAGTTATGCTTTTCTTACCCAAGGTCAGCCTCAGCACCGCGGCGATCAAGAGCATTCCGATTATGCTTGGCAGCAAAGTGCGTATATGCGTAGGTGTCCAAAGCGTCATAGCAACCTCCATTTTTGATTTTATTAATCGTATTATATCAAAAATGCAAGAATATGTCAATACGATTCAGGACTCAGCGGATAATCTTAAGGAAACCTTAAGAAATTCACGGACAACCATACCGAGAAGAACATAAAAATAATAGATGATACATAGACTTCGTTGCAAGCATAGCATTAAAAGTCCGATAGAACGCGGGTACTTATTTCCCACCAAACAGGTGAGCTGACAATAAATTTGCGTTATTGCATTTTTTGATCATTGATGATATAATAAATGCATCAAGTACTTGAGTAATCAAATCGGAGGAATATCGTATATGGAAATAGGAAATAAGATCAAACAGCTTCGCTTAAAAGCAGGTTTGACGCAAGAACAGCTTGCAACAAGTCTGGGGATCAGCGCACAGTCCGTGTCTAAATGGGAGACCGCCGTTACTATGCCCGATATATCGCTTCTGCCGCTTTTGTCAAGCGTGCTTGGCGTTACCATTGATGAAATATTTGATCTTACCGCAGACCAAAAGCTTCAGCGGATCGAGAGAAGACTTGACATTGAAGAAGAGTTTTCCGACGCTGCTTTCAGCGAATATGAGAGCTTTTTGAAAAACCAACTCGAAGAGTACGGCGACAAAAGAAAGGTCTTAAGCCTGCTTGCTCATCTTTATCATCACCGTATCGAATCGGATTCCAAAAAGGTGATCAAATATGCTCACGAAGCGATCCTTCTTGCACCCGAAATAAAGGATTGCCAATGGCTTTTGCAAAAAGCAGAGGGAGCAAACCGCTGGGATTGGAATGTTGATAACAGATCGGACGTCATTGATTTTTACAAAACCGTCATCGATCAGGATCGCGTTACACCGAAAACACCTCTGCCGTACTATGAGGTAATGGATAATCTGATCGCCGACCGACGCACGGACGAGGCGCGGAGGTATCTTGAAGAATACAAGACGCTCCCCGCGCACAAGCCGTTCCTGGTTCCCGTTTACGAAGCGTACATTTCAATGGCGGAATTCGACGTTGCAAAGTCGGATGAAATTATGGAAAATGCGTTGATTGAATACTCGGACAACAGCGGTTTCCTGTTCGAATCTGCGCAATATCATGCCCGCAAATGCGAATATGAAAGGGCAATAGAATTTTACGAGGCTTCGTGGGCGTCAGAAGAGGAACAAAAGCCGAGATACACCGATGCTTTGCACGGAATTGCCACAATATTCGAGATCCTCGGTGAAAAGGAAAAAGCTATCGAAACTTATGACAGAATGATCGCTTGCATAAAGGATGAATGGGGTTACAAGGACGAAGACGCCGCAGTTATTGAGGTTGAAAGAAAAAAGAAAAAATTGTTGAGCAGATGATATGATCAATCGGACCCCCTTGACAACGATACCTTTTTATGATAAAATAAACAAAAAGACACGTCAAGGAGGAGCGCATGGGAGTACTTGAAATCATCTGGATCTTTCCCGATCTTTATATAATGGTGGACGCGTTTTTCATGGGAATACTGATAGCTCTGGTCGGAGCGATAGGGTATACCTTCTTCGCCTCCTCGATAGGCGACGATGACGACGAGCGCAGGCTCGGCGACTACGTGTCCCCTTGGGATGCGCTGAGCGGAGAAGAGCAGCCGCAAAAGAAGAAGCTTTCAAAGGCGGCTAAGATAAGGATCGTTCTCCTTGGCGTCGCAGTTCTTGTCATAGTACTCTACATTTTGGCTAAAGCATTCGGTTGGCTTCGTAATTGACCGAAGTATTGATTTATGGGAATACTTTATTTGATTTGACGCAGATTCTGAGAGAATTCGCGCAATACGTCGAGGACGCAAACGAGAACGCATTCCTTGAGCTTATCAAGGATAGAAAGTAATCGCCCTACAAGCAACCCCCCATATAAGGAGAAAAGAAATGAGCAAAAACCATAACGTAAACCGGAAACAAATAGTCTCGATCCTTATGCTCGCGGTAATGATCCTGAATCTTCTGCCAACCATTCCGTTTGAGTCAGAAGCGGCGGCTGCCCCCGCTTACATTGCAAGCATCGGCATTGCGCAGGACAAACACGAAAGCGACGCAAAAAATGAGCTGTCAGGTCATACCATCATTAACCGTGATCTGAACGAAGACGCGGGCGGCGACTACGTCTATATCGGCTACAAGACCTCCACCGACCCCTCCGAGGCAATCACGGGCATCGTGTTCCGTGTGGGTGAGAATCCCCCCGATTCCATCACCTACGGCGGATATACCTTCAATCTGGTAGGCGGCAGCTACGAGGCAAACACAGCCGTGGATAACGTCGTTGACCTGAACGAGGATGCAGGCGGCGCCTACATCTACACCTACGTCACAAGAGATCCCAATTACGGCCCTGCGCTGACCGCTATGACAGTCAATGAGTCATCCTCCTACTCCGGCTGGATCACAGGAACCAACACCGGAGGCGGTGTCATCGATCTCAATCAGAGCGCGGGCGGCGATTATCTGTATCTGCACTATCAGCGGTATTCCGCTACCATCAAGGCGACCTACTACTATATCGATGGAAACGGCAGCCTCCGGAGCACGACCCTCAGTAAGACAGCCAAAAACCATCTGGATACCCTGACCGGTGCTCCCGACATCCCCGAAGCCAAGTATAACGGACGTAGCTGGACGTTTCTTGGCTGGCGTGATGACGATAATATGGATGTGTATGAATACAGCGGAAACAATATCAGCGTTTCCGTGTCCGAATCCGGAAAGGCGTTCCGTGCACAGTATTATGCCTTCAGCGGTATCGGATACAATGCCAATGGCGGCAGCACGCCTCCTTCTATAGATTATTTCATTGGCATAAACCTGTATGCTTGCAGTTCCTCTATAAAGGGCGGCTATACGGATTATACTCTGGAAAGGTACAACAATCCCACTCATCCGACAAAATGCAAATTCTTGGGCTGGTCTGAGAGCAGCTATGCATCCTCTGCCACTTATGCGGACGGCGGCACCATTCGGATAACCAAATCCGGCTATGACATTTACGCAGTTTGGGATCCCACCCATACCCCGGGCGGCAGCTATACCAACCTTGGCGTCAATCACAGCTACGTCTGCACCGACTGCGGAAAGACCGTCGAGGAAAACCATAGCTATAACAGCACCACGCAGCTCTGCATCTGCGGTGCGGCGAATTCCGAAGCTGTAGCGAGCCTCAGCAAGAACGGCAAGGTTGTGGCGGCATACCTTTCCCTGAATGATGCCATTCAGGCGGCAGCAAGCAGCACCGCTTCCGATGCGGCGGTCGTTACCATCCTGCAAAACATCGCTCTTGGCAACAACTATCAGGAGATCACCTCCGGCGTGTTCACTATCGACCTGAACGGACACGAGATCAGCAACACAAACTCTGCTAGGGGTGTGTTCGACATCGAAGGAGAGGCGACCAACATTACCATTAAGGGTGACGGTGAGAACAGTAAGATCACCGGTCAATATGCCGGTATCGAAATATATCGTGCTGCGCTGACGATTACAGGCGGCAGCATCAGTGGCAACACCTACGGAGTGGGTTCCAAATTAAACAGCACCGTGACCATCAACGGCGGCAGCATCAGCGGAGTGTATGCTTATAACAACAGCACCGTGACCATCACTGATGGCACCATCAGCAATGCCAATTTCGGTGTGTATGCCAGATTAAACAGCACCGTGACCGTCAGCGGCGGCAGTATTTCCGGCAATGTCTACGATATCGGCAACAACAGTTCCGCTATCACCCTGACTCTGGGCGAGGGTGGCGTGGGTGCCGCTTTCCCCGGCGGTATTAAGATTTTGGACACGACCCTGAACGCCATTCTGGGCGAGGGCGCTGCCTACTGGCAAGGGGATATTATGATCATCCCTGCCGACGATGCAATCGAGATCACCGGCGACGTGGTCATCAAGGCAACCTGCCCCCATACGGCATCCAAGTCGCACTATGCCGATTTGAATAACGGCACAAACCACAGTTGTGTCTGTACCGGCTGTAACAACATCATCACCGAGACCCACAGCTATATCAATTACGTTTGTGTCTGCGGCGCGGTGGATAGCAACGTCGCTGTGGCATCTACCACAGTGGGCGGCGTTACCGCTTACCATCTGACTCTGGATTCTGCCATTCAGGCGGTAAAGGATAGCACCGCTGACGATAAGGCGGTTGTTACCATCCTGCAGAATATCGATCTGGATGGCAGCTATCAGAAGATCGTGAGCGGCGTGTTTACTATTGATCTGAACGGATGCGAGATCAGCAGCGAAAGTTTCGGTGATGGTGCGTTGTACATCAGCGGATCGGCGACCGGCGTTACCATTAAGGGTGACGGTGAGAACAGCAAGATCACCGGTGATTATGCCGGTATCGAAGCGAAAGATGGTGCAAATCTGACCGTTACCGGCGGCACCATCAGCGGTGATTACGGCGTATCTGCCAAGCTAAGCACCGTGAGCATCAGCGGCGGTGACATCAGCGGCAACGATTGCGGTGTGTATTCTGACAGCTGCACTGTGACCATAAGCGGCGGTGATATCAAAGGTATGCAGGTAGACTACACAACCTTGATCATCACCGGCGGTACCTTCAGCGGCAATATGGGCGTGTATGCCGCTGACAGCACCGCGACTATCAGCGGAGGTATCTTCAGCGGCGACGAGCTCGGCGTGGCTTTCGCTCGCACTACCGTAACCATCAGTGGCGGTATCATTTCCGGTGATAGTTATGATATTCATTATTACAAATCCCCCATTACCCTTATTCCGGGCGAAAATGGCATCGGCGCCACCTTCCCCGGAGGCATCTCGATTGACAACATCGCTCTGAACGAAATTCTGGGCGATGGCGCGGCATACTGGCAGGACGGCAATCAGCTTAATGTTGCCGACGATGCCACCGAGATCAGCGGCGGAGATGTGACCATCAAGGCAAAGGTGGATTGCGTAAAGGTTGCCGATTATGCGAACGTCGGATACGCCGTAAGCGGTCAGGTCGTTACGGTAAGCTCCGATAAGGCTTGCAAGGTCGGATATATCTCCGAGGGCGCGTATACCGAGATCGATGCGGTCGATAACGGAGACGGAAGCTACAGCTTCACAGCTCCCGAGGGAGTCGACGAGGTCATCCTCGTTATCAAGGGCGACGCGAACCTTGACCGCCGTGTAACTGCGGCTGATATTGCGCGTGTCAACGCGGGTATCCTCGGTAAGACCACTCTTACGAGCGTCGAAATCTTTGCAGGTGACGTTGACGGAAACGGCACACTCACCGTATCCGAGGACATCGAGACAATCAAGTCCGACGTCCTCCGCAGAGAGGCACTTGCTTGGTAAAAAATAAAGCCGAGTCGTTGTTGACTCGGCTTTTATATGTTGATCTGTTTTCTGACGAGAAAACAGTGTGAAAATTTATTTTTTCTCTTGACTTTTTCCTTTTTTGAAGATATAATATTGTTATATATATCGAAAGGAGACTGTTATGAAAAATCGCAGTTCTATCAGAATTTTCGCATTGATCCTTATGCTTTCAATGACCCTCGGTATGTTCGCGGCTTGTACACCTTCGGGCGGTGACGAGATCACCACAGAGGGCGCACCCGCTCCCGAGATCACCACTTCCGCCGACGAGCCCACCTCCGAGACAGATGCTACCGAAGAGGGAACCAAGGCTCCCGAGACTACCGAGGAGCAGACTACGGAAGCTCCCGCGGTTGCTAAGGATTACGTTGTAACCCCCGAATGGTTCCTCGGCTACGTTGGCTCGGATACAAACTCGAGCTACCCCGAAAAGCTCAACAAGACGGGCGGCTACTATTCCTTCAGCGACGTAATCAATCTCGGCCCCGCAGGCAGTACCATCACCTTCACCGACGATAATACAAACGCGAACGGTGACACCAATTTCGCTTCCGCAGCGGCATACGTATTCTCGAGTTGGAAGAAGACGAACGGCACCTGGGAACTCGATAAGTCTGGCTACAAAGCAAACGGCACTATGGCTGTTTACACCGATGATGCGGGTGCAAGAACCTATACCTACACCTCCGAGAAGGATAATGAGTGCGTCCGCCTCTGCTTCCGCTCGGGTCAGACAAATTCCTTCACTCCCTCGGCTTACCCAGTAGTAACCGTAAACTCCACCAAGGAGCCCGTAGTAGAGAAGGATGATCCCAATGCAGACGTGGTAACTACCTCCCCCGTAAAGCCCGAAGGAACCGCGCTTGACACCAAGTGGAGCAACGGCTACGTCGGATCCTCGACCAACCCCTACGGCTTTGCAAACGGTATCAATGCCAACGAGGTCAACTACGCGTACTCCGACGTTATCGAGATCGCGAAGAAGGGAACCAAGATTACCTTCGTTGACGAATATTTCGGTTCTACCTCAGCTAACGCATACGTTCTCTCCTTCTGGAAGAAGGACGGCAACGATTGGGTAATCGATACCTCCAAGCATAATATTCCCGGCGGCGGTCAGTACGTTATCTCCACAGAGAATCACGGTGTTGTTTACACCTATATCTCTAATGAGGACAACGAGTGCGTTCGTTTCTGCTTCCGTTCCAACGGTTCCGACAACAGACCCACGATCTATTCCTCCGAGACCAACGAGCCCGGCACTCTTGCGGGCGTTGTCAATGAGGCTGAGATCCTTGAGAAATGGATCGAGGACGACAAGACCCGCGCGTTCTACGATATCCTCAAGGGCAAGACCTTTACCGTTATCGGCGACAGCTACCTTGCAGGTAACGGACTTGACAAGACCCTCGTTTGGCCCGCACTTCTCGCAAAGAAGTACGATATGGTTTATAATAACTACGGTATGAACGGCTCGACTATGTCGAACTACGTGACCTCGAACAACCCTATGGTCGTAAGATATACTCAGATGACCGATAATAACCCCGATATCGTCATTATCGAGGGCGGACGTAACGACTACAACAAGAACGTTCCGATGGGTGAAAACGGAAGCACCGACACCAAGACTATGAAGGGTGCCGCAAGATTCCTTATCTCCAAGGTACAGGAGAAGTACCCCAACGCGCTTATCATCTGCCTCACCGTCTGGGAGGTTGGCGGCAATCCCAACAGCGCGGGCTACTACTGCAGCGACTACGGCCGTGCTCTCCTTGAGGTTTGCGCAGATATGGGCGTTCCCTGCATCAACGCAATGGATCAGGAAGCTACCGGCGTCAAGATGACCGATTCCACCTTCAGAGCAAAGTACTGCATGAAGCCGAACGACATCAGCCACCTCAATGCCGACGGTATGAAGCTCGTTTTACCCGCATTTGAGAAAGCGATCGCTGACTTCTACGCCGCAAAGATCAAGTAATCAAATTATAATCTTAAAAGCATCCCGAAGCGTGTAACGCTTCGGGATGCTTTCTATTTAATTGAGATAAATTATGAAATAATTGTTGACAATTTTTGTGAAATATGATACAATTAATATGTATAAATATTATGGAAAGGTAATAAAATGAAGCTTAAATATTACGGAACAGGCGGCGGCTCGGGTATCCCCGAGATATTCTGCGATTGCAGGGTATGCCGTCACGCGCGCGAGGTCGGAGGAAAAGAGATTCGCACGCGCTCGCAGGCGGTCATTGATGACAAGATCTCGATAGATTTCCCCGTTGACACCTATCTTCATACGGCTTTTTACGGACTTGATATGCGCCGAGTACATAATCTCGTGATCACACACGCGCATTTTGACCATTTCCTGACTCAGGATCTTTTCAGCCGCGCTCAGGGCTACGAATCTCCGCTGAACGTCTACTGCACACCCGCGTCATCGACTAAGATGTGCGAGACCATCGAAGCGCGGGAAAAAGCTTACGCGGAGGGAAGAAGGATCAAGACCTCGGATTTCTGGGTCGATTATCACCCGATCGAGGTCGGGGTTCCCTTTGAGATCGACGAATACCGCTTCACACCCCTCAAGGCGCATCACGCACAGGGGGTTCAGTCGGTGATGTACGTCATCGACAATCTCGCCGAGGATAAGCATCTGCTCTGGGCACACGATACGGGACCCTTTTATGCAAGTGCGTGGGAGTGGCTCAAGACATATGAGCACGTCTTCGATTTTATCTCGCTTGACTGCACTCTCGGACGCGGCGAGCTGATCACAGCCGCGCATATGGACATTGAGGGTTGCTACGAGACCAAGGAAAAGCTCCGCTCGATGGGTCTGCTTGACGATCATACCAAGGTCTATCTCAGCCACATCGGACATCTATTGAACCGCACGCACGATGAGCTTACCGCGGAGGCGGCGGAGCTCGGTATGATACCTGCTTTTGACGGTCTGACCGTTGAAATATAGATTAAAAATACATTTAAGGAGAATTATCATGAAAAGAATTATCGCTTCCGTTATGGTACTTGCCATGGCACTTGCACTCGTCTCATCATTTGCACTCAGCGCATCCGCATCCACCGACTACAGCGTAGAGTTCAACTTCCTTGAGACCTCCACCTATGAATCCTCCATCGTTTACAACTCGGGAATGAAGCCCGCGGGCGACTCGAGATCCTACGGCTACAAGGGCTGGCTCGGCAGTAAGAATGCCACCGGTGCGAACTCCGTATTCCTTTTCGATGCGGGTGAGGGCAACGCTTTCGTTAACCTCACTATCAACTACAAGGGTTATTCCATCGCTCCCGGCGAGCCCGACAGCGTTCGCGTTTACGTTTCCGTTGTCGGCGAGGACAACTATGAGGACGGTTACGTAGAAGAGAATTGGCATCTCGTAGCATCCATCATCAACGATGCTACTGCCGGAACAGGTGTCAACGTAGCCGATCCCACAAACCGCGATCCCGAAGTGACCCGTACTGTTGACGTTACTCCTTATGTTATGGGCAACCAGAAGGCATACGTTCGTATCGACTTCTACCGCGGCGACAATCTCGAGGGCGTAGCTTCTACATATTTCGCACTCGCGGGCGCAACCGGAACTCTTCTTTATGAAAATGCTTCTGCTACCGAGCCCGAGACTACCGAGGCTCCCGTAGTTACCGAGCCCGAGACCACCGAGGCTCCCGTAGTTACTGAGCCCGAGACCACAGAAGCTCCCGTAACCGATGCTCCCACAGAAGCACCCGAGGTTACCGATGCTCCCGAGGCTCCCGAAGCAACAGATGCACCCACAACCGATGCTCCCGCTCCCGAGAAAAAGGGTTGCGGCGGTATGATAGCGGGCGGTGTGCTCATTGTTGCCATACTCGGAACTGCTATCGTCTCTAAGAAGAGAGACTGATCGGACTTTTATGAGGAAAAAGAAATGAAGAATGTTTTCAAAAGAATTCTTGCGTTTATGCTTGCGGCAATGATGCTCATTACGCTTGCATCCTGCGCAAACGTTGCAGACCCCGAGGAGACTACAGAACCTCCGGCTGCTCAGGTACAGACCACTCTTCCTGAGTCGGAAGAGGCAACTCTTGATCCTTCCGAGGTCTTTGAGCTTCCTGCCGAGACTCAGGAGTACGCCGGCAAGCTCGTTATCCTCAATTCCTCCGGAATTTCAATGGTAGGTCTTGATGATGCTTCAGCCGATACTCTCGATCAGGCTGTTTTCAAGAGAAACGCGTTAATGAGCGAGAGATACGGCGTTGAGGTAAGTGAGATCACCGTAAAATCCTCAAAGGCGGCAACAACTGCAGAAAACGAGATTTCGAGCGGAGATCCTTCCTTTGACATCGCTTCTCTCAACTATAATAACTCGACCGGTCTTGCACGAAAGGGACTTTGGTATGATCTTGCTTCGATAGACAATATCTCGCTTGAAAAGTCCTGGTGGGATCAGAGTGCGAATCTGAACTACCGCTTCGGCGATCATCTCTATTACACCTACAGTAATATGGAGACCTCGCATTTCGACCACGTCAGATGCTTCTACTTCAACCACAGTATTATGGCTGCCAACAGCCTCAGTGTTGACGAGCTTTATACCAAGGCTATCGAGGGTAAGTGGACTCTCGAGGAGATGTACAGTTACGCAAAGGACGTTTACAGAGATAACGGTAACGGCATCGCGGATGCCGACGACATTTATCCCGTAGTAGGCGTACCCTCGACCACATACAGCGCGCTTTGCAGCGGTGCTGATGCAAGCTACATCAAGATCGATCCCAAGACCTCGCTTCCTTACGCTTATTTCACCACAGAGGGCTTTATCGACGCCTACAACCTCATCCTCGACACCATGTCCGGAGAGAACTTCTTCTATACGGGCTGCGCGAAGAATACCGAGGCGACTGAGATGTTCGTTGACGGTCACGCACTCTTCCTTATGACCACTATCTCCAACTCGAACACTATGCGTTCGGGTATGACCGATGATTTCGGCTTCCTGCCTCTTCCGAAGAGAGACCTTGAGCAGGAGCATTACACCTGCAATGCGCCCAATCCCTATTCGATCGCTATCCCCGTATGCACTAAAGATCCCGAAAGAATCGGCTTCATCCTTGAGGCTATGGCTTATCATTCGACCGACACGGTCCGTACTGCATATTTCGAGATCAGACTTTACGGTCAGACCAGCCGCGATGCGCTCTCCTGGCAGACTCTCGACCTGATCTACTCCAATATCGCTTACAGCATCCCCGTCAGCAGCTCGGTAGGATATTCATCGGAAATCAACGGTATGATGGTTGAGGGCTCGAGAGATATTTCGTCCTACATCAAGTCGGTTAAGTCCTCTATCGACAAGGATATCGAGAACTTTATTAACGGAGCAAAATGATGAAAAGCAAGGCATTATTGTCGCTTTGCCTCGCGGCGCTCATGATCTTCATGAGCGCCTGCTCTCAGAATGGGGGCGAAAGCGATACTTCCTCTCCCGAGGTGAGCTCGGATGGGGCAACTCTTACAGAAGAGGTCACTACCGAGGAGGCTACTACAGCCGAGGAGACGACCGAAAGTCCGCATCCCGTGCTCACACCCGTAAGCGCGGAGGATATCCCCTATTTTACGGGCGGAGCAAAACGCTCGGATTACGATTGCGGTGACGGTGTTCATATGAAGATCATCACCTCGGCTTTCGAGCGCGAGTATCTGGCGTATATCGAAAGTCTCAAGACACAGGGCTATACCGAGGAGTCAAGCCGCAAGGTCGAGGATAATTATTTCTATACTTTCTCACGTGAGGGCACGGCTCTGATCGCATCCTATTCGGGAAGTGAGAAGATCGCGAGACTTACGGTCCTTCCTTACAACCCTTATGAGGCATATTCTGACATCTACGGTGTTGAGAATCCCGAGATCGGCGACGTAGAGCCGCTGATAACGATGGTCGATTCGGGAAATAACGGTCAGGACGTCGGAATGTCCTATATCATTCGTACCCCGAAGGGCAGCTTTATCGTCATTGACGGCGGATGGACAGGCATCGGCGAGGGCAAAAAGATCCGGAATCTGCTCAGAGAGCAGAATACAAACGGTGATTTGCCCGTCATCGCTGCGTGGATTCTTACCCACCCGCATTCCGACCATTACGGCGCGATCGCGGACGTTGCATCTGCTTACTATGACGAGGTAGTTCTTGAGCGAGTCATCTACAACTATATGAGCGAGGAAATGCTCGCTAAATCGGACGTTGCAAAGGTTCTTGGCGACTCGACTTCTCCCTACAACATACTCAAAAAAACTCTGAGCGCACCGAAAAAATGGGGCTACACGCAGGTCATCAAGCCGCACGCCGGTGACGTTCTCAATATCGACGGCGTGGAGATCGATATGCTCTATACGCACGAGGAGGTCGCGCCGAACACTTCATCGCTTGAGTACAACAATGCCGCGTCTCTGGCTTTCAAGATGAGCCTCGGAGAGAAGAGTATGCTCATACTCGGAGACTCAACTTCGGCGAATATGCTTTCAATGGCAAAACGCTATGGAACTCATCTTAAGAGCGACGTGCTTCAGCCCACCCATCACGGCAGAACTCACGGCAAGATCGAGGTCTACAGCCTCGTGCTTCCCGAGGTCGTCCTTTGGGATTGCGCGCTTTCGAGCTATAAGGAGTACGAAAAGCAGGACTATAATCAGTACCTGATCAAGAATTTCAAGCGTCATTATATCAGCCAGAACGGAACCATAACGCTTTCCTTCAAGACGCTTGAGGAAGTTAAATAAATCATAAAAATGACGCCGCTTGCGGCGTCATTTTTATGTTGATTTTTTGCTGTTTGTATGGTATAATTTAATTAAGAAAGGCGGTGAAACCTTGGATAGTAATATGATTGAAAAAGCGCGGGCAAATTTTGTCCGTGCAGCCGAAGAGTTTGGTTTTACCTTTATCAGTCCCTATATAATCGATGAGGAAGAAGGAATATCTGCATTTGGATTTATTGCGGGATACGGTTCGTATTACGGTGCTATAATAGAATTGATAGAACCGCCGCTTTTTGAAACCAACAAGGAGTTGGCAGAGATATGCGTTAAAAAGCATATGTGGTATAGCTTTTTGAACGTAGAATTGCTTACGGGAAAGTATGATCGAGACTATTTTCAAGAACTGCTCGACGATTGGAAGATCTTTTCACATTGCGACAGCAATGATAAGTATGTATCTCTGCACGATTGCAAAGCAGAGATGGCGTGGTTTGAAAACGGGATTCTCGGATTCGAATTTCCGGATGGTTTCTGGATAACTCCCGATAATCCCGAAAGCGATCTTGACGTACTCGTGAGAACCGATGCTTCAAAAGTTGAGTTCGTTCTTCTCGACGGAGACGAATTTGATGTGCAAATCTTTGTTGTTGAGGAAAATCTATTTAAACAAGCCGTCACAAAAGAATGGAGCGTTCACAAGCTTGTTAAAGAGATCAACAGCGGAAAATGCGAGTTGGAATTTCTGTATCAGTATGTTGACGGATGCTCGAGGATTGTGGAATGTGATCTTTGGTCGTGAAAAAAGCCGTATTGCAGAGATTTTAATATGAAACTGCATCTTCGCGAGGTGCGGTATCATTGGAACAAAATACTCAAGGACAGAATTTGGTAGGAGATCATTATGAAATTATCTTTTGAACAGATCAAGACAATAACGGTCGGTGCGGTGAATATTGAGTGCGCCGACGGCGGTACCAGATTTTATAAGTGCACACAAAAGCAGATCGACGCTTGGTACAGAAAGAACGACGTTCTCGGCAGCCGCGCGGCGGGAAGCACGGGCGTAAGGCTCGATTTTCACACGAATTCAAAAAAGCTCGCCTTCCGCGTGCTTGACGGAGGAAAATTCGAGGTACATGTGGACGGTCTCGTTCGGGCGGCGTATAAGCTCGGAGCGGGCGAGAGGGCAGAGATCGAGCTTTCGGGTCCTCTCGGCGATAAGCTTGACGAATGTAGGGTAACGGTAATTCTACCCTCGCACGACAGAGGCGGTATTATTGATTATATTGAGATCGACGACGGCGCATTCGTCCGTCCGCATAAGTTTGATTGCAAAATGCTCTTTATCGGCGACTCGATCACGCAGGGCTGGGCTTCCTCGCTTGACAGCTATTCCTATGCCTACCGCATCTCGTCCTTCTTCAATGCGGAAAGCGTTATTCAGGGTATCGGCGGCGCGTATTTTAACGAGGAGAGCTTCGATAGTCTGCCCTTTGACCCCGATATTGTTTTCGTGGCTTACGGAACGAATGATTTCGGTCATTACAAGACATATGACGAGCTGAGAGCGCATTGCGAGGCTCATCTCGGACTTATTGCAGAGGAATATAAGGGCAAGAAGGTCTTCGTGCTGTCTCCGATCTGGCGAGATCAGCGTGACGGAAAGGCAATGGGCACCTTCGAGGGCTGCCGCGCGATCATTATCGATGCTGCCGAAAAGCTCGGTCTCATTCATATCGACGGCTTGAAGCTCGTTCCGCCTCTGCCGTCCCTCTTTGCCGACGGATTCCTGCATCCGAATGACAACGGTTTTTCGCTCTATGCGGAAAATCTGATCAAGGAAATCATTGATAAAATATAATTGCCTCGAAAAATAGAATTTGTTTTGTGATCAGATCACAGCAATTACCGGATGAAAATGATATAATATAGCTGTAAATAATAAATGACACAAAGAAAGGTAAACACAAATGTTTAACATATACGATAAAAAAGATATAGCTATGATGGTTTTGATCGCGGTATTTATGCTCGGACTTTTGGCTGCATAACCCAAAAACCATGCTCCGCCGTTTTCGGCGGAGCATAAAAAACATATTGACTTTTATTAAATAATATAGTATAATTATTATGTATCACTGGCGGGAACGTGAATTAACACAGTGTGATATAAATATCAAGCCTTTGCCGTCCGTCTGGGCGATCTTTTGATCGGGCTTTTATTCAAAGGAGAACTACAATGAAATTTGAACAATGGAATGGCTTCAGTGGTGAAGAATGGCAAAATGAGGTAAACGTCCGCCAGTTTATTCAGGACAACTATACCCCCTACACGGGTGACGCTTCCTTTCTTGCGGGACCGACCGCGCGTACTTCGGCTCTGATGGACAAGCTGAACGCGCTTCTCAAGCAGGAGAGCGACAACGGCGGTCTTCTCGACATCGACACGATGACGGTTTCCTCGCTTACAAGCTACGGCGCGGGTTATCTCGACAAGGAAAATGAGCTTATCGTCGGTCTTCAGACCGATGCGCCCCTCCGCCGCGGAGTAAATCCCTTCGGCGGTATCAGAATGGCACGCTCTGCCTGTGCCGCTTACGGCTACGAGCTTTCCGACAAGATCGAGAACGAATTTCAGTTCCGCACGACTCACAACGACGGCGTTTTCCGCGTTTATACCGACGAAATGAAGAAGGCACGCCATATCGGCGTTATGACGGGACTTCCCGATGCTTACGGACGCGGAAGAATCATCGGCGACTACCGCCGAGTTGCGCTTTACGGTATTGATTATCTTATCGAGCAGAAGAGAGCAGACAAGGCTAAGATCGGTCTCGGCAATATGAACACCGATACCATTCGCCTTTCCGAGGAGCTCTTTCAGCAGATCGCATTCCTCGGCAAGACCAAGGAAATGGCAGCTATCTACGGTTACGATATCTCCGCGCCCGCAAAAAATGCGCGCGAGGCTATTCAGTGGACCTATTTCGCATACCTTGCATCTATCAAGGAGCAGAACGGTGCGGCAATGTCGATGGGACGAGTTGCATCATTCTTTGATATCTATATTCAGCGCGATATCGAGGCGGGAATCCTCGATGAGAGCGGCGCACAGGAGCTTATCGACGATTTCGTAATGAAGCTCCGTATGGCACGTCATCTCCGCACACCCGAATACAACGAGCTCTTCGGCGGCGACCCGATGTGGATCACCGAGAGTGTCGGCGGTATGGGCGTTTCGGGTAAGACTCTCGTTACAAAATCTTCCTTCCGAATCCTCAATACCCTCTATAACCTCGGTCCCGCTCCCGAGCCTAATCTTACTATCCTTTGGTCGGAGCATCTTCCCGAGGGATTCAAGAAATTCTGCGCGAAGGTCTCGATCGACACCGACTCTATCCAGTACGAAAACGACGATCTTATGCGCGTTATCTACGGCGACGACTACGGAATCGCTTGCTGTGTTTCGGCAATGAAGATCGGCAAGCAGATGCAGTTCTTCGGCGCAAGATGCAATCTGCCGAAGCTCCTTCTTCTCGCACTCAACGGCGGCTACGACTCTGTTTCCGAGATGAAGATCGGTCCGCAGATCGAGCCCTACGGCGCGGAAAAGCTCGATTACGAGGCAGTCAAGGCACGCTTTGGAATTTATCTCGAGTGGCTCTGCCGTCTCTACGTCAACACGATGAACGTAATCCACTTTATGCACGATAAATATGCTTATGAGAAGACTCAGATGGCTCTCCACGATACCGACGTTGAGCGAATGATGGCGTTCGGAGTTGCGGGTCTTTCGGTCATCGCGGACTCGATGAGCGCAATCAAATATGCGAACGTCAAGCCCATACGCGACGAAAACGGATACATAGTTGACTTTGAGACTACCGGAGACTTCCCAAAATACGGAAATGACGACGACCGCGTTGACTCGATCGCCAAGGGAATCCTCAAGGACGTTATCGAGGAGCTCCGTAAGACTCCTACTTATAAGAACGCCAAGCACACTCTCTCCGCGCTGACGATCACCTCGAACGTCGTTTACGGCAAGAAGACGGGTTCGACTCCCGACGGAAGAAAGAAGGGTGAGCCCTTTGCACCCGGTGCAAATCCGATGCATAACCGCGAGACAAACGGTGCGCTCGCATCTCTCAACACGCTGACCAAGATGCCCTACGACTGTTGCCGCGACGGCATCTCGAACACCTTCTCGATCACCCCGGAAGCCCTCGGACGTACGGAAGACGAACGCACCGGCAATCTCGTCACCATTCTCGACGGTTATTTTGCAAAGAGGGCGCATCACATCAATGTCAACGTCATGAACCGCGAGACTCTCATGAAAGCATACGAAAATCCCGAAGCGTACCCGAACCTCACCATCCGTGTCTCGGGTTATGCCGTCAACTTCTGCAAGCTTTCCCGTGAGCAGCAGAAGGAAGTCATCTCCCGTACCTTCCATACCACCGTCTGATGAACGGGGT
>JAZSEA010000020.1:0-11412 GCA_045531455.1 Eubacteriales bacterium
CTCCGGGAGGGAGGGGGACCGTCGCTTGACGACGGTGGAAGGAGAACGCGATTGCGTCTTTTCAGAACTTGAAGTAAAACTTTGGGCTGAAGGTGATGGTGTATGTTTTCCGCAAAAAATTACTCTAATTTACTAACTAAATGAGCCAACCCCTTTTTTATACAAGATAAGCCTCGCGGAGGTCGCAGAGGTCTTCGTCGGTGAGCTTGAGTCCATTGTGTAGGAAGCCCTCGGTGCCGCCCCAGAATTTGTCGATCTCGTCGAATGCCGCGCGCATAAAATCGCGTCGGGAGGAGAGAAGGAGATTGAGGTTGTGAGCCTTGCGGACGCTGAAGGTGACGAGCACGACGCCGATATAGATCCAGAAATTCTTGAATCTGCAGGAGCGGTTCGTCTTCATATAATCGCGCATTATCGCATCGCGGTCAACGCCGAGAGCAAGAAGGATCGCCGCCGCAACGACACCCGTGCGGTCCTTGCCCTGCGTGCAATGCCAGAGCACCGCGCCGTCGTCCTCATCGATGAGGGTGCGCATCAGCTTGCGGAGTGCTTCGAGCGAGGGCTCGGAGGAGATCATCGTGCGGTAGGTCTCGGAAAGGTAGGTGCGAGCACCGCCCTCGACCTGCATGATCTTCTTGAGGATCGAAGGACCCGTGTGTCGGGTCACCGCGGGGTTCTGCTCATCGGTCAGAGGCGGGATATGGAGATAATCGACGCCCTCGGGAACCACGTCTTGCTTATGCGCAAGCTCTGCGGGCGCGCGGAGGTCAATGACGGTGCGCAAGCCCTTCTTATCGCGCAGTCTTTCGGCTACCTCGGGCTTGATCTTTCCGAGATGACCGCTGCGGTAAAGCATACCGTAACGAACGGTCTTCCCGTTTGCCGCGGGAATGCCGCCAAGGTCGCGGAAATTGCTGATCTTCTTTGCCATATTTACCTCCCAAAACAGAATCGTGCCCTATTATTTTACCACAAAATCGAGCGTTTGTCCACCCCTTTTGTTATGTGAAATCAAAATTTACATCGAGTTTTCATACACATCACAGATTGCACTTTTTTGCGGTTGACTTTGGAATTGATAAATGATATAATTTATATAATATAATAGGAAGAAAAAATTACATCCGGGCGTGTAAACGCCCCGCGGAAACGGGAGGAAAGACAAATCAAAAAAGCAAGTAACACGGGCAATATCAATGCCCTCAACGAAAAGATCAGGGAATCCGCAGTCTCAGTTTTGCCGATACTCGTGATAGTGGCGATACTCTGCTTCTTTGTGACACCGGTATCTACCGGACTTCTCCTGGCGTTCCTCGTGGGCGCGCTGATGATAATCGTCGGTATGGGTATCTTCACGCTCGGCGCGGAGACCTCGATGACCGTCATTGGTAACAGAATAGGCGCCTCGCTTACAAAGTCCAAAAAGCTCTGGCTGATCCTTATCGTCAGCTTTGCGCTCGGACTCGCGGTAACGATCTCGGAGCCCGACCTTCAGGTCCTCGCCGAGACTGTTCCGCATATTGACAATATGGTGCTGATCCTAACGGTCGGAGTCGGAGTCGGCTTCTTCCTTATGATCTGCATGCTCCGAATCTTCCTCGGAATCAAGCTTCGCTGGCTGCTTCTCGGTTTTTACGGTCTGGTATTCCTGCTGGCGGCATTTTCCGATCCCGATTATCTCGCCATCGCGTTTGACTCGGGCGGAGTAACAACGGGACCGATGACGGTTCCTTTCATCCTCGCGCTCGGCGTCGGTGTTGCAAATATGCGTTCCGACCGCGATGCGGGTGCCGACAGCTTCGGACTTGTCGCGCTTTGCTCGATCGGACCTATCCTCTTCGTGCTCATCCTCGGCTTCCTCTATCCGAATGCTGATGCGGTGACCGAGATCACCTTCGTCGATTGGGCGAATACCGTCGAGCTCGGTGGCTCGTATATCTCCGCGATCCCGCATTATATGCTCGAGACCGCGATCGCGCTTTTGCCGATCGTTGCGATCTTCCTTTTGTTCCAGATCTGTTCACTCAAAATGAGTGCGCGCCCCTTCTTCAAGATCTGTTGGGGTATTCTCTTTACATACGTCGGACTCGTCCTCTTCCTTACGGGAGTAAACGTAGGATTTTCCTCGCTCGGTACGATGCTCGGCGGAATGCTTTATCACAAGGTCAAGTATCTTCTGATCCCGATCGCAATGTGCCTCGGCTGGTTCATCATCTCGGCGGAGCCTGCGGTATACGTGCTTGAAAAGCAGATCGAAACGGTCAGCTCGGGCGCGATCCCCGGCAAGGCGATCAAGTACAGCCTCTCGATCGCGATCGCGATCGCAATGGGCATTGCGATGCTCAGAGTTGTAACGGGAATCTCGCTTATGTGGTTCCTGATCCCGGGATACGCCATCGCGCTGATCCTGACCTTCTTCGTTCCCGATATCTATACCGCGATCGCGTTTGACTCGGGCGGAGTTGCATCGGGACCTATGACGGCAACCTTTATGCTCCAGCTTCTGATCGGCGTTTGCTCGGAGGCGGGAGGAAATATTCTGACCGATGCGTTCGGAATCGTCGCAACGGTCGCAATGATGCCGCTGATCTCTATCCAGATCGTCGGATTCATCTACGGACGCAAGGCGAAGACCGCGAAGGTTGAGGAGCCTCTTGTCGACGACGAGATCATCGAGCTTTGGGGGTGACGGTATGAATTACGTATTTTCAATAGTTAATCCCGGAATGTCGGCGCGGATGAATGAGATCTGCGATAGACTCGAGCTTCCGCTGAGGATCGAACTTATCGGCAGAGGAACCGCGACGAAGAATATGCTCGACCTGCTCGGTCTGAGCGCGCGTGAGTACCATATAATTATGACGGTTGCCGACCGCGAGCGCACCGCCGCACTCATCGACGAGGCGCGCAGACAGCTCTATATCGATGCTCCGGGTCACGGAATCATCGCGGCAACACCCATCAAAAGCGTAGGAGGAGGGAAGACCTTGTCACATCTGAATGGAGGCAAGCCCGCAGAGGGCGCGCCCGAGATCAATTATAATTACGAAATTATTCTTGCCATTGCGAACGAGGGTTATACCGACGCCGTTATGGACGCCGCAAGAGAGGCGGGCGCGCGCGGAGGAACCGTTCTCCACGGCAAGGGTACGGGATCGAAGGATGCCGCAAAGTTCTTCGGCGTTTCGATCGCAACCGAAAAGGAAGTCATTATGATAGTTGCCCGCTCGTCCGAAAAGGCGGCGATCATGAAGTCCATCATCAATAAGGCAGGCAACGGAACCGACGCGGGCGCAGTCGTAATGTCGCTCCCCGTCAGTGCCGTCGCAGGCTTTGGCTTGCTCGATAACCTCGAGACAAACGAATAAATACAAAAATCCACAGACAGGTCTGCCTGTCTGTGGATTTTTTCAACACTTCTTCATAAGTCTGATAAAAAACTCATTCGATCTTGCAAGAGCGTCGAGGCGGATCTTTTCGTTGTTGCCGTGGATGGTGGCGCGCTCTTCGGCGGTGAGGTCCATTGCCGAGAAGCGGTAAACGCGGTCGGAGATGCGACCCCAATGGCGCGAGTCAGAGCACTGAACCATCAGGTAAGGCGCGACGATGCAGCCCTTCCAGGTCGATGCGACGGCGGAGGCTACCTTCTCAAAGCCCTCGCAATTGGTGCGCGAGATGCGCGAGGGGTTCATTCCGTGGAGACATTCGACCTCAACGCGATCGTCCGCGATCGTTTTGTTCAGATAATCAAGCGCGCGATCCATATCGTCCGCGGGACTCAGACGGATATTCGAGACGAGCGACGCCTCGGGCGGGATGACGTTCGATGCCGCAGAGCCTTTTGCTTGTGTGAAAGCCACCGTCGTGCGCATCAGGGCGTTAAGCTCGCCGCCGCTTTTTCTGCAGATGAGGTCGAGCAGAGGGAGAAAAATTTTGATATTCGCAAAGATCGTGCGGTAAAGGAAGGATGAATGTCTGCCGAGAGTGTCGAACATCTGCGCGGCGGGCTCGGTAAGGTGGACCTTGAAGGGGTTTTTCAGAATTCTGTTGCAAGCAGATGCGAGTCTGTCGATCGGTGCACCCGGCTTGGGAGCAGATGCGTGACCGCCCTGCGAGTGGACGGCATATTTGACGTCCATCATACCTTTTTCTGCGATGCCGATCAAACCGCAGGGCGCGGTAACGCCGGGGAAGACGTTCTCAACAACTGCGCCGCCCTCGTCGAGGACGAAAGAAGGTTCAATGCCGCATTCCTCAAAGAGGTCAACGATGTTGACGGCACCCCGTCCGTTGACCTCCTCGCCGCCCGAAAATGCAAAGAAAATGTCATTCTCGGGCACGAATCCCTCGGAAATGAGGTGATCGGCGGCAAAAAGGATGGAGGAAAAGGTAACTTTTGTGTCAAGCGTGCCGCGCCCCCAGATGCAACCGTCGCGGACGATCGCCTCGAACGCGGGAGCATCCCAAAGATCCTCGTTGACGGGAACGACGTCGTAATGCGCCATCAGAACCGCGGGTGCACCTTGATTTTTGCCGCGCCAACGGTAGAGAAGACCGCGGTCGGGCAGACGCTCGAAGTCACAGGTCGCGTGGACGTGAGGGAAGAGCGTGGGAAGAAGAGAGATCAGCTTCTCGAATTCCGCGTCATCCTCGAGAGAGGCGTCGCGGTATGATACAGTTTTGCAGCGGACGAGCTCGCGCAGAGCCTCGGCTGCTTTTTCTTTGTCGAAATCTATCGTCTCGTCATCGACCCTCGGCTGCTCCTTCGGAGTGAAGCGGTAGGCGCGGACGATGATGAACGCGAGGAAGGCGGCGATGAGGCAGAGGATTATTGCGGCGAAGATCATTTATGTTTACCTCCGTTTTTTCTTATTATACCACGAAGCGGCAGAATATGCAATAAGAAAGCGAAAAAAGCGCGGCTAAAAATTGACAAGGCGTACTTGATGTGATATAATTAAATTGCATATAGCGAAAGGGACTTTGATATGCTTGCATTTTTACTGACGATAACGGACGAGGAATATCGCCCTCTGATAAGGAAGCTATACCGCAGATATCACAATGAGGTTTACGCGTACGCACACGTAGCATTAACAAAGAAGGGCGTGCGAAATATAGATGAAATTTGCGAGGATGCGGTACAGAATACTTTTTTGAAGCTGACGAAATACGTCGGCAATATTGATATGAGCCGATCTGAAAATGAAATACGCGCGTATCTTTTCACGATGGTGACGAACGAGGTAGAGAATATCGTATCGGCTGAAGAGAAATTCGACCAGCTGAGTGAGAGCCTTGAGGATCCGTCGGGAATGGATTTTATCTCCGAGATCCATATCCGCGAGAGATACGAGGAGGTCGTCCGCGCTGTTCGGAATATGGAACCGATCTACAGCACGGTGCTCAGGCTGCGCTTTTTCGAGGAAAGAAGCGTAAAGGATATAGCAAGGCTCCTCGGGATCAGCGAGGACGCGGTGTATAAGAGGATCCAAAGAGGCAGAAAAATTCTGAAAGAAAAGGTAGGAGGCGGCACTAATGGCAATAACCGATAGAGAACTGTTTGCCAGGGCGGTAAACGAGGGCGTTATGAGCCGAATGGAGCTTGATTTAGCCGAATTCGAGGGGAAAGTGACCTGCTCGAAGAGTCATTACCGCCGTATTTCCGAGATCATAGGCTACAGAGTCGGACCGAGCGAAAAGAGAACAAGCTTCAAGCGCGCGGTAGCCGTAGCATTGATCGCCGCCGCGCTTCTGCTTGCGGGCTGTGCCGCAGTCGTCTATAAGGATAGGATCGGGGATTTCTTCGTTGAAATATTCGATACACATATCAAGGGAAGCTTCGCGGAGGGAAGCGAAAATAACAACGAAATAATTGAAGAGTATTATTCGCTGTCTTACGTCCCGGAGGGGTATAGTAAAATTATGGAATTCCAAAACGACGCTGTTGTAATGCGAAAATATGTTAATGAGAATCAAGATACTATAAGATTTGAGCAAATGATGCTTGATTCGTTAAATCATTACATAGATGTTGAGCACGGTGAAATTGATGAAGTTAAGTTCTCGGATATTAATGTGTTTTATTATTCAACCATAGATACACATCTGTATGTATGGAAAAATGATGAATACGCGTTTTTGGTAGAAACGACAGATGAACTCTTAATTGATGAAATAGAAAAAATCATTTGCGGAGTAAGTCAAATTCAAAATTAATGTAATAATATGTAACTAATGGAATTCTTTATATATTAATTGGTGCTTTTTATTTCAAAATAAAATTCTTTTAAAAAATTTTTTGATTTTTTGTCCAAAAACTTATTTTTCATAGGTATATATTAACAGAGGGATAAAAATGCAAATAAGTGCCCTCCGGAAAGGATGTTATAAAACCATGAAAAGAATTACGAAAATTCTCACCCTGCTACCGGCATTAATATTCCATGGTGATAAAAATCTCAAGGAGCTTTCAAAAAACCAACGGAGGTACATAAAATGAAAAAGATCCGCCTAATTTGCCTGCTTCTCGGCATTCTTATGCTTCTCTCCTCCTGCCAATCGGTATATGACGTTGAACTCACGGCACCGGAAACTACGGCAAATCCCGAAATTGATCTGAACAAAGAATATTATACTTCCGGAGCACCCTATATGTTGGGAAATGCTACAAAAGGTATACTTTATGAAGGCTGTCTGATTTTTATTGAAAAGTGTACTACTACGGGCATTATAGGAGAGAAAACAAACGCTGACGGTGAAAAGGCCCCCATTTACGGAGAAGTGACGGTAGACAGACTTGTAAAATACAATCCTGTTACGGGAACTGTTTCGAGTCCTTGTCTTAATCCCACCTGCAATCATTCGCTTGAATCAGGCTGTCCTATGCTTTTGGGGTATGGGATGAGATCAAGCGAAGTGTATACTTTCCAAGGTCTCTTCGGAGATTGGGTAATATATTTAAGTAATAAATTCGATGATGAATACTCAATAATTACTACTGAAACAATGTACAACCTAAAAACCGGTGAAATCAGAAATGTTTTCGTCGAGGATCTCGGTAGTGAAGTGCTTTCACGATGGGGCCTGGGTCTTTATTATGAAGGCAAGTATTACAAGGTCAACAGTATTCTTGATTTTAGCAATACCGGATATAAGCCCGGCAGCGGACAATCGATATCGAATTTTGAACCTGTAACAAAGCGTTATTTACACGAATATGATTTTGAAACAAATACGTCCAAGATACTTTTTGAGATAGGAGACGACTGGTATATTTCTAAAATCACAAACGAAAGGTTTTATTTCGGAAAAGGAAATCGAGACGAAATGGTTTCGCTGAAAAAGGACGGAACCGAGGAAAGAAAAGAAGTCTCAACAAATACAAGTAATCTTGTTGGTACGTACACTTTGGATTATAATGTATCTGACGGATATATTATACACGATCTTAAGACCAATGAGATTAAGGAGGTAAAATTTGATTATTCGACGACAAGTGTGGTGTGTGTAACTGATACAGGTGTACTGTCTGCGTCTCAAACCAAATATGATGAATGGGATAATTTTTCCGTAGCTGACTACAGAAAAGAGCATCCCAATGCCTCGTCCACAGATATTAATAATGCGGCGAGAAAAATCCTTGCTTCGGGAACAGCACAGATATGGCAATGCGGCTATATGGGCGAAGATAATCAAGTAATCTTCGAGCTCCCCGCGGGTCGCATCGAGGTAATTTCCGCATACGGTGAATACGTTTTTGCCAAAGTAAGTAAATATGATACCGATACGGGCGAATATCTTGAAGGATACAAAAACAAAACCTGCTCCATCAACGTCAAAACCGGCGAGATCACCCCGATCCCGCAGCTTGATATCGTGGTTCCTTATTGGTACGAAAATTAATAACGAATGATATTGAGCAGCAAAAGATAAAGCTGCTTATGGTATGTTTGGACGTAAAAAATTATTATGTCTGCCTATATTCGATAAAGCTCCTTGACTTTATTTTCCCCTTATGATAAAATAATCTAAAGGAGCTTTCAAAAAACCAACGGAGGTACATAACATGAAAAAAACACGTTTCCTTTGCCTGCTTCTCGGCATTCTTATGCTTCTCTCCTCTTGTCAAACAATTTATGTTGAGCCGCCGGGGGATTTGACTGAAGAAAGCGAACAATTGGTAGAGGTCGATCTTGAAAAAGAATATTTCACAGAAGGATATCTCCGAAAAGAGGTTACAGCTCACGGAGGCGTTCTTTACGGCGACTCCTGGATCTACCTTGAGCACAACAGATACGACAAATATATCCTCAGCTCGAAAGACAAGGATTATTACGACACAAAACAGCTTTTGCGTATTGTCAAGGCAAACGCGCATACCGGCCAGGTCACGAGCATTTGCCTCGATCCCGTGTGCACCCACTCACCCGGATCCGATTGCATAGCAGTTGCTCCCGAGGGAACGAATATTGCTCTCGTTCAGGATATTGTCGGGGATTGGCTGATGTTTCAGTATTCGCGCAGAACCGAAGATTATGGCTTGGTTTCGACCTCTTACGTGTATAATCTGAAAACCGGCGAAAGTATTGACATTTTTAAAAACGAGATCGGCGAAATGCTTATGACAAGATGGGCGTCCAGGTGCCCTGTTGGTAACAGGCTCTACGGCGTGAAGAATGTTCTTGACTATACCAATACCGGATATAAGCCGGGCGAAAGCTCCGCTTCGAAATTCACCCCGGAGACAAAAAGCTACCTCTGCTATTATGATTTTGATACTCGCGAGACCGTCGAGCTTTTTGAAATACCCGCAGGATACCGTATTACCGAGGTGACAAACAAGAGATATATTCTTTCGGGTGACGAAAAAATGTATTCCATCGACCATAACGGAGAAAACCTGCAGGAGATGGACGTTTTGACCTTCAGTCCATATGCCGTTTGCGGACCATATGCATACGGGTTTGACGAGGATACTCTATATATTTATAATATTTCCGATAACACATTAAAAACCGTCAAGGACAGCGGCCCGCAGGATAGCTATAGCATAACAAATGCGGGCTTCATATACAGTTCTTGGTCAAATTACGAGGATTATCTTAAGATAAATTTCGATGTTTTAAGCTTTGTAGAGGAGTATTTTGAAGAAAAAAAGAAGCAGAGCGGAATAGAAAAACCTACAGCCGAACAGATAAACGAATGGTGGAATGAAGGCAATGCAGCAGCTGCCCGCGAAAGAGAGCGTGCGATCTACAAGATCAATACAACGCTGTCCCTGATAGAGGATTTCGGCTTGGAGGGCGAAAGCATCCCATTTGGATATTTTGAAAATTGCATAGTATCGATCTTCCATGCAACCGATAAATATTTGTATTGCGGACTTAACCGAGGTGATCCTGATAACGATTACCAAAGAATTGAACACAGCGCATCCGGCATGTATGTTGTAGACCTTGCAACCGGCGAGTCAAGCGAATTTCCCTTCCTCGATATCGTCCTCCCGCCGGATATGGTGAAGCCCGAGCAATAAGCAAGTCATTTTCTATCCCTTTCTGATTAAAACAATAATATAACCAAATCACTCAAGCTCCTTGACTTTTTTCTCCTTATGATAAAATAATCTCAAGGAGCTTTCAAAAAACCAACAGAGGTACATAAAATGAAAAAGATCCGCCTGATTTGCCTGCTTCTCGGCATTCTTATGCTTCTCTCCTCCTGCCAATCGGTATATGACGTCCCGCTTGTTCCTCCGGAAACAACGGCAAATCCTAACGTAGATCTGAGTGACGAGTATTATACAACCGGAGTCCCGTATAGAACCGGAGATATAAAGTCCGGAATGCTCTATGAAGGTTGTTTGATTTATATTGAAAAATGTACCACTACCGGCATCGTTGGTGATAAAGCCGACGCTGATGGCGTTAAGACACCGAGTTACGGAGACGTAACAGTAGAGAGAATCGTAAAATATAATCCCGTTACCGGAACTGTTTCGAGTCCCTGTCTTGATCCTAACTGCAATCATTCGCTCGAATCGGGTTGTCCTATGCTTTTGGGAGGCAAAGTCAACGACGGCAAGTCACAAGCGTATGTGTTCCAGGGCATATTTGGAGATTGGTTGGTTTATTTGAAATTCGTGACAGATGATGAATACGGATCTGTGATGTCTGAAATTATGTACAATTTAAAGACCGGAGAGGTGCGGGAAAACTTTAGCGACGATTACGGAGAAAAAGTAGTTTCAAAATGGCGGAACGGATGGTACGTTGACGGCAAGTATTACAAGGTAAACAGCGTCATGGATTACAGTAAGACGGGATATACCCCCGGAAGCGGGCAAAAGCTTTCGGATTTTAAGCCTGTCACAAGGCAATACGTATATGAATATGATTTTGATACCGATGAGTCCAAGATGCTGTTTGAATTGGATGACGTATGCCGCTCGTTTATGGCTACGAATGAAAGATTTTATATAGAGCAGAGTGACGGCAACTGCGTTTCGATAAAGAAAGACGGAACGGATAAAAGGGAAGAACCGAAAATAGCCGCAAGCAACTTTGTCGGTACATATTCCATACTTAGTAACACCAACGGATTTTCCGTATATGATCTGAAGACAGATGAAACTAAAGAAGTGATTTGGGAGTACTCTGTGCTCGGAAATCTTTGCGTAACCGAAAAAGGTGTACTGTCCGCGCATCAGACAAAATATGATGAATGGGATAATTTTTCCACCAAAGAATATATAAAGGAGCATCCGGGTGCATCGAACGAGGAGGCAAACAGCGTAGCAAGAAAGATCTTAGCATCCGGCACGGCACAGATATGGCAATGTGATTACATGGGCGATAATAATCATGTTATCTTTGAGCTTCCCTCGGGTAATATCAAAATTATTTCCGCATACGGAGATTACGTTTTTGCAACTGTAAGTAAAATCGACCCCGAAACCGGCAAACATTTAGAAGGCTATAAGAGCCAGCTTTGCTGTATCAATATCACAACCGGCGAGATCACCCCGATCCCGCAGCTTGATATCGTGGTTCCTTATTGGTACGTTAATCAATAACGAATAATATTTATCAAAAAATGGGGCTGGCTCATTTAAGTTTTCTATGAGGAATGTATTCGGTAAGATTTTCGGAAAGTCGTACACCATCACTCTCCGCCCGAATCTTGCACGAAAAACACATAGAAGTTCAATCGCGTTCTCCTTCCACCACACGTTCGTGTGGTCCCCCTCCCTCCCGGAGGGAGGCTAAGGAAATGGCATAAACTCTTGTGTAAATTCAGCGAATATCGTTCAAATCAATAATTTTGCATACAAAAATAGGAATATTTTATTGAAATAGTTTGCGAAAACTCACAAATGAGTGCAAATTGATTCAAATAAAATATTCCTATTTG
>JAZSEA010000002.1:0-30814 GCA_045531455.1 Eubacteriales bacterium
GGTGTTTATTTAAAGTAAAGCGTAGCGCAAGCTTAGCAAACCTGCGGTTTTCGAGGCTCAACTCGGTAAGCTCTCATGAAACAACAAAGGATAGGCAAAAGCCTATCCTTTGTTATTAATAAAGATAAATCCAAACCTCACCGTCGTGTGATAAGGTTCGGATTCTTGCTGTCGCCACCCGATTCTTGGGGGCGGCAACTTGCCGCTGGTACGAGTGTTCATAACGAAACTACTCAAAATACTTTGCTTTACGGCATTCAAAACATATTCTGATCGTGCCTTGCCTATAAAAAACAGATAACGAAAGGAATATGATTATGGAAAAGTACATTACTAAAAACGGCATCAGATACGAACTTCGCGGAGAACAATACTACCCGACGCTTGAAATCTCCGAGCAAACTAACTACGAAATCGGCAAATACGGACACCTTCATCTTGACTTTATCAAGAAGCACCGCAGAGGAACATACACCACCCTGCTGACCGAAGGACGTTTGAATGAATATCTTCACAGTATCGACGAGCAGGCGCATCAACAGATCGACTTGCATATCTCACATATGGCAAAGCAAATGGGAGTGACCGAAGAACTCAAAGCCTCCGATACGCTGCGCTGGGTGCAAATGATGAATAGCATCAAGGCAAGCGCTGAGAAAATCGTGCTAAAGGAGGTAGTCTACAAATGAAGTCAATCATCAACGAATTGTGGCACGGTAACATAATTCCTCAAGAGGATAGCCGAACCAACTCAAAGGAAATGAAAGAACTGCTCAGCTACATGGCACGGCATCACGAAGATCTCGAAAAGAGCTTCACAGACGAGCAGAAAGAAACATTCGAAAAGTTCCACGATTGCTGGAGCGAGTATATGAGTCTCGCTGAAGCAGCTATATTCGAGTATGCCTTCAAGTTGGGAATGCAGATTGCTATAGAAACATTAACCAAATAAAGTAAAAGCAATCCAACATAGTTAAAAATAATGTTGGATTGCTTTCCGTCTATATGAACAACTTGAAAAAGAACATATTTTATGGTATAATATAAGTGCAAATGATTATTTACTTCAGGAGGAACACAATGGACAAGTTGCTTGAAATATTAGAAAGTTTCCGTTGCCACCTGCACCGTGATAATAAAACAATGTTTGAGTTTTTAAGCGGAAATTATGCTCAATACATAACAACATTAAAAGAATCCATATCTCCATCGGACAATACTTTGGTTGGCGAAGAAATGTGCAGAATGGTAGAAGCTAAATTGCCAGAAATAGAATCCAACGCTAAACAACTGTTAGAGGTGCTACGATTACATGAATCAGGAAGAATAGTCGATGCCTCTATTAAAGCTTTTGAAACTTTTGAGGAAATGAAGCCCGAAATGATGCAACGGTATTCTGGGGCTTTTATACGAGAAATTTATTATAGAATTAGAGGAAGCATTACTTTCCCTATTGAAAGAAAAGAACTGTTCCACATTCCTGCTACCATGAGGCAGTTGGTAAAAACCGAAAGATATAGCATGCCTGGATACCCCTGCATATATTTAGCTTCTCAAGCAGAGTTGTGTTGGTACGAATGCGAAAAGCCAGAACAGTTCACTATCGTAAAATATGATATACCACAAGAAGAAAACGATTATCTAAAATTTATAGACTTCTCCGAAAAATTAATGCCGCTAAAGCACAGCTTCTTCTGTTGGTTTCATAATGAACAAGATAAGCAAGCGGTCAGAAGATATTTATTGAAACACATTTGCACTTATCCATTGAGAGCAGCTTGCTCGGTAGTCACCCAATATCCGAAAGCCGATTTTAAAGAAGAATATATCATACCTCAGTTATTACTCCAATGGGTTGCACACGATGACTATTTTGATGGGATTCGCTATGAGTCGTGTAGTTCGAGTGATGAGGTTAAATCAATGGGTGGTCATAATATAGTCCTTGTATCAAAATCATTCGATGCAGACGGATACGACGAGAGATTTAGAAAATCTCTTAAACTTGGTGTGCCGCAACGATTTGACATAAACAAAATTGAGGTTGATCCGAGATTAACCGACCTTTTGAAAGATCGTGATATTAGAGAAACACCATCTTTGTGGGGATTGGAATCAATTTCGGACGAATACGATTACATCTGATTAAATATTGAAAACAAACCGATAGCATGAGCTTTGTTCGTGTTATCGGTTTTTCTTTTTGCCGTAATTACTCACAACCTATTGACAAATCATGAAACAATGAATTATATCTGTTATATTACTTAAGAGATTGAAAAAGCTTCAAATTTATGATATAATGGACTTGTTAATGGGGGCACGATATGATAAATGAAACTTACTACATAAACGAATTAAAAAAACACGAATACAACTTCAAAAAATTCATGGGAATTGAAACATTTCCACAATATACGATATGTTCAAAAGAAGCATCTGTTTTGTCTGCAGATTCTCAAGGTTATGAATCCATTGCTCGTTCACATTTTGATGTTAAAAACAATACCCATACACTTACAATTAGCACGAACTGTGAACTGTGTGAATACATAATGTTTCATGAATTTACGCATATGCTTGATTCCGAAAATTATGTAAAAAATGATCCTACTCGCTATATTGGTTTATCAGGATTCACAGAATATCATGCATCACAAATAGAACTAATGGCACTGTTAGGTCTAAGTTCAATCAAAAATAAACCATCATTTGGTATGAATCGGATAATATATACTATTTCAGGAGAAAAAAGCGTTAAACAGTATATTTCAGAAAAACAACAACATGCAATAGAATTGTTCAGCAGAGATAATTTCCCATCAAGTATAGAAACCTTGAACGCATCATTTGGCGTTCTTTATAATTATTGGGGATTGCGCTCTATATGTAAAATGTATGCTACCGATTACATGGAAGATATTCGAAATCAGAGTTTCTTAAAATATATCCCCACAAGTGTATTTGTTATTCAAAATGGCATTATGCGTGGATGGCTTAGCGATTCTACCATCGATAAAAGTATAGATTTGTACGCCAGAACGATATGTTCACTTATTCAACAATATAAATTACACTAAATTTCAACCAAGAACTGATAGTACGAATTCTGTTCGTATTATCAGTTTTTTTCTTTCATCCGTAATTGCGAGGATTTATTTGTTTAGGAATTGTAAAACATCTTGATTTATTCATAAAAATGTGGTATAATAACTATGCTCAACAAAACTAAATAAAATGAAATAGGGGTATTTTCTCTTTATGGGGATACTGTACCCTTTTTTAGCCATAACTATTTTTGGAATTTGGTAAAAGCGCAAGCTCCACTAAATGGTTATGGATAGTAATACCCTAATTTCATTTTAGTTTTGTTGAGCGACAATCGGGGTTTGCGTTTTTCGGTGCGTTGACTCCGGTCAGCGCACTTTTTTATTACCCATATCAACCGCCATTGATAGTGCTTAAACTGAAGGTTTATTTACTTTATATCAGATATGTGGTATAATTTTACTAACGGAAGGAGATGGAACTATGCAGAAAGACAATATAATCGGTCTAAAAATCGCATATTACAGAAAGCTCAATGGATTTACACAAGAAGAATTAGCTGAAAAGGTTGGTGTCTCCTGCCAAGCGGTATCTAAATGGGAGCAGCAGATTAGTTGCCCCGATATTATGCTTCTGCCCGAACTTGCCAAGATATTCAGCGTCACGATTGATGAACTGTTTGGGAACACAAGCGACAAGGAGATCGTTTACAGTTTTGTAGGGAATGTGCCGTGGAACGACGACGGAAAACTCCGTATCGCTGTTTATAGTGGTCGCAAGCTTATGGAGCAAAGTGAGCATATCTGCTCTGAAGGAATCAATCTTATCAACCTTCAGTTTCACGGTGAGCGGTATAATGTTAACGGTGTCTGCAAGGTGAACTGTGTCAAAGCTGATAAAGAATAAAATCAGCGTGTCATTTAAGAGGAAATCAATGAAAAAAGAAAAAGAACAAAAGCAAAAGAAGAAACGGATAGATTGGAAGCGAACATTTAAGAACAATGGTTATATGCTCAGACTCATTATCAAAGCTTGTCCCGGCGTGCCGATATTGGCTTTGGTATCTACCGTGTTCGGTTCGGTTCATTCTTTCTTATTGAATACCTATCTATATCAATACGCCCTTAACGCATTGCAGGAGGGCAAAGAATTAAAGATTATTCTAATCACGCTCGGATGTATGTTTGGATACTCTATTTTGTATATGCTGTTCCGAAGTATATCGAGCTGTTATTTTGAGTTAAAGTATCCGAAAGTAGAAGCTTATATTCAAAATCTGCTACAGAAGAAAGCAGTTGAAGTCGATCTCGCTTGTTTTGAAAGTTCGGCATTTTACGATACATACGTGAAAGCTACGAGCGAAGCGACGAACAGAGCCTATACGGTAATGAATAACATACTTGATGTTATTTGGATAACAATAGAAGTTGTTGCAATAGGCACTTTGATTATTACTATAGACCCCATATTCTTGATCCTTGCATTTTTGCCGTTTTTGTGTACGCTTCTCATTGGTAAGAAGCGCAACCGTCTCAAATACGACTATAATATGCGAAACAAAGAAGTGGCAAGGCAACGCGACTATGTGCGCAGAACATTCTATTTGAACGACTTCTCAAAAGAAATGCGCCTTACGGAAATGTGGAAGGTAATGTATAAGCGTATGCACTCAAGCATTTCCGAAATGAAGGAGATCGTAAACAAATACGGCTATAAAATGATGTTCTTCCGCTATTTGTTTGACTTTATTTTCGACGTTGTTGTCCATTCGGGAACTATCGTTCTTGCGGCTTTCAAGACGCTTGTGGCAAAGAATATGCTCCTTGGAGATTGCTTTGTAGTAATCAACTCAATTTCTAATATTGCGGGTAGTGTCAACTATATGGGTGACGTTTTCTTCAAACTCGATGAGAATTCGCTTTATGTTGATAATCTCCGTGACTTCTTAGAGTACGAGGTACATATTGCAGAGGATGAAAATGCACCCGTTGTTCCATCCTTCCAAAAACTTGAACTCAAGAATATGACCTTTGGATATGAAGGTCAAGAGAAACCTGCGCTTACCAATGTAAATCTTACCGTAAATATTGGTGAGAAAATTGCCATCGTAGGACATAACGGTGCGGGAAAGACAACTCTTATCAAGCTGTTGCAAAGATTGTATGATCCGAGCGAGGGTGAGATACTTATAAACGGAGAGAATATCAAGAATTATCGTCTCTCCTCTTATCGAAATCTCTTTGGAACAGTATTCCAAGACTATCGTCTGTTTGCTACAACCGTTGCAGAAAATGTAATGCTTCGCGGTGATATTACAGATGAAGATAGAGCCACCGTTAGGGATGCTCTTACAAGAACGGGTATTTATGATAAGGTTGAAGCTCTTTCAAACGGTGTTGATTCTAACGTAACAAGAGAATTTGACAATGAGGGCGCGATGTTCTCGGGTGGTGAAGCACAGAAGATCTCTATTGCAAGAATCTTTGCAGGCAACCAAGAGATCGTTATAATGGACGAGCCTACTTCTGCTCTTGACCCTATTGCCGAGCAAGAAATGTATCGTAATATGTTTGAAGCCTGCGAAGGCAAAACGGTTATTTTCATATCGCACCGACTTTCAAGTGCAACAATGGCAGACCGTGTTTATATGTTTGAGAACGGTGAGATCATCGAACAAGGAACGCATAGTGAGCTTCTTGCTATGAATGCCAAGTATGCAGATATGTGGCATAAGCAGGCAGATACCTACGCGGATGCAGAGGAGGTGACGGCATGAGCAAGGATAAGAATAAAGAGAAAAAGCATAGCATTATACGAGTATCAAAAAACTTGTGGTTTATGCTCAAATATTCTTTCAAGTATGCTCCTTCGTACACTCTTGTAACGCTCGGTGAAGCACTCGGACGTGGTGCATGGCACATTATTGGGGTGCTGTTTACTAAGTATTTGTTTGATGCGATAGAAGCAGGAATCGAATTCAAGACCGTCTTGTTTTGGATATTGCTTGTTGCTGGATATAACGCAGTGTTTGAATTGTTTAACAAATGGAGACTTGAGGTGTATGTTCCAAAGGTCAAGCTGATACTTCACGAAGGTATTCAAAATGAGCTTTACAAGAAAGCGCGAGAACTCGACCAAAGCTGTTATGATGATCCCGAGTTCTATAACGACTTCATTTGGGCGATACGTGAATCTGACAACCGTACCGTTCAGATTATGGAGAACTTCAGCATCTTTATTAACCGTATTGTATCAAGCGCGGTTATCCTTGGCTTGCTTGCATCGATGGATTGGATTGTTGCAGTTGTACTCCTTGTTTCTGTAAGTCTTGGGTTTATTATCAAGAATAAGCTAAATAAAATCCGCTACGATAAGAACCTTGAGATGAACCCGATCAATCGAAAGCTCAGTTATATCGGACGTGTGTTTTACCTACAAGATTACGCGAAAGAACTTCGTCAAGGTGGTATTGCAGAGCATCTAAGGAACGATTACAAGACAACAACCGATACAAAAATCACTTGTATCAAAAAGTATATGGGTAAGATCTTTGGATTCTCACTCATATCTACAATGCTTACGAACGTACTCCCGTCGGCAGGAGTGACGAGCTATTTGATCGTGCGTTATATCGTTGATCCTACGCTCTCGCTCGGTAGTTTTTCTGCAAGTATCAATGCAAGCTTCAAGCTCTATTGGACGATTGATGATATTGGAAACTATCTTAATAAATTTCACGAACATAGCCTTTACATTGAGAAGGTGAAAAAGTTTATTGAATATGAGCCGCAGATCAATGGCGAAGAAACAGAGGTTCCGGCATTTGAATCGCTGACGATAAAGAATCTTGATTTCGTATATCCCTTTACAAAGGATGAGAAAAAGACGCTCAAAGGTCTCGACCTTGAGATCAAGAAGGGCGAAAAGGTCGCATTTGTTGGATATAACGGCGCAGGAAAAACTACGCTTATCAAGCTTCTTATGAGACTTTACGATACCACAAGTGGCGAGATCCTTTATAATGGACGTAACATCAACGAATATGCTCCCGATAAATACCGTGAGCATATTGGTGCGGTGTTCCAAGACTACAAGGTTTTCGCGGCAACCATCGCAGAGAACGTAATGGGCGGCGAATATACCGATGCCGATGAAGAATCGGTTATGTCAGCGCTCCGCGCGGCATCTTTCGACGAAAAGTTGAAGCAGTTACCAAACGGAATTCATTCGCAGCTTACGACGGAGTTCAGCAAAGAAGGCGTTGGTCTCTCGGGCGGTGAGTCGCAGAAGATAGCAATCGCAAGAGTGTTTGCAAGACCCTTTGAGCTTATCATTATGGATGAGCCTTCAAGCGCCCTCGACCCGATTGCAGAGTATGAGCTTAATCAATCAATACTCAAAAACGCCGAGGGTAGAACGGTTATCTTCATATCCCACAGACTTTCCACCACGCGAATGGCGGATAAAATCTATATGTTCGACGGCGGTGAGATCGTTGAAAGCGGTTCTCACGATGAGTTGATGCTTTTGAATGGAATGTATGCTGAAATGTATCGCGTACAAGCAAAGAAGTATAGAACGGCATCATAGTATTAAGTATTAAATACTCCTCGTATCAAAGCGGTATGAGGAGTATTTACTGTTTTATTTCTTTGACCCTATATATGGTAGGCACCCATTTACAAAACTGATATTTTGTGGTATAATTATTATAGCAAATATATGGAGGTGTTCTTATGCTAACAGATTGGTTAATGGTAATTATCACCGCTATTTATGTAGTAGCAACAATTTTCATTTGTGTTTTTAACGGGAAATCTGCCAAAGCAGCACACGATCAAACAGAAGCCGCGCGTGCACAAACAAAAGAAATGATCGATCAGTATAACGCTGTAAACCGACCATTAGTTACAATCCGCTTTGATATCATTAGATCTGGCTTAATGTGCTTTATTATTGAAAATGAGGGCCCGCAGCCAGCCAAAGATGTTAAAGTATCCATAAATCAAGAATTTATTGATAATATCTCAAACGCGGACGAAAAACGAATGTTAATGGACTTGAACGACGCTACATTCTACTTGGCAAGTAAGCAAAAGCTTACTGTCCTTTTAGGTGGAAATCCTTCGTTTAATGACATTGCAAAAGAAATAGCTAAAATAGACATTTCATATAATGGATTTTGTGAGCATACAGAAATCGACATTAATCAATATAGATTCTTGATTATCTATAATTCTCCTGTGGAAGATATTTCTCAGCATTTGAAAAAAATCAAAGAAGATGAAGCCAAATTTCACAAAGAGATAATTAAAGCAATGGATAAACCTCCTAAGCTTCAAAATGTTATTGTTCATACCGCTACAGAGGATGATGCAGCCAAATTTCGACTTTATAAAGAAGTGTGTTTGAATCCCCATTTAACGGTTATTCAGTTGTCAGAAAAACTTGAAATAGACAAAGAATATGCGTTGAATATGTTGTTAGAGCTTAATCAGGTAGACCGTTTGATTGCATATACTTTCCACGAAGATACTACAGATGATGATAAAGCTTTGTGGTATAAAAGATAATTAAACATAATTAAACATAATAAGTCGTTATCAATGTACAGTAATGTGCCGCGATAGCGGCTTTTCTTTTTGTAATTTTTTAGATAAGTGGCGGCTTTTGATATGTTTCGTTGCCTACTACTTAGGGGGCTTCGTGCCAAGATGGTGCAAAGGTTGAAAATAGTTGCCCTTTTTGGTTTGTTCCATCGGCTACCTATTAGAGAGATATTTTTGCCAAATTTTCAAAAAAGTCAATAACGAATAGCAGAGGAATGAAAACAATATGTGAATTTTATCGAAAAGGTGTGTTTTTTAGCCGTTTTCGCTGGCTACCAATTGAGGGGACTTTTAAATCAGAACTGTTATAGTTTATCGCTTCTCAAATTGAGACGTGCAGTAATTTGAATACTACTCCCATAATATTTATTTTTCGCATGATGGCTAATTTTTGCCGAAAAAGTTCCCAACTCATAAGTAGGAGGATCAAGTAAATAAATTGTAAACTCTCGATTTTTAGGGTTATTTTTCAAGAAAAAAGTAAGCAACGAATAGTGAGGGGATATGAAAACAATTTGTAAATTCAGCAAAAATATGTTGGTCAAATCGCAAAAAAGTAAGCAACGAATAGTAGAGAGCAAAAAGTTGTTCGGCAACCTTATAAATAATGTCGTTTCGCTGCCTACCACTTAGAGGGGACATTTTATCGCAGGACAAATTCAGCGTTTTCGATTCGATATATTGGTGAGAAGATATCGCGTCTCAATTTGAGACACTGACATATGAGCCAACCATAGGGCAGTAAGGATAGCAAATTTGAATACTGCCCCCACAAATACATAATTGCTATCCGAGTGAAAGGAGGATGCGGACGGTGATAGCGACGATAATTATGACTCGTCGTGTATGGAGACATTCGAGCGAGTGAGAATGTCTTCAACATAGAAGCGTGGTGCAAGCTCAGATGCAACACGCTGTCTCCGAAGGTGAGCGCTTCGGAGACATAGGCTGCCACGTCAGCCTATGCCCTCGGCAGAGCGCAATGGACTTTTGATGCGAAGTGTCAAAAGTGCCTTTGCGTTACTTTTGACAAAAGTAACAAAAGAGGAACAAGTCGCTCGTTTCACTCGCAAAAAATAACCGCGTTTTGCGGAAAGAATGGAGGTGAAAGTATAGACAGAACAGTAAGCATAACCCTCGGGAAAGGATGCCTGACCCACAACGACCGTAGCTTTATCGCGGAAAACGTGGACGGAAACAGATCGCATCTGAACGTGACCTATTGCAACGTACCGCTGAAAGAGACCTATCACAAGCTCTTTGACGAAGCACTTGAAAAGTACAATGCCAAGCAGAAACGCTCAGACCGACGTATCCCCGATTATTATGAAAAGATACGGCTATCCAAGCAAGAAAAGCTTTTCCACGAGGTCATCGTCCAAGTGGGAAACTTTGCGGATATGAGTGCCATAAGCGAAAACGGCGAGCTTGCCAAGCGTATACTCGATGAGTATATGCAGGGATTTATCAAGCGCAATCACACCTTGCACGTATTCTCGGCACATCTGCATATGGATGAAGCAACACCACATCTACACATTGATTTCGTTCCCATTGTTACAAACAGTAAGCGAGGATTGGAAACTCGTGTGTCCTTGAAGCAAGCGTTATTGACTCTCGGATTTGAGGGTGAGGGGCGAGATAATACGGAAGGTACACAATGGACGGAATCCGAGAAAGAGCATCTTGCAGAGGTAATGGCAAGATACGGGGTTAGGCGTATCGATGTGGACAAGCCACACGAACATTTATCGGTACTCAATTACAAGAAACAAGAGCGCACACGTGAGGTGGAAGAACTTACCGAGCAGGCGCAGGTATTACAGGAATCCAACGACTCTATGCGAGAAAGTCTTGAAGATCTTAAGGATGAGCTATCCGAGCTTAGTGAGGATAAGGACAATATCCATCTTGAGATGAGCAAGTATGTCGGCGAGGAATGGGAGCTACCCGAGCCGCCACCGCTTATGAGTGCAAAGACCTATCGCACGAAGATCGCACAGCCATTGATTACCAAGCTCAAGGATGTAATACGAAAGCTTATCGTCAACGTAGTCGAGATCTCAAAGATGTGGAAACAAGCATTGAACGAAAAAAGCCGCTTTGCCGGACGTTGCAGAGATTTGGAGCGAGAGAACGATTCTCTGCGTAAGGATGCCAAGAAATTTGGCATTGTGCGAGACAAGCTCGGTGAGGATGAGGTGCAAAGCATTTTGCAAAAAGTAGAAGAAGAACGTCTCGCAAAAGAAATTATGAAGCAGCCGTCCCTTGCGGGAGGCAAAACCAAAGTCCGTGATAAAACTCGCGGCAACAGATAACAAAAATATTTTTACAAACGAAAGGACTTTTTATCATGACAAACAACAATTACAACGTACAGACTGACGAACAGATCGCAAGAGACATTTTAAGTATTCTCCCCGACGCGCCCGAAGAGCCCAACAAGGAGCCTACTGAGTCTCCAAAGGTGTTTATGCTCCCAATCAGACAACTCAAATCTTTTCAGAATCATCCTTTTAAGATCGTTGATAACGATGAAATGAAAGAACTTATGCACAGCATCCGTGATTACGGCGTTATGACGCCCATTACGGTTTATGTTAACAAGAACGCCGAGTATGAGATCGTATCGGGACACCGCAGAGTATTCGCGTGTAAGATGCTCAAAATGACCGAGATTCCCGCCATCATTATGGATTATGATCGCGACCAAGCGGTTCTTGCAATGGTGGACAGCAATCTCCACAGAGAAAAGCTTTTGCCCTCTGAGAAAGGCTTTGCCTACAAAATGAAGCTTGAAGCGCTCAAAAATCAGCATCGCGAAATGGAGTTTGAGATGCAGATGAGAAGCGACGAGATCCTTGCCAAAGAGGTCGGAGAGAGCCGCGCCACGATTCAGCGCCTTATCCGTATTACCAAGCTCATCAGCCCTT
Source organism: Eubacteriales bacterium (assembly GCA_045531455.1). Lineage (GTDB taxonomy): Bacteria > Bacillota > Clostridia > Oscillospirales > CAG-272 > CAG-390. Next base: position 11,591 of record JAZSEA010000002.1, read on the forward strand.
TTCGCGATCTCCTCGATTATGAGTGTATGACCTTTGGTGTAGCGTATGTTTTCGCAGGATGCGATCCCGTAGGGCAGGATATGCTGTATTGCTTTTTCCACGAAAACAATGTTTATCCGAATCTTGAGCAGGCAAAGGCACTTCAAAAGCTGTGGGAGAGCAATACGCTCACGATTGAAAACATCCGAGCAATTATGATCCCCGAAGGAAATAGTGAGGAGGTCAAGGCACCTAAAGCGGAAAAGGAGAAAGCACCCAAAAAGGAAAGCGTCAAGTTCGGGGTGGACGAGCTCTCGGATTACTTCCCGGGAATGAATGCCGCCGATATGAAAGCAGAAATGTTTTCTATTCTTGCGGAGTGGAAGGCAAAGCAGAGCGTAGCAGGAGGTGAAATCTATTGATTAAAGGAACTGACAGAAATATACTTCTTTCCGAGTTACACCCGTTCAAAGACCATCCGTACAAGGTCGAGGACAACATGGAGATGGACGCGCTGTGCGATAGTATAGGCAAAAGCGGCTTGTTATCTCCCATCATCGTACGTCCGAGAGATGGGGGCGGATATGAGATTATCTCGGGGCATCGCCGATTCAGAGCATATCAAAGGCTCGGTATGAGCGAGATCCCGTCCACCGTCTGCGAGATGACCGACGAAGAAGCAATCGTCGCAATGGTCGATGCCAATCTCCACCGCGATCATATTCTCCCATCCGAGAAAGCCTTCGCCTACAAGATGAAGCTTGATGCCATCAAGCGACAAGGTGAGCGCACCGATTTGACTTCTGCCCAACTTGGGCAGAGGTTGACTTCGGTGGAAAAGATTGCCGCCGAGAGTGATGAAAGCAAGTCACAGATTCAGAGATATATTCGTCTCACAAGGCTCATTCCCGAGCTGCTTCAAATGGTGGATGAGGGCAGAATAGCACTTACCCCTGCGGTAGAACTTTCAAAGCTCCATTGGCAAACGCAGAAGCTTATTTATGAAATCTGCGATATGGATGACCTCACTCCGTCTTATTCGCAGACCGTCCGTATGCGAAAGCTTGCTGATGAAGGCGCACTTGGTGAGGATGCTATACGCGAGATCATGAGCGAGGAGAAAGCCAATCAAAGAGAGCGCATTGTGATCTATATGGACGATATACGTCAGTATTATCCTCGCAATATACTTCCTAAGGATATTGTAGCAGACATTAAGAATCTTCTCCACAAACGTCGCTTGGAGCAGTTGCGCAGAAAGGAGAATCGAGATGCGAGGTGAGAAGAACAGGAACGCTTGGATCGTTGGCATGATGCCGGGTGAGAGCAGATATAAAGTCAATGGCGTGACCTATATCGTCGCGTCTCAATTTGAGCCTCGCAGTGAAGAAGCGCATACCTTGCGCTCAAGATTTGAAAGACTGATAAAAAATAATTCCGCAGATTTGTCAACTGAGAAAGATGGTGATATAATAACGGCGGAATATGTTTCGGCTGCCAATCCGATTTCGGATAGAAAGGAGCAAAATGCAGAAGAAAACAGCAGCCAAGCAGAATGAAACCATTATAGGTATTACTGCGCTATACTGCCGTCTGTCCCGTGACGATGGAGCTGAGGGTGAGAGCAACTCGATAGCCAATCAGAAAAAGCTTCTCGCTAAGTATGCCAAAGAGCACGGATTCACCAACACCAAGTTCTACGTGGATGACGGATACACGGGAACTAACTTCAACCGTCCCGGCTTTCAGCAAATGCTTGAGGATATGGAGATGGGATATATCTCAACGGTCATTGTTAAGGACTCATCGAGATTTGGACGAAACTATCTTGAGGTAGGTCAGTACACAGACTATTACTTTCCCGAACACAATATCCGCTTCATAGCCATCAACGATTGCATCGACAGTGACAACGGCGAAGACGATTTCAGCGCGTTCCGAAACATAATGAACGAGATGTACGCCAAGGATATCAGCAGAAAAGTTCGTTCTTCTCACAGACTTCGCGGAAATGCGGGCGAGCCTCTGTCCCAGCCTCCGTATGGATACGTGAAAGATCCCGAGAACAAAAAGAAGTGGATCATTGATCCCGATGCAGCAGAGGTTGTGAGAAGGATATTTCGTCTTTGTATTGAGGGAAATGGCAACGAAACGATTGCAAGAATATTACAGGAGGATAAGGTGCTTATTCCGCAAGCCTATTGGCAGAGCAAGGGATTGCCACGTGGCGGCAAAAAGACACAACCGAATCCTTATAAGTGGTGCAAGACTACCATAGCAATGATACTTGAGCAGCAAGAGTATTGTGGTGACGTCATCAACTTCAAGAGTTATTCCAAATCCTTCCGAAACAAAACCCGCGTTGAGAACCCCAAAGAAAATTGGGCGATCTTCAAGGACGTTCACGAGCCAATCATTGACCGTGAGACTTGGGAGAGAGTGCAGGAGTTAACCAAGAATTCTAAACGCCGCAAGCCGAAGAACGAGAATGTGAAGAAAAGTATTTTCACTAACCTCTTGTATTGCGGAGATTGTGGACACAAGCTGTGGTTCAACATCAACAAGCAGAATCCGAGCATCCGCTTTTACAGTTGCTCAAACTATAAAGGGCTTCGCGGCACCTGCGAGTCAACTCATTACGTCAGAGAGGATTCCTTGGAACAGGTGGTGAAGATGGAACTGTTCAAGCTCGCCACCTACCTTGACCACGATGAAACCGCATTTGCAGAGCTTTTGGAGCATAAGACCAACAAGGATGCCTTGGCAGAACGAAAGGCGGCAGAGAGCGCCTTGGCGGCGGCTACGGCACGAAGCCAAGAACTGCTCCGACTCTATGAACGAGTCTATGAGGACAACGTAAACGGCAAGGTCGCGGACGATTGGTTTATGCGGCTATCTCACAAATACGAGGTTGAGCAGGAAGAACTCAAAAAGCAGATGTTTGATCTTAAGAACAAGATTGAACGCCTTGACACGGCACAGAACTCGTCGGGTAACTTTATCCGAGCAATACGGAAGTTTATGACGATGCAAACGCTGACACCCATTGTCCTCCAAGAACTCATCGACAAGATTGAGGTCTTTCCGATAGAGGGAACGGGCAAGAACAGAACACAACGGCTTGTCATTCATTATCGTTTTGTCGGCTGTATTGATCTGCCGAGCATCGTACCCAAGCACACCTACAAGCTCGACTCACGGCAGGGGGTGGCTATCGAATATCTCCCAAGCGCAATATAACAAAAAAGAGCAGACGAGTCTGCTCAAATCAATCTAATATTAAGTAAACACTGGCAAAAAAAATATCGAGTGTTCCTAACATCAGTTATGAACACTCGATATGGTCTGAGTGACAAGACTTGAACTTGCGGCCTCTACCACCCCAAGGGCGACTTGAACATTTTTCTGGTCATTTTATCTTTTTTCAGACCTTTCCGCTACGGCAAAAATGACCTTTCGCGCTCTCGTGGCATCTTGTCTCCAGGTGCTCCGATCGTGTCTATGGTCGTGTATGTGGTCGTAAAAATCGGCTCCCAAATTGATGACTTCGGCATCAGGGGAGCGGATGATTTTTTATATAGATCAGTGGTCAACCTATGTGGTCACTTCTCGCAGCTTCAGCTCATCATGTCGTCGTATTGTAACTCTTTTGAAAGAGTTTGTCAAGCGGTTTCGAGGGTAAATATTTGGGATGCTGTAGTCAAAGAAAAGGGCAGAGAAAAAGACATAACAGTTGAACAAGTTACAAGAACGCTGAATTCTTTCGGAAATCCTATTGCATTTTGGCGAAAAAAGTAGTATAATATAATCATATAACTTATAATTCCTACAAGGAGAACAATGTATGGATAAGATAAAAATTGTACCGGACATAGAACCTACAGATCCATATGAAAAGGCAAAGGCAGATATACTGAAAGCAAAAATGTCTTTGTCAAAGCTAACTCCAAATCAGCAGAAAGCGTTGGCTGAAGAATTGTTTGGAGCTGCCTATGTTGAAACGGTGTTAAAAGTGTTATTTAACAATAATCTTATGAGGTGAAAAGAATGGCTGCAAGCTATAAGAAACTTTTTAAGCTACTTATCGATCGCGAAATGAAGAGTAAAGAGCTCGCTGCAAAAGCAGGTATTAGCCCTGCTACGCTCGCGAAGATGAAGAAGGATGGCGCAACAGTATCAAGCGATGTGCTTGTGAAAATCTGTACGGCTCTTGATTGCAAGTTGGATGATATCGTTGAAATCATCCCCGAGGAAGATTGCTAAAATTACAAAAGTTGAGGTTAAACCATGAAAAAAGAAATTAGATTCATCGATCTGTTTGCTGGAATTGGTGGTATTCGTAAAGGCTTTGAGTTAGCCTGTGCTGAAGCGGGATATGAAACGAAATGCGTCTTCACATCGGAAATAAAGCCTTACGCTATTGATGTGTTAAATCAAAACCATCCTCAGGAAACAGTAAACGGAGACATCACAAAAGTCGATGAAAAAGATATGCCAGATTTTGAATTCCTTCTGGCCGGTTTTCCTTGTCAGGCGTTTTCTGCAGCTGGAAAGAGACTGGGATTTCTTGATACAAGAGGTACGTTGTTCTTTGATGTTGAACGCATTTTAAAAGAAAAAAAGCCTTTTGGTTTTGTTCTTGAGAACGTCGAAGGTCTCGTTAATCATGATAAAGAGAATCCTAAAGATAAAATTGGAAGAACCCTTACAACAATACTTCAGCACCTTGATGATTTAGGATATCATGTCACTTGGAGAGTTCTGAACGCAAAAGATTTTGAAGTGCCTCAAGATAGAAAAAGAATCTATATTGTGGGAACTAAAAAGGAAAAACCCAGTCTTGATAATTTCGTAATTAAGCATAAGAAATTAGGAGAGGTTCTCGAAACTGGGTTGCCTGTTTCGAATAGCAGATTCACGGAGCTTCTTTTGTCCCATTATACAGTTGAGGAATTGTATGGAAAATCCATTAAGGATAAAAGAGGTGGAGATAACAATATTCATAGCTGGGATATTGAATACAAAGGCGCAATTTCTCCTCGCCAAATTGAGTTACTGAACAAAATGCTCAAGGAAAGAAGGAAGAAGAAGTGGGCTGAAATCTATGGCATTGACTGGATGGATGGAATGCCACTTACAATCGACTTTATTAAAACATTTTTCGATGATCCCAATCTTGAAGAAATGCTTGAAGATTTGGTAAAGAAGAAGTACGTTGTAAAAGAGCATCCCAAGAAAAAGATTGGAAATGTTCGGGTTCAAGATACCACGCTTCCGCTTGGCTATAACATAGTAGCCGGTAAAATGTCTTTTGAAGTTAGCAAAATACTCGATCCGAATGATATAGCACCTACGCTGGTAGCAATGGATATGCAGCATCTGTACGTTGTTGACGGAAAAGGATTGAGAACTTTGACGCTTAGAGAAGGACTTCGTTTGTTTGGCTATCCCGATGATTACAAATTCGATGTTAAAATTGAAGATGGATATGATTTGCTCGGTAATACGGTAGTTGTGCCAGTTATCAAGGCTGTATCCGGAAGAGTAGTCGAATTGTTCGCAAAATATAATGAGGAGGAATAAAAATATGAAACTTACAGCACAAGAAATATTTGATAAGCTGATCAATGAGGAACAGATCAAAACAGTAAAAGGTCAGATTCGCTTTCATTTGGGCGATGTTAGCATAATTGTAAAGAAAAAGGATGTCGTAGGAAATATTGTGCAGGAGTGGCTTGAAGGTTGGCTTTTAGCGCGTGGTATCGAATATGATCCTAATCCTAACACACAGATGCCTCCTGATGTATACCTGAACCCTGAAGATCATACTAAAAATCTTTTGGAAGTAAAGGCTTTTAACAGAGAATCAAGCCCTGCGTTTGACATCGCTGATTTTAAGGCGTTTGTAAATGAGCTGATAGAAAAGCCTTATCATTTGGACACTGACTTCTTGATCTTTGGATATGTCATGGATGAGGAAACGGGAGATGTTGTTATTAAAGATCTTTGGTTGAAGAAGATTTGGGAAATCACAAAAACCATGGATAACTGGCCTATCACAGTTCAGTACAAAAATGGAATATTGCAGAAAATGCGTCCTGGAAATTGGTTTACCACTCGCGGAAATACCAAGATGTTTGAAAGCAAAGAGGACTACCTTGCCGCATTCGAGGAAACGATATACCAAAATCCCGAAACAAGATCTCAAGGAGCGCAGTGGAAGAATCGTTTCAAGAGAAGTTATAAGAATCACTATGGCGTAGATATTGATTTTCCGAAGTGGGATGAAATCAAAGCCAAGTATGGAAGATCGTAATACACAGAATTCAGCTGTGAAAGAGCAGATTAGAGTTTGTAGCTTGTTCAGCGGAATAGGCGGTATTGATCTTGGTTTTATTCAAGCTGGATTTCAGATCGTATGGGCAAACGAGTTCGATAAAGATGCGGCAAGAACATATAAACATAATTTCGGTTCAGAACATATTTGCGAAAAAGATATTCGGAACGTACAAGTCGAGGATATCACGGATTTTGATGTTCTTGTCGCTGGATTTCCGTGCCAACCCTTTTCGGTGTTAGGAAAACAACGCGGATTCGATGATCCGAGAGGGCAATTGTTTTTCGAGATCGCTCGGATTGTAAAAGAGAAACGACCACAAGTTGTTTTTCTTGAAAACGTGGCTAATCTTTTGGAACATGATGATGGCAAAACTTTCTTGGCCGTTTACAATGCTCTTGTTCCTTACGGATATACTCTAAAATATCGTGTAATAGATGCGATTGATTATGGAAATATTCCGCAGCATAGAACAAGAATATTCATAGTAGCATTTTTAGATAACGATAGGTGTGAACGATTTGCTTTCCCAGATGAGATCCGTCGTACCGTTAAGCTTAATGATGTTTTATACAAGCATCAGAAACATGACGATAGTTATTATCTTACCGAGAAAGATCCGCTATATATACTTGCAAGTCAATATGCTAAAGACAGCACTGCATTATATCAGTATCGTGAAGCTAATAAAGGTTATAGCATTCACCGCGTTTGTCCGACTTTAGTTGCAAGTATGGGAGTACATCCGGAGCTAATCCCAATTGTGCGTGATGAATATGGGATCAGGAAAATCACGCCATACGAATGTCTTGCTTTGCATGGATTTCCAAAGGAGTATCGTTTCCCGAAAATTTCGTTGGAGAGTGCCTATAAACAATGTGGCAATACTGTATGTGTGCCTGTTATCAGAAGAATAGCAGAACAGATCAAAAAAGTGATGGAATAAATTAGAGTGAGGTGATCAAGGTGATTACATTAGAAGAATTCTCGGCATGGATGCGAGAGAACTCTACGCTGTCTGATAGCTCGGTTTACAAGTATACTCGAGCAGTAAATACTATTTCGAATGAAATGAAAGAGAAGGGCGTAATCACCGAAAGCCTTCTTGCAATGTCGGCATTGCAGCTTGATATATTCGTTCCTCTCATTTTACATGATCCCGATTTTGTTGCCAAAAACAAACGAGGAGATCACATGTACAGCAATGCGCTTAAGCAGTACAGATTGTTCCGAAATGTTGAGACGGTAGAAAGCGTTGATCATGATGAAGTTACAAGCCTGATCGAAGGTTACGCCAACCTTCAAGAGACCGAGCGTAGCGCGATTGTGAAATCACGTATCGGACAAGGTTTGTTCAGAAAAGAACTTATTAAAAAGTACAACAGCAGTTGTGTTATTACTGGAATCAACGAAAAGAAGCTTCTTGTTGCAAGCCATATAAAACCCTGGGCTGTGTGCTCCAATGCAGAGCGACTCAGCGCTGAAAATGGTTTGCTGTTAAGTCCTACATTTGATAAGCTCTTCGATTGCGGATAAATTTCCTTTGCTGATTCAGGACGAATACTTATTTCTTCTCAGTTGTCTGCCGAGGTCGTTAGCAAACTACATATATCAGCGACAGATACATTTAACCTAAAAGTTTCGCAAGAGCTGAAGCAACATCTTGAATATCATCGTGATGTGGTGTTTATTAAGGTTAAGCATATTGATCGAAGAATTAGATAATATTAAATATAAAATCATATAATAGTATATAGTATCAAAAGGAGTGTTTGAATATGGGATCAACAGTAAACGTAAGTCCTACAAAAGAGTTTTTTGTAGAAATGCTAACTAGAGATATTGAATTAAATGATGCAATTCTTGATTTGCTTGATAATTGTTTGGATGGCGTTGTGCGGTTACGTGCACAAACACAAAAACTCCATAATTCTGATTTTTATGAATCGTATGGGGCAGATATATCTATATCAAATACAACGTTTACAATTAAAGATAATTGTGGCGGCATACCACGCGATAAGGCGGAGAATTATGCGTTTCGCATGGGGCGAGATGCTGTAGAGACTACGGATCAGCCTACCATTGGTATATATGGTATTGGAATGAAAAGAGCGATTTTTAAAATTGGAAAAGAAGCCGTTGTTCATACTTTTCATAAGGATGAAAGATATTCTGTTAAGATTCCAGCAAATTGGGCTTCCACATCTGATTGGACTTTCCCAATCGAAGAGAATGATGAGGGTAATAGTTTGACCTCTAATGGAACTGAAATTCGAATTAGTGAACTTAATGAAAGCATTCGCGAATTGTGGGGTACAAATGATAATTTGACTTCTTTTGTAGGGAGATTGAAAAAGGCAATTCAGGAAAGCTACAGTTTGATAATTCAAAAAGGGTTTACAATAAGAATTAATGGTGAAAAGGTTGATGCAAATCCTGTAGAGTTGTTAATTCAGAAAAATTCCGAAAAATCAGGGGTTAGACCATATATTTTTACAGGAAAATTTGATGATGTTTCAGTAAAAATGGCGATAGGTTTTTATTCGCCTATGGCGTCAGATGATGAGATTGAAGAAATGAACGAAGCAAAAAGAACATCTTCCGATGCTGGTATAACTGTAGTTTGTAACGACAGAGTTGTTTTGTACAATGATAAAAGTGGATTGACTGGCTGGGGAACCAATGGCGTACCTCATTACCATACTCAGTTTATTGGGATAAAAGGAATTGTTGTTTTTGAAAGCAATAAGCCGGGAGCTTTACCAATGACTACAACCAAAAGAGGCATTGACCATTCTTCCAATTTGTATATTGCAATAAAAGATAAAATTTGTGAAGGATTAAAAATGTTTACAAACTATACAAACAAATGGAAAGGAAGAAATGTACAGGAAAGGGTTCACTCTACTTCAGCGGAAAGAATCAGTTATAACGATCTATTCTCTGAACAGGCAAAAAAGGATTTTGGTGTAGTATTAAGAACGGATCGCAGGAGCGGAGGGGAAACATATCGTCCTTCGCTGCCAATGCCTGAAAACGAAAAGCCGTACAAAGTTATACGTTTTTCCAAGGATTCAAAGGATATTAAGGTTTTGATACGTCATTTTTATGGCAATGAAGAAGAGAATATAAGTCCATCTGTGATCGGAGAAAAGTGTTTTGATAAAGTTTTATCCGAAGTCAAAGAAGAGGTGTAATCATGTCACAACCATTTTATCATTTGCGACCTAATAAGTATGTGGATCGTAGATTGTTTTTGAACGCAATAGATAGGATTGGGCAATTGTTTGACTTGAAAAAACATCGTTATGTTGGATTTGGTTCGTATTTATTTGATGATTTTAAATTGTTTCATGACCGTCTTCAAATTGATAATATGATATCACTCGAAAGCGATATTGATAACTTTAAACGAGCAGAATACAATGTTCCGTATAATTGCATTACGGTCTTTAATCAGTCTAGTACGGATTTTATATCTAATGGTGAGTGGGGGGAGTATAACAACATTATATGGCTTGATTATACTTCTCCTAGGCAATTGTCTCAGCAATTTAGCGATGTTGCTTCTCTATCTAATCTCCTTTTACCACATGATATTTTAAGAGTTACTTTAAATGCCAATGCTGGCACCCTTGGGGAATTGGGGAAAAACGGTGAGGATGTGTCTATAGGGCTTCAGAAACGAATGGACAAGTTCAAGACTCGTATGGGTGATTATATAGTGTCTGATATGAGAGAAGAGGATTTTAAAACAGATAATTATCCGATTCTCGTACTAAAATGTCTTAGAGCTTTGATTTGTAATTCATTTATAGAAACTAAAATGGATAAGCGATTCTTTGTTCCTCTTTTTTCTACGGTTTATCAAGACGGAGAACACAGAATGCTAACATTTACGGGGATTGTTTTAGATGATCATGATGAACATGCTCGACTTGAGGCTTTAATGCAGGATGTGTCGTTTGTGAACATGAAGTGGGACGAGCCCTCGTACATTAAAATTCCGGAGTTAACTGTTAAAGAAATGCTAACAATAAACAGAATGCTCCCTGGCGAGGAAGCCAAGGAGCAAATTAATAGTGAATTGGGTTTTGTTTTCGGGAACAATCTGGAAGAAATAGAAAGCTACATATCTTTTTACAAGTATTATCCAAGTTTTCATAGTGTCAGTTTTTGATATATTGCGGATAGTACCTGTTCTGCAGCGATCGGAGATACGCTGTTACCAATTTGTCTGAAGCCATGCCAAATGGTTTCAGGCAATTGGTACCAATCAGGAAATCCTTGCAAGCGAGCCGCCTCGCGAGGTGTAATTACTCTAGCGTGCTTGTAGTGTATTGGTCTAACAGCTTGATAGCTGCCTTTGTCCGGGCCGGTACCAGCTCTCAAAGTAGGACAGAATCCGTTAGGTTTAAGCTTTGTGGATTTTGAAACCTTGTCTTGTTTTCCATATCCAAGACTTGCATATCTTTGTTGCACGGCATCAGAGTGTTTAGTGGGAATACATCCATTAACTAGATGCTTCTCTTGAAAAGTTTTGATATAAATTTGATTGCCAACTCCTTGAGGAATCACACCCGTAACTCTTTCGTAGAAAAATGTTGATTGAGTTCGCTTGCCATCCAAGTAAGCCTTGGTTATTTTTCTAGTATGAGGAGCATTATCGCGATATATGATACTATCCGGCAATCCTTCTAGAGCCTGTTTAACTATGGTTTGTTTGGATTTGGGGACTTTTTTGCTTTCTATATCATCCTTTGTAAATGGAGATATTCTCGGATCGTTTCTATATCCTATAAAGAAGATTCTGGTTCTAGTCGTAGGTGCGCCGTAATCACTTGCAACAATTTCTATTGGATCAAGCAATGTATACTCTTGTAAGTGGTTAAATGCCTCTTGACGTATGCTGTTGTATTTTTCATTCATGATTCCGGGCACGTTTTCTGCTAAAAAGAAAACAGGACGCAGTTCTTCCACAAGTTCGAAAAATTTGATAAATAATCTATTTCGAATGTCATTGACATCACCTTGACCAATACTGCTAAACCCCTGGCAAGGTGGCCCACCGATAATTCCGATTAAATCGTTATTAGCGATATTGCTTAATCTTAAAATGTCTGCTCCCGACAGAGTCATTATGTCTTGTTGGATATGAGTAGTGTTCGGAAAATTGGCGGCATGGGATGCCATAGCATGTTTATCTTTTTCCACTGCTGCTCGAACATCAAATCCTGCTCTACACGCACCAAGACTTAAACCACCTGCACCTGCAAACAAGTCTATTACTGCTGGCATTCACACACCTCCTTCACAGCATTATCATTTTATTATAACATAAAAATATGAACAATACAAGCATATGGCGCAAAATAATAACAAAAAATTATTTGGAAAGTGACGGTGTTAAGGAATGACCGAGGTGGTAGCCGCCCTCATATGGCAGGGCGATAAATTCATGATCTGCCAACGCCCAGCGCATAAGGCAAGAGGACTTCTTTGGGAATTTGTTGGCGGTAAGGTCGAGCCAAGTGAAACAAAAGAGCAGGCACTTATACGCGAGTGTAAAGAGGAACTTGATGTTCTTCTTTCTGTCGGAGATGTGTTTATGGATGTAGTTCACGAGTATCCCGACATAACGGTGCATCTGACTTTGTTCAATGCTACAATAGCCGAAGGCGAACCGCAGAAGCTGGAGCACAACGACATCCAATGGATTACGCCGAGTGAGATTCCAAACTATGAATTTTGCCCGGCGGATGAGGAAATACTTGCAAAGATTTGCGAGGTATATAAATGAAAAACTATGAAACCGAAGCTCGCTCTCGTTGGGGTAACACCGATGCCTACCGTGAGCACGAGCAAAAAACAAAGAACTACATAAAAGAGAAGTGGGCAGAGGCAAACGATGGCATGATGGCGATTTTTGCCGAGTTCGCAGCCTGCAAGCAGAATTGCACAGAGGCTGATTCTAACGAAGCACAGGCACTTGTAATCAAGCTTCAGGCACACATAACCGCCAATTATTATACTTGCACAGACGAGATACTCGCAGGTCTTGGCAAGATGTATATTGCTGACGAACGATTCAAGAAGAACATTGACAAGTACGGTGAAGGAACTGCCGAGTTCGCAGCTGATGCGATTGAGGTTTACTGCCGAAAATGAGCACAAACAAATTCAACCTGTTTCTTGAAAATGCGCGGTTACTGTCTGACAAGTTTGGTATTGTTCCTCTGCTTTACGGCTCGCTCGGCTTGGAGTATCTGACAGGCGATGATCTCGGTGCGGACGATATCGACATACTTGTTTCGCGTGTGTTCATCACCGATCGTTGGCAGGAGTTTAAGGCAGTTTTAGAAGAGCATGGATATGTTCTTGCAGATGAGCATGAGCATACATTTGTGCGTGACGGTGCGGCGTATTCCTATGCCGATATCGAAGATCTCGAATCCTTTGCAGGTATCCGTATGAAAGATATCGAAATGCGCGAAACAGACGGCGTTCGCTTTTTGTTATTGTCGCTCGAACAGTATCTTGCTGTCTATCAAAAATCGAGCAAAGACGGTTACCGTGTGAACGTACGACAGAAAAAGGATGCCGATAAAATTAGATTTATTGAGAGCAATTTGTGATGAAAAAAGTTATAGTCATCGGCTGTCCCGGAAGCGGTAAAAGCACGGTTTCTCGGGCATTACATAACAAAACAGGCATTCCGCTGTATCATCTCGATATGATGTATTGGAATGCTGACAAGACCACGGTGGGAAAGAGCGTGTTCCTCGAACTGTTGTCCGCTGTGCTCGAAAAAGACGAGTGGATCATCGACGGCAATTACGGCTCTACGATGGAGTTGCGAATGGCGGTGTGCGATACGGTGATTTTTCTCGATTATCCGCTCGATGTTTGCCTTGACGGTATCATAGAGCGGCGCGGAAAACCGAGAAGTGATATGCCGTGGATTGAAACCGAGGAAGATGCGGAATTTATTGAATTTATAAAAAGCTACAACGAACAGCAAAAGCCGAAAGTGTTGGAGTTGCTCGAAAAATATGGTGATAAAAACATTGTCATTTTTAAGAGCAGAGAAGAAGCGGATGCGTTCTTAAATGGAGAAAACTTATGATTAAAGAACTGATGCACGATCCGATCTTCCTTGCAGGGAAGTCGGAGGCCGCAACGAAAGAAGATTTGCAGGTCGCACAGGACTTGCTTGATACGCTGATGGCGCACAGAGAAAGCTGTGTCGGCATGGCGGCCAACATGATAGGTGTGCGTAAGCGTATAATTGCCTTTCTCGACGAAAGTGGACGAGTCCCTACCTACACGGTGATGCTCAATCCCGAAATCATCAAGAAGGACGGCGCGTATGACACAGAGGAAGGCTGTCTGTCGCTTCACGGCGGCCCCCGTAAATGCAAGCGATATAAGACCATCAAGGTACAGTATCAGACCTTGGAGATGCAAATACGCACGAAAAACTTCACCGGCTGGACGGCGCAGATCATTCAGCATGAGGTGGATCATTGTAACGGGGTACTGATCTAAACTCGCGAAATTTACAAGACCTTTTATGAAATAAAATACGGAGGTCATCGACTATGGATGAAACAATAAAGAAAGATGTAATTGCACGAGCAATGACGGAAATGGAGTGCTATACAGAATGTTATCCTGTCATTCAAGAAGAGGTTGCTATTCAAGAATACACGAAAGTACCTCTCGGTCAGCTTTCTGCTATGGGAGCGACTTTCGCTTCGGTTGCGCCTGCACTGAAAAATATATTTAACGGTGCTCAAAGTTCGGGAGTAGGAGAACAGTTGTATCGCATGCGTATTCCAAACGGTTTGAGATTGGGTGAGAGTTTGCAAATTGCCAAAGACGGTGGATTACTTGGAAACGTTGTGAATAAAAGCGGAACAATTACACAAAGGGCTCGTTTCGATTTGGTTAAGAACGGTGCTGGTGTTGCAGCACAAATCAATCCTGCTGTTATGCTTATGGCTGTGGCCATTACGGCTGTAACCAAAAAGCTCGATCAAATAGAAGAAGCGCAAAAGGATATTATCGTGTTCTTACAGCTGAAGGAAAAGGCAGTATTGAAAGGCAATATAGCGGTTTTGCAAGAAATCCTTGACGAATACAAATACAACTGGGATAACGAAAAATACAAGAATAACAAGCACATTCAAGTTCAGGAAATCAAGCGTGATGCAGAGCAGAGTATTATCTTCTGCCGTGACCAGATTGAGAAGAAGGTCAGCAAGAAGGGATTGTTGCATAGCGACCGAGATGTCAAGACGAAGATTAAAAAAGTTCAGTATGAGTTTAAGGATTACGAGCTTGCGATGTACATGTTCTCGTTCTCGTCTTTCCTTGAAGTAATGCTGCTTGAGAATTTTGATGCCGGCTACTTGAATGCGGTTACAGCCAAAATTCAACTCTATGCAGGGCAGTATCACGATCTGCATGAAAAGTGTTATCAAATGATCGAGGGTGATTCCAAGACGTCAATTGAGGCTTATGCCTTGAAAGGGGTCGCAGGATTGAACAGAGTGCTTGGAAAGGGCATTGCCAAGATTCCAAAAATCAGCGACGGACAGATAGATGAAAATCTTATTGAGGCTGGTGACAAGGTGCAAAGTTTTAGCGAAAAACGCACTGAAAATACAATGGAACTTTTTGCTCATGAACATTGTACCTGCGTAAATCCGTTTGTCGATAATATAAATGCAGTGAACAGGATTTATAACGAACCTGTGGAATTGCTTTTCGACAGCGAAAACATATATTTCAGTTTGCCTGAAGCTACGCCGGCGTGAGTTGTTACTTAATTGATAACTAATCACTATTAGTCTGGACTTCCTCCATCTTCTGTGGTATATTGTGTGTTACCAAGCAAAGGAGGTAACACGCATGGCAAAGATTACGATTGAGGAGCTGTACCGTGGCGAGAAATACGATATCATGAGCGCGGTAGCGGTGAAGGCGATGAAACTCGGCATTGACGAGCGAACTGAGGAAGGTCGGACATGGATCGAGATGGAGCTCGTCCGCCAGACCTTGATTGCGGTAGAAAAAATGAAAAAGAACGGTGACAGTATTGCCGAGGGAGAACTCGGAGATGCGGTCACCGTTTCTGTATGAAGGGAGGTGCTGAGGATGGATGATATCTTCAAGAGGCTGTATCCCGGCGTTGACGAGAAATATCTGGAGCGAGCCTTTGAAAGGATTGAGAAAGACGGATGCCCGGCAGGTGAGGACTTGATGACATGGTTCGGCAAGCTCGTGGCGGCCGAGATCATTGAGGATGTAATCGGGAAGGGTAGGCATAGAAATGATGAAAACGATTGACGAGCTCTGGTACGGAAATGTCTCTCCCTTCGAGCAATGCACGCGCGGTGACAAACGGCTCAAGGAACTGCTGAAGCTGGTAGCCAGGAATCGCGAGGAGTTGGACGGAACGCTAACGGAAAAGCAGAAGGAAACGCTTGAAAAATTCGAGGAATGTATGAACGAGATGCACAGCATCACCGAGCGCGATGCCTTCTCCTACGGATTCCGACTTGGAGTGCAGCTCATGGCTGAGGCCTTCCTTCTGCCAATCGGCGAAGACGAGGAATAATTATAGGGTGGGCCCCAAAGTCCCACCTTAAAACTGATTGAATTCTGGGGCGGGCCCGAAAGTCCCACCCCCGCTTTTCAGTCGTTTTTTCAAGTGGTCATTTTGACCACTTGATAGGCGCGATTATAGGGGTGGCCCCGCGGGCCACTCCTACTGCACTTAACTAAAGCAAGAATATCAATGGGTCATTTTGACCCATTGAAAATCAAGGGGTTCTGAGTATTGTAGCAATCATTTGGGAGGGGTTCAAACCCCGTTTTTGACGATGAAAGGGCAGGGGTGGTATGTTTGCCCTCGGAGCTGATTTATACCGCTGAAACAGGGGTTTGAACCCCTGTTTCAGAACCCTGTGAGCGATGCTTGTACGAGGACATCAGGTGTCAAAATTTGTTTTGCAATAGACAAAGAAATAGAGCAACAGCAGGTTGCTTGTCAAGCCCTCGGAATTATGGTATAATATGATCACAACGAGCAAAGGCGGTGATTATATGGAAACAAAGGATATCATACTTGAACTTAGAACGAAACAGGGACTCTCACAGGAGGCTCTTGCGGAAAAAGTATTCGTGACAAGACAGGCGGTTTCACGTTGGGAAACGGGCGAAACGATACCAAATATCGATACACTCAAGCTCCTTTCCAAGCTGTTTGACGTGTCCATCAACACGCTTCTCGGCTCTCCGAGAGAACTCGTTTGCCAGTGTTGCGGAATGCCGCTTGAGGACTGCACCACGAGCCGCGAGACCGACGGCAATTTCAACGAGGAATACTGCAAATGGTGCTATGCAGACGGAGAATATACGCTTGACGTTTGGCAGAGATACGTCGATCTTGGCGGAAAAGAGAAGTTTCAGGAATTCAAGATGCAGTTGGTTGGCGAACTGAATCAACTTTTGCAGATTGAGGGTTTGCCAAAGGTGGAGAATCTCAATGTACTGCCCGGTGAATTCGTCAATCTGGAATACATCTTGCCCAGTGGTCAGAAGGCAAAATTCCTTGATGACCGCGCCACCTATCTTGGCACTCAGCTTGAGGGAGAGGCAGGTCTGTGCTTCGGCATTGCCGCAGGCCTTGATTTTCTGCTTGTCTGTTCCTACGAGGAAAACGGAGAGAATCCCGAGCTTATTGTCTATAAAAAACGTTGATGTGACGAATAGTGTCGTGACTTGACAGAGAATGTATGGTATAATGGTATCACAAAGATAGGGAGGAACCGTTATGACCTTTGGTGAAAAACTAAGAAAGTTAAGGACCGACCGCGGTTTGACGCAAGATGATCTTGCGGAAAAGATCTACGTCACGCGCACGGCAATCTCAAAATGGGAATCGGACAGAGGCTATCCAAATATTGATTCATTAAAGGCAATTTCGAAATTCTTCTCGGTGTCGATTGATGATCTTCTTTCGCCGGACGAAGTGCTCACGATTGCCGAACAAGACAACAAGCAAAAAGAAACTCGCTTCAAGGATCTGGTTTACGCTTTGCTTGATCTCTGTATTTCAATGCTCCTTTTTCTGCCGTTCTTTGCCAAGGACGCTGACGGAATCATTCAAAGCGTGTCGCTCATCGCACTTGACGGAGTTCAGACATACTTAAAAATAGCCTATCTTGCCGTAGTTATCGGAATGACAGTAATGGGAGTTTTGACACTCACGTTACAAAACTGTCAAGCGGCGGTTTGGGTAAAAAGCAAAACGACGGCTTCGCTCGCACTTGGGGCAATCTTGGTACTGCTCCTTATGATAAGCTCACAGCCGTATGCCGCCGTGTTTGCGTTTGTATTATTGACAATTAAGGCTTTAATGCTGATAAAACGCAGATGATACGAAACGCATCACGCCCGTGACGGCTCGTTTCTTGTGTATCCACGCGCCTTCCGCTAAAATGTATTCAGGCAAGAGCCAATACAGAAAGGAAGGTTAAAGGGGAAAATGGAAAAGAAAAACAAGAAAGCGTTAGTTTGTGGAGCGAGTCTACTTATAGCATTTGTGCTGTGGACGGTATTAGTGTGCTTGGTTGACGTGCAAGCAATCGGCCCCGAAGGTTCGTCGGTCGGCTTTGGCACGCTGAACGGCTACGTTCATGATCTCACGGGTGTGAATATGTCCTTGTACGTAATCACGGATTGGCTCGGTCTTGTACCAATCGGCATTGCCTTTGGGTTTGCCGTTCTCGGACTTGTGCAGTTAATTAAAAGAAAAAGCCTATTAAAAGTTGACCGAAGCATCCTTGTGCTCGGTGGGTTTTACATCGTCGTGATGGCGGTATATATCCTCTTTGAAACAGTCGTTATCAATTACAGACCGACACTCATAGACGGATATCTCGAAGCCTCGTATCCGTCATCAACAACTATGCTCGTGATGTGCGTGATGCCTACGGCAATGATGCAGCTTCGCGACCGTATCAAGAACAAAGCATTTAGCCAATGCGTAATGATTGCGATTGCCGCGTTTGTTGCCTTTATGGTTATAGGCAGGCTTGTGTCAGGCGTGCATTGGGTCACCGATATTATCGGCGGCGCGCTCGTTAGCTCAGGGCTTGTGATAACTTATGCTACCGTGAGCAATATAATTAAATAAAGCCAAAGCCTCTGAGAAATCTCTCGACTTCTCAGAGGCTAATTTTACGTTCAGCGAACTACCGAAGAATGTCTATAGATATAGAACTCCTCCTGGCTTGGCATCCACTTCTTTTCTTTGGGTGGGAATGTCGCATCAAATGCTTCGACAGCGGCGATGTCCTCGCAGCAGTCGGCGGCGGTGGAGGGGATATACATCCACTTCCTGCCGTCGAGTACGCCCGGAACAAGCTCTGCAACGAGCAGGGCGGTAGGGAAGTTTCCGTCCACCACAAAGCTCACGTTCTTCTTTTTGCAGCTCACAAATCCACGGCTGACGTAGTTGCCCGGATTGCCGAAATTGATGTTCACGTCGTAGCCCATCTTGCGTGCCACCTCAAAGGAATGCTCAATCAAAATCTTGCCGAGCTTTTGTCTTTGATATTCGGGAGCAATACAAAGTGGCCCGAAGGAAAGGATTTCCTTCCTCTCGCCGTTCTCGTCCTCAAGCCACGCCTTGGTGTACATGATGTTGCCGATGATCTCGCCGTCCGCTTCCAGCACAAAGGCCAGTTCGGGGATGAAATCGGGGTGATTGCGCATCATATGCACGTAATAATGCTCGTCCGCGCCCGGCTTGTAAACGTTCCAAAACGCCTCGCGGGTAAGCTCTTCAACTGCTCTGTAGTCTTTTTCGGTCTCTAAACGTATCGTCAAAT
>JAZSEA010000021.1:0-19621 GCA_045531455.1 Eubacteriales bacterium
TTCATCGCTGAAGTTCTTTCCACAGTCGGGGCAGGACCAATACTCGATCGTTCCGGTTGCCACACAGGTTGCATCTACCTTCGCGTGATGTACCTTGTTTGCGTGGTTAGTTGCACCAACTGCTTCTGTGTAGGTTGCGCCACAGCCTTCGACAGTACAAGTATAGGTCTTAACGCCATCTGCTGTACAAGTGGAATCGGTTGTCACTTCACCGCTGTTCCAAGTGTGTGCTGTTGGTGCTCCGTATCCGTTACAGCCGTTTACACATTTGAATGAGTGGGTTGCATCCTTGCCGTTGCCGTCGCTCTTGATCTCTCCGGTGTAGGAGTGACCGAGTGCAGCAACTACATTCTGTGCTACAAGAACTTCGTTACATACCGAACAATGCTTACCTTCGGTAAGACCGGTTGCGGTACAAGTGGGAGCAACCGCCGCGTCGACTACTTCGGTGTGACCGAGTGCATCGACTACTGTCTGTGCTACAAGTACTTCACCACATACGTCGCAGTGCTTACCTTCCGTAAGTCCGGTTGCGGTACAAGTGGGAGCAACCGCCGCGTCGATCACTTCGGTGTGACCAAGTGCATCGACTACATTCTGTGCTACAAGAACTTCGTTACATACCGAACAATGCTTACCTTCGGTAAGACCGGTTTCGGTACAAGTAGGAGCTACTGCCGCGTCGATCACTTCGGTGTGACCGAGTGCGGCAATTTCTGTCTGCGCTACCGTGACTGTTCCGCAAACCGAACAGTGCTTACCTTCGGTAAGTCCGGTTGCGGTACAGGTTGCTGCTACAGCAGCGTCGACTACTTCGGTGTGTCCGAGGGCATCGACTACTGTCTGTGCTACGAGAACCTCGTTACATACCGAACAGTGCTTACCTTCGGTAAGACCGGTTTCGGTACAGGTTGCTGCTACAGCAGCGTCGACTACTTCGGTGTGTCCGAGGGCTGCGACTACTGTCTGTGCTACAAGAACCTCATTA
Source organism: Eubacteriales bacterium (assembly GCA_045531455.1). Lineage (GTDB taxonomy): Bacteria > Bacillota > Clostridia > Oscillospirales > CAG-272 > CAG-390. The sequence goes on from JAZSEA010000021.1 coordinate 989, forward strand.
CATACCGAACAGTGCTTACCTTCGGTAAGACCGGTTGCGGTACAAGTGGGAGCAACCGCCGCGTCGACTACTTCGGTGTGACCGAGTGCAGCAACTACATTCTGTGCTACAATAACTGCCTTACATACCGAACAGTGCTTACCTTCGGTAAGACCGGTTTCGGTACAGGTAGGAGCTACTGCCGCGTCAACTACTTCAGTGTGCGCAAGCTTTGCAATAGCTTCGGTCTTGGTGCCGCCGCAAGTTGCGCAAGTGTAGGTCTTTACACCTTCTTCAGCACAAGTCGCCGATTTGGTAACAACACCGTCATCGTAGCTGTGGCCGAGTGCGGCTCCTTCGGTTGCGCCACAGACCGAGCAGGTCTTGGGTGCAGTACAGGTTGCAGCGGTCCAGCTATGACCGGTTGCTGCAATTGTTTCAGTATAACTATTACCGCAATTTGTACAGGTATAGGTCTTAACACCTTCTGCCGTACAGGTCGGCGCAGTTGTTATATTGCTTGTGTAAGTGTGAGTAGTACAATTGCACTTCGCGCAAGTACCGGTGTACCACATATCGTGGGTTGAACAGTACAAAAAGATTGAATCATCTGACTCGACTTCTGCAGTTTTCAAGTATGTGCCATCACCATGCTTCAACCACACTGAATTAACAGTAATCTTAACCATTCCGCCTTCCGTATCGTCAGATATATACGTATTTTGGTAAGTAACAGACGATGCAGGTTGATCGGGATTCAAATAGATTACTCCAGTGCCGTCAGAAACAATTATGGCTCCTCCTCCGGTAGTATATACATTACCAAGAGTAGCATTCATTGTTCCATTGACAACAATCTTTGCATCAGGCAGTTGGCTTGCTGTAGTAATACCATTCAGACGGTTAACACCAGGTGCTCTGCCTGGAACATAACCGAGAGGAATTATGAGTTTAGTATTATTTGCTCCGCAATAAGTTCCCCATTGTTCAGAGTCAAAGATATAAACATTTACTCCGTCGCCTAAATCGCACGTTGCGCCTTCATCAACAACAATCTCTGCACCGGGAAGCATTGATATGTCTTGTGAAATTGTAATCTTTCCATTGGAACAAACACGAACAGATATATTGTTGGTAATTGGTAATTCAAACAACTCAGAATCAATATTCGTACCGCCTATACTCATCTGAATCGGGGATACCGAAAGTTCGCCATTGGCTTCAATAATCAATCTATCTTGCGAACCATCATAATATTTAGAAACATAGCCGGAAGATATCTTAAACATTGAATCTGCAGAATTACCGATGAACGGCACCGATGCAGAAAAATGCATATTTTGCATAAAAATTGATGTCGTACTGTATTCTGTTGCACCAGAATATAATATCAATTTTGCTTCAATGTTCTGAACATAATACTGATTCAACGGGAATACTCCGTATGATTTATATGTTTCTGCTAATTCGGTAGTAGCTGTACCACCTCGGAAGTCTGTAAATTGGAAATTCTCATATACAGTTGAACCAGAATTTGCTGTAATAGTTCCATCGCCTATGATAAAGCCCCAACAGTATAATGCTGCTCCGCTATTTAATGTAATAGTTGAATTAGTCGACGTTTTAACAAATCCAACATTTTCGGTAGGAGCACCGCAATACTTTCCACCACCATTGGATGCGGCATGCTGACCGCCAACCTCGATTGCACCATTTACAATAATATTGGCATTAGGTGCTAATGTAAGTGTTCGATACGCTGTGGGCTGGACCCAAGCTTTATTTCCGCTAGAATTTATGTACGACGAGGTACTGGTACAGCTTGCATTGGCACCATGGGCGGTATTCGCATCATTGTACGGAATCAACAATGTGACTCCGGAAGAAATCGAATAATTACCTGCTTGAAGCGTACCGTCGGATACCAGAATAATAGTCTTATTTGTTCCACCTACAGCAGCTGCGTTTGCTTTATTAAGATCTGTATAGTAAACGCCCCCTACCATAAATACTGCATTACCTGCTGCGCCAGCAAACAGTGCATTAATAGTTGTATCTGCACTAAATGACAGCGTAGCATTAGCAGACGTAGACAGAACTACACCGGTCGAATCATTTATCCAACCCAAAAACTTCACATTGGATGCAGGGGTCGCAACAAACGTAGCGCCATCGGCTCCTACTGTCACTTCTCCGCCGTTGGCAATGCTTGAACCGTTAACGATTACACTACCCAAAGAAGTGTCATAATTCACAGTAATCTTAGCATCAGCGATTGCTTCGCATGAAATATTACTCAATGCGAGTGTCGCTTTACCTGCGCCAAAACTCTTCTTACCGGAAACTACCACAGTAACAATACCCTCGGCGTCTAACGTTGCGTTATAATTTCCCGAGGCACTTGCAGCTGCTCCTGCAACCGTGAAACTACCATAGTTACCGCTTACGCTATAATCAAAAGAAACATTCGCCTTATTACCGGAATTATTTTTGATTGTTAACGTAACCGTTTCGCATCCTATTATGCCACCTTCGGCGGATATTACATAAGAAGTGGCTGTGCAAGTACCTAATGTACCGTTGCTATTGGTTATTAATACCGATCCACAGGTTGTATCCGTCGCGCTCGCCGGGATGGCGACAGTAGGCACAAGCGGGACTATCATTGCGATAGTTATAATAAACGCAAATATGCGCTTTAATTTCATTTTCATTCTTTTTATGCTTTTCCTTTCTATCAAATACAAAATTTATTCGATTATTTCATATACCCGGCGGCGTTTCCGCCGGGTATATGAATACGCCATATCATCCTAAGGAAAAGAAGGGATGATATGTTTCTTTATTGGTCGTTTGAATTACCAATCAATATCGGTCTTTTCGAGGAGGACCGCATTGATCCTTGCAATATCGGCTGCGGTAACTCTGCCGTCGCCGTTTGCATCGGCTGCGAGAGCCTCAAGAGAGTCGAGGGTGAGGTCGCCCGAGAGGACCTTAGCCTTGATAGCGTTGATATCGTCAGCATCTACGCTTCCGTCGAAGTCGGCGTCGCCCTTAACAACAACATATACCTTATCTTCGGTCGCGCTGGCGGGAACTGCATAATTGTAGCTTCCGTCTGCATTCTCGGTAGCCTCAAGAGGAATATAAACGCCGTTCTTGAGATATCCGACTGTTGCAACCTTTTCGCTGTCGCTTACGGTCACGACACGTCCCATAACGCTGTATTCGTATCCGATGCTCTTACAATCCTCAACCGTGAGGAGGGGATTGGTCAGTCTTCCCTGCGAGTCGAAATCATAATGTCCGGAGGGAACAAGAGCATTCGATCTGTGTGCGGAGATGAAGAAATTGCTCTGATTAACATAGACAAGTCCGGTTTCTCCGTTTACGTAATAGTAATAACCGCTATCTCCGGCATATAGACCAGCAGGCACCTGACGAACACCCTTCTTGAGGAAGTGGTAGTTTGTACCGTCGAAATATGCGTCGGTGAAATCCGTTCTGAGAGCACCCATCTCGTCGCCGGTAAGCAGATGATACTGGTTATCGGAGGTGGCTACGGCATCCTGCTTCATAACTCTGACAAAGCCTGTGGAGGTCATTCTGGGATAGCTGTTTTCCGCAAAGTAAAACTTGCCTTCAACCTCGAACCAGCCGTACGCCCAATCGCCTGCCCATCTGTAACGCCAACCGGTATGCTTATTTCCGTCGTTACCGTAAACTTTCACGTCATATACCCAATCACCGAGGGTGAGAATATGATCGGTGAAGGTATATTCGTAGTCGACCATAGGAGTATAACTACCCTCTGCCATCGCGGGGTTCATCTTCTCCCTGATCGTATACTTACCGTCAACAGCCTTACCGGTATCGGGATCGAAATAGTAGTTATTGCCATCGTAGACCTGCCATCCCTTCTGAGCTACACCCTTGGTAGCATAGTAGAGATCGCCATTGAATTCGATAAGACCCGTCTTACCGTCCTCGCTTATAAGCTTACCAGTCTCGTCGAACTCATAGAAACGGTCCTGAGTCGAGTTGGTACGGTCGGGAACGAGCTGTGTGCCCGTCAGAGCCTCGTTGTCTACGTAATAGTAGTAATCGCTGCCTTCCTCGTGCCAGCCCTGGCGGATCTCGTTATTGATAAGGTAGATGTCCGCAAAGTCCATATACTGGCTCGAGAAGCGGGCGCCTCTGTCGTTGTTGGTTACTGTTGATTCATCTTCCTCCGCATTAGGATCATCAGTTACGAAGTCGCTTCGGCAATCCTCTTCATGGATGTAGGGATAGAGACCGTATTTCGCTTGGTTCTCTGCCTCACTTGCGAAGGAATAGAGAGAGCTTGCAGCGAGGTAGATATCGTAATATACGTTACCGTTGTTAGCGATAAGGACCTCGTTGTTATAGTAAGCGGCATTGTCCTTGACGGTTGCCGTGATACCCGAGAGGATGCAAAGGGGATTTGCGGTCGCGGGATCGATCGGCTGGCTCTGGTTTACCCAGTTACATACGATGGTAAGTACGTTGTTTTCGTCAAGGCTGTAGTTCGTAAGCGTGAAGTAATCGTTGATGACCTTAAGATTCGTAACGTCAACATTGAGCTCGGGGCTGAACTCGGCTCTGATGGTTACGTTAGTCTGTACACATACACGCTCTGCAAGCTGGAGGAGATAGTTCCAAGCAGATGCGCCCTCCTGGTATGTAGGAAGCATCGATTTGATCGGCTCGAGCTGGGGTGGGAAGTCTATAGCGGTGATATCAAGAGCGAAGGTATACTTGATCTCAACAGGGGAATCGGGGTCGGAAATACGGTAGAGCATATTGTCCGTGCTCTTTGCGTTCTCGATCTCACGGTTCCAAGCAAGCTTGCGATTACCTTGGGTTGCGTTCTCGAAGTCGAAGGTTGCTTCGTCTGCGTAGTAGAGGCTAACAGTAGCTGTCTTACCAACCTCACCCGATGAAGTTGCTACAACTGCTAATAAAGTCGCTGTTCGTATTCCACTTAATTTATCACCTGTAAATGTCAAACCGCTGATTGTACCAGCTGTCGAAACAAAATCCTGAGTATCTGCGAAAAGTACGATAGCATCTTGCAAAGGCGTAAACGCAACGGGATAACCCTGATACCATACGGTGACCTCGATCTCCTTCGGAACGCCGTAGATCGCGGTGATTCTGTCCTCGACGAACTTGATATCGTCGGGGATGACGACGCCGATGGTCTTGCCGCCGACTACCGCACCGTTTACGATATACTCAACGGTTACCTCGCCGTTTGCAAGAGCGGTGAACTTGCCGTTCTCGTCGATGGTGGCAATGGTCTCGTCCGAAACTCTCCAATAGGAGCCCTCGGGGATCACTGCTGCGTTACCCGTGTTACTTACGCCGGTTACGCTGAACTGCATCGAGGTGTTTGCGGTGATATAATCATAATCAGAGGTAACGATCGCGTGGTCAAATGCCGTGGAGGGAGCTGCGGTCGAGATCGCTACGAGCGATACCGAAACCTGTCTCTCATAGCCGTCGGAGGGAACGTTAGTGAGCTGGATCTCATCGCTTCCCGCGGGCTTGGAAAGATATGTGGTCGATCCGCCGCCGTCGAGGTTGATCGCGTGTACGCAGCCTGCCTCAAGCATGATCTGCGCGATCTCCTCCATTGCGCCGCCCGCAGAACGGGGCAGCTGACGGCCGTCAAGAACCATCATTACGACCGAACCGTCTGCCTTGATACCGACTGCGGTACGGCTTGCACGGTTGGAGGTGTAGTTGGAGTTCTTTGTTACGTTGACCTTGCCGTCCTTGACAAGAACCGCGCCAAATCCGCCGATAGCGTCCTGGATCTGACCCTTATAGGTCTCGTACTCAGCCTGAGTACCGATAACTGCGCTTCCGTCCTTGAGGATCGCAAAGAAGCCGTCCTTGTCAACGGGATAGTACTCGGTGCCGTTCATGATAAGAAGACCGCCGGGAGTACCGTTCGTGATATTGTATCCGTCGCCGTTTGTTGCTACGATCGGATAGTAGTTTCCCTTGTCCTTATTGTTCTCGATAAGGGCGTAGACCTGCTCTCTTACGCTCTGGAGGCCCCAACCCTTCGAGGGGTCGTTGTCCTTGTAGTTCGCAACGATGGTTACGTCATCGCGCTGTACCTCAACGGTAGCAACGTAGTAAACGATCTGCTTGCCGTCTGCGGTCTGAGCATAGTTGATATCCTGAGTGATACCGGGAGCCAAGATGGAGTGCTCGTTCTGGAAGACGCTGTAGTATCCGTTAGCGGGACCTGTTTCTTCAACGACACCCTCGATAAGCTTGCCCTTAGCCTGGCTGTAAACGTAATCAGCAAATGCATAGCAGCACGCCTCGCGGAGAGCATTGTAGCTCGTAAGTCCGCGCTTGGATTCAAGGATCTTGAGTCCGACGTCTGCGGAGTAGGACTCGTAGATCGCCTTGCGGACCGCTTCCTGATTGTCAGCAACCGCAAAACGGTTGTTCATAAAGTATACGGTACGGTCTGTATCGTTGAGATCAGCGGTATAGTACGCTTCCATGATCTCGCTGAACTTCTTGTTGCCGTTATTCTTGTTGTACTCGGAAACGAAATAATACGCGTCCATATCTCCGTAGAAGTCATCCCATCCGTATGCACCGGATGCATTGACGCCGAAGCAGTTTTCAAGAATATATGCAGCCATTTCATCAATAGTACCCGAGGGCACGTTGCCTTCGTTTACGCTGTACTGAAGAAGGTCGCAGATATCGCCTGCCCAACCCGAAAGGTCAGCAGAGCCCTTGTTGATATAGGAAATATTCATACAGCCGAACATATGGCCGAAGTCTGCCTGGTTTCCGTTCGGAAGAATGAAGTCATCGATAACGATATCCTTGAGATTCATCGCGGTGGTGCCATGCTCGGCATCCTCCTGCTCTACGTACTGAGTAAAGCCGACGATCTCCTGACCCGCGAGGGTCTCCCAGTTATCGTCCTGGTATCTTTCAACACCTGTACGGATAAAGTTCAAGACCAATTCGCCGGGATCTCTGCCGTAGATCATTGCGGCGTATTCATCCGCGTAGATCTCGAGCTGCTTGAAATCTGCCATAAAGCCTGCATAGGTAGTAGAACTACCGGTAGCAAAAGCGGTAACGGGCAGGATTCCGATAACCATAATCGCAGCCAAAAGCAGCGAAATCAGTCTTTTTGTGCCTGTTTTGATCATTTTTTACCTCTCTTTATCGGGAAAATTTATATGCAACAAATACACATCTTCAGGTATTTGGTCAGCATCATTTTATTTAACTAGTATCAAATTAAATTGCGTCCAAATTATGCTCAACCATCATTAGACAATACTACGTATATCATTATAACACCTTTCCGCCTTTTTGTCAATATAAACTAATCATTTTCATAAAAAAAGACATTTTTTGTAACAGCTAAAAGAGGGATCAGGCAGAAACAAAAAATCACATATCCCGCCGCAATAACGGGATATGTGATTTTTCTTCCTATTACATTATATATGTAAGATTTCGTCAAACTGTCTGAGTGCGTCAGCGTTATCCGCGCCGATATCCTTGAGCTTCGTCTTCAGGGATACAAGACCCTCTCTGTCAGATGCGACCTCATAAAGCTTTTCGCAAAGAGCCGAAGTCGAGTTCTCGCATACGAATCCGCAGCCCATATCCGAAACCATATCCCGAGAGGAGGTGGTTTCCGTCGTGAGGATCGGGACTCCGAGAGAGCGCGCCTCGTCGATGACCATAGGTGCCGCCTCGTGATAGGAGCTGATAAGGAGCAGGTCCGCGTTTTTCATATATCGGTAGGGATTGCTTTGCTCACCGTAAAAGAAGACGGAATCGGATATTCCCATAATTATCGCAAGATCGGTAAGCTCCCGCTTCATCGATCCGCCGCCAACGATATGCAATCTCACACTCGCGCCGCACTCCGCAGAGTATTTTACCGCCTCGAGCGCGCGTTCAATTCCCTTCTCGTGCGATAGCCTTGCAACGAGAACGGCGTTTACGCATCCCTCGTCATACTCAAGAGCTCCGTCATCCGCAAGCGCGCGGATCTCGTCGAATCTGTGGCAGTTGCGCACGGTCACACACTTATCCTTCAATTCGGGCAGTACCGATTCAAAAGCCTTGCGGCAACCGTCGGAGCACGCCGCGATCGCGTCAAATCTTGCCATATCGGCATTGTTTTCGGGATTATTCGCACCGCAGTTGCGGTAATCGCAATGAAGAAAGGCGATCTTTCTCTCCGCGTTGACACAATTCAGCACAAAATCCTGCGTTCCGCCGTAAAAAGCCTTTGCTCGTCCGTTATGGAGGAAGGAGATCGCGCAATCGTATCTTTCGTCAAGATTACTCTGACGTCGCCCAAAGGCGGCAAGAGTCTTTTTTCTACCGAAAAGACGGCAAAGAGCAACGGGGATCGCCCTCTTTAAGTAATCAATGCCGCGGCATTCGCCCTGGCTGACTCCGAGATAGCGGTATGCGCCCTCAGCCTCCACTATTTTGACGGATGGCGGGAGCTTATCCGCATACTCACCCGCTTTTTTGAAGAGGCAGAGCGTAACGTCATACTTACCCTCGGTCTCCCAAAGCAGATTATACAGACTCTTCTGCACCCCGCCAACCTTCATATTATTATTAACTATAAGGATCTTCTTCATTTTCCTTCACCGTAAGGGATCATCCTCTTTCCCCTGCGTACTCCGGCAAACATATATTTCAATCTCGCAGGGACGCCGAGCTTTGTCTCGCGCTTGAAGCGGATACCGAAATAGAGAGCCATCAGATACGACGTCCTCGGGAAGAGATTCCTCATAAGCACGCCCTTGTCATAGAAATATTTTTCGTTATATCCCACAAACCAGGTCGAGCTGTCCTTAGAGCAGCTTCCGAGCACGTAATCGCAGGAATATACCTTCAGTCCCGAGTCAAAGCAAGCCTTTAAAAAGAGGCTGTCCTCACCCGCGCTGAAGGGGCATCCTCCGCCGAAGCACTGATTGAAGGTGATATTCTTCTCGACTATCGAGCGGCGGCGCACCGCAAAGCGCACCGTGCCGTATTTCATTGAATTCCATACGTGCAAACGGGTATTTTTGCAACGTCTTTTTTCGGTCACAACACCTTCGCGGACGATATCGATTCCGAACACCATAACGTCCGCCTGCGGCACACGCTCAAAAGCAGACAGGACCCCATCCGCGAGACCGTCGTAATAAAGCATATCGTCATCGGCAAAAAGCAGAATGTCCGCATCAGCCGCCATAAGCGCAATATTTCTGTTCAGTCCCACACCTCGGGTCTTGGTGGTGATCATCTTTACCCTGCCTTTTTCGGTCTCAAGCTCGACGATCTCCTCACGATCCGCCTGATTGGCAATGACTGCATCGCAGCGTATATTCATTTTTTCTGCAATTGACAAATCCGGCCGATTCATCGTGACAACCAATATTTGAAGGTTATTCATAGCTCTTTTACCTTTCAAAGTCTATTATCGCAAGCCCGGGATTGTGTTTATGAATGTCAGGGAAGTCTTATTGTGACAAGCCCAGCACATTCAATGGTGTATCCAATCATTACTCTCGCTGTCATTTCCCATAGAAAAACCGCAGATTACATATGCTTGCATCAAAAAGAAGTCATCAAACCACAAAACATCTATCGCCAACCAAGGCACGAAGACTCCAACCATAAGAATCAACACAGTAAGGATCTGATTGTTATGATTCCAACGAACCACTCCCTCTTTCAAAAAACCGAGCATCCACCAAAATAATATGGGTGCACCTATAACTCCAAATTGCCAAATCGATTGAATAAGCGTATTATGTGAGCCGACATCATCCAATTTGATATTTGTAAAACCGTTTCCTAAAAGAAGTATCTTGAAATCTGATACAATGGTATCAGCGTAATCTACCCAAATCTCCGTCCTATGTGTTGTAAAATCCGACCAGTTATTTGCATTTGCAAGTCGTGACATAATGATATCAAACAAATCTCCAAACAACGTGGAGCTCGCGATATACACCGCTGCCAAGGCGGAAATAATGATCAAAAGTACTTTCTGCTCTACTTTGCCTTTCTGAATCAACAATTGTCCCAACCACAGCAAAAAAGAGACTACTGACACAATTAAAAAGCTCTTCGACGCGGACATAAGACCGCAATACAGTAAGCATACTATCAATACGCTCAGCAGAGCGATTAGTCGTTTCGAGTCTGTTTTCAGCGCAAGAACGAGACACCCCGCCAGAGCCGCCAAAACTTGAGCCGCATAAAAGTTAGGATCACCGTAAAATCCGCAATAACGAGTAACATTCGCATAAGAGGCCACGCGGATAAACTGTGCAATATTATCAAAATACGCAAAATAACGTGCGCTGAATGCCGCAATGATAATTCCCAAAGAGAAAAACAGCACCGCGTGAAAAAAAGAATACCGATGTTCGCGCATTTCCCACGTCAGTGTAGGAAACAGCAGTATCATCATCAAAAATGCAATATAAGCAAATGAAACAGAATGTCCGTGCACCATCTTTGCTATCAGCGTAACGATGCTCAAAGAGAGGACACCTAAGATTTGATAAGGTTTAACCCGCAAGCCGCTTTTCAGAAGACCAATAACGCACCCCAAAACCAAACCGAACGTAAAGAAAGAAAAGGATTGCGGCGTTGCTCTCATCAATGCCATCCACGGCAGAAAAAACAAAAGCACGGGAAGCGCCATATTTCTAATAAAAGCAAATGCTAAGCATGTCAAAACTCCAAATAACGCTGCGAAAATAACCAAATTTGATCCGATTATATGAGCCAGGCACAAGATCAGCATCAATACAATGCCGATTGAAAGAAGGGTATAGATCTCCCTCTGAGAATTATTCTGTTTATTTATACATTGTTCGCGGTGTTCCATAATTACACTTCTTTTCATATACACACATCCCCAGTTGCAAAAACCCTTCCTCATCCAAATAAATACATCTCTTCTTTACCGGATGCTTCGCGTTGAGTGTTCAATACGCATATTATCTCTATACTCTGCATACTTTTCATAAGAATTCTTCAAATCCACCAAAACAGCATGCTTTTTGCACTTTCGGTCCTCCGGCGCCGGAATCGCCATATAATCTCCATACAATATTTTCAGGAGCACATCATATTTTTGCGGGCACCTAAAACTCCCGCTCTCAAAGGAAAGCTCAATTGATTCACAAAAAATCTCTGACGGATAAACAGAGTGTTTCATTCTTGATGAGCCACCTAAAAAGCTATGAACAAATTTGTTCTGTTTTTTAGGTCCACTTACGATTCTTTGGAACGGAGCCCTCGGTAAACATCTGGATACACACATAACAGCCTTTTTCAGCTTACTGTTTGTTACATACCCCTCTGCATCCAATGCCTTAGCAATCACTACCTTAGATGCCGCAAATTGAATCCATCTTCCGATCTTACTGTTGTACGCATTGTCACAAGGGAAAATATCCATATAAACACCCTGGTGCATCATTTTATCCTTGGGGTAATACGGTTCGAGACAGGTTGTTCCATTGATACGCAATTTCGAGAAGAACATAGGAAAATGCTCAGAATGTTCCTGTTGAAGAAAGAGATCTTCTTTTTCAAAAAAAGTCGGTGCTTCTCGCATCAGGCGCTCATAATCCTCTCTAAGCATCAAGACATCCAGATCATCATCCCATGGAATAAAGCCTTGATGCCTTGCCGCTCCTAAAAGCGTGCCTGCAAACAAAAAATACTGTATGTTAAGTTTTCGACACACCTCATCAAAGGCTACCAATAAACGGTACATTGCCTTCTGATGTTCTTCTAAAGTAGCAACGGTACCTTCTTGTTCAAGCTCCAACGTTTTCACCATACAGTTTATTATCTCCTTGAGACCGCAACTCTTCCATACTTGATAATGCCATAATACGCATAACCAACTATATAGCCAATGCATTTATAAATCGGCAACTTCAAATGCTTTCGATAAATATTCCATCTTCTGATCGCGCTTTTAAATTTATTCGAAGATTTTGAGTTCAAACTTTGACGGTAAGCAGCCAGAATCTCTGTCACACCGCATGCTTTGACGCCATCCCTTAATAACTGAAACCAAAGTGCAATATCCTCGTGATAAAGGTCCGTGGGAAAACTGTTATTCTTTGCAAGTTCACCAGTCATTAAAACGCTGGAACAGGTAATAACGCTACGTACCAATGAATGCTCAAAATCGGTCTGCTCGGGAACGATAAAATCATTGCAAACCTTATTTCCTTGTTCGTCCACCAATTCATACGAGCAATAAACGATATCTGCCTTTGTTATTTTGGCACAATCCACCATTTTCTGAAGCATATCCGGTTTGTAATAATCATCGCTGTCCAACAAGGCTACATATTGACCGCGACAAAGTGCTAAACCCTTGTTTCTGGTTTTCGCCGCGCCCATATTTACATCGTTTACAAGAAGTTGAATTCTGCTGTCCTTTTCAGCGAATTCAGCAACAGTTCGTTGCGTACCGTCCTTGGAGCAATCGTCAATCACCAACAGTTCCCAGTCCGTTAAGGTTTGGGAAATCACAGAGTTGATCGCTTCTCCTACAAACCTTTCCGCATTATACGATGGCATAATAACCGAAACAAGTGGACGTTTATTCATCATTATTCAAGTAACTCCTTGGATTTATTTTGCACCGTGTCTGCGAAGTACTGCACCAACCGTTGCAAACATAATCTTTATATCCCACCAAAAATTGGCATTTTCCACATAATAAAGCTCCATTTCCATCCGTTGCTCATATGTACAATTACTGCGAGCATACGCCTGCCAATATCCTGTTAAGCCCGGGGTAACACTAAGGAACTTTTCCTTGTTTTCGCCATATCGCTCCAACTCTTCATCAACGACAGGACGCGGACCGACAATTGACAGCTCACCCTTTAAAATATTTAAAAGCTGCGGTAGTTCATCTATACTGGAGCGACGAAGAAACTTGCCTATTCGGGTAATACGAGGATCACCCTCTATCTTGAAATTCTTCCGCCATTCGGCCATTTGTTCCGGCGTAAATTTCCCCATCATATTATATGCATCTCTGTACATCGTACGAAACTTTAACAGCAAAAGCGGCTTTCCGTTTTTACCAATTCGACGGTGAATATAAATCGGAGCCCCGGGAGAGTCTATCACAATTAGCAGCATTATAATGATCGCCGGAATAATGCATATGGCAATGCCAATAATGGAAAGTACGATATCCCAAACTCTCTTAGCAACTATATATCCTCGATTTTGCTTGACTTCATTCTTCCCAAGATCAGTAGAAGCGTTCTTTTTCTTCTCATTATGGGCTAAATGCGATCCACGTTTTTTATATGTCAAAGCCTTTTCCTTTCCTTGGTACAGAGTATCCTCACACATATGTGCGCGACCTACAGTATCAATTCTATTTTAGCAATCACCGCAAAGCATAATACCTCTATTTTATTAATTATAGCACACTTGATCACAAAATGCAACATATAATGTCAAAAAAACGCCTATGCCAATTCAAAATTATTGGCATAAGGCGTTTTTTCTGCCGAGGAAGGCAAGATTTATTTTACCTTTGGCTGATAACGGAGCTCGTTTACCGAATATACGGTGACGAAAGCCTTCGGGTCGGTCTTTTTCACGAAATCCATCAGCTTGCGGTATTCGTTTTTATCGACGATCGTTACGATCTCGGTGCGCTTGGTTCCGTCATACGCACCAAAGCTCTCGTAGAGAGTCGCGCCGCTGTGAAGATCGTGGAGCAGATAGGAAACGATCTCGTCGTTGTGGGTCTGCGAAATAATGCAGACACGGCGCTTGATATTGAGCCCGAAGATGAATTTATCGACGATCATTCCGCCGAAATACGTACCGAGGACGCTGAGAACGACGGTTTTCGTATCGTAGCAGAACGCCGCGGAAAAGGCAACGACGAGTCCCGAGACCGAGACCGCGGTTCCAAGCTCCATCTTCAGATGCTTATTCATGATCTTGGCGACGATATCGAGTCCGCCCGATGAAGCATTGCACGAAAAGAGGATCGCCATCGCCATACCTACGACGAGTATGTAGCAAATCATATCGAGCAGAGGGTCTTGCGTAAGCGACTGAAAATTCGGAAAAAGAATCTCAAAAACTCCGAGCGAGGCGGGCACGAGTATCGTGGTATATACCGTCTTCGCACCGAACTCGGGTCCGACGAGGATGAATCCCATGATCAGAAAAATGATATTCAGCGCAAGCGAGATCGCCGAGATCGGCAGGGGGATGAAATTCGATAATACCATCGCAAGCGCCGAGCCGCTTCCGATCGCAAGATGCGAGGGGAGCATAAAGAAGTAGATCGCGGCTCCCGCAAGAATGGCGCCGAAGGTGATTATGATATATTCTTTTATAAGTTTTCCGACTTTACTGCGCATTTTTTGCACCTTTTCTTCCTTATTATATATTAGTGTCTCTTTCTTACGACCGCAAATGCTTCGTCGGCGATATCGACGGTCTCGGCGATATCGGCATCGGTGAGTGCGGCATTGATAAAGTGGTTATGGTGATTGGTGAAGAATACGCCTCTCTTGACGCACTCCGCGATCCATTCCTGATGGAGCATCAGCGAGGGATCGTCCGCGATTCGCAGATAGAAGAGGGACGAAACACCCGTGACACGGAGATCGAATCCGTACTTCTGTCCCGCGGAGATAAGACCCTCCTTGAGCTTTGTGCCCTTTTCGATCAGCATATTCGGCATATCAAGCCTCTTCATCTTATTGATACAAGCGATTCCTGCGGCGAAGGGCACGGCGGAAAGCCAGTAGCTTCCCGTGTACGACATACCCGAGACGGTATTCTTGAGGAAATTCTTTCCGCAGAGTGCGGAGACGTTATAACCGTTCGCAAGCGCCTTGCAGAAGCAGATGAGGTCAGCCTCAAATCCGAAATAGTGATCCGAGCCCGCGATATCGAGTCTGAAGCCCGCACGGACGTCGTCAACAACGAGAACGGTGCCGTTTTCGGTGCAGAGACGGCGGACCTCCTTCCAGAATCCCTCTGCGGGAAGGACGTTGTCCATAAAGTTGCCGTGCATATAGGGCTGCGAGATGACAGCCGCGATCTCGCCCTTGTATTTTTTGAAAACAGCTTCGAGCGCATCGAGGTCGTTCCAATCGACGTAGATATTGTGCATTACGTCCTCGGGGATGACGCCCGCGTAGTCGATCTTCTGCGTCCAGGGCGCAACTCCGTGGTAATATCCCTTGAAAAAGACGATCTTCTTGCGGTGGGTGTGCGCTCTCGCGGTCATTATCGCCATAGTCGTCACGTCGTTGCCGTTCTTTGCGAAGAACGCCCAATCGGCGCACGCAACGGTATCGACGAGGAGCTCTGCGAACTCGATCATCTTGGTCGAGGGCAGAGTCGTGCAGTCACCGATCGCTCTCTGCTCTGCCGCGGCGGCATCGACGTCGGGATCGTTGTAGCCGAGAATATTCGGACCGTACGCGCACATATAGTCGATGAATCGGTTGCCGTCAAGGTCCCAAAGATAGGTACCCTCTGCTCTCGAAGAGAAGAAGGGGAACGCCTCAACGGGGGTATAGCATCCCTCCGCGGGGCCCTGATGACCGTAGATGCCCGAGGGGATGACCTTCATAGCGCGGGCAAACGCCTCGCGGCTCTTATCATAATTATTGATATTTCTCATAATTTCACCTCACGCAAGATAGAGTGCAACGCGGTCGAGGATACGGTTGACGTTATCGACCTGCGAGATCATTCCGCCGATGCGGACCTTACCCTCACCGACAGCGGCGACGGCATTCACCTCTCCGTCAAAGAGCGCACGTGCGAGGCGGATATCCTCGAAGCGCATAAAGGACATAAAGCTTTCGGGAGCGGAGTGGATGGCGGTGAGCACGTGATCCTTCGCCGAGATAGTAAGCGCGAGACCGTCACCGATCGCAAGCTTGATGTTTCCGTCAACGATATATGACGCGCTTGCCTGTCTGATCGGATCGACGTTTCCGATCTGCGCAATCGCGGAGGTGATCAGATGGAACATCAGGATCGTGCTCTTCTCGAAGAAAATGGGATCCTCGA
Organism: Eubacteriales bacterium; assembly: GCA_045531455.1. Taxonomy (GTDB): domain Bacteria; phylum Bacillota; class Clostridia; order Oscillospirales; family CAG-272; genus CAG-390. Next base: position 17,117 of record JAZSEA010000021.1, read on the forward strand.
GTGCTTTTTTATCCGCGCGGAGGTAGGACGAAAGGATATCTGTCAGCGGAAGGAATTTCTTGAGCAGGAATCCGATTCTTGTAAATCCCTTCGAGGGAATGGGAGTCACGGTTCCGTCGATCATTCCGTTGAATTTCTCGGGAGATGAGAAAGGAAGAATGATATTGCAGGAATCGCACTGCTCTGCAAACCAAGCTTTGCCGTCCGCAAAGCAGAGCGCGCCCGAGGGACCGCCCTTGACGCGGAAGCCGATCGAGACCTTTTCGTTTTTGATGAGCTCGCGAGCCTTTTCGTCAAGCTCGCAGAGATAGGGGATCGTGCCGAGAATGGCATAGAGATTTATATACGCTAAAGTTTTTGCGTCCGTCATAATTGCACCGCCTTGATTTTGTTAAATTAAATTATACCATAGATTACGTAGAATTGCAACAATAAATAGCATTATTGCCTCGCAATCTGAGAAAAAAAGGGGTTGGCTCATTTAGTCAGTCAAATAGAGTAATTTTTTGCGGAAAACATACACTATCACCTTCAGCCCAAAGTTTTACTTCAAGTTCTGAAAAGACGCAATCGCGTTCTCCTTCCACCGTCGTCAAGCGACGGTCCCCCTCCCTCCCGGAGGGAGGCTTAATGGTGAGAGCAAAATCCTACGAATATTCAGCGAACATCGTTTTATCTTAATCTAAAAAGCAAATAGGAATATTTATTTGAATTAATTTGCACTTTTAACAGAGTTTTGGCAAACTTATTCAATAAAATATTCCTATTTTTGTATGCAAAATTATTGATTTGAACGATATTTGCTGTATTTTCATACAAGTTTACGCTGACTCCTTAGCCTCCCTCCGGGAGGGAGGGGGACCACACGAAAGTGTGGTGGAAGGAGAACGCGATCGAACTTCTATGTGTTTTTCGTGCAAGATTCGGGCGGAGAGTGATGGTATACGGCTTTCCGAAAATCTTACCGAATACATTCCTCATAGAAAACTTAAATGAGCCAGCCCCTTTTTTTATGATTAACAAAACTCAAACATTTCGGAATCAAAACTTAAAAATCGTGGCGGTATAATATAGTCACAAAATCAAGGAAAGAGAAATTTAAATGGAAAACAACGCATTTGTCTACAATTATTCGGCTAAGAGAAACAGCGAAGTCGAAAGCATCAGAAAGAAATATCTCCCTCGCGAGGAAAGCAAGCTCGAGCGGCTCAAAAAGCTCGATGCTAAAGTTCAGGGCGCGGGTATGATCGAAAGCCTCTGCATCGGAGTCGTCGGATGCCTCATCTTCGGCATCGGACTTTGCTTCGGGCTCGACGTACTCGAGGGCGCGGATTGGCTCTCGATCCTCTTCGGCGGCATCGGTACGCTCGTTATGATCCCCGCCTATCCCGTCTACCGCCGCATCTACGGCAAAACCAAGGAAAAGCTGACCCCCGAGATCCTTCGTCTTTCGGACGAAATTATCAACAATTAACAAAACTCAAACATTTCGCAAAACAATCAAAAACATCAAAAGATTATAATATTGTCACAATAAAGAGAGGTAAATAAAAATGAACAGAAACGATCAGCAGTTTATGGCGCAGAAGATCCGCGCACAGTACACAGAAAAGACCACCACAGAGCTCGACGCACTCCGCGAGCTTGACGCAAAGGTAAGACGCCCCGCAAACGTCTTCGCTTACGTCTTCGGAAGCATCTCCGCGATCATCATGGGCTCGGGTATGAGCTTCGTTATGACCGATCTCGCATCCCAGCTCGGTCTTGGCGATATGATGATCCCCGGCATCGCGATCGGAGTCGTCGGTATGGCACTCGCGCTCGTCAACTACCCCATCTACAAGGGTATCCTCAACTCGCGCAAGAAGAAGTACGGCGCCGAGATCCTCGCTCTCAGCGAAAAGATCCTGAAGAATAATTAAGGAGAAAAATAAAAATGGGCATCAAAAGTTTTTTCAAGAACGCTTTCGCCGATATGAAGGCAAGCGCAAAGGCACAGCACGAGGTTGACCGCGCCGAGTTCAGAGCGGTCAAGGCAGAATCCAAGGCAAACTTCGAGGAAAACCGCGGCAGAAATACCTACCGCAAGGCAAAGGCTGACGCAAAGAAGCATTGGGACGACGCGCATATGTCTCCCTCCGAGAGAACCGCCAAGGAACGCGAGGCGCAGAAAGCGAGAATTGCGGAGGCAAATAAGAGAACGGCTGCCGCTAACGCACGCTACGACGCGGCAAAGAGGAAATAAGTTGCTAGTTGCTAGTTGAAGGTAAATTTTCGCTAAAGCGAAAATTACAGATTAATAATATTTAGCTGTACTGATCAGATTTTGTACGGTGCAAAAATAAAACGAAAAAATAGAAACTCGGATAATATGAAGCAAAAACTTCATATTATCTGAGTTTTGTATTTGTGCCCTGTTTGATGTGCAGTACAGACTTTGCTCTCCTCAACCACCGCTGCACGCGGTCCCCCTTCCCCGCTGGGGAATGTAAATGGTTCATCCCT
>JAZSEA010000054.1:0-8079 GCA_045531455.1 Eubacteriales bacterium
AAAATACTTGTTATTTCAACAAGATTCTGTACCACACAAAACACGACGGAGATTCTCTGTTTTGGGAATCGCCGTCATGGCTCATTTTAGCACGGTAAATTCATGCACACCTGCACCGCAAACGTGCTCCCCGTTAGGCAGGATCGCTTTAACGAACACATTGGCAGGCACTGTAATGCGATACGTAATGCTATCCACATTCTTGCGCCACTCGCTCTTCACTTTGCCATATACTCCGTTGTACTCGCAAGATGCGTGATTAATATTGCCACCAATCTTTGGCTTGATAATATATTCGTTTTCGCTGCCGATCTGAATTCCACACATCTCTCCAAAGAGCCATTCGCAGACAGCACCCTTTGAATAGTGGTTGAGAGAGGCAACTCCGCCCTGCGCCTGCGTGCCTTCCCAGCTTTCCCAAATGGTGTTAGCTCCCATCTTAGGCATAAAGAGCCAGCCTGGCATTTCCTCGTTTTCAAGCAGACGATAAGCGTACTCAATATCCATATCCGCAAGAACGTAGAGGATAAAGGGCGTGGACAAGAATCCTGTGCCCAGCCGCCAGCCGTAATGATCAAGAGCCTGTAAGAGACGCGCTTGGGCAAACTCGGTTTGTTTTTCATCAAGCAGCTTCAAGTATAACGGGCGGACGAGCTTTGCCTGTCTGTCGGTATCATAGCTATATTTTTCGGTTTCGATCAGTTTCCTATAACCGCCGCGGACGATATCCGCGTGCCTCTGATACAGTGCTTTGTCCTGCGTTTTTCCGAGGATTTCTGCAATCTCCGTCATGGTTTCCAGCATATAAACGAGATATGCCGTGGTTTCCTCGGGATGAGGATTGATAAAATCTGAAACGGCGAAGGCATTTACGTCCATAGGCTCTGCCCACTCACCGTAGGATTGACCGTAATTTGAGATTGTTTTGCTGTCTTTCAAGGAAAGTCCCGTAGGCAGTCCTGTCAGATAATGCTTACCAATACTCTTGATCTTGATTCTCGCGTATCTTCGCATTGCCTCGTAGTTGTCCTCAAGGATGCGTCGATCGCCAAATTTCTTGTAAATCCGATACGGAATCAGCACACCCGCATCCGACCAACCTGCAGAACCATCCATGGCGTTCATATAAAAGTCGATGCCGCCCACAGGTGTGATCTGGCGGAACACGCCGTTTTTACGCTGACCGTCGCACATATCTCTTAGGTACTTACGCGCAAACGCGGCATAATCGAAGAAATACGATGCTGTATCGCAGAAGATTTGCGCGTCTCCCGTCCATCCGTGACGTTCACGGGTGGGGCAATCGGTGGGCACGTCGGCGTGGTTGTTCTTTGCCGACCATCTTGTATTTTCCACGAATTTGTTGATCAAAGGATGTGAGCATTCAAACGAGAGGGTTTCCTCCATATCGGAATAAACCGCGACAGCGGTGAAATCCTCGGGATTCCATTCAATATCGCCCTCAACGAGAACATATTGAAAACCGAAGATCGAGAACTTGGTCTTGTACTCGTTAAGCCCTTGCTTGGCGGTATAGATCACCTCTTGCAAAGGAGTTTGTCGCTTTTTGGTGGCGCACTGAATGTTCTTTTGGGTAAATTCGCCGTCCTTGTCGAAGGTTTCTCCAAAGCGAAGTTTGAGTGTCTGCCCTGCTTTTGCATCGATAGAAAATTTGATGTAGCCCGCAATATTCTGCCCAAAGTCAAGCACTTTTTTGCCGCTTGGCGTGGTTATCACGGTGGGCTTGAATGTCTCATGCTCGGTTACGGGCACGTTATTGGACGCGGCAAGCGTTGCCTTGTGCTTTGTGACACGCGCCTTTTTGCTATAACTTGGCGCAAGCCTTGCATCTACGATCTCGCCATCCTGATTGTCTGCCCTGCGAAGTGCGCCGTCATTTGACCAAGCCCAAGTGCCGTCGGTTACAACCGTTTGACGCGTGCCGTCGGTCTTCTCGATTTCCAACTGTACAATGAGCTTTGTCTGCTTGCCGTACTGGTTTCTGAGCCCCCACGCGCCGCAAGATCCGCGATACCAACCGTCGGCAAGCTCTGCCGTAATGGTATTTGCACCGTTTTTCAAAAGGTCGGTTACGTCATAGGTCTGATATTGCACTCTTTTACGGTAATCGGTATGCCCGGGAGCAAGAATGAAATCCCCAACGCGCTTACCGTTGAGGCAGAGCTCATATACACCGCAAGCGCTCGCATAAATGCGTGCCTTTTTGACGTCACTTGTATCAAATTCTTTTTTGAAGCAATCCACAGGATAACGCTTGCAAGAATTTATTGTATAGTTTCCCGAAATCCATTTTGCCTGCCAATCAGATTTGTCGAGCAATCCCATTTCAAAAACCGCATCTGTTGGTTCTCCGCCGTCACCGTGCTCATCCCACAGCGTTACACTCCAATCAACTCTCTGCCGCGAACAAAGGGGTTCGGGATATATTGCGCGCATGGAATCACTCTCCACCTTACCGCTATCCCAAATAACGGTTCCGTTCGTTTGGGCAACAATCCGATAAGCCGTCTGCTTGGTGCCACCCTCGCAATTCCAGGTCAAGAGCGGCTTCTGAAAATCTGCGCCTATGGGACATTTTAGAAATTCTGTTTTGAGTCTTATCGCTTTCATATTACTTACCGTTCAGTTCTTTCTGAATCTTTTCGTAGTATTGCTCACCCGCAGCCATCTCCTTTTCCCATGCAGCAGTTTCCTTTGCGGAAAGGGGTACGACTTGCTCTGTAACCTCTGCACCCTGACGAGTCTTGATAACAGCTTGCTTTCTGCCAATCGTTTTTTCTACCGAGAAGAACGCGAGAAGCACGGCAAGCACAATACCCGTAAACACTTCAAGACCCACGAAGGAGAAGGTAATCGCGTCAAGGACAGCCTGCGGCTGAGTTGCCGCAACGGTATTCCCTGCAGCGTCCATAGAAGGTGCAATATAACCGGCAGCACTCAGCATGCCGTTGAAAACTCCCGTTACAATACCAACAAGAGCTACCGCGATGACGTTATAGATCGACATTGCCAAGCCGTCGCAGCGGATACCGCTCTTCCACTCAAGATGGTCAAGCGTGTCGGCAAAGAGCGCCATAAACACATATGCGCAAGGAAGACCGCCGATGTTCTTGATAAACTGTCCAACCAACACGATGATAAGATTGGTGGGAAACAGCCAGCAGATCAGACTACCGATGGCATAAAGCACGAAGCCCCACATAGTCACGTTTCTTTTGCCGAACTTCTTTGCCAGTGGCCACACGGCAAAGATACCAATGCCCATGGGCACACCGCCGATGACCGAAACCAGCATCTGTGTAACGCCGTCATTATACGTACCAAGCACGTAGTTGCAATAATAGACAAGACCGAGGTTCTTCATGCTCACGCCAAAGGTGTAAATAAGGAAATACGCGAAAACGATCAAGAGATATTTATCTGTAAACACGATCTTAAGCTGCGTTTTGAATGGAATCTTCTTTTCCTCTGTATCCTGCGTTTCCTCGGTCACTCTCTCCTTGGTGAAGTAATATTCGAGAAGAATCAGCGGAAGCGTTATGATCGAAAGTATGCCCATCACCAATATCCACTTTGTCTTGTCAACGCCAAGCATGGGCATAATGACCATCGGGAAGATGAGCGCAACGAGAATGCCGCTCATCATAATGGTCGAGATCTGGTTGAATACCGAAAGGCTTCCGCGATCGGTGGTGTTTCTCGTGGAGAGCGGAACCATCAGATTATGGCTCATATTAAAGATGGTGTACGCAAAGGAATAGAAAAGATTGTAGGAAATCATGATCCATATAACCTGTACACCCTCGCTTGCCTGCGGTACGGTAAACAGCAGCACACCTGTAATCGCAACAAGAGGCGCGGAAAGCAAAAGCCACGGGCGCGCCTTTCCCTGCTTTGTCCTGGTGCGGTCAATGACATAACCCATCACAATATTGGTGATAGCATCAATGATCTTGGACACAATGGGAAATACGGTGAGGAATACACCTCCCCAGATGTGCGTCAAATTCAGAACGTCGGTATAGTAAACGTTCAGATACGTAGCGAGCACGGCGTTGAGAAGCAGTGCACCCGCAGGGCCGATCAGGTATCCGAGCCACTTCTCCCCTGCCTTTACGCGATCGCTTTTCACTCTTGAGTGAAAGATTCTTTTTTCAAGTAATTGATTAGCCATTTTCTTTCTCCTTGTTTTTGGGAAGTGCGGGTGCTTTCACTCCGCTGCACAAGCATTTCAGTCCCTTTATAATTCTACCGTTTGCAAGATGCACGAACATTTCTGCCATGTTATAAGGGCAGCTTCCTCCTGCCGACATAGACATGGTAATAATCGAATTGGAATCAAGTATTCTCTCAAGGAAGATCGCTCCCTTGATCTTGTTGTCCCGCTCCACGCCCTCCGGCATCTTTTTTGCCTTGCGCATATCGGCCTTTGCAACCGAAAGCACAGCGGCATACAGGATCTTGCCCATGAAGGTTGCCCTCATATCCGAAAAACGGCTCTCCATACGGATGGGCTTTTTCGGAGGGATCTCGGGAATTTTGAGTCCTGCCATCTGCTCGAAAACGTCATCGGTGACCTTGTCAAGTGCGGCTTTTTTGTAAATTTCAAGCACGGCATCGGTATAGGGGTTACTTGCACTCTCTCCCGCTATGCTGACTGCCAAGCTTATCCGTACGGTCTGACAATCCGAGCAAAGCTCAAAACGGTATTCACCATCTTCAAGAACGTAGCGGTTATCGCTTAAGTTCCAATAGCGCAAATCATTCTTCTCTACCGCAATCTCCACGCGCTGTGTTTCTCCCGCTTTCAGATATACCTTGGAAAAGCCCTTCAGTTCTCTTACGGGACAGAACACCTCCGCAGCAGGCGCGCCCACGTAAAGCTGAACGACCTCTGCGCCGTCATAAGCCCCCATATTCGTCACGTCGCAGGAAACGAGATAACCGTTTTCGATTTCCTGTACGGACATATTTTCATAACGAAATGAGGTATATGAAAGTCCGTAACCAAACGGATAGCGAACCTTTTTCCCAGCGGTCGTATAGTAACGGTAGCCAACGAAAACGCTTTCCTTATACACCTCGTTTTTGGTTTTCGCGAAAGCATCGCAGAAAGGCACGTCTGCGTATTCGCACGGCCACGTTTGGGCAAGCTTTCCCGAGGGCGAAATTTCGCCAAACAAAAGCGAATAGGTTGCCTCGCCGCCGTTTTGCCCCGGCAGATACATATTGAGAATGGCATCCACCTTGTCTGCAAACGGCAATTCAATAGGCGAACCGCCGTAAAGAATAACCGCGATGCGTTTCTTCGCCTCGATCAACGCCTCAATCAGTGCAAGCTGGTTTTCGGGCAGACGCATATTTTCTCTGTCTGCGCCTTCACTTTCCACGTAGTCGGTCAGGCCTGCAAACACGAGAATACTGTCATACTCGGCGCATGCATCAAGCGCTTCCTCTATCAGCGCGGTGCTCGCTGCAAGCTCATTTTCCCGGTACCCCTTGGCATAAGTATATTTCACACCGTTTGCATCAAATGCTGTCTTGGGTGTCGAGAGATATGTGGGATTGATCATCGAGCTTCCCGAGCCTTGGTAGCGCATCTTCTCGAACAGCTCTCCGCATACAAAATAGCCGTTGTTTTTGTCAAGCGGAAGCATTCCGCAATTTTTCAGTAGCACCGCGCTGTCTTTGGCAATCTCCTTTGCAAGGGCGTGATGTGCTTTGAAATCGGCTTGCTCCTTCTTCTTGCTTTCGTGCTTTGCTACAAGTGCGAGAACGTTTCTGACCGCCTCGTCCAGTACGGATTCGTCAAGCTCACCGCTCTCAAGTCCATCCATGATCCACTTACGGCAGATCGCGGTATCACCCGGCATTTCAAGATCAAGCCCTGCGCGGAGCATGTTCAGGCGGTCGTGCGTTGCGCCCCAGTCGGTCATCACAAGCCCGTCAAAGCCCCACTCGCCGCGCAAAACCTCATTCAAAAGCCATGCATTCTCACTGCAATACGTGCCGTTGATTTTGTTATAAGCACACATCACCGTTTCGGGATGTGCATCCTTGACGATCATTTCAAAGGGCTTCAGATATATCTCGCGAATAGCACGCATATCGGCAACGCTATCGCCCATAAAGCGATAGTTTTCGCTGTTGTTGAGTGCAAAGTGCTTGACCGACACACCGACGCCCTCACTTTGAATACCTCGCGCCTCGGCAGCCCCCATTTTTCCCGCAAGGTAAGGGTCCTCAGAAAAATACTCAAAGCATCTGCCGCCCAACGGATTTCTTTTGATATTGACCGCAGGGCCGAGCACAACATCCACGCCGTAGTGCTTTGCTTCCTTACCGATAGCCTTTCCCATTCTATATGTGTTTTCGGGGTTCCAGCTTGAAGCACTTGTCGCTGCTGTCGGAAAGCACGTAGCAGGCTCACTTCCCGTTACTCCGTTATCGCCGCCTGCGCCTTGTACACGCAGCCCGTGAGGGCCGTCGCTCATTCGGACGCGCGGAATATGCACGCGCGGAACGGGATTGGTGTACATAAAATCCGTGCCCGCAACCAAAGCTACCTTTTCTTCACGGGTAAGCGATTTCATAATATTCTCTATATCCATAAAAATTCTCCTTGTGATACAATCTTACATTTTACATTATATCATAAATCTCGTCGTTGTTCTTGCATTTTCGTCCAATTTGTGATATAATTGTCTTGTGTTGTTGTAGGAGGTGATGATATGGAACGTATTGATCTTGAGTATTTGTGCCGTGTGATCGGAAATCTTGCGGGGATTCCCGTCCGTATATACAAAGATAAGGAGCAGACCTTCTTTTATTCGGTGGTGGATTTCCCTGCGGACCCTATCGAGCCGTATTTAGATAACGTATTTGCAATCACCGAGCATATTGGCTATTTCACGACACCTTTTTTCAACTATTACGGCATCGTCCGTTCAGACCGACATACAGTCGTGATCGGTCCTTCTCGCAGAACGCCCATGAGCGATCATGATCTGCGTGAGCTGGCTTTCGCGTGCAATCTGGATTTTTCCCGGGTAGAGGCGTTTTCCACCGCGATGAGATCCCTCGTGCAAATGCCACTTAGCAGCATCGTACAGATCCTTTGTACCATGAATTACGTACTTAACGGCGAAAAGCGTTCGCTTGAGGATGTGACCATCTATGATTTTGAGCAGATAGAGCTTGAAACCATGATACAGAACGAGCAATTTGACAAGCGTTACGAGAAACAGACCGAATATGAACCGCGAGAAACGCATAACACGCTCGCCCTTGAGCAAGCGCTGATGCAAATGATTGAAAAAGGAGACGTCGGCGCGTTATGTGAATGGCTTTCCCGTGCTCCAAGTGTGCGCGGCGGAGTCATCGCCAACGATGCTCTGCGGCAGTATAAAAACACCTTTATCGTCACCGCCACGCTTGCCTCACGAGCGGCGATCAAAGGCGGTATGGATGCCGAGGACGCACTTTCGCTTTCAGACGAATATATCCGCAAAAGCGAATTGATGTCGGGCGTTGAGTCCATTGTCAATCTGCAATATCATATGGTGCTTGACTATACCCGTCGCGTTGAGCGCGTACGGCTTGGCAAGAATCCGTCAAAGCTTCTCATGCAGGTGACAAATTACGTGCAACACAACCTTTCAAGACCGCTCGACGTAGACGATCTGGCAAAAAGCCTGTTCATCAGCCGCACGTATCTTGCATCCAAATTCAAGCAAGAAACAGGAATGACATTGACCGATTTCATCCTCGGCGAAAAAATCGAGGAGGCCAAGCGACTTCTTCGTTACAGCGATAAATCGCTTACCCTGATAGCGGATTATCTCGGATTTTCCTCCCAAAGTCACTTTACAAGAATATTCAAAAAGTACAGCGGTAAAACGCCGAGAGAATATCGGGAGAACAGCAACTAACAGCAAAATTTCATACGAAAGGCGACGGATTTCTCCGCCGCCGTATTTTTGCCTTCTGATTTTGTAAATTAGTTCTTCTTCCTCGAATTTTGATAGCAGATTGGGCATCCATTTCCAGAGCTACGGC
>JAZSEA010000114.1:0-2179 GCA_045531455.1 Eubacteriales bacterium
TGCCTTCGGCAACCGTTTTCGCACCTCTGCGGAGGGCGACTTAAGAAACTTTTTGAAAAAAGTTTCTTAAGAATTTTCAAAAACTTTCGGTCTTTTTTAATAAAACTAATTCCTATTGATCTTCGCCGCAGGCGAATCTTAACTCGCGCTTTGCGCGATCTTAACTTGCCGCAGGCAATCTTAACTCACGCGAAGCGTGATCTTAACTCGGTCGCTTCAGCGACCGATGGGTGCCTCAACCGAATCAAGCACAAATTCGATCAGCTTTTCATTTGTATCCGACATTCGGACGGTGCTCTGTGTGCGCGAGATGATCCTATGCGCGAGGACGGGTACGGCTACGCGGCGGACGTCATCGGGGAGACAATAGTCGCGTCCGTCGCAAGCTGCCGCGATACGTGCGGCGTTGAGAAGCGCGAGTGTTCCACGCGGGCTGACTCCCATCGAAATGCGGTTATTGTTTCTCGTTGCGTCAACTATGCGGAGGATATAATCCTTGACGGGCTCGGTCACGGTCACGCCTCTTGCCGCATTCCCCGCCGCAACGATGTCGGCGCAGGTGCAAACGGGCGCGAGTGACTCAAGCGGAGATGCCGAGCCGTGGACGTCCATCATTGCCATCTCGTTATCTCTGTCGGGATATCCGAGCGCAAGCTTCATAAAGAAACGGTCCGTCTGTGCCTCGGGAAGCGGGAATGTGCCCTGCGACTCTATCGGGTTCTGCGTTGCGATAACGAAGAAGGTGTCCGCAAGCTTATAGGTCACGCCGTCAACCGTAGTCTGCTTCTCTCCCATACATTCAAGAAGAGCCGACTGGGTTCGCGGTGTGGTACGGTTGATCTCGTCGGCAATAAGAATATTCGTGAAAACGGGACCCGGACGGAATACGAAATCCGAGGTCTTCTGGTCAAAGTAATTGATTCCCGTGATGTCGGAGGGGAGCAGGTCGGGGGTGAACTGAATTCTCTTCACGTCGCCCGAGATCGACTTCGCAAGCGCACGCGCGAGCGTTGTCTTGCCTGTTCCGGGGATATCGTCGAGGAGGATATGTCCGCCCGCTAGGAGCGAGATAACGATAAGCTCGATCTCACGCTTCTTGCCGAAGATAACGCGGCTGACGTTTTCTGTGATATTTGCGGAAAGACTCGCAACAGAGGTAATATCCATTTTATTTAATCCTTTCAAGGTATTTAAATTTCACTAACTAAATTATAACATACGGTCACGCGATTGTCAATAGGAATTTCAAAACTTTTTCGTGTTTTTTTAATATTTTATTCGGAATTGATTAACCGATCCGCGCGCGGGGCATAAACTGTTGATGAAAACATATTTGTGAGGACTGAAAGATGACAAACAATTCACATCAGAAAAACATTCCGCTTGCAAACGAAGCCGCAAGGGCACGCGCGGGCGAGCTCAATTCTATCTCCGAATACCTTTACTTATCTATAGTTTTTGCCGATGCCCTGCCCGAGCTTTCCGAATATTTCGAGAGGCTCGCCATGGAGGAGATGCACCATCACCGTTCTCTCGGCGAGCTGATCCTCCGACTCGGATGCGATCCCGCCGAGCGGAGTGCCGTCCGCAACTCGGGCAGGATCAATCTATGCGAGGACCGCGACAGCCGCGCGCCCGTCGCCGCAACACGTGCGCTGAAAAACAACATTATGGATGAAAGGCGCGCCTCGGAAAACTACCGCAGACTCGCCGCAATAGCCGAACGCTGCGGTGACCTTGCGGCAGCATCGCTATTCTCCAAGCTCTCGGCAGACGAGGCACGGCACGCGAAGGAGCAGGAGGGGATGCTTAGCTGAGCTTTAGCTCAGCTAAGCAGTGATATTTGCGCTGCGCGCAAGTTTTATTACTTCGCAGTGATATTCGGCTTCGCCGAGTGATATGTTCCGCGAAGCGGAACGTTTTATACCACAAAATCACCTGAAAAACGAATTTTGGGATAAAACGTATGTTTTTTGGGATAAATAACGTTTTTTCATCAAAAAAGCCGAGGTATGAAGCCTCGGCTTTTTGAATTGACGGTATAGCCGAAGAGAGTCGAACACATAAGGTTTTCATCGGCAAATATCCGCATATACTGCAGAAAAAATCCTCGTAAGATTAATATCTTGCATCGAATTTTTTCTTTGTCTATCCGAATATTTGCTCGATGAAAACTGCT
>JAZSEA010000102.1:0-6719 GCA_045531455.1 Eubacteriales bacterium
AGCAGTTTTCATCGAGCAAATATTCGGATAGACAAAGAAAAAATTCGATGCAAGATATTAATCTTACGAGGATTTTTTCTGCAGTATATGCGGATATTTGCCGATGAAAACCTTATGTGTTCGACTCTCTTCGGCTATAACTTTCAAAAGAATATTTTCAAAGGATTTTCCATGAAAAAAACTCTCTATCATGTATCCGAACGCATTTTTATGCTCGACTGTGCGCGGAAATATTACACTCCCGCGTGGATAAAGCGACTCATTCTTGAAATAAAGAGCGCGGGCTTCAACGCCATCAGCATCCATTTCGGCGAGGATATGGGGCACCGTCTTGAATCGAAGACCTACCCCTGGCTTGCGGGCGGCGACCATACACTTTGCGTTTTCGGCGCGGCGAACGGTGAGGCTGAAAACGATTCAAAATTCATCACACAGACGCAAATGGCGGATATCGTCCGCTTCGCGCAGGCAGAGGGCATCGAGGTGATCCCCTCCTTCGACTCGCCGGGTCATATGAACTATGCCGTCAAGAAATACAACGCCGAGACCGGCTCGGACATATCGAACTATTTCCACAAGAACGGCATAAAGTCGATTGTCAGGGGTTCAAGCTTCAATAAAGAACCCGAGCAGTACAATTTCTCGCGCGGGATCGATATTTCCAATCCCAAAGCCGTCGAATTTGCAATGAATCTTTACGCCGAGTACGGACGCTTCTTTTACTCTCTCGGCTGTCGAAAATTCGACATCGGCGGCGACGAGCTCCTCGGATACGGCGAGACCATCGACGACACCCTCTCAAAATGGCAGAATCTCGACCATTGGGACGCCTATGCCAAAGCTTTGACGGGAGACGATCGCGCCGTGGCTTACGATGCCTTCATCCTCTATATGAACGGCATCGCCGCGCTTATGCGCTCGATCGGCTACGAAAAGATACTTATGTGGAACGATGACGTCTACCGCGACTATGACACGGGCTGGCTTGGTGTGACCGAGCTTGACCGCTCGATCGACATTCAATATTGGTCGATAAAGTCGAACGGCGGCAAAAACACCGTCCATACCTACCTCGACCGAGGCCATAAGGTCTACAATTTCATCAGCCCCTACGTTTATTACGTCGTCGGCTTCGGCGGCGATAAATACGGCACCACGCCAGAGATACTCGAGCGAGAGTGGAACGCCTATCACTTCAACCGCGGCACGTCAGAGATCGATCTCCCCGCGCCCGACGAACGCATCCTCGGCGGCGGCTACTGCCTTTGGAGCGACTGTCCCGCAGGCGAGAGTGAGGACGAATTGCTTGAAAATCTCAAGCCGTATATCAGAGCGTGCGGCAAAAAATTGAATTGATAATAAGGAGCCTTTTCGGCTCCTTATTTTTCATATTTCCTTGAAATCCATCCCGTTTTATGCTATAATTATCTCATCAAGCAATGGAGGTTCAAACTATGTCGACCATCCGTCTTATGACTCACAACATCTGGAACCGCGATAAAAATTCTCCCGCTTGGGAGGAAAAGGGATTTGACTGCTCCGCCGAGGCGCGGATAGGCGGTCTTCTCCGCGTTTGGCGGGAAACTCAGCCCGACGTCATCGGCTGTCAGGAGGCAAGCTCGCTTATGGCAGACCTTGTCAAAGAGGGAATGCCCGGCTACACTCTCATCTGGGGTCGCTTCACGCCCATCCTCTACCGTACCGACAAGTTCGAGCTCGTCGATTCGGAATTCCTCACCTACCCCGCCGAGATCGAGGGTTTTGAGGGCAAGTTCAACGACGTCCGCTCGAAGGCGTACAATATCGGCGTTTTCCGCGTAAAGGAGGACGACAAGCTCTTCATTTTCGCCACGACCCACCTCTGGTGGAAGCATTCGCCGACCGAAAAAACTCCCGTACCATATCCCTCGAACTGCCTGCCCCATTCGGACGAGGCGCGCGAGTATCAGATCGAGCTTCTGACAACTGCGCTCGACCGTTTCCGCGAGAAATACAATTGTCCCGCATTCCTCGTCGGCGACCTCAACACGGGCTTTGACTCGAAGGCTGTTCAGTCCGCGATCGCAAAGGGCTACCGCCACGCGCACGATATAGCAACCGACTACGCCGAGGAGGCTGTCGGCTACCACTACTGCTTCCCCGACGGCTTCAAGACCTTCTACTCCGACCGCCCCTGGAAGACCGCTATCGACCACATCCTCGTCATCGGCGAAGAAGAGGGCTCGGTCAAGCGTTTTGAACGCTATTCTCCCGACTATTACTACCCCATTTCCGACCATTCACCGGCTTACGTTGACGTGGAGGTTTAATTATGTACAATCCCAATTCTCTTGACACAATCTGCGGCGCGCTTGCCTACGCTCTCGGCATAGAATCTCCGAGCGAAGCCGCGCCCGCAAACGCAGACCTCGTCGCATATATCGACAGAGTTTTCGGCGGCGAAAAGGCTGACCGCGTCGTTATGTACAACCCCGATGCCATCGCGCAGTGGGTCTATGAAAAATATCCTCAGCTTCTGAAGGGCGTAAAAAGCCGCGCGGAGATCGAGATCCCGCTCTGCTCGGTAATGCCCTCGGTAACTCCCGTCTGCTTCGGCACGATGTACACGGGCGCACAGCCCGCCGTCCACGGCATACGCAGATACGAAAAGCCCGTCATCAGGATAGACTCGATCTTTGACGCCGCTCTCCGCGCGGGCAAGAAATGCGCGATAGTCTCTTACGGCAACGCGAGCCTGAGCAACATCTACCTCGAGCGCGACATGGATTATTTCCTCTTCCCCAAGGGCGGTGTTGACGCCGTCAACGCAAAAGCCGCCGAGATCATTATGAAGGACGAGCACGATCTGATCGTCATCTACAACGGCAACTACGACTCCGTGATGCACAAAAAAGGTCCCGAGGGTCTCGAGGCTCTATGCGAGCTTCGAGCAAACGATCACGCCTACTGCGAGCTCTGCGAGCTTATCGAGCATCATATGAGCCACCGCAACGTCCTCCTCGGCTTTGCTATGGACCACGGCTGCCACGAGATCGACGGCGAGAACGGCTCGCACGGTCTCGATATGGAGGAAGACCTCAACATCGTTCATCTCTACAAAGGATACAAAAAGAAATGAAGCTTTATCTGATCAGACACGGCGAGAGCGAAACGAATCTCGCGGGCCGCTACACAGGCTGGGCGCAGGTCAACCTCACCCCGAAGGGTGTCGAGGACGCCAAGGGTGTCCGCCCGATACTCGAAGGCATCAAGTTCGATAAGATATACTCGAGCGACCTCATCCGCGCCAAAAATACCGCTGAGACCGCGATTCCCGGTTGTGTTTACGAGGAAACGCCCCTTCTCCGTGAAATAAACGTCGGCAGCCTCGCGCTCAAGCCCTTTCTCGCACCCGATGCGCCCGAGCGCAAGCTGATGACCGACGGCTTCAAGGCGTGGGACGGCGAGACCAACTCGGAATTCCGCGCCCGCGCAACCGAGTTTCTCGATAAGGTCAAGGCGCTCGACTGCGAAAACGTCGCCGCCTTCACGCACGCGGGCTTCCTTCGCACCACGCTTTCGATAATCTTTTCGGCAAACATCAACACGATGAATATCGTATGCTCAAACTGCGCCATAGTCATCCTCGAGTTGAAAAATGACAGATGGATGCTTTACGGACTGATAAATCACTGAGGAGAAAAGAAATGGACTGGAACAATTATCTCTACCCCGAAAACGAAAAGCCGCTCGACAGACTTGTGGAGGGCTACAGCAGAACGAGCGTATTCAGAAAGATCGCCTTCGTCGGCGACAGCCTTTCCTCGGGCGAGTTTGAAACGCGCGACGCGGCGGGCAAGGCTCATTACCACGACCTCTACGAATACTCCTGGGGTCAGTATATCGCGCGTAAAAACGGTCTCACTGCCTACAATTTCTCCAAGGGCGGTATGACGGCAAAGCAGTATATCGAGACCTTTGCCGAGTCGCGCGGCTTCTGGAGCCAAGATCTCGCGGCGCAGGCTTACGTCATCGCGCTCGGAGTCAACGACGTCTACAACAAGCATATGCCGATCGGCTCGATCGATGACGTCGACGTAAATGATTGGCGCAACAACGCCGACACCTTCGCGGGATACTACGGAGCGATCGTCAGCCGCTATAAGGAGATCAGCCCCGAGGCGAAATTCTTCTTCGTGACCTTCCCGCGCTCCGACCGCGCCGACCGCGAGGATGCAACGCGCGAAGTCATCGCACTTCTCTACAAATTCACCGAGATATTCGACAATTCCTACGTCATCGACCTCTGCAAATACGGTCCTCTCTACGACGCGCGCTTCCGCGAGAGATTCTATCTCCACGGCCATATGACCCCCGACGGATACATTCTCACCGCCGAGCTGATCGACTCCTACATCGACTACATAGTCCGCCATAATCCGCGCGACTTCAAGCAGACGGGATTCATCAATTCGGGGATAGAGCATGATAAACTTTGAGATACTTCCATAGTTTAAAAAGCAGAGAACTCACGTTCTCTGCTTTTTTGAAACATTTGTAATATAAGTGTTGTATTATAAGTAATATACAAAAAATAAAATAACTGATAATGCCATCATTAACACGCCAAACAATGCAAAAATCAAAGGGAGTAGCATTTCTCTTGCTGAATATGAACGAATGCCATTGAGAGTATTATATTTATACTCGCATTCAAACATCTCTGCAGGCAAATGTTTTTCAATTTCATTGATTACAGCAAATTTTCCTCCGTTGTTCAGATCGTACGCATTAAGTGACGACCGCCAATTAACACAAAGCACTATGATAATTAATCCCGACATCAAAGAAGCCATTGCCGGAACCAACAAATTTGAAAAACCGAAAGATGCACCTACAAAAGCAATCAAAGCAGTACATATCGTAGTATACAAGCTACCCACAGACTGACGTCTATCCATCAGCCTTTCCGAAGTTTCAATCATCAAGCGATACTGCTCCATCAAAAGCTCTTTATCTTCCTTGGGTATTGTGCAAGTTTTTTCTTCTTTTGAAGCTTTGTCAGTTCCTTTATCGTTAGTTATTTCAGAAATTTGAGTTTCTTTTCGTGAAACTTCAAGCAGTTTTCTCTCCATAGACCAGCCAACCTCGCCTTTAAAGTAATCAACCGCCTCATCAATTCCACGGACTCTGCTGTATCTTAATCGGTTTATTTCAACTCCTGAAAAATCAGTTTCATATATTTTTTCTGCAAAACTATCGGAGTTTTTCTTAAAAACAATAATTCGCTTTTTATATTTTTCCGCACATTTCAATTCCCACTTGATATTATCGTATCCTTTTTTATCATCATAGTCAAACAAATCAAAGAACGCCACAATATTGCACATTTTAATTTTATTTCTAGCTGTCTTATGCCAAAACTTCTTTTTGCGATCTGCGGAAAACATATAAAATGACACCTTATTCTTATACTCACCGTTTTCAATATTCACTTCTCTTTTTATCTCTTCAATTTTGTTTTTTACTATATCAACATCATCAAATTTATAAATTACATATACGTTCATCTTCCGCCTCCGTTGCTGTCGAATATTCTTTCATATATTATATCATAATGCGACAAAATAATCAACAATCAGATCAGATTTATTATAAAAAACGTGATTGATGTTTACTTTTTTCTTCATTTATGCTATAATTATCTCAACCCTAAACCACAGGAGGAACAAACTATGTGGGATCAGAATAAAGAAAAGCTCGGTGTAACGGGTCACAGAGGCTGCAAGGCTTATATGCCCGAGAACACGCTCATATCCTTCCGCGAGGCGTTCAGGCTCGGCGTTGACGTGCTTGAATTTGACATTCAGCTGACGCGCGACGACGTTATGATCGTTATGCACGACGAAATGGTTGACCGCACCACCGACGGCACGGGCGCGGTATGGTTCAAAACTCTTGAAGAAATGAAGGCTCTCGACGCGGGCGTGAAATTCGGATATCCCGGAGAGCGCGTGCCGACCTTCGAGGAAGCACTCGAATGCATCCGGGACGAAGCACCCGCGCATATGGTCCTCAACGTCGAGATCAAGGAGCAACGCCCGCACGTCGTCGACATTGCCATAGAGCTGCTCGAAAAGTACGGCTTGCTCGAGCGTTCCGTCATCGCAAGCTTCGACGCACAGACTCTTCTCTACGTTCAGGATCACTATCCGCACGTCAAGACTCAGGGTCAGCCGCCGCAGAAGATGAAACGCTACGATCCCCGCGTACTTGATAAGATGTACGGTATGGGCGTACCTATGAGTCTGCCCGACGAGGATATCGAGGCTCTCGTCAAGATGCTCGACGAAAAGGGTATCGAGGCCTGGGGCTATCACGCAGATAACCGCGAGGCGGCAGAACGCTGTATGAAATTCGGCTTCACCAATATCACCGCAAACGACCCGCACGATCTGATCGCCTATCTCGACGAGATAGGAAGAAGGATTTACAAATAAAAAAATGAGGCTGATTCATTAAGTAATATACCGCTCGAACTGAAGTTATTACTAACAAAGTGCATCCGTCGCTTCCCCTCATCCACCACACTTCCGTGTGGTCGGTAAGTTATAATATCAAGTGCAACACAAAAAGTTTTCAAAAAAGAATAGACAATATTCTCGCCAAGGTGTAAAATGTAGTTACCACACAAACATTTTCCAAGGAGGAAAGAATATTGTCATACACACATTTTACAC
>JAZSEA010000036.1:0-15477 GCA_045531455.1 Eubacteriales bacterium
AGAGTTGTGGAAAATTGCCTCACTTCGTTCGGAAATTATTTTTAATTTACTTTTCGAGCAACGCGAGAAAAGTTTCCGAAACTCTGCACTCTGCATTCTGAACTCTGCACTAATCCGCTCTTGTTCGGATTCGAGAGCAAAAAGCCACATTTTTCGCCCTTATTTTGAAGATATTTTAAAAAACTATTGCATTTTATCGGATTTTTTGATACAATATACTTGGAAACTGCGGTACGTAGGTACACTCGGCTTTTTTTGCCCGTCCATGATCGTCTTTTCGGCGGTTTTTGGGCGGATTTGCGCTTTTTTCCGATGTGTGACATAGACCCGTTCCGGAATTTTTTTATTTTTTATCTGTAAAGGAATTGTACGGAATGAACAACGAAAAGCTTATAGAGCTGCGCGGAGTCTCCAAGTCTTACGACGGTGAGACCGTTCTTTGCTCTATCGATCTCGACATTCATGAGCACGAGTTCATCACTCTGCTCGGCCCCTCGGGTTGCGGCAAGACCACGACCCTTCGTATCATCGGCGGCTTCGTAACTCCCGACGAGGGTAAGGTTTACTTTGACGGTAAGCTCATAAACGAAATTCCGCCCCACAAGCGTCCCGTTAACACGGTCTTCCAGCGGTACGCTCTCTTTCCCCATCTGAACGTTTTTGAAAATATCGCGTTCGGTCTGCGAATCAAGAAAACTCCCGAGGAGGAGATCCGCGAGCAGGTCAAGGAAATGCTTGCGATGGTCAACCTCAGGGGCTTTGAGCGACGCCGCGTTGACAGCCTTTCGGGCGGTCAGCAGCAGCGTGTTGCGATCGCGCGCGCTCTTATCAACAAGCCGAAGATCCTGCTTCTCGACGAGCCTCTCGGCGCGCTTGACCTCAAGCTCCGCAAGGATATGCAGGTCGAGCTCAAGCGTATGCAGAGACAGACGGGCATCACCTTCATTTTCGTAACCCATGACCAGGAAGAAGCCCTCTCGATGTCCGATACCATCGTCGTTATGGCTGACGGTAAGATCCAGCAGATCGGCACTCCCGAAAAAATATACAACGAGCCCGAAAACGCATTCGTTGCCGACTTTATCGGCGAATCCAACATCCTTGACGGCGTTATGCTCGAGGACTACAAGGTTCGCTTCTCGGGTCACACCTTCACTTGTGTAGACAAGGATTTTGCGCCCAAGGAGAAGGTCGATATCGTCGTCCGTCCCGAGGACGTTGACGTTGTGGCTGTGGACAAGGGTATGCTCACGGGCACCGTTTCCTCCGTCACCTTCAAGGGCGATTATTACGAGATAATCGTTGACGTCGGCGGCTTCAAATGGATGCTCGAGACATCCGACTACGTTGCACCCGACGCCACCATCGGTCTCCATATCGAGCCCGAGGCGATCCACGTAATGAAAAAATCCGAATATTCGGGCAAATTCGGAGACTACTCCTCTTTCAGCGATGAGCTCGATCAGCTCTCTGATCCGGAGGAGGAAGAAGAATGAAAAAAGGCTCTCTCTTTCAGAGACTTGCCGCCGCGCCACACATACTCTGGGCAATAATGTTCATCGTTTTTCCGATGATCTTCGTCCTATTCTTCGCTTTCACAGACGCTGACGGCAATTTCTCATTCTCAAATATTGCGTCGCTTTCGCAGTACGGACACGTATTCGTGCTCTCAATCGCGTTTGCGCTTATCGCAACAGTTGTCTGCCTTCTGATCGGTTACCCTCTTGCCTACTTTATGTCAAAGCAGTCTCCGCGTGCGCAAAAAATCCTGATGGTGCTCGTTATGCTCCCGATGTGGTGCAACCTGCTTATCAGAACATATGCGCTGATGGCACTTCTCGACAACGGCGGACTTCTCAATTCCTTTCTTACCTCACTCGGGCTTGACAAGCTTTCGATAGTCGGAACGAATTTCGGCGTTATCCTCGGTATGATCTACGATTTTCTGCCCTATATGGTGCTCCCGATCTTCACGGCTATGACGAAGCTCGATCCCAAGTTTATCGAGGCTTCGCAGGACCTCGGATGCACTTCCTGGCAGACGATGACCCGCGTTATTATGCCTCTGACGGCATCGGGAGTTATCTCGGGCATTACGATGGTATTCGTACCCTCGATCTCCACCTTCTATATCTCGCAGAAGCTCGGCGCGGGAAAGATCGATCTCGTTGGCGACACGATCGAGCGTCTTTTCCAGAACCCCTCGACCTACAACGTAGGCGCGGCGATCTCGCTCGTTATGATGATCCTGATCATCATCTCGGTCACGATAATGAACCGCTTCTCCGACGATAAGCAGCCCGCCGATCCCAAGACCGGCAAGGGAGGAGGTATCATGCCTTGAAATTCCTCCAGAGATCATACATTTTCTTAGTATTTCTTCTGCTCTACATTCCGATAATCGTGCTCATCGCCTTTTCCTTCAACGAGGCGGGCAGTCTTGCGGAATATTCGGGCTTCTCTCTCGTCTGGTACGAGGAGCTTTTCCACGATGAAGAGGCGTTGACGTCTCTGCGCAACTCGCTTGTGCTTGCTGTTTCGTCATCATTGATCGCAACCGTCATCGGCACCTTTGCCGCTCTCGGACTCCACAGAATGAAAGCAAAATGGCTCAAGGGTGCGGTCAATACCGTGACCAACATCCCGATGATGAACCCCGATATCGTTACGGGCGTTTCGATGATGCTTCTTTTCGTTGCCGTTGCGGCAATACTTAAGCTTCAGGATCTTTTCGGCTTCGGAACGATGCTGATTGCGCACGTGACCTTCAACCTTCCCTACGTCATCCTCTCTGTTATGCCGAGATTCAAGGCTCTCGACGTCTCGCTTTCCGAGGCGGCGCAGGACCTCGGATGCACTCCCTCGCAGGCGTTCTTCAAGGTTGAGCTTCCCGAGATCGTTCCCGGAATCGTTTCAGGTCTTATGCTCGGATTCACGATGTCGCTTGACGATTTCGTCATCAGCCATTTCGTAAGCTCACCCGATTTTCAGACCCTTCCCCTCTACGTTTACAACCAGACCGCGCACAACGTAAAGTTCAGTATGTACGCGCTTTCGGCTCTTATCGTAGTCACCATTCTTATCATCCTGCTCGTTGTCAACTTTGCGGGCTCCTTCGGTAAGAAGAAAGGAGGCGCGAAATGAGACGGATCCGTATCGCCGCGCTTTTCGCGGTCGCAGTTATCATCCTTCCGCTTCTTCTCTCCTCCTGCTCCGGCGACGGAGTGACCGAGACCGCCACCCTTTACGTTTACAACTGGGGCGAGTATATCTCGGACGGATCGGAGGGCTGTCTCGATTCGAATGCCGCCTTTGAGGAATGGTATTACGAGAACTACGGCGTGAAGGTCAAGGTCAATTATTCGACCTTCTCAAGCAACGAAAGTCTTTACGCGAAGCTCAGCTCGGGATCGGTAAGCTACGACGTTGTCGTGCCGTCCGATTATATGATCGAGCGTCTTATCGCGGAGGATCTTCTGGCACCCCTCAATTACGATAATATTCCCGATATCGGAAATATTCTTCCCGAATTCTGGGGCGAAACGAGCGAGCATTCGGCTCACGACCCCGAAAACGTATATTCGGTTCCCTATCTTTACGGTATGATCGGTATCATCTACAACACCACGATGGTTGACGCCGACGATCCGAGTCTCGGAAGCTGGAAGCTGATGTGGGACGAGAGACACGCGGGCAACATTCTGCAGTTCAACAACTCGCGCGATGCCTTCGGCAGCGCGCAGTATCTTCTCGGTCTTGACGTAAACTCGGACAGCGAGGCTGATTGGCGTAAGGCTCTTGACAAGCTCAAGGAGCAGAAGCCGATACTTCAGGGATACGTTATGGACGAGATCTACAACAAGATGGAGAACGGCTCTGCGGGAATTGCAGCGTACTATGCGGGCGACTATCTTGCTATGTACGAGAACAATCAGGACCTTGAGTTCTTCTATCCCGAGGAGGGCACGAACCTCTACGTTGACGCGATGTGCATCCCCAAGTCGAGCAAGAACAAGGAGATTGCCGAGCGTTACATCAACTTTATGCTCACCGAGGAGCCCGCTATTGCGAATGCGGAATACACCTATTATGCTTCTCCGAACCGTCTCGTTGTCGAGAGTGAGGAATACATCGAATACATGGGCGAGATAAAGGAAGACGCCTATGAAAAGATGTACGCCACCGACAGCGTCAAGACATCGACCTACGAAAACCTCAGCGGCGACAAGCTCATCCTCATCAATCAGCTTTGGGAGGAGCTCAAGTCGGATATCGAGATCAGCACGGGAATCTACGTCATCTGCGGCGTGATACTTGCGGTGCTTCTCTCGCTTGGAGCATATTTCGGAGTGAGAAACAAAATAAGGAATAATTATTAAAACACAAAAACCGAGTCAAAACGACTCGGTTTTTGTATTAAAAAATCATTGATGGTTTCGTACTACTTTACATAAAAACGCCAATCAAAACAGTTCCAATAGATAACAAACTTAAGAAAATATAGATCAAAGGGTAAAAATTCATGCTTTTTGCCGATAGCATAGCCTTCAAAAATTGATTTGTGCTGCCTTCAGTTTCTTTATTTGCATAATAGAAAGGCGGTAAAAGAGCTTCGTTTTTCCAACGGGGAGGTAAGAATACCTTTGTATTATCAGTAAGTCCGATCAAATCCTCAAGTTTGCATTGAACAGACAGAAGCTCCATTTGATAGGTATAATCGAGCTTAAAATGAAAAAACGCTAAAATGCTTATGCCGAGCATACAAGCGCCTCCGCCGATTATTGCAATTTTTTGGATCACTACGTCACTCGAGATATTTGATATCAGCATAATACTTGCAAAAATCGTCAAGCATGTAGTAATATAAAACTGAAGCATTTGTCTCCACGATCTGCGAACTTCATTCTCACGTTCAATAAAAATCTCATACAGCTTCATCAATTGTTCTTCTGTAAATTCATTTTTCATATATCATCACCTTGGCAATTTAAAGATCTGCTAATAAAAAATCAAATAGTCTTACATAAGAAGACTATTTGATTTGGCACCCGCAACGGGAATCGAACCCATAACTACCCCTTAGGAGGGGGCTATTATATCCATTTAACTATGCAGGCGTACTAAAGTATTATATCATATTTTTTGTAAATATGCAATAGGCTTTTTTAAATTTGCACATAAAAATAAATACGACAATCGTTTATAATTTTTTTATAGAATCCTATAGATTTTCTCTCCTCTTTCCTTCATAATTATATCATAAGCAAAGGAGGTTTCCGATATGAATGCAGAACCGAACGAAAAGATTCCATTTTGGGGCAAGAATTACATCTTTTACATATACAGCGCGATGCTCGGCATTTTCGGTGCGCTCGGTTTTTATTGCGCGATCATGTTTATTGCGATAAACGCTTTTAACGAAGCCGGCAGGTCTCCTATCGCTTATCCATTCAGCGTTCTGGCGGGATTTTTATCTTTGCTTATTTGTTTCGGAATCGTTACCGTCTACGCAAAGAATTTCAAATTTCTGAGAAAAAGGTTTCAGGTGATACTTCATCTGCTGACCGTGATTGCCGTTTTCGTCGGCGGAGTATTTATGTGGAGCTTTCTTCATACCGTAATAAGCGAAATTATCCGTCCTTATTAAAGCGATATCCATCCCCGCTCCGGCGGGGATTTTTGATTGACAAAGGTTACCGTTTGTGATATAATGATGTCGAAATCAATCAAAAAGAGGCGACAAGATGAATAAAAAGTATAAATTCAAAAAAGCGTTATCGACTGTCGTATTTTTTGCAATTTTCCTGTCTGCGGCGTTCTTGCTCGGTGTTCTGATCGGAATTTTCGGTTACGGCAACGGAAGCGGATCGTTTTATGTAATCGGTATGCTGATGTATTTCACGACCTTTTATCTGCAAATCATCATCCACGAATGCGGGCATATGGTCTTCGGTCTTATGACGGGCTACAAATTCCGCTCGATCCGTTTCGGCAGTATTATGATAGTCAGCATCGAGGGTAAGCTCCGCTTCAAGCGTTATTCCCTCGCGGGTACGGGAGGTCAATGCCTTATGTCGCCGCCCGATCTCGTTGACGGCAGAATGCCCTACGTACTCTACAATCTCGGCGGAAGCTTTCTCAATCTTATATTTGCGGCTATATTCCTTGTGCTGGGGCTTACCGTCAACGTACCTTATCTCGATCTGTTCTTCCTTATGAACGCGATATGGGGACTCTCCACCGCGCTTCAGAACGGCATCCCGCTTGAGCTTCAGGTGCCGAACGACGGAAGCAATACCGTAGCTCTTTCAAAAAGCAATACCGCTCTGCGCGGATTCTGGCTCTCGATGAAGACTGTCGAGGCTCTCGGCGACAACAGGAGACTCGGCACTATGCCCGAGGAGTGGTTCGAGGTTTACGAGGGCGAGGATCTGACTCAGCCTCTTGCGTCGCATATAATTGTGGCGAAGTGCGACAGGCTCCTTGATCTGCACAAATTCGATGAAGCGAAGCGTGAGCTCGTTTTCCTTCTCGATTCAAGCGAATATTCTATTTCAGACGTTGTGCGCACGGTTCTGACGGATAATCTCATCTGCTGCGAGGCGTTTACCGAAAACCGCCCCGAGACCTACGAAAGATTTCTCACGCCGACATACCATAAGCTCGAAAAGGCTCTTGTAAACAACATCGGCGCCATCCGCACGACATACGTCCGCTCTCTGCTTATCGATTACGACACGGAAAAGGCATCGAAGGCTCTTATCGCTTTTGATAAGCTCAAGAAGACCTATCCCTACCCTTCCGACTACGAGCTTGAGTCCGAGCTTATGGCGATCGCGGACAAATTGGCAAATGAACGCAAGAATATTCAATAATTTTGCCGAAAAAGAGATATTTTTTCAAAAAACCTATTGACAAAAGACAAGTTCCGTTGTATAATAATATGCCGCTTGAAATCGGCTCTTTTAAGTGCGTCCAAAAACGCCGCCGAAGGTACAGCGAGTCTATAATGAAAGAGAGGTGCTTTCCAGTGTTTGCTATTATCACTACTGGCGGAAAGCAGTACAAAGTCACCGAGGGCGATATCATCTTTATCGAGAAGCTCGGCGCAGAAGAAGGCAGCGAGGTTGTTTTTGATCAGGTTATGGCCCTGTCGAACGACAACGGTTTCGTAGCCGGAACCCCCACCGTTGAAGGTGCTAGCGTAACTGCTAAGGTTCTTGCTCAGGGTAAGAACAAGAAGATCTACGTCATGAAGTACAAGGCTAAGAAGAACGAGAAGAAGAAGATCGGTCACAGACAGCCTTATACCAAGGTACAGATCGAAAAGATCGTAGGCTAATTACAAAAATGACTAAAGTCGTATTTTACAGAAGCGGCGGAACATTCTGGGGCTTCGAGGAAACGGGACATACGGGCTACGGCGATGCGGGTGAGGATATCCTCTGCTCTGCTCTCTCCGCCATGACGATGCTGATCGTCAATACGGTCGAGATCGCTTATGCTTCGAACATTGATTACGATATCAATGAGGGCGCAACGAAGATCAAGGTATCTTCGAAGGCGGCACTTCCCGAATTTGAAGATGACGAGCGCAAGAGATATGCGGTATCGGGGCTTTTCATGGCTTACTATTACCAGCTCAACGATCTTACGCTTGAATACGGAGATTTCCTTGAGGTTGACGTTGTCGACCGCGACTACATCTGATTACGACGCACCGCATCCGCGTTTTGGCGGAAAAACTTAACGGAGGAAACTAGAAATGCTTAGACTTTCATTACAGTTCTTTGCTCATAAGAAGGGCGTAGGTTCTACCAAGAACGGTCGTGATTCCGAGTCCAAGAGACTTGGCGTTAAGAAGACCGACGGTCAGCCTGTTATCGCCGGCAATATCATCATCAGACAGAGAGGCACCGCTGTTCATCCCGGTAACAACGTTGGCATGGGCACCGACCACACTCTCTTCGCTCTGATCGACGGTAAGGTCAAGTTCGAGCACAAGGCTGGTGGCAAGAAGCAGGTCAGCGTTTACGCAGACTAATTCTCGCACATCAAGAAAAGGCTATCGCGCAAGCGATGGCCTTTTCTTTTTCTTTATAAAAAATCAAGATTCGGGAATGCTTTATTAACAAAATTAACATTGACATTTCACCCTTAAGGTGGTATAATACATTATGAATAATTATACTGTACGAAAGGACGGTAGATCTATATATGACCAAACGCGCAAAACTCTTGATTTTACTTATCTGCGTACTCTGTACGGTCGCTGTGTGCGCGCTCCCGATCTTTGCAGATGAAACTTTGGAGGAAACCAACGTCGAAACCTCGCCTGTAGAGAATCCGGTCGCTCCTTATCCCGTAAGCTTCATCGTTATGAAGAGCGCAAATGCCAAAACAATTTATACCGAGGGCGAATTATTCTCGAACGAGGGCTTCTACGGAAAGGTCACCCTCTCGAATAACACCGATATCTGGCTTCTCACTCCCGCAGAGCTCCCCTATAGCCAGACCGAGGCTCTCACTGCAGCGCATACCTATATCACTTTTACTTACGGCGAGCTCTACTATAATTTCCCGATCACCGTAATCGAAAACGTATACGTTCCGAGTATTCAGTCAATCGAGCTTTCCGCTACAAAGACCGATTTTCTCGCACTCGAGACTATCGATCCCTCAATTTTCAGCGCAGGTATCATCTACACCGACGGAACGACCGCTCCGCTCGATCTCTCGCTCTGCACCTTCTTCCCCTCTCTTGACGAGCCGATCTCGGCTTACACCAAGAGCTACACCGTAACCTACAACGACGGTACCGCCACCTATACCGATTCGATCGCGGTAAACGTCTCCCCGATCATCCTTCTTGAGGTCTCGGGTCTTGAGAACGCAAAGCTTTACGAATCAACTCCGTATGCTCCTCCCGCAGGACTTACCGTAACCGCTTACTATGACGGAATGAAGACGGTCTCGCAGGTCATCACAAACTACGACGTTGAATCCGACACCGAATTCGTGATTCCTAACTCTGAAGGCAAGGCAAAGATCACGATCAAAGCCGATTCCGCAAGCCTTGAGGCTGAAATCCCCGTTCTTCCCATCGTAAACTACAACGTTACCGGACTCAAGAGCGCATATTACTACGGAGATTCCTTCTCCGCGGCGGACGTAAAGGTCACCGCATTCTATTCCGATCTTAGCTCCTACGACGTCACCGAGCAGGTTATTATCACCGCGCCCGAGATGATCGTTGCAGGAAGTACTATCACCGCTGTCCACAACGGATTTGATCTTAAGGATTTCCTTAATACTTCTCTTCCCACGGGTACTCTGACCGTCATCACCGAGCCGACAAAGAATCATTACGAGATCGGCGAGATATTTGACAGCACCGGTCTTGAAGTCGGAATCAACTATTCCGACGGCACAAGAAAGCTTCTGAATGCGGGCGACTACGAGCTTGTCGTATCTTCTCCTCTCACAGCCGCAGATAAGCTTGTAAGCATCAATTATTACGGTGTTTCCACGAGCGTTTCGATATCCGTCGGTGACGAGGCTTACATCGTCTCGCTCCAGCTCATCGGTTCTCCCGACGTTATGACCTATTACGAGGGTAATCTCCTCAACACCTCGGGCGTTATCATCGAGGCTTATATGTCGGACGGAAGCAAGCTTATCGTCGATCCCAGAATTCTTACCTTCTACCCCTCGCTTGATACTCCCCTGACTCCCGACATTACTTCGGTCAAGATCTCCGCAAACGACGGTACCGACAAGTACTGCGAATGCTCCTTCCCGATCACGGTCACCAAGAAGGTTCCGACAGGTCTTATCGCAACCTCCAAGCCCTCAAAGCTTGAATACGCAGAGGGCGAGGCTTTCAATCCCGACGGACTTTCGCTCAGCCTCTTCTTCAACGACGGTTCAAGCATTCCGCTTTCCAGCTTCACCTTCTCTCCCGAGCTTGGTTCAAGCATTATGCTTCACTCCAATGCTACCGAAAAGTGCATCGTTTATGCGGTTTACAACCACGAGGGCGAAGAATTCACCTATCCCATCGAGATCACGGTAACTCCCGCAGAGATCGAGAATCTGGTAATCACTCGTCAGCCGATCAAGACGGTTTACGAGATTGGCGAGGAATTTATCCCCATGGGTATCGAGCTTATGCTTATCTACAAGGACAGAGGTCTGCAGGCGCAGGTCGTTCCCGAGGGTTATTACACTTTCTCTCCCGCTGTGATCACCGCGGATACGCGCGAGATCGTCTTCACCTTCAGAGGACACAGCGTATCTCTCCCGATCACCGTAAACGGCGGTGCAACTTCCGATATCACAACTCAGCCCATTGATCCTCCCATTACGACCGAACCTCCCGTGATCACCACAGAGCCCAATGATTCGACCGACGAGGTCACCACAGAGCCCGAGGGAAGCTCCGATATCACCACGGAGATCACCACGGAGCCCGAGGTTCCCACGAGCGATCCCGAGATCACTTCCTCCCCCGACGTTACCTCCGAAGATGTAAACACCACGGGGGAAGATACTCAGAGTGGAGACGACAAGAATCCTTCTTCGCTTCTCACCCTCTGGATCATCATCATCGTGATCATCATCGCGGCACTTGTTGCGCTGATCATCTACTATAAGAAGAACTTCACCTGATAGTGGACAGTGAACAAAAAGTGCAGAGTGCAGAATGCAGAATGCAGAGTTATGGAAAATTTCCGAGCGAGCACGGAAATTGGAAATAAAATAGTAATATTTTGCTTTGATAAACTATCGTTTTGCGATAAACGATAGTTAGGTAAAATAAAAAGATACTCGGAAATCTTTGAAGTAATCTTCATTGATTTCCGAGTTTTTTTGTTTTGTTGTTATAGCTTAGCGAAGTTTTATCAAAACCATATTAAATTATCGCACAGATATTTTTCGAGCAACGCGAGAAAAATTACATTAACTCTGCATTCTGCACTCTGCACTCTGCACTTCCTGTCCACTCTTCTCTGCAGCATAAAGTGTATTGCAGATAAGCATCGTGACCGTCATAGGTCCGACGCCGCCGGGTACGGGGGTGATATATCCCGCGACTTCCTTGACGGAATCAAAGTCAACGTCTCCGCAGAGCTTGCCCTCGGCGTTGCGATTCATACCGACGTCGATAACGGCCGCGCCGGGCTTGACCATATCGGCGGTGATAAGACCTGCGCGTCCTACCGCGCTGACGAGAATATCTGCGCGTCTTGTAACGGCTCCGAGATCGGGTGTGCGGCTGTGAGCAATGGTGACCGTACCGTCTGCGGCAAGAAGAAGCGCTGCCATAGGTCTGCCGACGATATTCGAACGTCCGACTACGACACATTCCTTTCCGGCAACGGGGATCTCATAGTGCTTGAGCATTTCCATAATGCCCGCAGGAGTGCAAGGAAGGACGTTTCCTTCATCGAGGCACAGATGTCCCGCGTCGAGCTTTCCGAAGGCGTCAACGTCCTTTTCGGGCGCGACAGCTGCAACGACTTTTGCTTCATCTATATGCTTCGGCAGAGGAAGCTGAACAAGGAGTCCGTCAACCGTGGGATCGGCATTGACCTTCTCCACCTCCGCGATGACCTGTTCCGTCGTGTAGGATTCGGGAAGTATATTGCAGGTGGAGACAAATCCGACCTCATCGCACGCGCGGAGCTTGTTTCTGACGTAAACCACCGATGCCGGATCTTCACCGACTCTGATAACGCAGAGTCCGGGTCTTCTGCCGTATTTCTTTTCAAATTCGATTCTCTTCTCGGTTACCTCGCCGCGAAGCTTTGCGCTGACGAGTTTACCGTCAATCAGTATTGCCGACATCTGTTTTTTCCTCCGTTTTTTCTTCCTCTTCCTTTTCGGATTCGGTTTCAGATTCTTCTGCTTTTGTCTCATTCAGCATCTCGCCGTAGGTCGATATTTCGCCCTCAACAGCGGCAAGCTTTGCGGCTTTATGCGCGCGGCTGTCGAGAAAGACAAGGAAAGCAGTTCCGACAACAAAGCAAAGACAAGCAACGACCTGCGAAATACGGAAGCTGCCGACCATAAGACTATCGGTGCGCAGACCTTCGATAAGCATTCTGCCGAAGCCATACCAGGTGATATACATCAAAAAGACTCTGCCATCGTATTTTTTCTTCTTGTAAAGCGCGTTGATGATGATGAATCCAAGGAGATTCCATAGCGATTCATATAGGAAGGTAGGCTGGCAGACGTATGTGTTTGCCCAACCCTCGTGTCTGAGCTCCATACGTATAAAGTAGAGAAAATGATCGGGCGTGGGAGCTTCGCCGTAGGCTTCTCCGTTGAAAAAGTTGCCCCATCTGCCGACTATCTGACCGATCATAACGCCGGGGCAGACCATATCGAAGACTTTCTGCCACTTGATCTTTTTATAGAGCGAAACGCCGAGAAGTGCCGCCGCTCCGCCGATTATCGCGCCGTATATCGCAATACCGCCGTTCCAGATCTGAAACACCTCGGCAAATGTGTATTGTTCATCCGAGGTTATGACGTAGTAAAGGCGCGCGCCGACGACACCGCTGATAACGGTGATAAGAGCGTAGTCAAGAAGGTCGTCAAAGGAAACGCCTTCGTGCTTTGAGCGGTAGTAAGCATAGAGGAATGCAAGGATGATACCGGTAACCATAATTATACCGTACCACCGTACCTCAATGCTTCCGATGGAAAAGGCGACCTTGTTGAAGCTGAATTCGCCTATTCCGAGGCCGGGAAAGGATACTGTGACCATTTATAGTCTCCTTTGTTATGTACTTGATTTATTATCGTGCGAAGGATATGCATCGCCGCTGATCGGGATGACCTCGCCGAGGAAGGTCGGCTCGGGCTTGACGAGGGCATAAAAGAAATCCTTGAAGCGTGCGAGAGTCTCGCGGATATTCTGCTGATCCTGCGTGCCGTAGCCGTGAAGCGTCGCGCTGACGCCGTAGGCTTCGATACCGAGCTTTTCC
Source organism: Eubacteriales bacterium (assembly GCA_045531455.1). Classification (GTDB taxonomy): domain Bacteria; phylum Bacillota; class Clostridia; order Oscillospirales; family CAG-272; genus CAG-390. The sequence goes on from JAZSEA010000036.1 coordinate 12,999, forward strand.
GCGATATATAGCGCGCGGTAGAGGTGATACTCCTGCGTGACTATGATGATGCGGTCTGCCTCGAAGATCTCCTTTGCGCGGTAGATGCTCTCGTAGGTCGAGAATCCCGCGTGATCGGTGAAGACGTTGCTTCTGTCGATCCCGTGCTCCTCCGCCTCTCCGAGCATATGATTGACCTCATCGTAGACCTCTCTGCCGTGGTCTCCCGTCATCAGAAGCTTATCCGATGCGCCCGCATCGTAAAGCTCGAAGGCAACCGAGAGGCGGTCGGCAAGGTACTGCGAATTGACGTGGCATCCGAGAACGAGGATGCAATCGATATCGGTAAGCTGTGCCGCCGTACCGACGTTAAGTATTCTATCCTCGGTCACAGAGATGATCGCCGCATTGAGCGACATTACCGCAACCGCAAAAAGCAAGGCGAAGAGCAGAACAAGGATCACCGCATTCCGCCCTATCTTCAGCCATTGCTTTTTTGTAATTTTCTTGAGGAATTCGGGCATTATTCCGAAAGACCGAGTCTGTGTTCGATGACGGTAGCCGCTACGTCGAGATAATCGCTGTCCATTTCCTCGATCTTACCGTTGTCGCAAAGAGATGCAAGACGTGCGTCGAGCGGGATCTGCGCGAGGACGTCGTAGCCGAAGCTCTGCGCGATCTCGAGAATGTGGCTGTCGCCGTAGATATTGATGCGCTTGCCGCAATCGGGGCAAAGAACGTAGCTCATATTCTCAACAAGTCCGAGAACAGGAATATTCATCATATTCGCCATATTTGCCGCCTTGCCGACGATCATGGAAACGAGCTCCTGAGGGCTCGAAACGATCACTACGCCGTCAAGGGGAAGGCTCTGGAATACGGTAAGCGGAACGTCGCCGGTTCCGGGAGGGCAGTCAACGAGGAGAACGTCAATGTCGCCCCAGATGGTATCCTTCCAGAACTGCTTTACGGTGCCCGCGATAACGGGACCTCTCCAGATAACGGGACGGCGTTCGTCCTCGAGAAGGAGGTTGACCGACATCATCTTGATGCCCTTTTCGGTCTCGGGCGGGAACATTCCGTCCTCGCTGCCCGTAACCTCTCCCTTGACTCCGAAAGCCTTGGGTACGGAGGGGCCTGTGATATCTGCGTCAAGTACTCCGACCTTGTAGCCCTTTCTCTGAAGAAGAACGGCGAGCATACAGGTGACGATCGACTTACCTACGCCGCCCTTGCCGCTGACAACGCCGATGACGTGCTTGATATTACTGAGCTTATTCTGCGGCTCGTGGAGATCCTGCGGCTCTTTACGCGAGGAACAATTTGCCGAGCAGGTTGAACAGTTGTGTGTACATTCTGACATTTTTATATCATCCTTTCGTTAAGAAAAATAATTATCTATTATAATTATACCCCCTTTTGCGCCACAAGTCAATGGCTTGATTATTAACAAATTGATTTTTTCAAAATTTTTCTTTGTAATATGAAAAAAATTCCTCTAATTTAACATAAAAGACTTGATTTTTCCCGAAAAAAAGGTATACTATATAAGGTTATAAATATTTCTATGCAACGAAAGGAATTTTTGCAATGAAAGAACTCAGAAAAGCCGCTTACGCTCCCATTCAGGGTCCCGTGCTGACCATCGTTATGGACGGTGTCGGAATCGCTCCCGAAGGACCTACAAACGCAGTAAGCCGCGCATTCACTCCCACTCTTGACAAGCTTCTCTCGAACCATCCTTGCGTAACTCTTAAGGCGCACGGCACCGCAGTCGGCCTTCCCAGCGACGACGACATGGGCAACTCCGAGGTTGGACACAACGCTCTCGGTGCAGGTCAGGTATTCGCTCAGGGCGCAAAGCTCGTAACTCAGTCTATCGAGTCGGGCAAGATGTTTGCTTCCGAGACCTGGCAGACTCTCATTTCCAACGTAAAAACCAACTCCTCTACTCTTCACTTCCTCGGACTCTTCTCCGACGGTAACGTACACTCGCATATCGACCACCTCAAGGCTATGCTCGTGCGCGCAAAGGAAGAGGGCGTAAATAAGATCCGCATCCACATCCTTCTTGACGGCCGTGATGTAGGCGAGACCTCGGCTCTCGACTATATCCTTCCCTTCGAGGAGTTCCTCACCTCTCTCCGTTCCGACGATCTCGACATCTGCATCGCGTCTGGCGGCGGAAGAATGAAGATCACTATGGACCGTTACGAGGCTGACTGGTCTATGGTTGAGCTTGGTTGGAACACTCACGTTCTCGGTAACGGCAGACAGTTTGCAAGCGCACACGAGGCTGTTGAGACATACCGCTCAGAGCTTAAGGTCATCGACCAGGATCTTCCTCCCTTCGTAATTGCCGAGAATGGCAAGCCTGTTGGTACTATTGAGGACGGCGACAGCGTTATCTTCTTCAACTTCCGCGGCGACCGTTCCATCGAGATCTCCAAGACCTTTGATGACGAGTGCTTTGACAAGTTTGACCGCGTTCGCTACCCCA
>JAZSEA010000047.1:0-16199 GCA_045531455.1 Eubacteriales bacterium
ACTCCTCCCTCCGGTTTACGAGTAGCGAAGCGGCGACGCGGTATTGAATGACAGTCCGGGGGACTGTCAGATCCGCGGCGTGACCGAGCCGCAGCGAGAGGGGGCGGGGGATGGGTCCAAATTTAAAATATGTTGAATTATCGGATATCGTCCTTGGGATTGTATAGGCGCGAAATTATTTATATAAGCCCGCAGGAGGACAAAATCTCTATAGAAAAAAGGGTGAAGGAGCAAAAGTACTTGCCTACGGCAAGTTGCAACTCTTGCTTCTCGGCTCCCGCCTCCATTTTCCTTCGGAAAACCACAAGAGCTGCCCACCCGATATAATATCTGCTACTCCTTCCAAACAGACTGCGGGACGCAGTCTGTTTGAATCGCACATCGGGGCGTTGCCACGTACCCCACTAAAGAAACTTTTTGAAAAAGGTTTCTTTAGGATCTTCAAAAACTTTCCCGCTGTTTTCGTTTTTAAATAAAATCGAAAATTTCCGAGCCCAAAAGGCTCGGAAATTCTCATTATACTTCGCCGCAGGCGAATCTTAACTTGCCGAAGGCAACATTAACTCACGCTTTGCGTGATCTTAACTCTCGCGCAAGCGAGATCTTAACTTAATCAAGATTACTTCGTATATATTCTTCCGCATCTCGAAGGATCTCTTTCGTATTCTCAAAGGTCAAAGCTTTGCACGCCTCTTCGAGCGGGAGGACGAGGTGCTCTCGGATCTCAAAGCCGGGGTTGTGCGCGGGAATCTGATCCGAATATCGTGCGAGAAAGTAAACAACGGTCTTTTCGTTGCCGTTTTGCATTTTGTATACCGTCTCGCGGCGAAAATCTCCGACGATCTCGGCACGGATAGAGGTCTCCTCCCGGGTCTCGCGCAGAGCGGTCTCCTGCTCGTTCTCTCCAGCCTCGATGTGCCCCTTTGGAAAACTGCAGTAACCATCGCGCGCCTTCAGCAGGACGTAATGTATTACATTGTCTTTTACAGTCCAGAGAACGGTACCGCATGATTTTTCTTTCATAACGTCACCTCATTCGGGTATTTTTATTGTGCTGAGTGTTCCGGTGGACAGATCGATCACAACAAAATGATCTGTTTTTTTGTTTTCCCCGCTGTATTTAACTTGACCGATAAATTTTCCGTTTGCAAAGTAGCCGTTATAATAAGAAATATCCGGATTATAATAAAGCTGCGTGAGATTGCTTCCGCAAAAATCCAATTTGTATATTTTTCTTTCAAAAATTGCTTTATTTTCAGTTCCTCCGAACTGATTTGTTTCGGTATAAGAGCCGACGTATTCGTTTGATACAATATATATTCCGTCGTAAGCCAGAGTAAAATAGTATACCGGTGTAGCAAATATTCTCGAAGCACTTCTGCTTTTCGTATCCAGACAGTAGAGATAACTTGGGCCTCTCATTCCCGAAGGATAGCTGTCATCAGTATAGTTATTACAGTAAATTTCAAAATACAACTTTCCGTTATAAAACATAGTGCGAGAGCCGATAGAGAAGTATTTATCCCTGTCGCTCTCCCATACCGTTTGACGCTCAAGGGTGTTAACATCATAGGCGTAGATTGTGGTATAAGCTATTGGAGATTCGTAATTTTCGTCGATGACTTCAATAACAACGTTACTTGTATAGATCTTTCCGTCCGCAACGGTCATCGGCATTTCATCCTTATCAAGCTCTATAAGCGTTTCTTCTTTTCCTCCGTTAATTGAAATACGGCATACCTTATATTTACCGTTATCATCGTAATTATCATACCCATCACGGAAAAAATAAATATAATTATTGTAAATAAAAAATTCTTGATAAAGAATTTCGTTAAAATTTTTAATTACTCGTGTATTTTGGCTGTTAATGTCATAGTAAGCGAGTCCGGTGACATTGTTATCAACGAAAAATTCAAAGTATAAACGGTTTTTATATATGCGTGAGGTCAACGTAGCGCTTTCAAGAGGGCAATATCCGTCGCAACGGGGATCGGTGCAGAGCTTGGTAAGCGTGTCAGTCGACGTATCAAAGCAAAGGAGATTTCTGTTGCGGTTATAATAATGATTAAAATAAATATAATTACCTTGAATTTGCTGATTATAACTGATTATCCCGATGGTGTTCTTTTCTTCAGTATCAAACCTATGTCTGTTTGCAAGATAGATCGCGCCGAAAAGGATCGCCGCAAGGACGATGGGGATGATTATTATTGAAATGATTTCTTTTTTCTTCATGTTTTTCAACTTATGGGGACATGTGAAGCGGTTTACAGTATTATTATAAAGCAATAAGCGCGACTTGTCAATGGTTTCGGAGAAAATCTCGTTCCGCCTGCGGGTGCGAACAGGTAATTTTGCGCCTATACAGAGATTTCGCCGATATCCTATAATTTTGAATCGGAAAAAAGGGACCCATCCCCCACCCCCTTCCCGTAAACCGGGAAGGGGAGCTAAAGTGCACGAACTCATTTATTTTGTTTTCTAAACTACGCTACAAATAATTATGCTATATGAAAAAAACGATGCTTATAACTATAAACAATTTTTCCGTACTATAAGAAATAAACGATATTCAGAAAGCTGAAAAAATGAGTTTGCAGATTCTTTATCCCCTTCCCGGTTTACGGGAAGGGGGCGGGGGATGGGTCCAAATTTATAATAAGTTGAATTATCGGATATCGTCCTTGGGATTGTATAGGCGCGAAATTATCCATAATGAACCCGCAGGAGGACTTAATCTCTATAGAAAAACGCGCGCCCGAGTCGGTCGCGCGGGGTGAAGGAGCAAAAACCGCCCGAAAAGGGCGGTTTTACTCCTTCCAATCGGTCACCGAGGGCGGCGACCGATTGAAGCACACATCGGGGCGTTGCCCCGTACCCCACTAAAGAAACTTTTTGAAAAAAGTTTCTTTAGGATCTTCAAAAACTTTCCCACTGTTTTTTTAATAAAATCGAAAATTTCCAAGCCCAAAAGGCTCGGAAATTCTCATTTCACTAGTCACTAGCCACTAGTCACTTAAAATACTTCACTGCCGACTCAAACAGCTTCATATCATACTCTCCGGGAACGTTGAGGTAGAGGCCGTTGCCCTTTCTCTCGGAGTGTCCCATCTTACCGAAGACTCTGCCGACGGGAGAAAGGATACCCTCGACAGCGTTTGCGCTTCCGTTGGGGTTGAAGCGGATGTCGCCCGTGGCGTTGCCGCAAGCGTCAACGTACTGAGTCATGATCTGGGAGTTAGCCGCAAGCTGTGCGAGCAGCTCGTCGGATGCTACGAAGCGACCCTCGCCGTGCGAGATCGGAACGCTGTAGACTTCGCCGACTTGGCAAGCCGAAAGCCAGGGAGAGGAGTTCGAAGCAACTCTTACGCGGACGATCTTCGACTGATGGCGCGAGATGTCGTTGTATGTGAGCGTCGGGCAGTTCTCGTCGGTGTCGATGATCTTGCCGTAGGGAACGAGTCCGAGCTTGATGAGTGCCTGGAAGCCGTTGCAGATACCGCCCATAAGTCCCGCGCGGTTGTCAAGAAGGTCGGTGACTGCGTCCTTGACCTCGCCGTTGCGGAAGAATGCGGTGATGAACTTACCCGATCCGTCGGGCTCGTCGCCGCCCGAGAAGCCGCCGGGGATAAAGATGATCTGGCTCTCGCGCGCCTTCTTTGCAAATTCTTCAACGGAACGCGCGACAGTCTCCGCGCTGAGGTTTGCGATAACGAAGATCTCGGGGTCAGCACCCGCGTCTGCGAACGCCTTTGCGGTGTCAAATTCGCAGTTTGTGCCGGGGAAGACGGGGATGAGGACCTTGGGTCTCGCTACGGCGATGGGAGCGTGTGCGGGATATGCCTTGGGAGCACAGCTGATCGTTTCGATCTTGCGCTCGGGAGGAGTGATGTTGCAAGCGTAAACCGACTCAAGCTTGTCCTCGGAGACCTTGAGGAGGTGTTCAAGCGATACAGCTTCGCCGTCGAGAGTGATAACGCCCTCTGCGTTCAGTGTACCGAGCTCTATTGCGTCGAAGTTTTCCACAGCGACAGAAGCTCCGGGTTTAACTTCAAGTATGAAGGAACCGCCCGCAAGGTTGAAGATATCGGAAACCGATACGTTTTCGTTCAGATCAACACCGATGTTGTTACCGAAGCCCATCTTCATAAGAGCCTCGGCAACACCGCCGATGCCGGGAGTGAATGCACTCACGCAATCACCCGCGCGCTGAGCCGCGGTTACTGCGGAGAAGATCGAGAGTAGCGATTCGGTCACGGGAAGACCGTTTTCGTCGTACTTGGGCTTAAGGAGAAGGACCTTGTTGCCCGCCGTCTTGAACTCGGAGGAGATCATATTTTCTACCTTGTCGGTCGTTACGGCGAAGGAAACGAGGGTGGGAGGATCGTCAAGATCCTGCGCCGAGCCGCTCATAGAGTCCTTACCGCCGATAGCGGCGCTGCCGAGTGCGGTCTGCGCGGCAAATGCGCCGAGGAGAGCAGCCATCGGCTGACCCCAACGCTCGCCGTCGTGTCCTGGCTTCTTGAAATATTCCTGGAAGGTGAGGTAAACGTCCTCATATTTTGCACCCGACGCAACGAGACGGCAGATCGACTCAACGACCGCCATATACGCGCCGTGGTAGGGAGAAGCTTCGGAGAGGAAGGGGTTGTAGCCCCAGCTCATAAGGGAAACGTCGTCGGTGTGACCCTTTTCGACGGAAATTTTATGTACCATCGTCTGGATCGGCGAGAGCTGATTCTTGCCGCCGAAGGGCATCATAACAGTGCCCGCGCCGATGGTGGAGTCAAAACGCTCGGAAAGACCTCTGCCCGAACAGCAGTTGAGATCGGATGCGAGTGCGACGTAGTTTTCGGTGAAGGAAAGGGAAGGATCGAAGATAGAAACCTTGGAAAGAGCTTCGCGGTCGATAGCGGGAACCTTGATGTCGATATGCTTTTCCGCGCCGTTGGAGTTCAGGAACTCGCGGGAAAGGTCAACGATCTGCTTGCCGCGCCAGAACATAGTGAGTCTGGGTTCTTCGGTCACGGTCGCAACGTGGGTAGCCTCAAGGTTTTCGGCGGTCGCGATCTCGATAAAGCGCGCGGCATCCTCTGCGGCAACAACGACAGCCATTCTCTCCTGAGACTCGGAGATGGCAAGCTCTGTGCCGTCAAGACCCTCGTACTTCTTGGGAACGCGGTCGAGGTTGATGGTAAGACCGTCCGCAAGCTCGCCGATAGCGACAGAAACTCCGCCCGCGCCGAAATCGTTGCAGCGCTTGATAAGGCGGGAAGCCTCGGCGTTTCTGAAAAGACGCTGAAGCTTGCGCTCCTCGGGAGCGTTACCCTTCTGAACCTCGGCGCCGCAATCGGCAAGAGAGGTGGCTGTGTGGGATTTTGATGAACCGGTAGCACCGCCGCAGCCGTCGCGTCCGGTTCTGCCACCGAGAAGGATGACGTAGTCGCCGGGAAGAGGACATTCGCGGCGTACGCAGTCAGCGGGAGCGGCGGCGATAACGGCACCGATCTCCATACGCTTTGCGGCGTATCCGGGATGATAAATTTCGTTTACAAGACCTGTTGCGAGACCGATCTGGTTACCGTAGGAGGAATAACCTGCCGCCGCGCCGGTTACGATCTGACGCTGAGGAAGCTTGCCCTTGATGGTCTCGGAGATCGGCTTTGTGGGGTCAGCGGCACCCGTCACGCGCATTGCGGCGTAAACGTAGCTTCTGCCCGAAAGCGGGTCACGGATCGCGCCGCCGATGCAGGTCGCCGCACCGCCGAAGGGCTCGATCTCGGTCGGGTGGTTGTGGGTTTCGTTCTTGAAGAGAAGGAGCCAGTCCTGTTCCTCGCCGTCAACGTTTACCTTGATCTTGACGGTGCAGGCGTTGATCTCCTCGCTTTCGTCGAGGTTACGGAGCTGTCCCGTGGATTTGAGATATTTAGCGGCAAGAGTGCCAATGTCCATCAGCGACACGGGCTTGGTTCTGCCGAGTTCACGACGGATTCCGATGTAATTATCATATGCCTTCTGCAGAAGCTCGTCCTCGAAGGTGACCGAGTCGATCTCGGTGAGGAAGGTGGTATGACGGCAATGGTCGGACCAATAGGTGTCGATCATACGGATCTCGGTGATCGAGGGGTCGCGTCCTTCGGTCTTGAAATACTTCTGACAGAAGGTGATGTCGTCGATGTCCATTGCGAGGGCGTAGTCGGAAACGAACGCCTCGAGTCCCGCGCGGTCGAGAGAGGTAAATCCCTCGAGGATCTTGACGTCAGCGGGAACGGGATATTCCGCTCGGAGGGTGTCGAAGGTATCAAGACTTGCCTCGCGCGATTCAACGGGGTTGATGAGGAATTTTGTGATCTCGGCAAACTCGGCGTCCGAGATATCGCCGTAGATCGCGTAGATCTTCGCGGAGCGGACTGTGGGACGGTCGCCGCGGGAGATCAGCTGGATGCACTGCGCCGCCGAGTCTGCTCTCTGGTCGAACTGACCGGGCAGAAATTCGGAAGCGAGCACGCGCGCGCCCGAGAGATCGACCTCTGCGGTGGCGTAGTCCATCTGGGGCTCGGAGAAAACGGTGCGGACGCAATAATCGAAGAGTTCCTTCGAGATGCCTTCGCAGTCGTAGCGATTGATCTGACGGACGGATCTTACACCCGAGATACCGAGAAGTTCGCGAAGCTCTCCTGCGAGAGAGCGCGCCTCGTTGTCAAATCCGGGCTTTTTTTCAACGTAGATTCTGTAAACCATGAGATTAACCTTTCGTTAGTTAATAGTGATGGAATATGGCGGAGAAGAATGCAGAATGCAAAATGCAAAATGCAAAATATGGTGAATTTCCTCGCTGCGCTCGGAAATTTCCATTAAATAAAAGACAACAGTAGCGAGAAAGTTTTTGAGGTTTCTTAAGGAACCTTTTTCAAAAAGGTCCTTAAGCCGCACTCCGCAGAGTGCGGAATAGCTATAGAGATTTTGTGCCTTCTGCGGGTACATACAGGTAATTTTGCACCCGCATAGAGAATTTTGCCGATATCCGTATAATTTTATATCTGCAAATAGGGACCCACCCCCTCGCTCCCCCTCGCCGTAAACCGGGAGGGGGAAGTCAGAGAGCGCGAACTTTTATGCTAAGCGTTCTGAATAACAAAAATAAATGCTAAATAATATCAATGTGCAATAATAAAAATTTGCTCCGTAGGGACCGACGTCCTCGGCGGTCCGTGGGCATTGAATTATATATTTGGTATAATTCAGAACCTATAATTATATTTTCTTGGCTTAATGCGCAGCAATAATTTAATTGGGTTCGGACCGCCGAGGACGTCGGTCCCTACAATGATAAATAAATATGTACGCTTTTCTGTTGAAAAATTATTTGAAATTTCTGCGGACGTATGCTTCAAATTCGCTGAAATTTTGAACGTCGTACATCATAAATAGCGGATAATTTACCATTCTGACATCGCCGGAGTTCAAGGCTTTTTGCTTTTCTGTTTGCTTGAATTCAAAATCCGCAACCGTTAGCTGATCAACTTGATAGGTTTTACCGTTGCCGTTGTCATGCAATATCAGCAGTTTGTCTTGAAACTCAATGCTCAAATAAGCTCTTTTAACTCTGAAAAAGAGAATTGCGAAAATTGCTGCAATCACTATTTCTAAGAATAGCCAAAACGCAACAGTGATTGATAGCGCCAAAAAAGCAAGAGCAAACATAATTGCACACGTGACTGAAAACGTAATGATCTTATTCTTCGGCGACGTTACTGTTTTGAAAGAATTCATTGTTTACCTCCTAACCGCGTGTTTTGACCGCTGATCACTTTTTAAGCGCCTTCAATGCCCTCTGACCGATGTCCTTGCGGCAGTAGGCGTTATCGAAGTGGATCTGCGATACCTTTTCGTAGGAAGCCGCGATCGCTTCGGGGAGAGTGTCGGCAACCGACGTGACTCCGAGGACACGTCCGCCGCTGTTGACGAGCTTGCCGTCCTTGATAGCCGCGCCCGCAACGTAAACGCTGTCGGAAAGTGAGGCGGGGATGGTGATCTCGTAGCCCTTTTCGTAGCTCTGCGGATAGCCCGCGGATGCCATAATTACACAGCACGCGGATTTGTCCGTCGCAAATTTAACCTCGACCTCGGAAAGTCTCTCCTCGGTGACCGCCTGCATAACCGTCAGAAGATCACTCTCGAGCAGAGGAAGTACAACCTGAGTTTCGGGGTCGCCGAAACGGCAGTTGTATTCGATGACCTTGGGTCCCTTCGGTGTCAGCATCAGTCCGAAGTAGAGACAGCCCTTGAAGGTGCGTCCCTCGGCGTTCATCGCGTTCATTGTGGGTATGAAGATCGTCTTCATACATTCGTCGGCAATCGCGGCGGTGTAGTAGGGGTTGGGCGCAACCGTGCCCATTCCTCCGGTGTTGAGTCCTTCATCGTTGTCGTGCGCACGCTTGTGGTCCATCGAGGATACCATCGGAACGACTGTTTTGCCGTCCGTGAATGCGAGCACCGAAACCTCTGGTCCCGTGAGGAATTCCTCGATTACAACGTGGTCGCCCGATGCGCCGAAGACCTTGTCCGCCATCATCGAGCGGACCGCGTCCTCTGCCTCGGCGAGGGTCTCGGCAATGATAACGCCCTTGCCGAGCGCGAGTCCGTCCGCCTTGATGACGATGGGCATATCCTTATTTTGAAGATATGCGATCGCCTTGTCCATATCGTCAAAGATCTCGTATGCGGCGGTGGGAATCGAGTATTTTTTCATAAGATCCTTCGAGAAAGCCTTGCTTCCTTCAATGATCGCCGCCTTTTTGTCGGGGCCAAAGCAGGGAATTCCGATAGCGGAAAGTGCGTCAACACAGCCGAGAACGAGCGGATCGTCGGGGGTGACGATGGCGTAATCTACGGGATTCTCGGACGCGAATTTCACGATGCCGTCAATGTCCTTCGCGCCGATATCAACGCAGATGGCGTCGGATGCGATGCCTCCGTTTCCGGGCAGACACCAGACCGTTCCGACGGCGGGATTTTTCTTGATCGACTTTATAACGGCGTGTTCACGGCCGCCGCTGCCGATGACGAGAATATTCATAGAATTTTGTTCCTTCTTCTGAATTTTGTTGGGCAGGTTTTGAATGCAAAATGCAGAATGCAAAATGCAAAATTGAGGAAACTTTTTTCGCTTACGCTCAAAAAGCATTATTAAATAATTGAAAATTTCCGAGCAAAGCGAAGGAAATTATCCTTCATTTTGCATTTATCATTCTGCATTTTGCATTTTTCCATCATTAATGATGGAAAAGTCTCATTCCCGTAAACGCCATGATCATGCCGTACTTGTCGCAGGCTTCGATGACGGCGTCATCGCGGATCGATCCGCCGGGCTCGGCAACGTAGGAAACGCCGCTCTTCTTTGCGCGCTCGATGCTGTCCGAGAAGGGGAAGAACGCGTCGGAGCCGAGGGCTACGCCTGAGATGGTGTCGAGATAAGCGCGGATCTCCTCAGCGGTGAGGGGCTGGGGCTGCTCGGTGAAATACTTCTGCCAGATACCGTCTGCGCAAACGTCTTCCTCGTTCTTGTTGATGTAGCCGTCGATGACGTTGTCGCGGTCGGCGCGCTTGAGATCTGCGCGGAAGGGAAGGTTCAGAACCTTGTCGTGCTGGCGGAGGAACCAGGTGTCAGCCTTGGTGCCCGCGAGTCTTGTACAGTGGATTCGAGACTGCTGACCCGCACCAACGCCGATAGCCTGTCCGTCAACAGCGTAGCAGACCGAGTTCGACTGTGTATACTTGAGAGTGATGAGCGAGATAATGAGGTCGCGCGCAGCTTCGTCCGAGAGAGCCTTGTTCTCGGTCACGATGTTTGAAAGAAGCTCGCGGTCGATCTTGAAGTTGTTGCGTCCCTGCTCGAAGGTGATTCCGAAGACCTGCTTCTTTTCCTGGGGATCGGGAACGTAATTCGGGTCGATCTTGACGATGTTGTAGTTGCCGCCGCGTTTGCCCTTGAGAATTTCAAGTGCCTCGGGGTCATAGCCGGGAGCGATGATGCCGTCCGAGACCTCGCGCGCGATCATCTTGGCGGTGGTCACGTCGCAGACGTCGGAGAGAGCGACCCAGTCGCCGAAGGAGCAAAGTCTGTCCGCGCCGCGCGCTCTTGCGTAAGCGCAAGCAAGGGGCGAGTCGTCAAGACCTTCGATGTCGTCAACGAAGCAAGCCTTCTTGAGCTTGTCCGAAAGGGGAGTGCCGACAGCCGCGCTGGTGGGCGAGACGTGCTTGAAGGAGGTTACCGCGGGGAGACCGAGGGCTTCCTTGAGCTCCTTGACAAGTTGCCAGGAGTTGAAGGCATCAAGGAAATTGATGTAGCCGGGTCTGCCGCAAAGGATCTCGATGGGGAGGTCGGAGCCGTCGTGCATATAGATCGACGCCGGCTTCTGGTTGGGATTACAACCGTATTTGAGTTCAAAAGTTTTCATAATTATACCTCAGTAAAATGCAAAATGCAAAATGATAAATGCAAAATTCGGTAGCTTTTCGCTTTGCGAAAAGCATTATTAATTGGAAAATTTCCGCACGGCGGAAATTCGCCTTCAACCAGCAACTAGCGACTAGCAACTAGCAACTATTCACGCGTTTTTATTAACGATCCTCGTCTCAGCCTCGCCCGACTTGATGTCGATATATCGAACAAAGAGCGAAACCTTGTTGTCCTCGTTGAGGTTCGTCCAGATCAGGTCGGTCAGCTCGTCGATCGAACAGTCGGGAAGCTCGAGGGTCTTGGGTTCACCTTCAAAGGAGGAAAGAGGATCGCCGTCCGAGTTGTAGGTGTGGATGAATTTTGCTCTTCCGCAGATGGGGTTGGAATAAGCATATGTAAATCTCTCGCAGGAGGAATCGTCTCCCTCTGCGCTCTTGAGGATGGACATCGCGTAGTTCATCGAGCCGCCCTCACAGTGGATGATACCCGAAATGCGGGGCGTGAAATTGGGCTTGTCGTCCTCAAACTCACGGGTGCGAAGAGCCTGCTCAAAGGTCATTTGCTTGTCCATAAGGTTGTAAATCGTGTCGGTCTGGTCGCCATTGGTGACGATGGTCTTGTTGCCGAGCACGCGGACGGGGTAGTAGATGATGAGATGCGGATCAACCATCTTGGATTCGTCGAAAGCCTTGGTACGCATAGCGTCGCCCTCGGGGACGAATACGCGGTTGCGGCTGTTGACGCTGCGTCCCATAATAAAGTAGGCAGTGACAGCCTTCTTACCGTCGGCGGACTTGCCGATGATGATGCCTCTGCCGTGGTAGGCAAGGGAGTTCAGTTCTTCTGCGATAGATGAGATCTTCATTTTTATCTCCTTAATTATTTATTACGTGGTTTCTTTCTTAGCAATGTCGATACGTAAAAATATGTCTCTCCCTCCACCGCGGTCAAGCCGCGGTCCCCCTCCCTCCTCAGAGGGAGGCATGATTATAGGTGCTAACATAGCATTCTGAATAACGTTTCGCTATAAGTGAAGGTTGTATCTGTTATCTGTTGATCTGTTCGCGTAAAGTAATATCTCTATATCCGTTGTTCGCACTAGCTTATTGCCTCCCTCTGAGGAGGGAGGGAGACCGCGGCTTGACCGCGGTGGAGGGAGAGATGAATGTGTACAGGATAAAAACTATGTGCGATTATTCAGATCAATCAAATTCTGAATACGTTCGTTATTTAATATATACCTTATTACCCTCGACCTCAATCCTACCGTCGCAGAAAAGGCGGACGGCTTCGGGGAGGATCTTCCATTCCGCCTCTTGCATAATGCGGAGCTGGAGGGTCTCGGGGGTGTCGTCCTGTTTTACTTCAACAGCACGTTGGAGCACGATGGGTCCCGCGTCACATTCGGGGATGACGATATGTACCGTCGCGCCCGAAACCCTGACGCCCTTTTCGAGCGCGGCTTCGTGAACGTGAAGACCGTAAAAACCCTTTCCGCAGAAGGAGGGAATTAGCGCGGGATGGACGTTGAGGATCTTATTTGGGAACGCCGCGTAGACCTGCTCGTCAAAGATGGTGAGGAAGCCCGCGAGGACAACGAGGTCTGCGCCCGCCGCGGTCAGCGTTTCGGCAAGAGCCTTCGAATATGCGGCGATGTCGGCGTATTCCTTGCGGGGAAGAACGACGGAGTCGATGCCGTTCGCGGCGGCACGCTCAAGCGCGTAAACTCCGGGCTTGGATGCGAGAACGAGAGAAATTTTTCCGTTCCCAAGCTCGCCTCTCTTTTCGGCGTCGATCAGAGCCTGAAGATTCGTTCCGCCGCCGGAGACTAAGACAGCTATTTTGGTTGTTTGGTCCATTATTTGTACTCCAATTTTATTATTGTGTTGTTATCTAATTTGCGATCGAGATACGCTGTAGTGAAAAGTGGAAAGTGTAAAGTGGAAAGTTATGGAGAATTTCCTTCGCTTCGCTCGGAAAATTTCATTTAAATTAAAATTACTTTTCGAGCCTGCGAGAAAAGTTTCCGAAACTTTTCACTTTCCACTTTTCACTTTACACTTGCGCAGACACAGTTATTCTATTACAATTTGCTCTCCGCAAATCTTGTCTGCGCACACGATTTCGCCAATCACATAAGCGTCCTCGCCGTTGGCTTTGAGGATCTCGAGAGCGGTTTCAACCTCGTTTGCGGGGACTACAACGCTCATACCTACGCCCATATTGTAGGTGTTGAACATATCTCTCTCGGGGATGTTGCCCCATTTTGCGATCATATCAAATATGGGAAGAACCTTGATGGCAGACTTTTCGATCTTTGCGCCGAGTCCTGCGGGGATCGATCTCGGAATGTTTTCGTAGAAGCCGCCGCCCGTGATGTGGGAGATGCCCTTGACGTCAACCTTCTCGAGAAGTGCGAGGATGGACTTGACGTAGATGCGGGTGGGAACGATCAGAGCTTCCGCGATGCTCTTGCCGCCAAGCTCCTCGCGGGGAACGTAGAGTTCGGGGTTGTTGTTGTCGATATCAAATACCTTACGGCAGAGCGAAAAACCGTTCGAGTGGATACCCGTGGAGGGGAGAGCGATAACAACATCGCCCTCAGCCATACGGGTGTTGTCGAGGATCTTCTTCTTGTCAACGATACCGACGGCGAAGCCTGCGAGGTCATAGTCCTCTGCGGGCATCATACCGGGATGCTCAGCGGTCTCGCCACCGATGAGTGCCGCACCCGACTGAACGCAACCCTCGGCAACACCGCCGACGATCTCTGCGATCTTTTCGGGGATATTCTTGCCGCAGGCGATGTAGTCAAGGAAGAAGAGGGGACGCGCGCCGCAGCAGATGATGTCGTTTACGCACATAGCAACGGCATCGATTCCGATGGTATCGTGCTTGTCCATAAGGATCGCGAGCTTGACCTTGGTGCCGCAGCCGTCGGTGCCCGAAACGAGAACGGGCTCTTCCATACCTGCCACGGGCAGACCGAAGCAGCCGCCGAAGCCGCCGACGTCGTCAAGACAGCCCTCGTTCTTGGTGCGTGCAATATGTTTTTTCATAAGCTCGACAGCGCGGTAGCCGGCGGTAATATCAACGCCCGCTGCTGCGTAGCTGTCGGATTTAGAATTAGAATGAAGCATAATAATAAAGTTTCCTTTCTAATGCAAAATTCAAAATGCAAAATGCAAAATGAATTTGTAAGTTAATTTGGTGATTTGCAAATCAGTGTTTTGCAATAGATAAGTAAAAAAAGTAAGACAAAATTCAGAAATGCAAAGCAAAATTATATGCCTCATTTTGCATTTTGCATTCTGCATTTTGCATTTAACCCTTCCCGTTCCAGCAATAGGTGCAGAGCTTCTCGCGGTCGATTCCGATAGCTTCGACGATGCCGTCGAGTGTCTGGAAGTCGAGGGAGGCGAAGTTGAGCTTTTTCGAGAGGGTCTCGCGGAGTGCACGTCCGCGCTCGGTCGAGCCGTCCGAGTATTCTTCGATGTGGTTAAATCCTTCCTCGCCCTCAAGCTCAAGGATGATCTTGCGCGCGATCAGGTCGTTGTCGTTTGTGGAGGGGGAGAAGTGGAGATATTTGCAGCCGTACATGATCGGCGGGCAGGCACTTCTCATATGGACAGACGCCGCTCCGTTGTCGTAGAGGAATTCAACGGTCTCACGCAGCTGTGTGCCGCGGACGATCGAGTCGTCAACGAAGAGCAGATTCTTGCCCCTGATCAGCTCGCTGACGGGAATGAGCTTCATCTTTGCCACCTTTGCACGGTTTACCTGCGAGGGCGTCACAAAGGATCGCGGCCAGGTGGGAGTATATTTAATGAAGGGACGCGCGAAGGGGATGTGGCTCCGGTTTGCGTAGCCTATCGCGTGCGGCGTGCCCGAATCGGGTACTCCGCAGACGTAGTCGATGCCCTCGGTCTTGCCCTCGGCGACCTCGCGCTTTGCCATAACAGAACCGTTGCGGCAGCGCATACATTCGACGTTGACGTTCTCATAATCCGAGGTCGGATAGCCGTAGTATGACCAGAGGAAGGCGCAGATCTTCATTTCCTTGCCTGCCTCGGCAAGAACGGTCACGCCGTCCGCGGTGATCTCGACGATCTCTCCGGGGCCGAGCTCGCGGTAATCGGAGTAGCCGAGCTTTTTATAAGCAAAATCCTCAAAGGCAACGCAATATCCCTCGTCCGAAACGCCGATCTCAACGGGAAGTCTGCCGAGACGGTCACGGGCGGCGATGATCTTACCGTCCTCGGTGAGGATGAGGATGGTCATCGAGCCGTCAATGCGGTTTTGAACGTATTTGATGCCTTCGGTGAAGGAGGATTTCATATTTATGACGGCGGCTACAAGCTCTGTAGAATTCACCTTTCCGCCCGTCATGGCGTTAATATGTCCCGAATTGGACATTATCTCGGCGAGAAGATCGTCCGCATTGTTGATCATAGCAACGGTGCAGATCGCGTAGGTGCCGAGATTTGAGCGAATGAGAAGAGGCTGGGGATCCGAGTCGCTTATGCAACCGATCGCGCTGTTTCCGCTGATCTCCTCAAAAATATTTTCAAATTTGGTTCTGAAGGGTGAGTTCGCAATGCTGTGGATCTGTCTTTGCAGACCGATCTCGGGGTCATAGGACGCAATACCTCCGCACCGAGTACCGAGATGGGAATGGTAGTCGGTGCCAAAGAATACGTCCGAGATAACCTCCGAGTGCTTTGCGCACCCGAAAAATCCGCCCATCGAGTCTCCCTTTTATGCGAAGAAGAGCTTCGAGAGGGTCATGGGATCGATATATTCGCCGTCCTTGTAGACTCTCATATTACCGGATGCGATCTCGTCGATGAGGATAACTTCGCCGTCAGCGTTGTAGCCGTACTCGAACTTGATGTCGTAGAGAACGAGTCCGCGTTCAGCGAGGTCGTCGGCGATGATCTTTGTGATCTTGCGGGTCATATCCGCCATAGCGTCGTACTGCTCGTCGGTCATAACGCCGAGAACAACGAGACCTTCCTTGGTTACGAGCGGATCGCCTTTAGCGTCGTTCTTAAAAGTCATTTCGACGTAGGAGGGAAGGTCTGCGCCTTCCTCGATGTAGTCGGAGTAGCGGCGGAGGAAGCTGCCGACAGCCTTGTTGCGGCAGATGACCTCGAGTCCCTTGCCGAAGGGCTTGACGGGAACTACCTCCATTGTGGTGTTAGCGAGGTCTGCGGAGATATAGTGGGTCTTGATGCCTGCGGCGTTGATCTTTTCGAAGTAGTAGACGGACATACGGAGGTTGACGTCGCCGACACCCTCGATGGTGAGTCCTACGGAGTTCTCTCCGGGATCGAATACGCCGTCCTTGCCGGTGCAGTCGTCCTTGAATTTAAGAAGGTAGTTGCCGTTTTCGAGCGCGTATACGTTCTTTGTTTTGCCTGTGTAAACGAGATTGTTTGCCATTTTTTGTTTCTCCCTTTATGTTTTGAAATTTGTTTTATAGTGGTGAAATGGGGATGATAAGTGGAAAGTGAAAAGTGGAAAGTGTAAAGTTATGGAGAATTTTCTCGCCTGCGGCTCGAAAATTTTAATTTTTAATAAAAACTTTTTGAGCACAGCGAAAAAAGTTACCGAAACTTGTCACTGTTCACTTTACACTTTTCACTTGCGTTCCGCTCAATTAAATCTTTCTGCTATCGCTTTATCCTTCGCAATTACTCCCTCGTACTGCGCCTGACGGTGAGCTTTCAGC
>JAZSEA010000043.1:0-28880 GCA_045531455.1 Eubacteriales bacterium
AAAATTTCCGCCCTTTCGGGCGGAAATTCACATTTCACTAGCAATCAGCCACTTTAATTTGCCTTGGGAACGTAGATTCTGAGGTGGCAAGCTGCCTGAGCATAAAGCTTGGAGATATCAGACTTGGGCTCGGATGCTACGTTCCAGACAAGGAACTGCATATCGTTTACGAAGTTAGCATCGAGAACGAAGAAGTTCTGCGTGATCATACCGGGACGCTTGCCCGTGTACTTTGAGTTTTCGGTTACAAAGCCTTCAAGACGGTACTGCCAGCCGTCGTCAACGATGAAGATGGTGCCGAGAGGAAGCTCGGAGAGGGTGTACTTGCGGTCGCAGCAGATATTCTGCAGATAAGTACTCGCGGTGGACTTGGGTACGGTAGTGGTTGCCTTGCTCGTGGAGTTCCAATAGGTGTTCTCGAGATAATTCCACTCGAGGAGAGTGTACTTCGAGAGGTCGATGCTGTTCTGTGCCGCGAGAGCGGTGTCAGCCTCGATGAAGTCTGCGGGGCTGAGCTGGATCGTGGGATCCTCAACGGGGGTATTGCCGTCGGGACGTGTGCCGGTGGTGACAGTCGACTGAGTAACCGCGAGAGGAGTCTTGATAGCTTCCTTTACTGCTTCCTTAGCAGCCTTGATCATATCGTCCGAGATCTTTGCGGTCGAGGGATTGTATTTGATCTCGTCAACCGAGCCGCCCGTGATTGCCGCATACCAGGTAAGACCGACTATGTATCTTCCTATATAATAGTCCATATGGTAGCCGTCACGGGTGAGAGTGTCGCCCATAAAGGATGTGCGCGCGTTCTGGATAGAGGTCATACAGGGGATCATAATGTCGAAGTTCAGGGGAGTGATGACCTTGTTTACGACGTCGATGATCATATTGTACATAGTCATCTGATCGTTCTTGTAGTTGGGGAAGGAGGAGTGCGTGCTGTCCTGCTGATAAGCCCATGTCATATTCCAGATGAGCTTAGCCTGAGGATTCGACTCCTTGACCTTTGCGATCATTTCGTCGAGCTTGCTGTAGGAATTGGTAAGTCCGCAGGTCTTGGAGGTCTGCTGAAGCGAGATATAGTCCCACTTTTCGTCGGTCAGAGCCGCGCTTGCCTTGTAATTCTCGGTGACCTTCCACTCGCCCGTGGTATTCTTGTAATACTTGTAGCTTGCGGTATCCTTGGAGAAGAACTGATAATGCTGGTCAAGGCTGCATCCGCCGTAGTAGAGGTTGCCGAGAACGATCTCCTCAACACCGCCGTCCTTCATGATCTGATAGAGATACTGCATCGAGTCGGTGGAGAAGCTGTTGCCGATAGCGAGGATCTTTAGCGATTTGGGGAATTCCTTGATCTCTTCTGCTGTTGTCGTTTCCTCAGCGGTGGTGGCTTCCTCGGTGGTCTGCTCCGGAGCGTCGGTTACGTCGGGAGCGTCGGTGACTTCGGGGGCATCGGTGGGTTCGGGTGCACCCGTGGTTTCGACTTCATCACCCGTGCATGCGCTGAGCATACAGGGGAGAAGCATAAGAATAGAAAGAATAAGTGAAGTAATTCTGATCTTCATAATGATTTCTCCTTATAAGCCGTACTGTTTACGTTCTTTTTTCGTGCCGTAAAACTTTTCTTGAATGTTTTCGTAAACCGAATAGGGTATCTCCTCGTGCTCCTTTGTAGAGAAGGGGAGGGGCATATCGCCCGCGGATGCGAGGATGGAGCAGGATGTGTCGTTGCGGAAGGGCTCGCGCTCCTCCTTGTTTCGGAAGTTGGGGATCGATTTGGGAATATTGCCGTCAAGAGCGGATAGGTAACCGAAGTGACCGACAAAAAACATATCGAGCGCCTCATAGACGTCGATGGTATCTGCGGTCTCGTCACCGACGATAGCCTTGACGAAATTCTCCATACTGTAGTAGTCCGAGCCCGCGTGACCGAAGGAGGTCTTCGCGTCCTGACCCTTATCCGAGATCGCGCGGTATTCACGCTTGCCTACCTTACCGAAGCGGCCCTCGAAGGGCTCGCCGCCGACACAAGGACGGTAGAAGGCGAAATCTGTCGTCTTGTCCTCTTGCTCAGCCCACTGATAAAGCCAATGGATCGAGTGCTTGTCAAAGCCCTGGCGTCCCGTTTCCATTCTGCCCTTTGAGCCGTACATACTGTACCAGGTGTTGTGGCCCTTGATATTGAAATGGAGGCTCTTGAATACGCCGCCGTTTTCAAGCGTGACCATCTCGACAGCCGCGCCCGAATTCTGTGCGCCCATCTCGAAATGACGCTTGCCGTAGGGAAGCTCAAATCCCGAAACGCTTACGGGACGGAGACCCGTTGCGTGAATGATGGGACCTGCCGAATGAGTGCAGTAGAAGAAGGAGCTCATCTGGTTTCTCCAGTGGTTGGGATCACCGTAAGTGATTCTGGGCCAGATGCTCTCGCAGTCGTGGACGTATTCGCCCTCGCCGTACTCGAATTCGCCGATCTTGCCGAGCGCGTACTCCTTCTTCATCTCGATCATCGAGGGGAAGTAGCAGTAATTTTCGCCGTAGGCATAGATCTTTCCGTACTTTTCAACAGCCTCGCAGAGCTCGACAGCCTCCTTCATATTCGCACAGGGCAGAACCTCAGAGAATACGTGGAGGCCGCGCTCCATACAACGGATGGCAAAGGGCGCGTGCTCGTTTGCAAAGTTTGCGAGGACAACGGCATCCATATCGTGATTCAGAAAATCCTCAAAGTTTTCGTAAAGGGTGCATTCATAGTTGCTCTTTTCAAGCATACTCTTCACGTTTTCGCGGACGTCGGGATTCATATCGCAGATGGCAACAACGTCGGCAAGCTCGCGGTTTGTGATGCACCAGTTGATCATAGTCTTTCCGCGGTAACCGCCGAGGACGCCTATTCTGACCTTATTCATGGCATTAATACCTCAAAATGAAATTAATTATAACGGTAGAGAGTGGGGAGGATGTCCTTATTATAGCCCTCGATAGCCTCGGCGATGATCTTCTTCGCCTCGTCGGGGCCGAAGAGCTCGCGGACTGCGGTCTGCTTGTTCTCAAGCTGCTTGTAGACGGTGAAGAAGTGCATGATCTCGTCGAAAATATGAGAGGGGAGCTCGTCGATCGTCTTGATCTTGTTGTAGTTGGGATCGGAGAGTGCAACGGCTATGATCTTGTCGTCAAGCTTTCCGCCGTCGATCATTCGCATAACGCCGATGGGGTAAACATCAATCAGGGTCATAGGATAGATCGGCTCCATACCGATAACGAGAACGTCGAGAGGGTCGCCGTCGTCGGCATAGGTACGGGGGATGAAGCCGTAATTTGCGGGATAGTGAGTAGAGGTGTAGAGAATACGGTCAAGACGGAGCAGACCTGTGTGCTTGTCGAGCTCGTATTTGCATTTGCTTCCTTTGGGGATCTCGATCAGGGTCGTGAAGACCTCGGGAGTGATGAGAGTGGGGTTGATATCATGCCAGATATTCATGTGTTGACCTCCGGAGTATATTATTTTACGTAATCGAATTCAAAATCATAGATCGAAACGGTATGACCGTCTCGGCAGCCTGCGGCTTCAAGCTCCTCGAAGACGCCGCTTCGCTGAAGGACCTTCTGGAAGAAGTTCAGCGACTCGTAGTCCTCAAAGTTGACCTGACCGCAGAGGTTGAAGAGCCATTCGCCCTCAACGTAGAAGGTGTCGTTCTCGCGGCGGATAGTCGTCTCCTTACCGCCTCCGACGTATGCGTCCTCGGGCTGATACTCAGCCTCGTAGACCGTCATAGGCGGGAGAGTCTGCAGCATCCCGTCGGCAAGCCTTATAAGCTCGTCGAGTCCCTCGCCCGTGACCGCGGAAACGTAGAGCACCTGCCTGCCGAGGGATGCGCAATATTCCTCGAAGCGGGGAATATCAACGAGCTCGGGGTCGACAAGGTCATATTTGTTTGCAACGATGATCTGCGGACGGGTCGAAAGCTCGGGGCTGTAGCGTTCGAGCTCCGTGTCGATCAGCTTGATGTCCTCGATGGGATCGCGGTATTCGACCGACGCGATGTCGACAACGTGGAGAAGCAGGCGGCAACGGTCGACGTGGCGGAGAAATGCGTGTCCGAGGCCTGCGCCGTCGGATGCACCCTCGATAAGTCCGGGAATGTCTGCGGCAACGAATCCGCGTCCGCCTCCCGGAGTCTTAACTACACCGAGGTTGGGGGAGAGAGTTGTGAAATGATAGTCCGCGATCTTAGGCTTTGCCGCGCTGATGCGCGAGAGGATCGAGGATTTACCTACGCTCGGGTAGCCAATGAGTCCGACGTCGGCGAGCATCTTCAGCTCAAGGATAACGTCGCGCTCTTCGCCGCGAGTGCCGCTCTTTGCAAACATCGGGACCTGACGGGTGGGTGTTGCAAAATGACGGTTACCCCATCCGCCGCGCCCGCCCTTGCAAAGGATGAAGTCGGCTCCCTCGTCCTGCGACATATCGTGGATGATCTTTTCGGTCTCAGAGTCGCGGATGAGTGTTCCGGGGGGGACTATGATGACGCAGTCCTTGCCGGTTGCGCCGTGGAACTTCTTGCCGCTTCCATTTGCGCCGTGTTCAGCCTCGAACTTGCGCTTGAAGCGGTAGTCAAGAAGGGTATTGACGTTTGTGTCAACGCGGACGATGACGTTTCCGCCGTGACCTCCGTCACCGCCGTCGGGTCCGCCGTGGTTTACGTATTTTTCATGTCTGAACGAGACGGCGCCGTTTCCGCCGTTGCCTGCTCTGACATGGATCGTTACTCTGTCTATAAGCATATTGTTACCTCCGTTCGGAGTGATTTAGTTGGCTTTGATCGCCTTTTGGCTTTTATGCTCTGCAATAAGCCTCGGAATCGAGGTCCTGCAGGCGTATATAAGGAGCGATACCGTGATAAAGGGGAATACGTACAGCAATACGAACACGGGGAAGGATACGCAGGGCTCGATATTGACGTATACGGGAAGGGTGGTATCGAAATAGGGACTGAGGAAGAACATATCGAAGGTCGTTCCCTCGGGGAGCAGATGGATTACGGTGCAGTCGAGTATAAGTGCAGTCCCGACAGCGCCGAGGAAGAAGGCGATCCCTCTGAGCTCGGCTCCGATAGTCTTGCAGGCACCGCCCTTTATGAGCAGATACAGACCGATGCAGACCTGTCCGCCGTGGTGTACCATTGTCTGGATATTGATCCCGATGGTGTCGATGAAAACCGTTGTCGGAATCGACATTACAAGCACACCTGCGATGACGCCGAAGGTGGCGAGGAAGGATATGGCTCCGTGCAGAAATTTCTTGCTGGGGATGAGCGCCGCCAGAAGTGCGACGTACATCGGTATCGAGCAGAATTGGAAGGGGAAGGCGTACCATTGATATCCCGACGTGATCTCGCCGGCATCGGTTACGTCAAAGGTAAAGGAAAGCTGCTTGTATACCTCAAGAGCGAGGCATACGACCGCATAAACGAGAAGGATCTTGCGAAGAGATTTTTCCGATGGGTTGGGAAAATATCTGCAGAGAAGGAAGCAGGATAGAGCCGCGATTATCACAAAGCATATGTGAAACTCATCGTAAGGCTCGGGGATCGGCATATCCATGTCGAGAAAGTCAATGAATGATGCAAAGAATCTTTTCACGATCTGTCCTTTCTTGAACCGAGAGATCAGTTCTTGTCGTCGCCCTTTTCTCTGATGATCAGCTTGATGGGCGTGCCCTTGAAGCCAAAGGTGTTGCGCAGGCAGTTCTCGATGTATCTCTGATAGGAGAAGTGGAAGAGCTCGGCGTTGTTGCAGAAGATGACGAAGGTGGGCGGCTTGATGCCGATCTGGGTCATATAGTAGATCTTGAGTCGCTTACCCTTGTCAGACGGCGGCTGAACGCGGATCATAGCATCGCGCAGAACGTCATTGAGCATACCCGTTGTGATCCTCATTACAGACTGACCGTAAACGTAGTCGATGTGCTCGAAGAGGTTGGTCACGCGCTGTCCCGTCAGAGCCGAAACGTACATAATCGGCGCATAGGGCATATATCCGAGAGCGACACGGATCTTGTCGTTGAACTCGTTGACGGTGGAGTTGTCCTTATCGGGGATCGAGTCCCATTTGTTGACAACGATGATGGATGCGCGACCCGCTTCGTGTGCGATACCTGCGATCTTCTCGTCCTGCTCAGTGATGCCCTCTGCGGCGTCGATCATAATCAGGCAGACGTCGGCGCGGTCGACTGCGGTATGCGAGCGGAGGACGGAATAGTGCTCGACGGAGTCCTTGATCTTTGCCTGACGGCGGATTCCCGCGGTGTCGATGAAGGTGTAGGTGCCGTACTGATTTGTAACGACCGTATCGACCGCGTCGCGCGTTGTTCCGGGGATATTCGAGACGATGAGTCGCTTCTCGCCGACGATGCGGTTGATAAGCGAGGATTTGCCCGCGTTAGGCTTACCGATAACGGCGACCTTGATTCCGCTCTCTTCCTCTTCCTTCTCATCGATATCGGGGAGGGACTCGCAGATAGCGTCGAGCATATCGCCCGTGCCAGTGCCGTGGACGGATGAAACGGGGATGGGGTCACATTCGAATCCGAGCTCGTAGAACTCGTAGAATTCGTATGGAAGATCGCCTACGCGGTCGCACTTGTTGATGACGGGAACGATCGGCTTGCCGCTCTTCTTGAGCATAACGGCGATCTCGCGGTCATCCGCGGTAACGCCCGTGCGGACGTCGCAAACGAATGCGATAACGTCTGCGCTCTCGATTGCGATCTCAGCCTGGAGGCGCATCTGCGCGAGAATTACGTCATCGGTCTTGGGTTCAATACCGCCGGTATCGATGACGACGAGGCTCTTGCCGCACCATTCAGTCTCTCCGTAGAGACGGTCGCGGGTAACACCCGGGGTGTCCTCTACGATCGCGCGGCGTTCGCCTATAAGCTTGTTGAAAAGTGTGCTCTTACCGACGTTCGGTCTGCCCACTATAGCAATTACAGGTTTTGACATTTTCTTTTTTCCTTAAGATGATTTATTTTGTTGGACTTTCCGCAAGACAGCCGTTGACCTCGGAAAGCGCGATCGAATATTCGGCAAAGAAGCCGTTTTCGATATTGGTTTCGATAACGAGGATGAGGCTCTTCTCGGTGAAATAGGTTTCGGGGTAGGTGCCGTACTGCGCGTGGTATTTATATTGCTCCATCATCTGGCTGAGTGAAAGCGAGGTCTCTCCCGAGATCTGCTCGAAGCCGCCCGATGTGAATAACGTGATTATCGTTGCGAAGTCGGTGTAGGTCTTTTTGAGGGTGATGTCCTTTGCGGTCGAGATTCGGATCAGATTGCAGTATACGAAACGTTCGTCGCGTGTGTCATCCTTGTAATCGATCTTACCCTCGGAGCGGACCGAAACGAGATCGTTTCCGACGAAGGTGACAGCCGTATCGGTTATCTCGTAGCTGACGTAGGTGCCCCCCTGAATAAGCTCGGTCACGCCGGGGAGTCTGTTCTGATATTCGACCGACGCGATCTGCGAGAGGAGCTTGTTGATCTTTGTCTGCGCGTTCGTATCCTCCAGGCTCTTGAGCGCGGGATATCGGATAAGACGGATGCATTTGTCCTTGCCGACCGTGCCGAGCTCCTCGTTCTCCTCGATGACGTCGAATTCAATGGGAGGGAATTCGGGCGCGGGAGCGGTGGTCTCATCGGGCTCGGAATCGGTCGCGGTAGTTACGTCGGGGACGGATGCCGTGGTTTCGGCATCGGATACCGAAGGAGTAGTTGTCACTTCGGGTGTCGATGTCGTGATCTCGGGCTCGGAGGTAACGGGAGCTTCGGGCGGCTCGGTCTCAAGGAAGACGGGAGCATCCGTACCCGTGCCGACGGGCATCGTGCGGTAGCCGTCGTCGCCCGTGACGGGATAGCAGGCGCAGATGCACTCCGCGATCAGGGCGAGAGTCAGAAGTAAAGTTGATAATTTGATTTTCATTTTCAGATCTCATAACCGCAAAGTGCGGCAACAAAAAGCGCGCCGTCGCCCTCGAGAGGCTTGACGGTCACACCGAGCTCACGCTCGAGGTCGGCGGGGGTGAGGTTGTCGAGAAAGAGGTCTCCGTCGGCGCGGAGCGAGTTGCGGGGGATGAAGAGAGTCTCGCCGAGATCTTTTCCGCGGCAGCCCGCGATCATATCTCCGCCCGTTAGCAGTCCCGCGACGGTTACGGTCTCACCGAAGAAGGTGTTATCGATCTTTATGACGTTTACCTTCAGCTTGCCGTGCTTCTCCTCGCAGAGGCGTGCGATCTTCGAGATAGTATCGAACGCGGCGTGGCCCGTAAGTACGGAGACAGATCTTTCATTCTCTCCCTTCTCGGCAAATTCAAGCTCGCGCATAGCGTCGGCGGTAAATGAAGTGAGCATACCGACACCGTCCTCAAGCTGGGAAAAACCGCAGTAGAAATCCTCGTCGGGAAGATCAAGCCCACCTCTGACGTAGAATTCATCCGAGCAGAGGAAGACGCGTGTTCCGTATTTCTGCATACAGTAGTCGCCGTAGGCATTGACCTGATCGATCACTGCGCGGCATTCCTCGGGAGAGAAGAGAGTCAGCTTCGGGAGGTTTTCGCGGTATTTGGTAAGTCCCGCGGGGACGATCGAAACGCTGTCGAGAGCGGGAAGATACTCCATAAGATCGTGGAGAGTGCGGTCGAGATTTGCGCCGTCGTTGATGCCGCGGCAGAGAACTATCTGCGCGCAGATGGTGATGCCCGCGTCGGCAAAGCGACGGAGGTAGGAAAGCTTTTCGCCCGCAAAGCGGTTGGAAAGCATTTTACAGCGCAGCTCGGGGTCGGTCGTATGTACCGAAATATTGATCGGTGAGATATGCATCTCAATGATGCGGTCGACCTCGCGCTCGCTGATGTTGGTCAGAGTGATGTAGTTTCCGTGGAGGAAGGAGAGGCGGGAATCGTCGTCCTTGAAGTAGCAGGACTCGCGCATACCGGGCGGATTCTGATCGATGAAGCAGAAGATGCATTTGTTACGGCAGGACTGCTTTTCGTCCATCAGGGCTGTGGAAAATTCAAGTCCGATATCAATGTCATTTTCTTCCTTGCGGAAGCGGTAATTCTTGATCTTGCCCTCGCGGGAGACGGTCAGCTTGATCTTCTTCTCGCAGAGGTGGAAGCGGTAGTCGAGAATATCGTAGATCTCGTGCGAATTGATGGCAACAAGGCTGTCACCCGCGCGGATACCGAGCTTCTCGCAGACAGAGCCGCGCTCGACCGAAGCAATTAAAACCATATTCTCACCGTCCTTTCAAAAATGTTTATCATATTATTATATCATTAATTCGTAATTTTGTCAATCAATATATTTGGCAACGTATTCCTCGAGCGAGAGACCCGTCTCGTATATCAGAGCGGCGTGATACTGACCGACGAAGCGGAGATGATAGGGCTCGAAGGCGTAGCCCGTGATGTTCACCTTGTCCTCGGGGTAGCGGAAGATGAAGCCGAACTTGTGCGCGTTCTCGCAGAGCCACTTGTATTCATCGGTCTCGGCGAATTTCGCACCCGAATTGCCGGGAAGGTAGAGGTCGAGCGCAAGCCCCGTCTGATGGTCGCCCGTTCCGGGATAAGCCGAGTAGGACATTGCAACGCGTTTTGCGTCATCCGCGGTAAGCGAGGTCTTGCCCTTGGATATGTATTTTTCCTCGAGGTATGCCTTGCCGAGCACGTTATATGCGACGTCGCTGAACCATTTGCCCTCGGTCTCGTAATGCGAGCGGTAATAGTAACGCTCGTTGTAGGTGTAGGTGTCGAACTGCTTTTTCTGCTGTTCGAAGGTGCGGTAAGCAACGCTTACCTTCATATCGCGCATACCGAGCGTGTGCATCTCGAGGAAGAGAGCCTCAAGCGACATTGAAGCATCGCGGCAGAGCGACGAGCCGTTGTCGTAGCGCGGGTTGGGAACTGTGATCAGATCCTCGGGGATATAGGTCTCGTCAACGGGATTCGAGGGATTGATCAGTACCATATACTTATCGAAATCCTCGGGGCACATATAGCGCAGATAATAGGAAAGATCTGCGGCGTATTCATATGTGGGAGCACCCTCGGGGAGGGTTACTGGTTCCTCGGGGAGCGATTCGTTTGAAAGACCGCTGAGGGTCGAATTGTACTTGAGAACAAATGCGACCTCGGCGAATCCGTCGCCCTCCTCTATGCGGGAGAGGGTGATATTCATATATGGCTTGCCCGATTCCTCGTCCGTGCCCGAATCAACGTCGATATTGATACCGACGAAGTAATCGCGGACAAGATCGAGAGGCACCCAGAGCTTGTCGCCGTCCTTGAGTATTTCGGCGGTGGCTGTGACCGAGTAGCCGTTGATTATGACCGAGCGCGAAAGGGGAGTGAAGCGTATCTGTTCGCCGCTTCTTGTAGAATAGATGATGAGGTCGCTGTCTCCGCTGACCGAAAGCGAGCAGAGACCCGATATCGCGTTGAAGTCGATATAGTAAATACCGTCGCGGACGATATCAGAGTAATCGTATCGGTTCTTTTTGCCCTCGGTGCTGAAGAGGACGGTCGAGGGAGTGTCGGTCTTCTCGCCGTAGCCGAGGATCTTGAAGAGGAAGACGGTGGCTGAGACCGTGCAGATTATCAGAAGAACGCAGAGGAATATGACAAAATATCCGAGCGCATTTTTGAAGGTGCCCTTGTAGTTTTTGCGGATAGCGGAAAGCTTGCCGATGAGCTCGTCGGTCTTTTCGCGGCGTTCAACACGCTTTTCTGCGGCTCTTTTGTCGCGCTCAATGCGCTCCTGTTCCGCTCTTTTTCTGTTTTCTTCCGCAAGTGCGCGTTTTTTTGCTTCCTCGCGTTTTTTATTCTCCTCCGCAAGTGCGCGTTTTTTAGCTTCCTCGCGTTTTTTATTTTCCTCCGCAAGTGCGCGCTTTTTGGCTTCCTCTCGTTTTTTGGATTCATCAGCAAGTGCGCGTTTGTGAGCCTCGTCTCTTTTTCTCTTTGCTTCTGCCGCCGCAAGCTCTTCCCTTGAAGGAGTGCGGCGAGGTTCGGGCTGAGGTTGAGGCTGAGGCTGAGGTTGAGGTTGCGCTTGTGCCTGCGCTTTTTTGAGTTCTTCTCTGCGGCGGTTGGCAATAGCAATAAGCTCGGCGTTGCCGGGAGTTTTGTTTCCGTTATTCATTTTGCCTTCCTTTCCGCAGAAAATCTGCTTTTTACTTGGTTTCTATCAAGAAGAAATAGGGCGAGGTGGGGGAGTTGACGATCTTGATCTTGGTCACGCAGAGCTTGAAGCGGGAGAGAGAGGAGAGGTATTCCTCGATCATCTTGCCCTCTGCGTCGCCCTCGGGATGTCCGGGGTAGACGGCAACCGTAAGCACACCGTCCGAATCGAGAAGCGAGATCGCGGTCTCGATCGCGGGCATCGTGGTCTCGCGCATCGTGGTTATCGACTTGTCTCCGCCGGGGAGCCAACCGAGGTTGAACATTCCGCCCTTGATCTTGCAGTCGATATATTTTGCGGCGTTGTGATGCGAATCGCAGATGAGGGTGTAATTCTCGGGGCAATTGACCTCGGCGAGTCTCTTTTTTGTCGATTCAACAGCCGCGGGCTGGATATCGAAGGCGTAGACCTTGCCGGATTCTCCGACTGTGCGGCAGAGAAATTCGGTGTCGTAGCCGTTGCCCATCGTGAAATCGGCGCATACGTCGCCTTCCTTAACGTGTGTAAGTATAAACTGCTTGTGCAGCGAGAGAAGATCTATCATTTTGATTGTTACCTTTCAAAAAACGCTTTATTCTTATTTCTTTTTAGGCGGGCGGTGAAGATCGGAATTGAGGAAGACCATTGCGCGCTCGACCGCGTCCTTCGAGTTGTACCAGGGCTCGTCCCCGTAGCGGTAGTCGAACTTCTTGCAGAACCAGGAAACGTCCTCGCGGAGCTGATCGAAGTAGGGAAGAACGACGTCGCCCGCCGCCTTTGCGAAGGCGTAATACTCCTTCTTTCCGAGCTTAGCCTTGGCAACACCGAGCATCATCTCCCAATGCGGTAGGCAGAACATATGCTGTGCGGAAAATTTTTCACGGAAGAGGGGATCGGTGCTCCAGATATATACGAGGTTTTCGAGCAGATGCTTGAAATATTCGTCGATTCTGCGGCAGACGTAGCAGTCCTCCTCGAGCTCGTGTATCCTTGCCCTTGCGCGTGTTCCGGGAACCGTCAGCGGAAGATCGCCGACCTCCTTGCGGAGCTGATCGAGGTGGCTTTCGAGAGTCAGAGCCATGGGAAGACGCGCGCGATACTCGAACATCATCTTCATATGAGTGTCGCAGAAGCCGAGCTTGTTCGTTTTCTGACGGACGTCGGGCTCCATCATCGATGCGCCGAGAATGAGCTCAAGCTCGTTTTCCTCAAGCATACGGTAGAGAGAGCAGACGGGGCAACCGCAGCTCGCATCCTCGCGCGCACGGTCAAAATGCTCATTTATATGTATGGTATAAATCTGGTTCATCCTAACCTCACTATTGACTAATTTAAAATTTTATAGTATAATAGCTATAGATAATAATATTATAGCAGAAAATATAAAATATTGCAAGCAAAATGAGAAAAATAGAAAGGGAATTTACAATATGCCGATAAATTCTTTACTTGATACGGAATTTGGCGTTACCGAAAAGGGCACGCACTTTGTAAAGATCAAAAATCTTGAATATTTTGACGTCGGCGCGGTCTTTGATTGCGGTCAGGCGTTCAGATTCATGCCGATAGAGAATTCAACCCATAAATGCGAATTCGGCGGCGTCGCATTCGGAAAATACATCACGGTTGCGCAGGACGGAGACGTCGTGACGCTCTACGGCGCGGATGAGGACGATTTCAACAGGATCTGGGTGCCCTATCTCGGGCTTGATTTCGATATTCTCGAGGCTCGCCGCGACATTCTTTCAAGGTCGGATAACCCCGCGCTTGCAAAGGCGGTCGAGCACGGAAAGGGAATCAGAATACTCCGTCAGGAAAAATGGGAGACGCTTTGCTCCTTCATCATCTCGCAGAACAATAATATCCCCCGCATCCGCGGACTCATCGGCACGATCTCGAAAAATCTCGGCAAGCCGATCGAGTGCACCGCCGAGCTTTCAAAGCGTGCGGGAGAGATATATTCCTTCCCGACGCCCGAGGCGGTTGTAAGCGCGGGAGTTGACGCTCTGCGCGAGATGAAACTCGGATTCCGCGCGCCCTACATATTCGACGCCGCAGAGAAGGTTGCAAGCGGTGAGCTTGATCTTGAAGCGGTTGCAAAGGCTGAAACGACCGCGGAGGCGGCAGAGATGCTGATGACGGTCAAGGGAGTCGGGCCGAAGGTTGCGGCTTGCACGCTACTTTTCGGATTCGATCGCACCGATGCTTTCCCCGTTGACGTGTGGGTCAAGCGCGTTATAGAAAAATATTTCCCCGCACCCTTCGATGCCGCTTCTCTCGGCGCATACGCGGGTCTCGCGCAGCAGTATCTGTTCTATTATGAACGCTATCTCGGGGGTAACTGATTTGCCCTTCCAAACAAAAAACGGCATCATTAATGCCAAAAATATTTGCGTTCCGCACGGATTTACCACGCGCGAGGGCGGTGTTTCGAAGGGAGTTTTCAGCTCGATGAATCTTTCTATGCATCGCGGCGACAGCGCGGAAAACGTGGCAAAAAACTATGAAATACTTGCCGAAAGAATAGGTTTTGACGTTAAAAATCTCGTTCTGACAAGACAGACTCATTCCGACATCGTCCGTGTCGTTACTAAAGCAGATGCGTGCGGACTCGATCATCACGCTTATCCCGAATGTGACGCGTTGATAACGAATGATGCGGGATGCGCGCTCGTCGTTTTCACGGCAGATTGCACCCCGATACTCTTATGGGACAGCATTAAGGGCGCGGTCGGAGCCGTTCACGCAGGGTGGAGAGGCACGGTATCGGATATCGCGGGCAAGACCGTCAGCGCAATGGCATCCGAATTCGGATGCGATCCGAGAAACATCCGCGCCGCTATCGGACCGAATATCGGTTTTTGTTGCTTTGAGACCGACCGCGACGTGCCCGATGCCGTTATCGCGCAGTTTGGTAAAGATGCGGAGAAGTTCACCGTTGAATCGAACGGAAAATTCCACGTGGATCTTAAAGCCGTAAATGCCCTCGCTCTCCGCCGCGTGGGTGTTGAATCGATCGAGATTTCCGATGAATGTACTATGTGTCAGCCGCAAAGATTTTGGTCACACCGCATAACGGGAAACAACCGCGGATCACAGGGAGCGATTATTGTTTGTCAGCTTCGCTGAATGATGATCGGCTGATGCCGAATGATGATCCGCTACGCGGAATGATGATCGGCTGGCGCCGAATGATGATCCGCCAAAGGCGGAATGAAGGAAAAAAGCTTCGTCGCATATGCAACGAAGCTTTTTCAATTAATTAATGATTTTTGCTTTTGCAAAAATCTTCCTTTCATTTTCCGCAAAGCGGAAATCATCATTCGGCGTCAGCCGATCATCATTCTGCCTTTGGCAGATCATCATTCGCGCTTTGCGCGACAGTAATTTCTTATATCTCTATCTCAAACCCATCATACGCCATAATAACGCCGAACTCGCCGAGAATTCTTGCCGTTTCCTCAGCCGGGACTCCGTGGATGTGCGGACCCATATGGCTTGCGATATATTTGCCGCCCTCTGCCATAACCTTATTCTCGTTGAAGGCTTCAACAAGCAGGCGGAGCATCGGGATGGTATTGTGTGTTCCGATACGGAAGTTGCCGGGCTGTTCGCCGCAGGTGGTGTCGAAAACGGCACAGTCGATCGGGAGTGCCTTTTTGTAAAGATAACCCCATTCCTTGCCCGTCAGCCAGCCTCCGTCAAGTCCGTAGAAGAGCTTCTGTCCGTTCTTTTCAAAGACGTAATGAACAGTCTGCTCGTTCTTGCCCGCGATGTGATTCGAGGGGAGCGCGGTGACGGTCATTCCCGCCGCCTCGAAGGTCTCCATAGCCTCAAAGGTCACGATATTGACAAGCGACATCTCCTCCTCGGTCAGTCCGAGATATTCGAGCGCGCCCTTCTCGCAATAGAAATTGAGCTTTCTGCCGCCCGCATTTGCGTAGCGAAGGAAGGTCTCCTTGCAGAAATGATCGTCGTGGCTGTGAGTGAGGAAGATATCGGTCACGCCCGAGGGATCGATTCCGTGCTTTGCGAGAAAATCATAGGTATGGATCGGCACGTCGAGCTGAACGCTTCCGTCAATCAGCATCGAGGAGCAGCGGCGCGCGCCCTCGGGGATCTGATCTTCTTGCAGTCTTTTACATTTTGCCGAGCCTGTTCCGAGAAATAAAAGCTTCATAAAAAAGTACCTCTCTTAATGAATATCAGAGTGACAAGAATAATCCGAACTGTTCTTGTCACTCTAAGATAATAATACTACTTTTTTCCGCGTTTGTCAAGCATTTTGGCAGAGAGGAAAAATTTTTTGTCAAAAGGTGTAACCAAATCCGCATTTTTGCATCTTTATCGGTGACCGGATCACTTTACATTTCAGCCGGATTGTGATATAATATATACGAAAATCAAAAGGAGAATTATAATGAAAAAATTCAGATCACTTTTACTTATGCTTCTTGCTCTCTCCATGATCCTCTCGCTTGCTTCCTGCGAGCTTTTTGAAAAAGAAGAGGAGGAGATCACCACGGAGGAGGTAACCGCAGAGGCTACCGAGCCCGAGGAAACTCTCACCGCGGACGAGGTCTACGACCGCATCGACGCGAAGATGGATGCCTACGATTCTTATGAATCGACCTTCTCGATGATACTGAACGTAACGGTCAACGGCATCGATATCAAGACCCAGACCGAGGGTGTCGACATCCGCCGCGGTCTTACAACGGATAATTTCGAGTTCTATACAGATATGGAGATGACTGTCTCTACATCCGCTTCCTCCGAAAAGGAGAAGATCGTCAATATCGAGGCTTATCACGAGGGTAATTATTTTGTTTCCTATCGAGGAGGCGGCATAAGCCAGAAGCTTTATTCGCCGATGTCAAAGGAGGATGCCCGCGCATACGCCGAGAAAGAGGAAAGTGATTTCTTCCAGTACAACGATTGCGTGAACAAGGAATGCGTCAAGAACGAGGACGACACCTATGAGGTCATCTTCTCGGGCTACACCGCAAAGGCGATAAGCGATATCCTTGAGGATACGGGACTCGACACCTCGATGCTTTCAGCCGAGATCGTTGACGTCAAGTTCTCTATCAAGGCGGATGCCGAGTTCAATGCGACCGATATTGCTTTCGACTTTGAATTCAAGCAGACCTCGGGCACCAAGCTCCCCGAGCTTTCCGCAAAGGGTACGTACTCCAAGTATAACGAGGCGGAGATCAAACCCGCGGCTATCAATCCCGATCAGTACACGAAGGTCGACGACGTAAGACTTCTTGACGAAGTCGAGGAGCTCCTTGCGGCGAGAATCGAGGCTGAGGAGGGCGAATTCACCCTTACGATCTCGCAACAGGTCAAGGTCATGGGCGAGAGTCAGTACAGTCAAGAAGTCGATAAGGTAGTTTACGGCGTTGGCAACGACGGATATTTCTATGATATC
This sequence comes from Eubacteriales bacterium, assembly GCA_045531455.1. Lineage (GTDB taxonomy): Bacteria > Bacillota > Clostridia > Oscillospirales > CAG-272 > CAG-390. The sequence goes on from JAZSEA010000043.1 coordinate 16,645, forward strand.
GATGCCGATATGAACGGCACGAAGTACGATATCTCCTACAGCCAGGGTGCGCAGAGCGTTACCGCCGACGGTCAGACTCAGAAGGTCCCGCAGGCGGAGCAGGATGCACGCGCGTTTATCGAAAATCTCATCAACTCCTGTCAGTACGATGAGCAGCTTGTGACGGGTCTTACCAAGGTCTCGGACAACGAATATACGGTCACCTGCGAGCCGAAGGCAACCTATGAGGCGGTCTTTGAGTCGATGGGCGCGAAGTACCGCTCGGTCAAGCAGACCATCACCCTCATCCTCGAGGACGGAAAGATCACGAAGATCGACAGCAACGTAGACTCCAAGGGTTATTTCACCGAGGGATTCAACACCTACGAGGTGTCCTTTACGGTGAAGTCCGAGGTCGTGTTTGAGAAGTAAGTTGCTTGTTGCTGGTTGAAGGTAGAAGTTTTCTCACTTCGTTCGAAAATTATTTTAATAAAAAACTCGGATATTACGAAGCTTTTACGCTTCATAATATCCGAGTTTTGTTTTGTGTCCTTCCACTAGCAACTAGCAACTAGCAACTAAATCAAAGCTCTTCCGCAAGATCAAGAATAAGCTTCTCTGTCTTCTCCCAACCAAGGCAGGGGTCGGTGATCGACTGACCGCAAACGTAGCTTGCCTCGTCGGTGACCTTCTGTGCTCCGTCGATGAGGTAGCTTTCAATCATAAGTCCCTTGACGAGCTTCTTGATGTCCGCGTTCTTGCGGCAGGAATGGATGATATCCTTTGCGATACGAGGCTGTTCAGCCCACTTCTTGCCCGAGTTTGCGTGGTTGGTGTCGACAACGACAGCGGGATTTGCAAGCCCCGACTTTGCGTAGGTCTCGCAGAGGTCGCGCAGATCCTCGTAGTGATAGTTCGGGTAGGACTTGCCCGCGCCGTCAACGTATCCGCGGAGGATAGCGTGCGCAAGGGGATTGCCGTGGCTCTGGACCTCCCAACCGCGGTAGATGAAGGTGTGGCTATGCTGTGCTGCGGTGATCGAGTTCATCATTATCGAGATGTCGCCCGAGGTAGGGTTCTTCATACCGACGGGAACGTCGATTCCGCTTGCGGTGAGACGGTGCTGCTGATTTTCAACAGAACGCGCGCCTACAGCGGTGTAGGCAAGGAGGTCGGAGAGATAGCGGTAGTTATCGGGGTAGAGCATTTCGTCCGCGCAAGCCATTCCGTAGTCGCGCAGAGCGCGGCTGTGGAGCTCACGGATAGCGATGATGCCCTTGAGCATATCAACGTCCTCGGTGGGGTTGGGCTGATGGAGCATACCCTTGTAGCCGTCGCCCGTGGTACGGGGCTTGTTGGTGTAGATTCGGGGGATGATGAGGATCTTGTCGTAAACCTTCTGCTGGATCTCGGCAAGCTTTTCGATATATTGTAGCACGGGCTCGGGGCGGTCAGCGGAGCAGGGTCCGATAACGAGAACGAGCTTGTCGATCTCGCCCTTGAAGATCTTGGCGATCTCGATATCGCGTGCTTCCTTGACTTTCTGCATTTCCTCGGTGATGGGGAACTGCGCCTTTATGTCCATAGGGATGGGGAGCTTGTGCTTGAAGGTCATGTTTAACATTTTACTCATTTTTGGTGGTCTCCTTTGTATTTGCGATGAGTTATTGTTCGTTGTTTTTCGGTTTATCGAAAAGCTTACGTCTTTCGGTAGAGGTGCGCATCATCCGGCGCATTGTTGTCGTGTCGCCCTCCTTGAGGGCGCGGCGCATCTTCTCGAAGGTCTCGGAGAAGATGTCCATCTGACGGGCGAGCTCGTCGCGGTTGCACATAAAGAGCTCGTTCCACATTCCGTCATCGATCTTTGCGATCCTTGTCAGATCGCGGAATGAGTCGCCCGTGTAATTGACAAGCTCGGGCGAGTCGTTACAGCACATCAGCGTGACTGCGATGGCGTGCGTAAGCTGGGAGAGAAATGCTATCATTTCATCGTGCTTTTCGGGAGAAATACGAGAGATACGCGCAAATCCGAGTTCGCGTCCGAGCTCCTCGCATAGAGTGATAGCCTCCTCGGTGTTTGATTCGGTGGGGACGACGAGGTAGTTTGCATTCTTGAAGATCTCGTCGGTGGCGTTCTGAACTCCGAGACATTCTCTGCCCGCCATCGGGTGTGCCGAGATAAATTCGGCTCCCTCGGGAAGAAGTTCCTGAACGCGGTAGACGGTGTAGCCCTTGACGCCCGTGACGTCGGTAAGGACCGTGCCGGGGCGGATGAGATCGTGGTTTTCCTCCATCCATTCGATCAGCACGCGCGGGTAGATCGAGAAGACGATAAGATCAGCCTTCCCGATCATTTCGGGATCAACGCCTGTTTTTCCTTCTGCGATGATGCCCTGCTCGAGCGCGTAATCTATGCTCGACTGCGATCTTGTCAGCGCGCTTACGCGGTAGCCCTTCTTTGTCAGAGCCATTGCGTATGAGCCGCCGAGAAGTCCGAGTCCGACGATGAGTATACTTGTATCCTTGGTCAGTTTCATTGTGTGGTCTCCGTTTGAATATTTGCGCCGAGGGACGCGAGGACTTCGAAGAAATCGGGCATACTCTTGCATACCGCCTCGGCTCCGATTATCTCGCCGCCGAAGTGACAGCAGAGGATCGCCATACTCATCGCGATGCGATGGTCGTTGTGCGAGGAGAGAGGCTCGCTTGGAGCGTGAAGCTTACGCGGCAGGACCTTTACCGTTCCGCCGTCAAGTCCGTCCGTGACCTCGAGCTCCGCGCCGAATTTCGCGAGCTCCTCCGCCATTGCCGAGATGCGATCGCTTTCCTTTAAGCGGAGACGGTCTGTGTGAGTGAATATTCCGCCGCCGAAAAATGCCGCCGCAGAGAAGAGGATGGGCGCGAGATCGGGGCAGTCGGAAAGGTCGATCGGAAGGACCGAATGGGTTTTAAGTGCCGAAAAATGCTTATTAAAGACCATATCTCCCTGTTTGCTCTCGGGATCAAGTCCGATCACTTCAACCTCTCCGCCGATAAGATCCAGCGCACCGAAGAATGCGGCGTTTGATGCATCACCTTCGATTCGGACATTTGCCGAGATGTATTTTTGGTTTCCTTTTATAGAGTAAATATTGCCCTCGCGCGTGACGTTTATGCCGAATTTTGAGAGTGTATCGACCGTCAGATCGACATAGGACGCGCTCTCAAAATTTCCCTCGACGATGAGCTTGCTGTCGCCGTCACAAAGCGGGAGAGCAAAGAGAAGTCCCGTGATAAACTGACTGCTGATATTGCCCGCGACGCGGTATTCGCCCGATTTGATCGCCTCGCCCGATGCGAGAGTCAGCGACTTACCGTCCGAACCGAGGTAGCGTTCCCCGAAGAGGATTTCGTAAACCGAAAGCGGGCGGGAGAGCAGCTTTTCGCTTCCCGAAAGCTTGAATTCATCGGTTGAAAGAAGACAGATCGGGATCATAAAACGAAGCGTACTGCCCGATTCACGGCAACCGAGTATCCCGAGAGATTTCGGCTTGCCCGCGATTCCCTTGACCACAAGGGTCGAATCGTCGATATTATCAATTTTCGCACCGATAGCGGTGAGAACGTCGACGGTGGCGAGCACGTCCTGCGAGAATGCGAGATTCGAGATCACGCTCTCGCCATCGGCAAGCGCGGCGCAGATCAGAGCGCGGTGTGATATGCTTTTCGAGGGCGGCGCGGTGACCTTCCCGACGAGACGGGAGGGCCATATTTTTACGTTAAAACGGTTCATTTCTTTGAATGTTTGTGTTCAATGAGAAGGTCGATCGCTTCGAGGTAGCCGTCGGTTCCGTGACCCGAGATCGTTGCTATGCAAGCCTCCCTGACGTAGCTGATCTGCCTGAAATCCTCGCGCTTCGAGACGTCCGAGATATGGACCTCGACCGTAGGTGTGCCGACAGCCTTGAGCGCATCGAGGAGCGCGACCGATGTATGCGTATAGGCGGCGGGATTGATGACGATTCCGTCGACCTTTTTGTAGGATTCCTGGATCGCGTCGACGAGGACGCCCTCGTGGTTCGATTGAAGGATCTTCAGTTCGATACCGCGTTCGTTTGCGTGATTCTGGATCTTTGCGATCAGCGAGGCGTAATTTTCCTTGCCGTAGATCGCGGGCTCGCGTATGCCGAGCATATTGATATTCGGTCCGTTGAGAACAAGAATTTTCATTTTAAATAAGCTCCGTGAATGTTTTTATTAGCTCGTCAGCCGCCTTCCTCGGCGGATCCCGGTGCGAGACCTCGATCATCGCGTCCGCCGCTTCGGTGTAGAGCGGATGGCGAACCTCGTACATTGCGTTTATGACCGCTCTGCTTGCCGAGAGGGGCCTGTCGGGCGTGACAGCGAGATCGGAGGGGAGACAATGGAGGTAGAATATTCTGCCGTTCTGACGGAGATAGGGGATATTCCGCTTCTGCGTAACGACTCCGCCGCCGGTTGCGATGATGATTCCGCTTCGTTTTGATGCCTCGCGTACCGCTTCGGTCTCTATTCTGCGGAATTCCTTTTCGCCGTCGGCTTTGATGATCTCTGAGGGATGTCTGCCCGTCATAGCGACGATGAGCTCGTCGGTGTCAACAAGCTCGCGTCCCGTCATATCGGAAAGCAATCTGCCGATCGTGCTTTTTCCGCAGGACGGCATTCCGACGAGAACGATATTTTCCTTCGATTCAAATATCTTTTTGATTACCTTTTCGACCTTTTCCTCGTCGATCTCCTCGCCGAGGAAGATCTCTGCCGCCCGAGCAGCCTGAAGAATGAGCATCATAAGTCCGCCCGTTGCGGGAATGCCCTCGGCTTCGGCGTCGAGAATGAGACGCGTGCGGAGAGGATTGTAGACCGCGTCGATGACGCCCGTGAGATTCGGGAAGGCTTTGACCTCGATCGGCACCGCGTCCGTGTTCGGATACATTCCGAGGGGCGTGGTGTTGATTATGATATCGGCGTCGCGGTGAAGCCCGAGAGCCGTTTCGTAGGTTACGGTATTTTCACCCGAACGGCGCGAGACTGTAATGATCTCGCGTGCGCCGAGATCTGCGGCTACCGCGCGCGAGGTCTTCGAGGTACCGCCCGTGCCGAGGATGAGGACCTTTTTGCCCTCAATGACGATCCCCGAGCGGAGTATCATCTCGCGCATACCGTAAAAATCGGTATTGTCGCCATAGAGCTTGCCGTCAATTTTCTTGACCGTGTTGACAGCACCTATCTTGCGTGCGGCTTCCGAGATATGATCGAGGTGGGGCATTACCTTTTCCTTGTAGGGGATGGTCACGTTGATGCCCTCGAACTCACGCACCTCAAGGAAAGGCGCGACCTCATCGGGAGTCAGCTCACGAATTTCGTAGATATAATCGGTGAGTGCTTCGTGTATTTCCTTCGAAAAGCTGTGCGAAAGCTTTTCGCCTATGAGTCCGTATTTCATTTTGACGTTAGCGCGTCCGAGCCGTAGCGGACGGTGAGCATATCGGCTATGACGAGCGCGGCAACGCTGTCGAGGACTATGCGTGCGCGGGGGACGATGCAGGGATCGTGTCTGCCCTTGACCAAAAGCCCGACCTCTTCAAGAGTCGACATATTGACGGTCATCTGCGGCTTCGAGATCGAGGGAGTTGCCTTTACTGTGGTACGGAATACGACGGGCATACCGTTAGTGATACCGCCCTGAATACCGCCCGAGTTGTTGGTTTCGGTGACGATCTTGCCGTCCCTTACGGTGAACTGATCGTTTGCGCGGCTTCCGCGGAGGATAGATATCTTATCCGCTCCGAAGGAGATCTCCTTGACTGCGGGGATGCCGAAAACGGCGCGCGCGATCTGCGATTCCACTCCGTCAAACCAGGGCTCACCGAGTCCTGCGGGGAGACCGATGACGGCGGTTTCAAGAACGCCGCCGACGCTATCGCCGTCGGATGCGGCGGATTCGATAATATCGTGCATCATTCCGATCGCGTATTCATCGGTAAGTCCGTAATCGCTGTTTGCGACGGCGAGGAGAGTTTCGCGGTCGTGGGAAACTTCTCCGAGAATGAACTGACCGATCTGCTTGATGTAGGTGCCGATATAGATGCCCTTTTCACGCAGAGCGGGGATGACGATCGCGCCCGCGGCAACGAGAGCCGCCGTGATCCTTCCCGAGAAATGACCGCCACCGCGATAGTCCTCAAAGCCGTGGTATTTCTCGCGTGCGGTGAAATCCGCGTGGGAGGGGCGGGGAAGATCGGGGGTGTAGTCGAGGCTTCTCGTGTCGGTGTTGGGAATGAAGATGCAGAGGGGTGCACCCGTGGTGAATCCGTTATAAACGCCGCTCTGAATGACGTAATTATCGGGCTCGCGGCGAGCTGTTGAGATCTTGCCCGAAGGGCGACGGAGGGTGAGCTGATGCGCGATAAAATCCTCGTCGACCTTGATGCCGGGGGCGATCCCGTCGATGAGAACGCCGACGCCCGCGCCGTGGCTCTCGCCGAAGACTGTAACATTTATTGCATTTCCGAATGAATTCTTCATATTTTTAACCTAATCTTTCAATAAGCTCTTCGGGGCTAAGCTTGACAAATTCAAAAATTCCGATGTCATAGAGCAGTACTGCGCTGATCTTGCCGCCGGAAGTGCCCTTCTTATCGTGTGAAAGTGCCTCGAGGACGGCGTTTTTATCCTTGATATGATAGTTTGCATTTGTGGGAAGACCGATATTTTCAAGAGCGCGGCAGAGCCTTTGCTTCAGCTTGTCATTTGTGCACATCGGAGGGATGCCGAGTGCGACACATTCGCCGTGGAGGAGCGAGAGCCCCGAGGAGGTCTCGATCGCGTGTCCGAGCGTGTGACCGAAGTTGAGCACTTTACGAAGACCGCCCTCGCGTTCGTCGATCTCGACGACGTCGCGTTTGGCAGATACGGCTTTTATGATGATCTCGTCGATGAGATCGGGGGATGAGAGAACGTTGTTTCTTTCAAATAATTCAAAGAGATCGGGCGCGGACGTCGCTCCCATCTTGAGAGCCTCGCAGAGACCGTTTGAGATATGACGGCGGGGAAGAGTGGAAAGCAGATCGGGGTCGATGAAAACTGCTTTCGGCTGATGGAATGCGCCGATCATATTCTTGTAGCCGTCGAGATCGACTGCTGTCTTGCCGCCGACCGAAGAATCAACCTGCGAGAGAAGAGTCGTCGGAATATTGTAAAAATCGATTCCTCTCATATAGACCGCCGCGGCAAAGCCCGCGAGATCGCCGACAACACCGCCGCCGAGTGCGACGATTGCGTCGGTCCTCGTGAATCCCGCCTCAAGCATTGCGCGGAGAACGCCCTGCAGGGTCTCGAAATTCTTGTTTTCCTCGCCCTGCGGAAATACGTGGAGGATCGCGTTTTTGCCGAGAGAAGCCATAAGTCTTTCGACGTATTCCTTCGGAACGCCGCTGTCTGTGACGACACAGACCTTGCGGTCGGGCTTGAGAATCTTTTCTGCCGCGAGATCGATCGCGCCGCGGCTGACCTCTATATCGTAGCTCGCCTCACCGAGTCTTACGGGAATAATCATGCTTTTCTCCTTAAAGGGTTACGTCTCTGTCAAAGGACGCGATTATCTTGATCTTGCCGCAGACCTCCTCGAGGTCCTCGAGCATTCTTCTGCCCGACTTGTCCGCGATGGTGCCCTCGCCCTCGACGTAGAAGTAGTATTCCCAGTTGGTCTCCTTCGTGGGACGGCTTTTGAGAGCGCGGAGGTTGAAGCCGTTCTTTCCGAAAGCCTCAACGGCGTGCATCAGGCTTCCCGCCTCGTTCTTGACGGTGAAGAACATTATGAATCTGTTGTTTGACGGAGAGGGAGTGACGGGCTCGCGGGTGAATACGGCGAAACGCGTGATATTCTGCGCGCCCTCGTTGATCTTGCGCTCAAGGACACGGAGACCGTATAGCTCTGCGGTTTCCTCGCTTGCGATGACGGCAACACTCGGGTCGCCCGCCTCCGCCGCTTCCTTTGCCGCGATCGCAGTGTTTACGGCGGTCTTCTGAGTCCAATTTGTCTTTGAAAGGTAAGCCGAGCATTGACCGAGTGCCTGCTCGTGGCTTACGACGGTTTTGATATCGTCCATAGACGCGCCCGGGAGAACGAGCAGACAATGCTCGACTCCGAGCTCGTAGACGCCGCTGATATAGAGATTTCCCGAATACGCCATATCCATGACCTGCGTTACGTCGCCGTTTACGCTGTTTTCAATGGGGAGAACGGCGCAATCGCAATCTGATGAAACGACCGAATCGTAAGCCGCCTTGAAATTGCCGTAGGGAACGCAGACGCTGTCGGGGAAGATGCGCGAGGATGCGATATGAGCAAACGCGCCGGGAACTCCGCTGTAAGCCACACGGCTGCCCTCCATAAGGCGGTGCTGAAACTTGCGCGAGATCGCCATTGTCTCGTTCAGAAAGCTGATATAGTAGCTGCGGTATTCGTCGTTATCTATCAGAGCAGAGTTGCGTTCGATGACCTGCTTTTCGCGTTCGGGGTCGAGCACCTGCAGACCGTTCTTGATCTTATAATCCGCAACCCATCTTACAGCGTCCATTCTTTCCTCAAAAAGCTCCGCCATCTCGCGGTCAACGCGGTTTATCGTTTCTCTCGCTTCCTCGAGCGGAGTTTTGTTCGGAGTCTTGTTATTTTTCCACATTTTTCACCTCAAAAAATGAAGCCCGCAAAACTCGCACGTGGCGAAATTATTGCGGGCTGTTATGCATATAGCTTAAATTATATCACGGCAACAAAACCATATCGGTTATGCCGCGAAAGCTTCAGCAAGGCAGCCCATATGGCTAAAATAATAATAAAATCGTGTATTCAGAAGAATTACAGCCATCCCGGGACTCCTTTCGCAGCTTGTGAATATATATACAAAAATTATACACCCAAAAGCATAGTTATGTCAAGTGTTATACATAAAAGTCACATATTGTTAATAGTTTATTAAAACTTACGGATACCACTCGGGCTTGGGCATATATGTTTTATATTCCGTAATCGAAGCACTTACTTCCTTCGGAATGGCAACAAAAATTATCCAATTTGCCATATCATCTGTCACCGGTCTGTTTGTAAATTCGTAAGTTACGGTGCACACGCCCGATTCCACAGAAATGTCCGTGACTTCAAAACGAAGAGATCCCGATCCTAAACGCAAGGACTTAATCAAAAGATCATTCTTTTCAAAAAACTCTTCATCATACCCGTCAAGCAGGCGGTGTCTGCTGTTGACGCGCGAAAGGCTGTCTTTCTGAATATCGGTAAGCGGTTCATCCATAACCATTTGACAGAGAAAGGCGTCACCAACAAGGGCGTCGAGTTCATCAAAGCTTGTCAGAACGATCATCCCCTTCTCGGTATTGTCTCCGGAAATACTGTTGATCTTGGTACTTGAAATGGCTTCACGCATGATCGCAACGCCGTAATCTACTCCGTCATAATTACGTGGATTGTTTTTTATCGTTATTGCATGTACGTTTTCGATGAAGCCGATTCTTTCCTTTTCTTTTGGCTCAATTTCGCCGCTGTAAACTATCTCGACTACCTCATCTTCGTTAAGACCGGGGCAGGGATCACCGTCAATGAATCGGTTTACGTAGAGCACGTCCCAATTCTCGAATTCTTCCGAATTTTCCAGGGGATCGAACACAACGTATCCTTGCGCCCATCTTGCTTCTGTTGCGTAAAATGACTTTAAAACCGGTTCATCGTATTTTTCCGAACTCTCGGGAGTTATATCCGAAGTGTCGGGAGTGGAGCTTTCTTCGGGTTCCGAAAAACATCCGGATAAAAGGGGGATAAGCATAAATGTCATAAGTAATAGCGTAATTATTCTTTTGGACATTGGCATAATCTCCTTCGCATAATTATCTATTTTCATTATATCATAAAAAATAATATGTGTCAATGAAAACTTTTTGGAGCGCGGGTGGTGGAAAAATCCGACATTTTGAAGTATTTTTAGACGAATTTTAACCATTTTCGCCCTAATTCTAAAATTTTGTTGAAAAAGCTTGACCGCGCTTTTCCTTTGTGGTATACTATCACGGTTCGCAAAACAAAGCAAAAAACAGGAGTAATTATGAAATTATCATTTAAAATAGCCGCAATTATGTTGGCGCTTACAATGCTTTTGCCGATCTTTTTCGCCTGCAAGAATGGCGGAGCCGCATCGGAGGATTCATCAAACGTGAAGCCCGTTTCGGACGAGCAGACGACGCTTCCGATCCCCGAGGAGACCTTCCTGCCCGACGCGGAGCAGAAGGGAATAGTCACGGCTCCCGAGGAGGGCGCGAAGATCTACAATATCATCTTCGCTCTTGCAACCGTTCCTCCCGTTCTCTCGGCTCTTGACGCTATCTCGAACGGATACGAGACCTACGCCATCATCGAGCGCGGCAAGACCTACAACGGTATCGAGAAGATCGAAAACTTCAATAATGCAGGATTTGATCCCGCAAATAACCTCTCGAACGGCTTTACGGGAACAGAATTTGATGCGATGGTGGGAAAGCTCCGCGAGCTCCGTGCGGCGGAGGAAAACAGCTTTTTCTATATCTACGCGCAGGACGGCACCGCTCTACGTGCCGCTGCTCTGGCGGCAAATGCGGGTATTCCGCTCGAGGACTTCCATATTTATATGTGCGAGGACGGATCGGGCGCGTACAAGTCGATCCGCGATAATTATATCAACGGCAAGACTGTTTCCGAGGAGCGTGACGAGCCGCTCGACGCCTTTATGAGCGTTCTCAACGAGGTCGGAATGAATTTCACGATCATTATGTCGAAGCAGGACAACAAGAATTCGGATGCCGCGCTCAAGTACGATATCAAGGCGGCGTTTGCGCTCTCTGTACTCCCGAACTTCACCTATTGGCTTCAGGATAAGACGAACGTCGACGGAATTCTCTCTGCCGCAGAGGGAAGCAAGCTGCCGGGTATTTTCGGCGTGAGCGGCTTTGAGAACACGACGCTGATGCTTGCAAACCTCAGATATCAGACGATCGCCTCGAAGATCTCGAAGCTCACCGACGCGCAGAAGCAGGATTACCTGACCCTTATGTACGGCGATTATTACGCCGAGACCTATGCCGCGCTCACGAGAACGGTACGCTGCGGTGAGATCGCACCCAAGGACAAGCTGATCTTCATCGGTGCGAGACACGCGTATTATCCGAAGTTCGCGTCGGACGTCAAGTACGGCATCGGCGGACTCGAAAAGGGTGAAGCTATCCCGACAAGCTATTCCGAGCTCGACGGCAAGTACAAGAATTCGCTTCTTTTCCCCTCTGCGGACGATTACAAGGCTTTCCTTGCGGCGATCAACGATCCCTTGAACTATCCCGAGGGCGCGCCCGCTGACGTTATTGCCGAGATCAAGTCCGAGTGCTTCAATCTTTATATCAACTATATCTACACGCTGAAATTCGCGTATATGCTCTACGGCGAGGAATACGATATCATTCTCAAGGGCCATCCCCGCGAGGTCATCGGCGCATATTCCGAGTGGGGCAACCGCCACACCGTCAAGCGCACCGAGGGCGTTGGAGACGATGCGAAGGAGACGAAGTACTCCTTCGACAAGCTCCTTGATAAGGCTCTGCTTTCCTTCCACGCGAACGATTCGGTCGGTAAATATGTAGGTATGGTTCCTTACGGCACCGCGGCGGAAAATCTCGCCTACCTCGGCGTTGATATCACGATCTGCGGTCTGCCCTCCTCGACCTACAGCGGATACGATCCCGACGTTGACGTACTCTTCATTATGGCTGAGACCAACGAGGCGATCAGCGGCGAGGATTCACAGGTCAAGGACCGCTTCAACGCGGGAGAACTGACCTATAGCAACGGCGAAAACGAGCTTCCGACGGTCTTCTACAACACCGGAAACACCTATAAATTCGCCGCGCAGATCCTCTCGAAGTCGGGGAACGCTACAGCCGCCTCCGAATTTGACAGCCTCTACCGCGCTTGGCTTTCTGCAAACCGCTCGGGAGCCTCCGATATTGACGCGCAGGGATTTGCTAAATAAGGGAGCTGGCTCATTTAGCTTTCTGAATAATAAAATACGCAAAAATCTCCTCCTCATCCACCAGCCTACGCTGGTCCCCCTTCCCCGCTGGGGAAGGCTAAATGGTTAGTGCTTCACGTTCGCAAGTACAGCGAATTCTACTCCAATCTATAATTTTGCATATAAAAAAGGAATATT
>JAZSEA010000112.1:0-90271 GCA_045531455.1 Eubacteriales bacterium
TAGTGTAAAATGTGTGTATGACAATATTCTTTCCTCCTTGGAAAATGTTTGTGTGGTAACTACATTTTACACCTTGGCGAGAATATTGTCTATTCTTTTTTGAAAACTTTTTGTGTTGCACTTGATATTATAACTTACCGAGCCCCTCGCTTCGGAGAGTTGTATTGAGGACAAAGGTTGCACAGTTGAGGGGCGCGGCGATCAGAATGAATCGCGCGTAGGGAATGGCGTACGGGATCATCAGATCGGTGCATCCGAGAAAGCGGAGTATCGGCTCGAGGAAGGAAAGACCTATCACTGCGATTACCGTACCGACGATTACAGATGCGGCAAATGCGCTTGATGCGAATTTATCCGCCGCGGCGTTATCCTTTGCGCCGAGACGGCGGCTGATAAGACTTCCCGCGCCGACACCGAGACCGAATCCGAGAGCTTGTATTACCGACATTATCGAGAAGACGACTCCGACGGCGGCGGACGCGGATTTGTCGATCTGCGAGACAAAATATGTATCCGCGGTGTTGTAGATAACCGTGATCAGCGAGCTCAGTACCGTGGGGATCGAGAGGGAAGTAATAAGCCGAGGGATCGGCGTTTCCATCATTCTTTTATATTGCGAATCGCTCGGATTCAAGAGGATCATCTTCTTTCGTGATATAATTATTTATATTATATCACAAATAATAAGGAATTTCAATGAAAACAACAAAAATAGCTTCCGAATCGAAGCCGATTCGGAAGCATTTTTATTATCCTTGATTTTGAATCGTTGGAATTGTCTTGATCTCACCTGTTTCGAGGTTGAAGACGTAATACTCTGTATTCCCGTTTTTGATAGTTCTGCAGATAATATAGTTGCCTATGCAATTATACGGTGTTGGCAACACCTCGTCCGATTCTAAAAGAAGCTTTTTGTTTTCTCCGCGCTTGTCGCAGGTCCAAAGTTCGGTTCCTCCGTTTTTGTCCTCGGATTTGTATAAAACGTAAAGGAGCTTGTCTTCCAATACCAGATAGCCGCGATGTGATTTGCCAAAATCTATTACGAATTTTGAATCGGTGACTATGTCATAAACACTCTTGGTTGTAGGATCGTCATCTTCATCCTTGGGGCTGAATTCATAAGCATATGTTCCGCTTACGGCAACGGGATGGAAGGTGAGGACCTCTTCCTTCTTGAGGTTAGCGCCGGTATAGTCGCACGACCAGGTCTCATTCATTCCCTTCATAAAGAAGAATCGCTTGTTGCTGATTCCGATCAAGCCCATTCCTTCAGGCTTATCGCACATATATACGCTTTCGCCTGTTTCGGGATCGTAAGAAACAATATACTCCTTGAGTATGTTAAATTCACTACCCTCGACCTTCTTTTCGCAGAGGCTCAGGTATACCTTGCCGTTCATAACTACATACGAGCTTACGTATTTGTAAAACGTACCGTCAGTAGTTGTTTCAACAGCGGTCTTTGACTCGCCCGTCTTCATATTGTAAAGATTAACGGTCATTCCCAAAAGTACCTTGTTTGCACCCGAATAGGAATAATCGTAGACCAACCAATCGCCGAAGACCTCGATATAGTTCATACTCCAACCCGAACCTGCGGGGGAGGCAAGCGGACAGTCACCCGGCGTGTGCGTGCATTTTGGATCGGAGCAAAGGTAGGATACCCTGTTGCTCTCGGGATCGTATTTGACTATGTTGCAGTAATTTCCGATATTGATTGAATAGACGAATTCTCCCTCGTATTTGCATACGTTATCGACTCCCATGAAATATCGATCGCTGAAGTATTCCTCGGGAAGCTCGGTCTCGGGAGTGGTTTCGGGCGCGGTCGTATCATCGTTGCTTGCGGACGGATCGATTACCTCGGGCAGCTTGTTAAGCAGGCTCGTTGCGATCGGTATTGCCGCGCCGAGAAGGATCGCGCAGGCGGCAATAAGTGCCAGATACTTGACCGTCTTCTTTTTGCTTATACCGCCGGTCACGCCGACTTCGCGGGTCTTGATCCTCTTTGCGGCTCGGTCGGTGAATTTTTCGTCGATATAGTCGAGAGACGCGAGAAGTCTTTTGTCGGTCTTTTTATTCATACTATTATTCCCTCCTTGGTTAGTTTTTCGGCGAGCTTTTTGCGAGTTCTGTAAAGCATGGTTTTTACCTTTCCTTCGGTATATCCCATATCCTCGGCTATCGCCAAAAGCTCCTCGCCGTAATAGTAGCGGAGTACGAATACGTCGCATTCGTGCTCGGGGAGCGTTTCGAGAAAATCATTGATGATCTTTCCCGCGCGTGCCGCCTCGAATTGCTCGCAAAGATCCTGCGTATCGGGGATGCTCTCGAGAAATTCATCACCGATATTGAGTGAATTTGCGCTTCGCTTCCATACGTTGGAGTCGCGGCTTCTCTTGAGCGAGAGGTTTCGTATGATCCGCGCAATATAGGATTTGAGGCAATCGGGCTTTTCGGGCGGGATGTTGTTCCAAAGAGCGAGAAGCATATCGTTTATGCATTCCTCGCGGTCCTCGCGCATAGAAAGAATGTTTGACGCTACGGTGTGGCAGAAACCGCGGTATTCTTTTTCTACCTCACGCAGAGCTTCTTCATCGCGGGCAAACAGCATCTCAATTATTTTGTCATCCTTCAAATATCTCAACTCCTTTCAAGTCTGTAAGGGCCCTTCACCTACCAAGTACCGAAAAACTGCTTTGGGTTTCAGGTTTTTTGAAAAAAGTTTCATTTTGTCGTAATGCACAAAATCGGAGGGGTTGTTTTGTGCATTGCGACAAAACGAAAGCGGCTGCTGCGATGATCATACGCAACAGCCGAAATAATTAAGCTATACCGAATAGAATTTCTCTGAAAAGCTTCGTTGTTTTATCAATACCGAGCTGCTTTTTGAAAACGTCGGTTGAGGGACCTCCCTTCTCAAGCAGACCGTTTACGTAGACCGCCGCTTTTTCCTTTTTTGATTCGGTGTCTTTAACGGGGATATCGGAAGACGTAAGGTAAGATTTGAAATGCTCAAGAGTCATCTTGTCGAGTTCGGACGTGATCTTCTTGCCCTTTTTCGAGATACTCGAGGGGAGCTTGATGGAATCATACCAATGCTCGCCCGGATCGCGCTCGGGAAGAGAGGCAAATTCTTCCTTAACGGCTTTCATTCCGTTCTCCGAGTAATTTCCGACGAGCGTATCGTAAAGCTCAACTATCAGAGTGTCGTTGCCCATCGCAAGTATGCGGTCGTAGGAATAGAGCGGAAGATCGAGCTCGGTCGGGTTGATGATGAGTGTATCCATCTTCATAAGCCCGAAGAAGCCCTTTGCGCGCATTACGGATACGTGGCCGAGACCCTCGGCAACGTAGGCTTCAACCTTGAAGGTCATACCGCTTGCCTTGAGAGTCGCCATATCGCCCGCGTCGATCGGGGTGAGAGTGAATCGGGTTTTGAGAATATCCAATATCTTGTTTGTCATGCGTTTTCTCCGTTGTGAAGTTTAAGCTCGGCGAGTCCGCCTTTATGGAGCAGGATCGCGCCCACGAGGAGCGAGCCCTGACCGATCACGTTTACTCCCTCTGCGATCCAGTTCATCGAAGCCTCGGCGAAATCCTGCGAGGAGAGATAACCCATACAGAGTGAGCATACAAAGGAAAGGACGAAAAGCGCGATGAGTGCGGTTTTTTTCAGCTTTGCCGAGAGGATGCAGAGGATAACGTCCATGATCCCGAGTCCCGCAACCATAAGTCCGACGAAAACGAAGGTGCCGCTGAATACGGGAGGTGCAACTGCAAGAGCCGTGATTTCCGTTTGCTTGTGGCAGATCATTGCAAGGATGCCGACGCCGGCAAGGAGAAATCCAATCGACTGCGTGGGGAAGAACATTGCGTTGAGTGCTTCAAAATCGCAAACTCCAAGCGCGTAAAGCAGCTTCCAGGTAGCCTTAAGAGCACCCGCGCAGGTAACGAAGATTGTTCCACCCGCGAAGAGAGCGAACGCGCCCTTGCTCATTTTGTTATAAAGATCACGCTGTAGGATCACAGCCGCGATCGCAAAGAAGATCACGGGAATATAGTCTGTGAGAGCCATAGAAACAGAAAAATCGTTCATTTCTCGGTCTCCTTTGGCTTAGTTCTTCTTATTGAGGTGATAGATGGGAAGAAGCGGGATGATGATGGGGGTCTTGTTTGCGTAGTCGTTGTATACGGGATCGTCGCCGTAGCGAGCCATCTGTCTCTTTTCAAGACGCTGTGCGCCGTTGAACATAATGTAAACGATGGCAACGTAAGCGATAACAGCCATGATCCACTGTCCTACGGTCTTATAAGCGGTGATGCCGCTGATGAATACACCGGTCCAGAAGGTGATCTCGCCGAGGTAGTTGGGGCAGCGAACGATGCGGTAAAGTCCCTTGGTTGCAACCATCGAGGGATTTTCCTTCTTCTGCGCGGATTTCTGCTTGTCGGCAACCGACTCGAGGATGAGTCCGAATACCGATACGGCAAAGCCGATAACGGGAACAACGTAATCTGTGATGCCCTCGTTAGCGTAGCGGAAGAGCATCGGGCTGACCTGTGCAACGTAGAGCGCGGAAACGAAGATCCAGATCGTTGCAAGAACGAAAACGGGCATCTTCTTTTCGCCGTTCTTTGCCAGAGTGTCCTTGGCTACGTCGGTCTTCTTGAAGGTCGCGTTCTTGAGCTCGCGGACAAGAAGGAATCCCGAAAGACGCGCGCCGTAAGCAAGGAAAAGGAGCGCCTGAACCGCAACGATCCAAAGAGGAGTTGCCGAGGGATTGATAAGTGCCATAACGAGGATTGCGATTCCTCCGCCCGCAACGGCAAAGCCGTAGCCGATCGAAAGGAAGTAAACGAATTTGTAAAATCCTACCGCGCACATAACGGCGCAAACGATATAAAGAATACCGAGAAGATCCCAGAACATAGCTTAGTTCTCCTTTCCGAAGTAGCTCTTTATGTATTCGGCAAAGCTCTTGTCTCCGACCTCTGTGTCGCCGACGAGATTGTGGCTGAGAGTCCACTTGGAGAAGAGGATGATATCGTGCTTGCCCGCCTTCTTGATCTTGGGCAGATTTGCGAGGATACCGAAAAGCCAGATGGGAGCCCACTTGATCTTGAGCGGCTTCTTGGCGGCGTCGAAGCACATAGCAGCCATTTCCTCGTACGTATAGGTCTCCTTGCCGCCTACGTTGTAGGTGACGTTTGTATCGTTCATATGGTCAACGATGAACTGTGCGAAGTCGGGGCAGTCGACGACGTTAGCCTTGACTCCGCCGTAGCCCTTGAGAAGCTGCATCTCGCCCTTGTCAACGTAGGGCTTGAATACCTTTGCGATGTCGTAGAAGTATCCGGTGGGACGGTAGATGACCCATTCCATATCCTGCTTCTTGATCTCTTCCTCAACCAGGAATTTAGCGTGAAGCATCGGGACTTCCTCTGCACCGGGCTCGTCGCAGGAGATTACCGAGATGTAATTGAACTTCTTGACACCGGCGCGCTTGCACTCCTCGTAAAGGTTCATATTGCCCTTGTAGTCGATGTCATAGGAGGTGAAGCGGGTGGATGCGCCTGTCAGACCCATTGTGGTGATAACGATCTCTGCGCCGTCGCAAATACCCTTGAGAGTTTCGGGATTGGTAGCGTCGATGGAAACGAAGGTGTATTTACCGGAGGTACCTTCAATTTCTCTTTCCTTGAGGTCAGCGGCAACGACCTCGTGTCCGGCTGCGCAGAGAGACTTAAGAATTTCTCCGCCAAGATTGCCGAATGCGCCTGCGAGTACAACTTTCATGATAATGTCTCCTTTTTACTTTTTATTCTTTTCTTTGGAACGCTTGTCGTTGATTATCTTCATATGCTCGGCTGTGACAAGCTCAACGCCGTTTTCCTTAGCCCAGGCAACGCAACCCTTGAGGACAGTGGAGAGGAATACTCTCGGTACGCCGAGGATGGTCTCAAGTGCATCGTCGGTGAACTTGACCTTGTCGTCCGCGCGGTCTGCCGCGTAACGGACCGACTCAAGCGAAGCCTTACGAACCTGGAGAAGCTCTGCGCGCATCTTGGTCTTTCTGTGGAACCAGAAATTCTTCGAGTCGCGGTAGCCGTAGTCAACGGGGAGCGCGGGAAAGTCCTTTGCGCGTACACCGTTGATGATCGCGTCGCTGTACTTCTTCTTCATCAGGATCTTGTCGACCTTGAGGATGAAGTGCGCGCCGAATTTTGATGTGATACCGTTGAAATCGTGGTAGGGAGGCTCGTAGCCGTTGAGCTCACCGGGGAGATCGCGGTCTGCACCGTCAAGCTCGCGTACCCAAGTGCACTCTATGACCTGAATGGCATCAGTGAGCACCTGCGGACGTTTGTCTTCGGGATTTTCCTCCTCGATCATACTCTTCTCAAGCTTGAAGTTGCACTTTGGCATCTTCTCTGATGGCTTGTCGCCGGGCCAGGAGAGCTTTACGGCTTCCTTGAAGGTGGCGGGCTTGTCATCGATGAAGTTGATGGCGCACTTGCCCGAGCGGAGGATGTTCTGCGCGGTGTTCGAGGAATTACGGCAGCATAGAAGCATAGCGTAATAATCCTTGCCCGCAACGTAGTAGGGCTGAACGAGGGAGTAGGGGCCGAGGGTCGTGGTTCCGTCCTCACAGAGTGTGCTGATGATGACGGTGGGCATCGGGAAATAGAGCGAGGTCTGATAGAAATTATCCACGATGCGAAGGTTTTCAAAACTGCTCATCTTGAATGCTCCTTTATATTATTTTAAAATTTTAATCAGAATATTGAATATCGAATCGAAATCCTTGCCCGCAACCGTCCAGCTGAGGAGAGATTCCGCAACGAATTCAGCGGTGAATTCCGAATTCTCATTACCGCAGAGCGGAAGGATCAGCTCGGATATCTGCGAACGTAGAGTCTTGTGCCTTTCGGTGAACACAGCAGAGAAGACCTTTGCGGCGTCGGGGTCGGAGAATAAGGAACTGTGCCTATCGGAAAAGCTGATAAGCGTGTCGTATATCGTCCTCAGAGTTGTTCGGGCATCGGAAAGATCGGATGCGCGGAGATCGGAGAGATGCCCGTTCCAATCCTCAACTACGAAGGACGCAATCAGCATATCTTTCGATTGGAAATAGTTATAGACCGTGCCGACAGCAAGTCCGCATTCACCCGCAACAGAGCGGATAGTGGTGTTTGCGTAGCCGCGCTCCTTGATCTGCTTTTTGGCAACGGTAAGAAGCTGTTCGCGCACATTTTCTATGATCTTTGGCATTTTTATTTCCTTAATTTATAAAGTTTATAATTTCGTTTACCGTGATACTAATTTGATCATCGACCGATATCGACGGAACCCCGTCGCCGTCCTGATTACCGTACATTCCGAAATAAGCGTGGCAACCGCCGTCTATAACGAATTCGGTCAGAGATCCCGAAATATTCGGCTTGTATTCTGCATACTTTTCTCGGTTGAGGACGTTGTCCTCGCTACCGTAGACAGAAAGAACGGGGAGCGTGATCTCCGCTGTGGAATAGGAGCCGAGAAGAATCAGCCCGTCGAAGTCTTCGGCGTTTTTGGCAAGATGAGAAGCCGCCATAGATCCGCCAAGCGAATGACCGCCGATATACCATTCTTCAATTTCGGGATAATCATCCGTCAGTCCATCTGCCGCGTTCATATCGAGAACCGCGAGGTTGAAGGGCATTTCGAGAAGGATGCAGAGCACGCCCTCCTCTGCAAGCGTTGACATCAGCGGTATATACGCGGTGTATTCAACCTTTCCGCCGGGGTAGAAGATGAAGCCGATATCTGCCCCGTCGGGTTCGAATACGAGAACGCCGTCAGAAACTTCATTCTGCTTTACTGAATGATTATCTGTGAATTTCGATATGGCTTCGATGTCGGCGCGGTAATAGTCACCGACGTAGACTGCGCACACGCCGATTATGATCGCAAGGCAGGTCGCAAGTGATAAAGTCCAGATCAATGCCGTTCTTTTGGTCTTTTTCATGTTGTTCCTCTTTTTATGAACCTGTTCATATAATATTATACAAATATTTTATATAAATGTCAATAGGAAAAGCAAAACCGTCTCCGAAAAATCAGAGACGGTATTAAAATAATTATTATAAGAAGCACTTTTCGCAGACGAAAACGTCCTTGTGGATGGCGTGAACGGGACAAGCTTCGACGCAAAGTCCGCAGCTGGTGCACTTGGAGTGATCGAGAAGAGGAAGGTTATCATCCATAGTGATCGCGCCGTTAGGGCAGGTACGCGCACACTTGGTGCATCCGATACAGCCGTTTGTGCACATCTTACGTGTGATTGCGCCCTTGTTGTGGTTCGAGCAGCCGATCGCGATGATGGTGCCGTCCTCCTGCATCTTTATGGTGCCGTGAGGACAGTTCTTTGCGCAGAGACCGCAACCGGAGCAGAGGCTCGAGATGACTTTTGCGACGCCGTCTGTTATGACGATAGCATTGTTGGGACAAGCAGCCGCGCAATCGCCAAGACCTATGCAGGCGTAGGTGCAGACGTTTTCGCCCTCCCAATGCTCAGCGGCTTCTTTACAAGTCTTGAAGCCGTCGCGGAGATGTTTTTCATCTTTTTTGGTGGCTTCACAGGTACCGTGGCATCCGACGTAAGCGAAGAGCTTGACAGCCTTTCCTGCTTCAACGCCGAGGATAGATGCGATATCCTGAGAAGCCGCATCTCCGCCGGGAACGCAGAGGTTGGTCTCGCTGATCTTGCCCTCGGAAAGAGCACGTGCGTAGCCGTCACAGCCGCTGTAGCCGCAGGCACCGCAGTTTGCTCCGGGAAGTGCATCACGGATAGCGAGGAACTTTTCGTCCTCCTGTACGCCGAAGAGAATATTGGAAACGGTAAGTATGATCGCGCAGACGACCGCGACCGCAAGACAGATAAGAACGGGAATAAGTATTGCCATAATTTTTCTGCCTCCTTATGCGAGAAGATTTTCAACGATTCCCGCAAAGCCGTAGAACGCCATAGCGACGATCGAAGCGGCAATAAGGGTTACGGGAAGTCCGCGGAAGCATTTCGGAGCATTCGAGTCGTCGAGCTTGGAGCGTACGCCCGCGAAGAGAAGCATTGCAAGCAGGAATCCGAGTCCGACACCGAGGGAGGATACCATTGCTTCGAGGAAGTTGTAGCCCGCGGTGATATTATTGATGGTTACGCCGAGAACCGCGCAGTTTGTTGTGATCAGGGGGAGATAGATACCGAGCGACGCGTGAAGCGAAGGGATGAATCTCTTTAAGATGATCTCAACGAACTGAACGAGCGTAGCAATAACGAGGATGAATACGATGGTCTGGAAGTATTCGATCTTGAGGGGAACGAGGACGAAATTGTAGATCGGCCAGGTTGCTGCGGTTGCAAAAAGCATAACGAAGATGACCGCCAGACCCATACCGCTTGCCTGGTTTACCTTCTTGGAAACGCCAAGGAAGGGACAGATACCGAGGAACTGATTGAGGACGTAGTTGTTGATAAGAACGCCGCCCATAAGAATAAGGATAAGACTCTTAAGCATTTTCTACTTCCTCCTTCTTTTCATTATTGAGACAGGGCTTGCTTGCGCAGATAGCCGCAGAGGGGCAACCCTCGCAGGAGAAGGACTTCTTCTTGACGCCGCCCTTCTTTTCGGTGAGCTTGTTCATAACCGCGATGAGGATACCGTAAACGAGGAATCCGCCGGGAGCCGCGGCAAGAACGGGGATCTTGAAGCTCTGCATAAATCCGAGCTCAATGCCCATAAAGCTTCCCGCGCCGAAAACCTCACGGATGAATGCCATAAGGAAGAGAGCGAGGATGAAGCCGAGACCCATTCCGAGACCGTCGAATGCGGAATCGAGAACGGTATTCTTTCTTGCGAACATCTCGGCTCTGCCGAGGATGATGCAGTTTACAACGATGAGCGCGAGGTAAACGCCGAGCATTTCGTAGATCGAGGGCAGGAATGCCTGAAGAAGCATCTGTACTGCGGTTACGAATGCAGCGATGATTACGATGTATGCGGGAACGCGAACCGTGTCGGGGATGATCTTTCTGAGCGCGGAAATAACCATATTCGAGCAGATAAGAACGATCGTTGCCGCGATACCCATCGAGAGCGCAGAGGTTACGTTACCGGTTACCGCCAGAGTGGGGCAGGTACCGAGGATGAGGATGAGAACGGGGTTCTCTGCGATAATACCGCGAAGGAGAATAGATAACTTGGACTTTTTCATTACTGTGCTCCTCCCTTGATTGCGTTGAAGGTTGCGAAAGCATCGTCTGTCGACTGCTTTACTGCGTTCGAGGTCATGGTAGCGGTTGCGATAACTGCCGCGTCACCTGTCCAGGTCTCGGTGGTCAGACCCTCGAAGCCTGCCTTGTAAGCGGCATCGTCCATTCCCGCGAAGGTCGCGAAATATTCCTTCTCGAAGATGAACTGATTTGCATCCATCTTAGCGATCGCGCCGTTCGCGTCGATAACGAAGTAAACGTCCATCTGATGGAAGCCGATGCTTCTCGAGTAGAAGCCGTAGTATTCCGCGCCGTCAACCTTGAAGGAAACAGCGGCAACAACGGTGTTGAAGGTGTTGATCTCAACTGCGGTGATATCGGTTGCAGTTTCATAGAGACGTGTGATCTTGGTGGTGAGAGCGTCAACGTAGGACTTCTGGGAAGCAGAAGCGTGAGCCTTTGCCTCGGTAACGATCACCTCGTGAGCCGAGGTAACGTCATTGCCTTCGATATCAAATACTCTGCATCCGCCTGTTGCGTTGACGAGAGCTACGAATGCTTCCTCGCCTGCGGAGAAGATGTAAGCGAAGCCTGCATCGTTGGACGCTTTGAGGATCTTCTTGAAGCTTCCCGAAGCGTCGACAGCAGCGGGATTTGTAAATCCGGGAGCAAGCTCGGGGATCTTTGCCTCAAGCTCAATAGCGGGATCGAGCTTTCCGCCCGAAGCGAGGGTGAATGCCTGAAGCGCGCCGCTTACCGCATCGCGGTAGCCGCCGCTGGTCATTGTTGCGCCGGTGATGAGGTTGGGTGTGAAGTCTGCGAGAGACTGACCGTTGTAGGTGTTGTCGATCTCGGGCTCCTTGCCGAAGGTGTCCTGAGTCTCAAGGCACTTCGAGCCCGTGACCTTACCCTCGGAGTTAACGCCGACCATAATGACCATACCCGACTTGTAGCCGGTGGATACAACGCGGAAGACGTAACCCTTGCCGGAGGTTTCCTTGTAAGCGTTTGTGACAGATTCGGGAAGACCGAGAGCAGCGAGATCGGTGATCTCCTCGAAATCGGTACCCTCGGGCATAACCTCGAGAAGCGCGGAGTTAGCCGCGGCGTTTCTCTGTGCCTCAATGATGGGACCCGTTATCATATTGATTGCCGAAAGAAGAAGAGCGACAACCATACAGATGCAGGAGAGAACGAGAGTGGGCTTGATATTCTTCATCACTCAGCTACCTCCTCTGTCTTCTGCTTCTTTGCGCCGATCATATCAATGTAGGGGCAGAGAATGTTCATAATGAGGATAGCGAAGGATGCTCCCTCGGGGTAAGAGCCGTAGAAACGGATGAGCACGGTGATGAGCGCACAGCAGAGAGCGAAGATGATCTTGCCGAGCCACTTCTTGGGAGAGGTCACGGGATCGGTTGCCATAAAGATCGCACCGAGGATGAGACCGCCGCCGAGGACGTGATAAACCGCGTCTGTGATGCTTGCGCCGAATGCAAGCGAGAGAAGAAATACACCGCCTATGTAAACGACGGGGATATGCCAGGTGATGACCTTACGGATAACGAGGTAGATACCGCCGAGGAGAAGCGCGATAGCGCAGGTCTCGCCGATGGCACCGCCGCGGTTGCCGAGGAGCATATCGAGCATAGAGGGAAGAGTACCCTCCGCTCCGCCGAGGATAGCGAGGGGAGTTGCACCCGATTCAAGCTCGGAGAAGCTTGTCATTGCGCCGCCTGCTACGTCGGAGAAGGCGATGAGGAGCATTACTCTTGCGGCGATAGCGGGGTTTGCAAAGTTATAGCCGAGTCCGCCGAAGGCGCACTTTACGATAACGATGGCAAATACGCTGCCGACAAGGCACTGCCAGATGGTCACGTTTGTGGAAAGGTTAAGTGCGAGCAGAAGTCCTGTGACAACTGCGGTGAGATCGCCGACGGTCTGTTCTTTCTTTGCGAGCAGATTGAAAAGGAACTCGGAAAGAAGAGCCGAACCAACGCATACCGCGATCGTAACAGCCGCGCGAAGTCCGAAGAAGACTATAGCGGCTACCGTTGCGGGAGCGAGAGCGATCAGCATGTCGATCATCACGCGCCTTGTGGTGCGGGATGCGACGGGAGAATTTGAGGTGTTCAAATTGTCCATTGTTTCACTCCTTATATTGTGTTTAATGATTTTCTGTATGTTATGGCTTAAAGCCTTGTTTTAATGTAAGGACATAATTGTAAACCGCGACCCTCTTTTGATCAAGAGGATTTCCCGCGGAGATGATGTTCGTCATATAAAGCTTGCATTTTTCGAGGTATGCGCGGATGAGATCGGCTTTGAACTTATCGATGATGTACTTCATAGCCGCCTCCTTATGTCCTCGAAAAATCCCAGTATATTATATCATTAAAATCGTTTTTTGTCAATCCTTAAAGCCCGCGTAAAATTAAATTTATTATATAAACTATTATATAATAAAAGTGGATGCCTCGTTTTCACGAAGCATCCGGAGAGAAAATTATGAAGAAGATAAGTCTTTTTTGGCTTGGGCCACCGACAGCCGTTTTGACGGTGCCCAAGAGTATATGCGGTGCGGACGGGACTCGAGGCTTCTTTGAAGCTTTTGCTCCAAACGAGCCCTTACGGCTGTCCTGACCGTGTTATTATTATACGTTCGCTTTCTCAATTCAAACTAAACTGAATAAGAAAAAATTGTTAAGGAAGATGAAAATATATTATTGTTTCAGCAGATTAAGAAAAAACGACCGCCACCCGATTCGGGTGACGGTCGAGCTATGAATTAATTACCTGCAAAAGCCTCGGAATTGATAAGAGTTGTGAGCTGCTTTGCAAATACTCCGCCGAGCGTTGCCGCCGTGGAGCTCCATCCCTCAGCCGCAGTTCCTGCGAGAGCCTTTCTGATCGCGCGGTATGTCTCATAATCGAAGATATGAGTGAAGGTACGTCCAACCTCAAAGGATACGCCGTCGCGGATATGGTCGATCATTCTCTGCGAGGTCGAGTCGGTGGTGTAACGGATCTTCATAGCGACCTCGTAGAGGTTCGGGGTGACTGCACGATAGCTCTCGGAAGCGAGAGCCTCGAGGGTGTATGCCGCAACCTCGGGAATATCGGTTCCCTTGGAGATCATATAGAGAGAATACTTGTAGTTAAGAGTGGTGGAATAGCCGTCCTGATCCTTGTTATATTTCGGGATGGGCGCGATTCCGAAGTCAACTCCGCTTCCGGGGAGATAGTTCATGGCGAAGTCGAGCGCGTAGATGATAAAGAGCGAAGAGCCCGAAACGAAGGTGGACTCATCCTGCTTAGAGTCGTTGAGAACCGAATCGGTCTGGCAGAAGGCGGAAACCTTTTCGACGAGTGTCTGAGCGATATCTCCGTTCCAGGTGTCGGAAAGCTTGGGCATATCGTTGCTGTCCTTATCAACGAAGCTGAGGTTCGAACCGTAGAAGAGAGCCTCGAGGGTGATCGCGTCGTGAACGAGACCGTAGATCGTTGTGCCGCCCGTGGTCGAAACGCCGTTCATTGCGGAAGCGATGGAGAGGAACTTATCGATGGTCCAATCGCCGCTGTCAACGAGATCGTAAGGATTCTCGAGAGAGTAGTTCGTAATGAGCTCCTTGTTGAAGAAGGTGCCGTACATACGGAGCAGGTAGTTTGTCGAGATATCGCCTGTTGCGAAGTAGAGCTTACCGTTGATCGTAGCCATATCGGTAAGGTCAGAACCCCACCAGGGCATATCAAGTGCGAGCTTGTCGGAATAATCCATAAGATCGAGCGCATAGCCGTAGGTTGCCGCCATCGCGATGGTGGTACTGTATGCGGAGATGATGTCGTAGAGACAGTCGCCCGAGAGGTCGGATGCGATGATGTTGTTGAAGTCGGCGCGCTGGCTGTAGTCGCCCTTTTCACCGATCCAGTTGAAGGTGATGCCGAGGCGGTCCTCGACCTTGAGGTTTCTGTAATAGATCGATGCGTTGATGCTGTCGCCGTCATCCTCCGCGGTGTATTCAACGTTCTTCGCGTTGCTCCAATAGAGAACGTCGACTGTCTCGCCGCCGTAATTGAGCTCAGGAATACGGTCCTTGAGATAACCGTTTTCATCATAAGGATTCTCGGTTTCGGGGATGGGCTCGGTCGTTGTTGCGTTTCCGCCCTCACCTGCGGGAGCACTCGTCTGCTCGCCACCCTTGTTATCTGCGCAAGCTATTGCAGAGGGGAGAACAAGGATGAGTGCAAGGGCCAAAGCCAGAGTCTTGAGTAAATACTTTTTCATGTCAGCCTCCATAGGGATTTTTTATGCATCATAAATATATCACATTTTCTTCCCATCGTAAATGGTAATATCGACCGAAGTTTATACCAATTTTGCCGAAAATGTAAAGAAAATAGCGAAATACACTTGAAAAAATGTGTAACATATTATATAATTTTATTATGCTAAATGTGGAGGAGCGTTATGGGTAACGTAAAATACAGACAGCGGTTTCCCGGCGGAAAATGGAGCTCATACTCCGATCCCGCCGAGTTTGACCGAAGCGCGGTGTATTATACAGATATAATCAAGAATTATGATGAGCACCCCGTGCTCTCCGTATATCATATAGGTATATGCCACAACAGCGCGGACGACAGATATTTCAATCACGTAACAAGAAGATACAAGCTCGTATACGTACTTGAAGGCCGCGGATGGTTCAACGGTATGCCTGTCTGCAGCGGTCAGGGCTTCCTTATGTGGCAGAATCACGTAAACAGTATGTCCGCGGATATCGAATCCCCCTGGAGCTTTATCTATATTTCTTTCTCGGGGAGCCTTGCGGAGCAATTGCTCAACAGATCGGGCTTTACCCCCGAGGATTGCATTTTTGACGTGGAGAACACCGATTACGTCAGGGAGGTCTGCGAGGATGTGATCTACAATACGCATCCCGAGCGGATCACGGAAATCAATATGCTCGCCGTTCTTTTTGACCTGCTCTCCCTCAACAAGACGAAAAAGAACGAGCTTGATTCAAGCTCCTCCGATGTTCTTGCGGATATGAGTGAGCACGTTTATAATGCGGTACGATTTATGAGCAAGAATTACCGCTCGCAGATAGGGGTATCCGAGGTTGCCGCCGCGGCGCATATATCCGAAAAATATCTCCGCGAGCTGATAAAGAAGGAAACAGGAAAATCGGTTCAGAGATATCTGACAGATCTGCGACTCTCTGCGGCAAAGAATCTTTTATCCAATTCAAAATACAATATCGGCGAGGTCGCGAATCTTTCGGGATTCGGCGAATACCGCAATTTTGTCCGCATTTTTAAGGAAAGATACGGTATCACACCGACCGAGTACAGGGTCTCGTCGTTCAGCAAAAAATGAGGTCATCAATGAAAAAACGAATATTACCTATCATAATTATATGCTTGCTTCTGCTCCTGGCATCCTGCGACGGTGATCCGGTTGAAACCACCGTTGAAGCGGAGTCCACCGAGGCTCCCTCTGTCGAATCTGCATTGACTCTTGTATCCGACGGTACGTCACAGTATGCGGTCATTCTGCCAGAGGATAGCAACGGAGATATGCGCGAGGCGGTCAATTCCTTCGCCGACAAGCTATCGGATCTATACGGCGTCAAGTTTGAGGTCAAAAAGAACAAGAATCTCGCCGAGGGCAAGAAGCTGATCATGGTCGGCGCGCAGAGTGACGATACCTATGCTTCCTATTACGAAGGCGTAGCTTACCGAGATTATGCCGTCAAGCTGACCGAAGACGGCAACGTCGTCATAGCCGCCTGGAGTCTTGACGCGATCGGTGACTGTTGTACTAAATTTTATATGAAGCTCAAAAAGACCTTCGATGCGGGTGATACCCTCGGTAAGCTTTCTGAGGATGTACTCATAAACGGTGCGGACACCTCGATGCTCGATGCCGACATTCCGCAGTTTTCGCCGAGCCGTATGCCTCGTATCTACAGTATCAGCGGTGCGCGCGGCGCATATGAGCTCTGCTTCAAGAACAGCGAGATCTCGGATATGACCGCATATCTCGAGAAGCTGGCATCGAACGGCTTTGAGCTGATCCAAAAGAATGAAAACGCCGACGCAAGCTTTGCGGTTATGAAAAAGGACGGCGTTGAGATCACCGTCGATTTCTGGACGAAGACGAAGGAGCTTGCCATCCTTATCGACAAGCCCGCATACGAAGCTCCTCTCAAGGCAGAGAAGATCACTGCTGTCACGACTCCGAGCGTAACCGAGCCCGGACTTGAATACGAGGGTGCGCTCAAGGGTATGTGCTACGTGATAAAGGCGTCTGACGGTAGCTTTGTTATTGTCGACGGAGGCGACAGCGATCCCAAATTCCTCGACAGACTCTATTCCGTACTCGCCGAGCAGACCGCAGACGGCGAAAAGCCCCATATCCGTGCGTGGTTTGTGACCCACCTACACAGCGACCATATGAGCGGTGTTGCGGATATCGCTTCGAGCAAATACGCCTCTATGATCGAATGTGACGCGGTATATCATAATATTCCCTTTGAATCATATCAGACCGCATACGACAAGAGCGCATACGCGAGCCGTGTCTCCAAGCTTGAAAAGGCGGCAAAGAACCTCGGCGCCGATTACGTGACCGCGCGTACGGGGCAGACATATTATTTCGCAGACCTCGAGGTGACCGTTCTCGGAAGCGTTGACGATATGTTCCTCACAGACTACAACGACCTTGACGAAACGAGCCTTGTTTTCACCGTCAGCGTCGGCTCCGAGCGTATGATCTTCACGGGTGATGCGGGCGGAGTGGTCATAGGTCAGTACATAATGAAGCGTTACACAGCCGAGTCGCTGAAAAGCGGCATTTGTCAGGCAATGTCGCACGGTTCGAACAACAGCGTATTTACAGATTTTTATAAGACCGTAGACCCCGGGATCTATCTCTGGTGCGCGAACAGAGAGTTCTACGGTAAGCACACGCCGAACAAGTATATCGAGAGCGACACGTCTGCGAAGATCGTCTATTCCTTTGACGGAAAGCACGTTATAGAGCTCAAATAATCCGATGGAGAAAAACTATGAAAATATTGATAATCAGACACGCTGAGCCCGATTATGAGAATAATACGATCACGGAAAAGGGATGGCGCGAGGCTAAAATGCTTGCCGAAAGGCTTGCCAAGATGCCGATAAGCGAGGTGTTCGTATCCCCTATGGGTCGTGCACAGCACACCGCTCAGCCCTATCTTGAACTTACGGGAAAGACTGCGAAGACGCTCGACTGGCTCCACGAATTCCGCGGAAGAGTGTGGGATGCGGAGAAGCAGAAGAACCGTTGCGCGTGGAATATGAAGCCGCGCTTCTGGAACGAGCACCCCGAGATGTTCGATAAGGACCGCTGGCTCGAAAACGAGCTGATGAGTTCGGGCAACGTCGAGGAGGTCTGGAACGAGACTATCAAAGAATTCGATGCGATCCTCGAGGGCTACGGTTATAAAAAAGACGGATTTTTCTACCGCACCGAGCAGAGCCCCGATACGACCATCGCGTTTTTCTGCCACTTCGGACTCGGAATGGCACTCGTCTCGCATCTTTCGGGAGTTGCGCTTCCAATGCTCTGGCAGAGCTTCTTTATGCCCGCCTCGTCGGTCACAACAATGGTCACCGAGGAGAGGGTCAAGGGCGAGGTCTTCTTCAAGTGTATGCAGATGGGCGACACCTCTCACCTCTACGCCAACGACGAGCCCGTTTCAAAGAAAGGACTTGCAAAAGAATTCTATGAGGAAAAGACCGAAGCGGTACTGCCTCAATAACATAAAAAGTTGATCCATCGGTAAATCGATGGATCAACTTTTTTTATTCCGTCGCCTTGAAGTTGTATATAGGCTTGATACGGCAGACGATCTCTGCGGTGGGAGTGATATTTAAGACAATTTCTTCAATGCTCTTGTAAGCCATAGGCGACTCATCAAGCGTGTCGGGAACGACACAGGTCGAGTAGATTCCCTTCATCTGTTCGGTATATTCCGCCATTGTGAGACGTTCGAATGCAGTTGATCGCGACATGAGTCTGCCTGCCCCGTGAGGCGCGGAAAAATTCCAATCCGCATTGCCCTTTCCCATACAGAGAAGCGAACCGTCGCGCATATTGATGGGGATGAGAAGCTTTTCATCCTTCTTTGCCGAGACCGCACCCTTGCGCAGTATCATTTCGTCGATGTCGATGTAATTGTGAACCGTGTGAAAAGCTTCTTGAGCTTCAAGCCCTGTTCGTTCGAGCAATATTTCCGCCATACGCTCGCGGTTTCGCTTTGCAAATCTCTGGCAGATATCAACGTCGTGGAGATAGTCCTCCATAAATCTGCCGTGGAGGTAGCAGAGGTCTTCGGGAAGCGTGGGCTCCTTTGCCTCCCATTCCTTTTCCATAGCCTTGAGAGTCTCCTGAATCTCGCTTCTGCGTCCCGCCTCCTTGTAGGTGCGGATGATCTCTTCGCGTCGGTTGAAATAATCTTCCTTTCCGATGTTGAGATCGACGGCAAGCGACTGATAATAGTCTGCGACCTGCGTGCCGAGATTTCGGCTTCCCGAGTGGATGACGAGATACTTATTGCCCTCGTCATCCTCATCGATCTCGATAAAGTGGTTGCCGCCGCCGAGCGTGCCGAGGCTTCGCTCGAGACGCTTTGCGTCTCTGAGGTATCTGTAGCAGCGAAGGAGAGTGAGATCGAATCTCTCGTTTCGCCCCTCCCAGACGTCTCTGCCCGAGGGGATGAAATGCGCGGCTTCGTCGAACTTTTCAAGGTCAATATCGACCTTGCCGAGCGCGACCGTGTACATGCCGCAGCCGATATCAACGCCGACCATCGCGGGAACGATCTTGTCGGTTATAGTCATGGTCGTGCCGATCGTGCATCCCTTGCCCGCGTGAACGTCGGGCATTATGCGGATCCTTGAATCGGAAAATTCCTCCATGTCGCAGACGGTTCTGATCTGCTCGATCGCGCCGTCTTCGATTGTATTTGTATAGCACTTGGCAATGTTGTGCTTGCCTATGATTTCAATCATAATGTTTCTCCTTTAAGTCTTTGAATCGAGCAGGCCGACAAGCTGTGTGACGATATCTCCGCTTCCGCCGAGGTTGATGTTGCCCACGTTCTCGCAGATCCTCTCGACAAATTCAAGCTCCTTGAGCTTGTAGAGCGTCTTGTTCTCGTCCATCAGCTTTGCGGTGTTGAGCAGAGAACGGGTGGATGCGACCTCCTCACGGCGTGTGATGACGTTCGCCTGCGCGCGCTTTTCGGCAACGAGGACGAAATTCATGATCTCGCGGATATCGCCGGGGAGAATGATATCCTTGACACCCGCCTCTCTGATCTCGACGAAGAAGTCTGCCTCTTTCTCCTTGAGCCTTTCAAATACAAACTGAGACATTTCGTTCTTGTTCTCAAGGATCTCGTCAAGCTTGTATCTGCCGATGTACTCGCGGAGCGCGAGCTGTGCGGCAACGTGGATCTGTTCGGCGTAGTCATCGACCTCGGTGAAGATCTTTTCGTAATCGGCAACGCGGTAGTTGACCACGAGATTGACTCTGATCGAAACCTTATCCGCGGTCAGAATTTCCTGCCCCGTGACGTTCATCTGTGTCAGACGGGTGTCGACGTATTCAACGTCTACCTTGATTCCGTTATTCCAGAAGTAGTAAGTACCCGCATCGAGGATGCATTCGGGCTTGCGGTTGAAGCAGATCCGCGCCTTCTGGTATTCCGCGACCTCGACCTTGATGTAACGAGCTTCGGGAATCTTTGAGAAGATGTATTCGGGAACCGATCCGTCAACGAGGGGCGAGGATACGTCGATCTTCTTGAACTCGTGCACGTTTGTGCCCTTCCAGAATGCCCACTTTCCCTGAAAATTGAGAAGCGAATAAAATTTTCCGTTTACGTAATGAAGCGCATATTCCTCGTCCCCGATATCGACGACCTCGACAGATCTTGCAAATTCCTCATCTGCAAGGAGCGTCTCGATGTTACATTTTCTCGAAGCAATGGCAAACTGAGGGCTTTCGATTGAAAATACTTCGATATCTCTTCCTCCGAAAACGTAATACTTGCCTGCGCCGAGCAGCTTTACGTACTTTCCGTTCTTGAAGAGAAGTCCTCTTTGGTTTTCGTTGATGATGATCTTTTTCATAATGATTCTTCCTTTCATTCGGTGTTGGGTTTTGCAACCGTTCATACCGATCGGGCGGCGGAGGACTTGAGCGGGGAGCTTGCAAGGCGGAAAGACTGTCTTTTGACCTTGCTCGCACCGTCGCGGTATCCACTCTCCGACAAAGCCCTGTCGGTATATTCGAACGGTTGCGATTCTGAGAAACGTTCCTTAACGTTTTTGTCCCGAAGGACGTCCTAAGCCACAGGCATATACCTTTTCGGTATACGGCAGGATTCGAACCTGCGAAAAGATGGGTTAACAGCCCAATTCGGGGATTTGAACCCCATCGCATAAGCGATTGCCAAAGAGTAAAGCAGATTCGGCATACGCTTTGGGAACCCCTCGCGCACCGCGGTGATTCATCCACCTTTGCCTTACGATCATATTTTACCATTAATGAGACCGTTTTGCACGGAAAAAAAGCTGCGAACTCTCAAAAGTTCGCAGCTTTTTAAGCTTTTTATCTTAAATTTTGTATCTTTTGAGCCAAAAGCTTCTTTTTTATCAGATCAACGAAGCTGTCGGGAGCTTCTGCCTTGACGCGCGGGCCGAAGGAGAGAACGCGGATGACGATCTCCGACTCGTCCTTGTGGTCAAACTTGACGTGGAGCAGATATTCGTTCTTTCCGACCTTTTCGGCTCGCTTTTCAAAATGCGCAAAATGGAGCATACACCTCTCAAGCGCGTTGCGCTCGTTTTTGATCCGTAGAGTTACCGTATCATAGCGAACCTCGCGCTCGATATGACGGAAAGATTCGCCGCAGTAACCGACGGAACGGATCTTAGAGAGATTGATCGTATGCAGATATTTGCAGCCGTCGGTGATGAGACGGAATTTGTCATCTTTTTCGGAGTATTCAAGACGCAGGGGCATACACTTGGCGTAGACCTCTTTGCTGTTCTTGTTGACCATATTGATCTTTATCGGCACTCCGTCGCGGATAGCGGAAAGGATGAAACGGAATCTCCTGATATACCCCTCGTCTCCGAAGTCGTCGCCGTCGCAGTATTTGTCGTAGAAGTAATAATCATCCGGAGTAAACAAAGGCTCAACGTCATCAAGACCTTTGAAGGAAACGCCGAAAAGCCTGACTCTCGGGTCGAGAGAGACCGCCTTTAGCCAGCTTTTTTGCAGATTTGTCAGGGGAACTGTCGGCTTGTGCTTCAGAATCGTGCTCATATCGGGGCGGACGAGTTGCCATTTTCCGCTTTTGAGAGCGGGAAGGATAGTTGCCGCACTCTCGCCGAAAGCCTTTTCGGAGACGATCTTACGAAGCTCGCGTTCGTCGCTTTCGCCGTCAAGCAGCTTCGATATGATCTCGGCTACCGCATTGTAATATGCGGAATAAAGCTCGCTGAATATCATAATTCATCCTCCTTTATTCCGTACATTTTATACATTTCCTCAAGGTCGGCTTTGAATCTGTTTTCCTCGGTGCGGTTTGAAAAATCCATCTGCACGATACGGCAGATGAAGGTGCGTATCCAGGGAATGATCTCACTTGTTTCGCATACCGGGGCGGTAAATCGGTAGGTGGAGTCGTCGAGCTTTTCAACGGTGCCGTGCCGCTTTTCGCGGTACAGACGCTTTACTATGTAATCCTCGTTCGGGTCAACTTTTATTGTGAAAGTGACGGTCTCGATATGTTCCTTGCCGCGTTTTGTTCGGTTGGGAACGACGCCCCACATATTTCCCTGCATTTTGTCAAGCATCACTCGGAGCTCGTCGAAGCGCGGAGTTACATCCTCGAGCTTTACGTTTGAGAGATAATCAATGCGGAATGAGCGGAAGCAGTTGAAATCGGGATGATACGCGATCAGGTGCTGTTTGCCGTTTTGTGTGCTGATAAAAATGCGGAGCGGAATTATGCGATTGCGTCTCGGCTCGTCGGAGCGGCGGCTGAGGTTAGCGACCGTAATGACGCGCTTCTGCCTCATTGCCGTAAAGAGCGAGGCGAGGACTCCGCTGTCCATCGCGCCGGTGATATAGTGATGCTTGAAGGCGAAGGCATTTTTGTGAGTCTTTGTTTTATCAAGCAGGAATGAGCCGATGACTCCGCAGGGTGCGGCTTCGGAATAAAAATCAAGAAGATCGTTATGATCCGAAAGCATAATATCTTCAGCGCGGCGGTAGAGCATTCGCTTTCCCTGCTTCTCGGCAATAATTATGCCCTCCTCGCAATATTCCTTCAGCTTTTTCCGCAAGGTCGATTCGTCGAACATCATGGGCGGATCGAAGTTGGATAAATAATCTTTGTCGATGATCTTTATGATCTCGGGGATGGAATAGGATACTTCGGGAGAGTGGAGAATATCGAATATGATAAAATGAAGGGTGATGTCTCCGTCTGTGAAGCTTTTTGATTTCCAGGCTTTATAGAAGGGATTGTGGCGCGAGGTGCGGCTGTCGATCGAGATGAAGACGTTCTTTCCCTCGGGAGTGCGGACGAAGCTCATGTGATCGCCGAGTATGCTTTCCATTCGGCGTCGCTCGTCGTCATATGAGCGTGCGCTTTTTTTGTTGTAGTCCTCGCGGCTCTTGAAGCCGTAGACGTAAAACTCGCGCATATAAGCGCGGATACGCTCAAAATTCTTTATCAGCTCGCTGTAAGAGGACATCAGCTTCTCCTTTCGTGATTATTCTTTGTAATTGTCAATCAAAGAATTTAACAAGCTCGCCCATATCCTTGCGCTTTTTCTGACGCAGTTTGTCGCCTTCTTTGGGATATCCGATAGTGATGACGAGTCTTGCGGGGGCGTCGAGGGAGCAGATCTCGCGTATCTTGGCGTCGTCGAACCAACCGAGGATACAGCTTCCGAGTCCCTGCGCGGCGGCTTCGGCGGTGACGTATGCCGCGAGGATGCCGATGTCGATCGAGCGGTAGTCATTGCCCTTGACCTTTGCGCCGAGCGCGGCGGAGGCAACGTAGGGCTTCTCGGAAATAACGATCAGAACGGGCGCATCGGACGCGAATTTGTTCATTCCCATACCCTGAGTTGCCTTTGCGACCATCTTCGCCGACTCGCCGCGGCAAACCGTCATAAGATAGGGCTGACCGTTGCAAGCCGAGGGAGAAAGCCGCGCCGATTCAAGGATAGCGTCAAGCTTCTCCTGCTCAACGGCTCTTTCCGCGTCGTAACTGCGGCAGGATTGACGGTTGTTGGCTATTTCTGTGAAGTTCATTTCTTAATTCCTTCCAAAAAGTATTTGCATATAATTACGTTTGCCGTAAATCACGCGGATGATATAGACATTGTCGGTATCGGTTTTATAAAATGCGATGTAATTGCCGCATACGAGAAAACGGTAAGGAACTTCAAGGTCTATGATTGAAGAAAGCGGCGCGCCAAGCTCAGGAAAATCTGCCAGCTGACGAATCCTTTTCATAATCTTTTCAATTGTATTAATTGCCGCAGGCTCGGAGCAGAGTTCTTCTGAAATATATGATTTGATTTCCCGCAAGTCTTCAAGTGCTGACGGTGAATAGTTGATTTTAGCCATTGTTTACACCCAAAAGCTTTTCAACTTCGGTTTCATCAATATATCCCTTTTCTTTGGCAGAGCTTTCGCCTTTTGAAAGCTCGCCGAGCAATTTGAGCTTTGCCTGCATTCTTTCAAATTCTTCCATATCTAAAATGGCGTATCTGCCTCTGCCGTTCTTTGTAAGAAAGACGGGCTCGCCAATAGCAATGTCTCGCAAAACTTCATTGTAGTTTCGTAGATCCGATACGGGTTTAATATTTGGCATAATAAATTCCTCCTAACATTCTTTGCTGTATTTATTATACACTAATTCTTCGTAAAATTCAACAGCAAAAATGTAAAAAATTAAAAATCCTTGCAAGTTTTATTTCTTGCAAGGATTTCGTTACTATACCGTTATGTCGACCAACTCAAATTTCAGCACCTTGCGGAGCTCTTCAAGCGTAATTTCGACCTGATATCCTATCCTGCCCGCGCTGAAAAGGATGGTTTCGTGATCGGCGGCGGTGGCATCAATGAAGGTCGGGAATTGCTTCTTCATTCCGATGGGCGAGCATCCGCCGTGGATGTAGCCTGTCAGCGGGAGCAGTTCCTTCTGCTTTATCATCACGATATTCTTCTCGCCCGCCGCGCGTGCCGCCTTTTTGAGATCGAGCTCGCGGTGCACGGGAACGAGAAATACGAAATGATTCTTTGACGCACCGACGGTCACAAGGGTCTTGAAAACGTGGTTGGGGTCTTGATGAAGCACCTCCGCGATCTCGGTTCCGCTGATCGCGTCGGTGTCTACGTATAGATGCTTTTCGTACTTGACCTTTTTCGAATCAAGCAGACGCATCACGTTTGTTTTTTCGTCTGTTTTTTTCATTTGAGTTCAAACTCACCGAGCTTTGATTCCGCAATATAATCATTTCTGAAGGTGCGGAGAGTTGCCATATGGGGCTGACCGATGTGCACCTGCTGATGCTCCTTCGATTCCCACGCCTCGATAAGAAGAAGCTCGTCGGGATTTTTTTCGGAATAGTAGTAGTCGTAGCGGATGCATCCGTCCTCCGCGCGGACGGCGTCAAGAACGCCCTCGGACTTCATTCTTTCAACAAAAGCCTCTCTTTTGCCGGGATGGCAGATGAAATTTACGTAAATAGTGTACATTTTTATTCCTCCTTAAAGTTCTGCAAGTATGTCAGCCGCGTTTGTGTCGGGCTTGACCTTTGGCATTATTTTTTCGATATTTCCGTTTTCGTCAATGATAAACGTCGTGCGGACTACGCCGAATGCGACCTTTCCGTACTGCTTCTTCTCCTGCCAGACGCCGTATGCCTCGATGGCGACGCGGTCGGGGTCGGAGAGAAGAACGAAGGGAAGATCGTATTTCTCGGCAAATTTTACGTGAGAGGCGACGCTGTCCTTGCTGATGCCGATGATCTCGACGCCCTTAGCCTCAAACTGCTTGTACGCACCCGCAAAGGCGCAAGCCTGACGGGTACATCCGGGCGTGTTGTCCCTCGGGTAGAAGTAGAGAACTACCTTTTTGCCGAGATAATCCGAGAGCGAAACGTCGTTACCGTTTTTGTCCTTGAGCGTGAAAGCGGGTGCTTTCATTCCGATTTCAAGCATCGTGTGCCTCCTTATAAATATCTTTCAAAGATCATCAGCAAGAATTCAAGCCCCGTGGGCAGAGAATCGGGGTAGAGAAGCTCGCCGATATTGTGCGGATATGAGGTAGTGCAGAGACCAACGTCGAGAGAGGGAATGCCGCGGCTCATCGGATAGCGGCAATCTGTGCAAGCCGAGGAATATCTCGGCTTGATGCCGAGTGACTGCAGCATCTCGCCGTGCTCCTCGCCGATCTTTTTCATAACCTCGTCGGGAACGGTGTTCCAATGTGCCGTGTCGCTGACGATCTCGTTCGTGATCGTGACCTGCTCGGTCGTGTATTTTTCTACGGCTTTGGCAAGGAGAGAAGCGAGAACCTCGTATCTTTCGTACTTATCCGAACGGAGCTCGATCAGAGCGTGTGCTTCTGCCGCAATAATGTTGTGGCGGTTACCGCCGCTTATCATACCGACGTTGATCGTCGTGCGCTTGAGCTTGTTTTCGGCAATATACTCGCGGCAGGCTGTCGAGGTGTCGAGAATGACCCTTGAAAGCTCCTCGATCGCGCTCGGAGTGCCGAATGCGCCGAGTGCGTGACCGCCCGGCGCGCGTACGGTGACAAGGTGATTGTAATAGTTGACCGTACCCGTGTAGATGCGTTTCATCGAGGCGTCAAAGCTGTAGCAGAAATGAATATCGTCGGTGCCGTGCTCGGTCAGATAATTGTACATACCGATGCTTCCGACCTCCTCTGAGGCGGTTGCGATGAAGAGAACGCCGTATTCATTATCGACAGGCGGATTCTCGATAAGGTATCTCATTCCGAGCATCAGAACCGCGAGATTGGCGGTATCGTCGCCGATACCGGGGCAGTAGAGCTTGTCGTCCTCCTTTTTGATCTCAAGCGGAACGTCAAAATCAAAGACCGTGTCGGTGTGGGCAGAGAAGATGATCCATTTCCCGCTTTTTCCGGGGAAAGCCTTCCAGACTACGTTGCAGAATTCGTCGATCTCAACTCCCTCGGCTCCTGCATTTTTCAGCCATTCGGCACAGAACTCGGCGCGCTTCCTTTCGTGTCCGCTCGGCGCGGGGATGAGAGTCATATCGCAGGTAAGCTTAGTAAGCTCCTCTGTGTGAGCGATAGCATAATCGTGAAAAGTCATCAGAAATCAAACTCCTCTCTTTCGTAGATCTTGCATTTTTGGGTGTTGATAAGCATTCTGCCCTTGTAAAACGCGACACATTCGACCTCCTGATCAAAGAAGGGCGCGGTTGAAAGATCCTCGCAGAGAGCGTATTTTTTCTCCTTGAGGTCGATGACGTTGAGCGCGTCGGGGGTGTCCTCTCGTCCAAAGCCGAACGAGTAGTAGAGTCTGTCCTCGTAGATCGTTCCGCCCTGAGTTGCAAAAGCATTGAAGGGAAGGAAGAACTGATCGAGAATGTCGTCCGCAGTGAAGGTCACGTCACCCTCGGCAGGATTGGGAAGGCGGAATTTGGTTACGATATATTCGTTGTCGGGGCGGTACATCTCGCGTTTTGTGCGGTAACGAGCAGAGTGGAGATAGAAGAAGCCGTTCTTGACGTCAACGAGCGACGCGGGCCAACCCCAGCCGGGGATCTCGAATTTCTTGCCGTCCTTTTCTGTAGGCTTGTAATAAATTCGCTGAACCGTTTCAGCCGAGTAAACTCCGTCTTTCAGACGGATCTGCTCGACTGCGCAATAAGCAAGCCAACCCTTTTCGTCCGCATCACCGCTGTTGCCCGCGGTAACGTACATCAGAGGAAAATCCTCTCCGGGCATAGTTGCGCCGAACATAGCGTCGTTCGCGTGGTTGTCGTATCTCTTGTCTTCCTCGTTCTTGCAGTACGAGCCGAGCTTGAAGATGCCGACGGGCTTCGGATCGCGGCTGACGAGATCGTATGCGCCTGCAACTCCGCTGTGATAGAGTACGAACGCGGTGTCTCCGTGGATAGCCATTCCCTGAACCGAACGGCGTTTGCCGAACATCTCGGCGGTGGGGTTCTCAAATTCCATATAAAGCTTGTACATTTTTTACCTCACTTAACAAGTGCCGCGATCTTATCCTCGGTCAGACGGTAGGTCGTCCATTCATCCATCGAAACCGCACCGAGCGAGAGATAGAATTTGATACTCGGCTCGTTCCAGTTAAGGCAGGTCCATTCCATTCTGCCGCAGTTTCGCTCCTTTGCGATCCTTGCAACCTCGCAGAAGAGAGCCTTGCCGTAGCCCTTGCCGCGGTGCTCGGGCCAGACGAAGAGGTCCTCAAGGTGAATACCCGAGCGTCCGACGAATGTGGAATAATTGTGGAAGAAGAGCGCAAAGCCGACCTCCTTACCGTCTTCAAGAGCGAAGATGACCTCTGCGTTTCCTTTTCCGAAAACGACCTCCTTGATCAATGCCTCGGTGTTTATGACCTCATCGAGCATTTTTTCGTAAGTGGCAATTCCTTTGATAAATTCAAGGACAAGAGCGGCGTCGTCCTCCGTCGCGTATCTGAACTGAAAATTATTCATGTTAATATCCTCCATTTGTTTTATTATATCACATTTTCCTTGATATTTCAACCGATTTGATAAGGTTTTATTTACAAAAACCGATCCGCCGAAATCGGCGGATCGGTTGATATTCAGGTTTGATCAGTTTTCTCTTCTTTTTGCAATAATTGCAACTCCGAGGACGGAGACAACTGCGATAACTGCGAAGATAACGAAGGAGTCACCTGTATCCGTGGAGGACTCGGGCTCGGTCGTCTCGGGGGCCGCGGTCGTCTCGGGAGCTGCGGTCGTCTCGGGTGCTTCCTTTACAACGATATCAAGGCTTGCGAGAGCCAACGGGATACCGGGTGTGCCGTTGAGATCATCGGGGATAATGTAAAGAGTGTACTCTCCTGCGGGGAAATCATAATACTCGGACATAGAGGAACCGATGTGGCGGGCTCTCTTGATATCAAAGGTCGTGCCCTTGCCAACTGTGGAAATGTAATCCCAATAGATCGAGGGTCCGACGTATCCCTTCGGGAAGATACCGATCCAGTCCTTGCCGCCGGCGTTTACGCTCGAAGCAGCAACGTAGATGGTCTCGCCGACGACGTATTCTGTCTTATCGGTGACGATGTAGGTGTCCTTGTCGGGGAGAGTGAGCTCGGGAATCTTGGCTGCGTTCGGATCGGGAATTACCGTGATATCGATCGAAGCGAGCATCAGGTCGTAGCCTTTTTTGATAGAAAGATCATCGGGAATGATGAAGACCGTGTATTCGCCTGCGGGGAGGGAATAAAGATTGTTACGGTTCTTGCCGAGTCTGGTTGCTTTACGAATGTCGAAATTTTCGGTGATCTCGGTGAGATAATTCCAGCGTATCGCAGCACCCGTCTTGTCACCCTTGACGGTAATGCCGAGCCAGTCCTTGCCGGAAGTATTGGCACTCTTGGCATTGACGATGATGGGTTCGCCTTCAACGTATGTGGTCTTGTCTGTGGTGAGAAGGGGATCTGCAGCTGAGGTGTTGAGTGAGAAGGAGAAGAGCGAGAGAAGGGTAGCAACGAGGAGAAGTGCGGAAATGATTTTCTTCATGATGTAGTCCTTCCTTTATTTATATTTTTTATTTTCTTTTCTTGATGACAGCCGCGCCGAGTGCGATCACGGCAATAATTGCGATCGGGGATGCAACGGAGCTGCATCCGCGCTTCTTAGCGACGGTAGGCTCGGTTTCATCGGGAGCCTCGGTCTGCTCGGGAGCGGGAGTAGCTTCGGGTTCTGTTGCCTCCGGTTCTGTCACTTCAGGAGTGGTAACGGGTTCTGTTGTAACCTCGGGCTCGGTAGTCGTTTCATCGGTCTTGGTCTGAGTATAGCTTACGAGGAATTGTGCGGAGGATACCCATTCGCCCGTGACGAAGTTTCTGCCGAGAACGGCAACCTTATCCTCGTAAATGCGGATGTAATAACCCTCACTACCCGTCTGACGCTCACCTGTTACGATGTCGTAGGAGTGCCAGAGATAAGCGACGGACGAGGTATTGAAGTAGCTGGCTCCATTACCCTTGTACATACAGTTATCCGAATCGAGGATCCAATGGGTATGACCGTTGAAGAACATGACCTCGGGATATTTGTTGACAACGGCTTTGAGCTGAGTATGGTTGGAGACACCGCTCCAGCCCTCCGCCTGGCTGCTGCCCGAAGTGGTGTTAAGCATCGGCTGATGATGGAAGACGAAAATAGGTCTGCCGTCGCGGTTTTCGTTGATCTTTTCCTCAAGCCAATTCAGCTGAGTCTTGGTAAGCTTGGATGCACCCGTGGTCTCGGATGCGATAAAGATGTAGTGATAGCCGTTGACCCAAACGTCATAGTAGGGCTTGTCGGGAGTGCTTCCGTCGGGGAAGTTGAGGTTCTCGAGGAACTGCTTGAGACCCGCATCGTAATTTGTGCCGATATATTCGTGGTTACCGATGCCGAGGTAGAGAGCGGGAGCATTCTTGACGGAGTTGTAATGCTGATGGAAATAGGTCCAATATTCGGGGGAGTCGCCGCGGTCAACGATATCGCCGACGGCAAAGATGCCGACCGAATCGGGGCTGTTCTTGACAACGTCATTGAGCATTCCGATGAAGTGCTTGCTGTATTCATTGGATGCGTCGCCTTTGATATGGATATCGCTGACGATCTGGAACTCGGAGAGGACCTTGCCAAAGCCCTTTGAAGCCGCACCCTCGGGGAGCTTGACCTCGAGGCACTTTTCCGAGATACCGTTGCTGTCATTATAAGTATAGATAAGAAGCTTGGTCGCACCCTCGGGGATGATGGTGTTCGGGGTCATCTCGTGGGTGACGGTCGTTCCCGTTACCTTGAAGCGTGCAAGGCGTGTGTAGCCCTCGAGCTTACCCGCGTCGTTTGCCCACCACATATAGATGTCGTCTGCCATATGATCCTCGGGGAGGTTGATGGTCAGAGTACCGTCAGCCATACCGTCGGTGTCGTTCTTGAGCTTGTAGGTAGCCGAAAGCGGGGCTTTTGCTATCTTCGAGGGATCGTTTACGATCTTGATATCGAGGGATGCGAGCGCGATGCCGATTCCGTTTTTGCCTGTCAGGTCATCGGGGATGATATAGAGAGTGTATTCACCCGCGGGGAGTCCGAAATAATCCGACATCGAGGAGCCCATATTGCTTGCCTTTTCGATATCAAATGTCTTGCCCTTGCCGACCGTGGAGATATAATCCCAGTAGATAGAGGGGCCGATGTGCCCCTTCGGGAAGATACCGATCCAGTCCTTGCCGCCTGCATTTGCACTCGAAGCCGCAACGTAAACGGTCTCGCCGACGAAGTATTCGGTCTTGTCGGTTACGATGTAGGTGTCCTTATCGGGAAGAGTCAGCTCGGGGATCTTCTCGGTCGAATTCGGATTGGGGATTACCGTGATATCGATCGAGGCGAGACGCTTGTCATAGCCCGATTTTACGGTATGATCATCGGGAATGATGAAAATGGTGTATTCGCCTGCGGGGATGGAATAGAGGCTGTTTCGGTTTTTGCCGAGCCTCGATGCTTCTCGGATATCGAAATTATCGCCGATCTCGTTCAGGTAATTCCAACGGATCGAGGCACCCGTCACGTCACCCT
Organism: Eubacteriales bacterium; assembly: GCA_045531455.1. Classification (GTDB taxonomy): domain Bacteria; phylum Bacillota; class Clostridia; order Oscillospirales; family CAG-272; genus CAG-390. The sequence continues at coordinate 31,180 of JAZSEA010000112.1, forward strand.
TAACGGTGATGCCGAGCCAATCCTTGCCCGAGGAGTTTGTGCTTGAGGCATTGACGATGATCGGCTCACCCTCATAGTAGGTGGTCTTGTCGGTCGTAAGCTTTGCCGCGCTGTCGGCGGAGACAGTCACGGTGAGTGAAAGTGTGGCGAGGATCATGCTGAAAAGCAGGGTAAATGCCGCAAATTTTTTCATTGGAGTGCTCCTTTTCTGTAAAAGTCGGTTTCAATTACCAATATCATTATACAAAATTATTATCGATCTGTCAACGCTTTTTTAAGATTCTTTTATCTTTTTGCCCGCGATATGCTCGGGAATGAGCTCAAGACAGAGCATGTTTTTGCCGAAAGATACGATTTCTTTTTCGATATACTCGCTGTCGGAGGTGAATTTATAGCTGAGCTTTCGGCAGATATCCATTGCCCTGTCAAAGTCTTTGACAGCGCGGATCTTGCCGAAGACGATGACGCTTTTTATGTTGAGAGCCCAATCGCCGTCCTCGCGGTAGCCCGAATCGTAAACGCAGAAGGATACCTTGTCGCAATTTGCGATCGAGTCGATCTTGTGCCCCGATCTTCCGCTGTGGAAGTAGAGATGACCGTCCTCCTCATTGTAGTAATAATTGATCGGAAGACCGTAAGGGTATCCGCCGTCACCGATGACGGAGAGAACTCCGCGGAGCTCGGTCTTCAGTATTTGAGTGCACTCATCTGCCGTGAGTGCCTGCTTTTTTCTGACGATTTCTCTGAACATTTGATTGTACCTCTCGATTTATTGGATTAATTATACCATAACGGAAAGAAAAAATCCACACAAACGCAAAATAATTTGTATTTCGCTATTGAAATTTCACGCCCGATAAGGTATAATAAAATCAACGGGCAGAATTGATCCCGAATTAATTAGGTAAAATATTACCGGAGGTACTTAAAATGGCAAATCGTTTCGTATCCAACGCAATATCATATCACGGCAAGGGCGCGATCGCAGAGATCCCCGGCATCATCGCCGCGAAGGGCTTTAAGAAGGCTTTCGTAGCTTCCGACCCCGACCTCGTTAAGTTTGGCGTAACCAAGAAGGTCACCGATCTCCTTGATGCCGCAGGTATGGCTTACGAGATCTATTCCGATATCAAGCCGAATCCCACCATTGAAAACGTAAAGAACGGCGTTGAGGCTTACAAGGCTTCGGGCGCAGACTATATGATCGCCATCGGCGGCGGCTCCTCCATGGACACCGCGAAGGCTATCGGTATCATCATCAACAACCCGGAATTCGCTGACGTTCGCTCGCTCGAGGGCGTTGCTCCCACCAAGAACCGCACGGTCTACACCATCGCAGTTCCCACGACAGCAGGTACCGCCGCAGAGGCTACCATCAACTACGTTATCACCGACGTAGAACGCAAGAGAAAGTTCGTTTGCGTTGACGTAAACGACATTCCCGACATTGCGGTCGTTGACCCCGATATGATGTCCACGATGCCCAAGGGACTCACAGCCGCAACGGGTATGGACGCTCTCACCCACGCGATCGAGGGCTACACCACCAAGGCTGCCTGGGATCTTCCCGATTGCCTTAACCTTGAGGCTATCCGCCTTATCGCAAAGAGCCTCCGCGGTGCTGTAAACAACGATCCCGAAGGCCGTGAGGGAATGGCTCTCGGTCAGTTCGTGACAGGTATGGCATTCTCGAACGTAGGTCTTGGAATCGCTCACTCTGTTGCTCACACTCTCGGTGCTGTTTACGATACACCCCACGGCGTTGCATGCGCTATGATGCTTCCCATCGTTATGGAGTACAACGCAGATCAGACCGGCGAAAAGCTCAAGGCAGTTGCAGAGGCTATGGGCGTTGACACCGCAGTAATGTCTCAGGAAGAATACCGCAAGGCGGCAGTTGACGCGGTACGTCAGCTTTCCGTTGACGTCGGAATCCCCACAAAGCTTGAAGCCCTCAAGGAAGAGGACCTCGACTTCCTCGCAGAGTCGGCATACGCAGACGCTTGCGCACCCGGCAACCCCAAGGCTGCATCGGTTGAGGATATCAAGGGACTTATCAGAAAGCTTATGTAATTTTCATTATTCATTATAAAAGCCTCGATCTTCGGATCGAGGCTTTTTATTTAAATCAATTCTTTCAATTTCTTCGCCGCGTCCTTGAAAGCGGTCTTGGCATCGGGATATTTATTTGGATTCTCGAAGGAGCGTCCGACGAGGGAATTGAGCCCCGAGAAGAGCTCAAGATGCGGCTCGAGCGACACGAAAAAGTCGCCGTCCGCGGCTCTTTTATGTTCCGCGAGAATTTCCGCGATCTTTGCCTCACCGCATCCGGGCGGTACGATCGCACCCGCGGAGAGAGCGTCCTTGATGTGGAAATACGCGATCCTTTCCTTTTGCAGGCGGTATGCCTCGGGATAAGGATCAACGCCTTCAAGGACGTAATTACCCATATCGTAAACGCACATAAGATCGGGGAAGGCATTGAGCAGCTCGCGGCAGCGCGCAGGAATATCGCCGTAGATCTTCGCCTCGTTTTCGTGGCACAGGATCACGCCGTATTCCTTTGCGAGAGCGAGCATTCTCTCAAGCGCGGAGAAGACCTCGTTCTTCATATCGACGATGCTTTTGCCCGCAGGCGCATAAAAGCTGAACATTCTGACGTATTTTGCGCCGAGGATATTTGCGTATTCAAAGACTCTTTTTGCAGTCTCAAAATGACCGTCAAGGTCGCCGTCAAGCTTGATCTTGCCGAGAGGCGAGCCGATTGCGGAGACCTTGATCCCGTACTTGTCAAGAAGCCTTTTAGCCTCAAGAACCTCATCCTTTGTCAGCTTGGAGATATTCTTTTTGTCAACGTGACGGATCTCGATATGAGATATTCCGAGCTTGCATAAACCCTGAAGCTGTTCCTCGAAGGAATCCGCGTATTCATCGGCAAACGCCGAAAGTATGATACTTGCCATATTTACACCTTGATTTCGGGGAGCACCTCAGCCTTGCCGCTTTCAAGCGAGCGCATAATGGCGTTCATAATGAATACGGGAGCGATGAATTCCTCATAAGTGCAGGTCTGCTCGCCGCCACTCAGGATTTCGGCAAATTCCTTGAATTCGCGGTAATACCAATCGGTGGTCGTCGGGATCTCAAAGGATTTCGATGACTTTTCAGCCATTCTTGCGGCGTAGTAAACGTAAGAGCCGTCGCAGAAAAGACCGACGCAATCGTAATTATCATAGTGGAAAAGCACGTTGATAGTTCTGCCGTTTTTCTTTGCCTCGACCGACTTCGGGAATCTGCCGAAGATCTCGCAGACCATCTCAACAAGGTGCTGAGCGTAGAAATAAAATCCGCCGTAAGCGTTCTCCGCCTGATAGGGTGCGCGGATGAATCCGCCGAGAGTCTTGCCTCCGTTTTCATCGATGGCGTCCTTCTTGAGCTCTGCAACGTGAACGTCCTGCTTGAGTGACGAGCCGCCCGAAATTCTCGTTCCTCGTGCCTTGAGTTCACGCATAAACTCAACCGCCTCCTCCTCGGAGACCGTGATCGGTTTATCGATGAACATCGGGATTCCGCTTTCGATATAGGGCTTGGCGAATTTGTAATGATCGCCGCCGTGGCGTGCGGTGATCACGAGACCGTCGATCGCACCGACCGCGCTGTCATAGTTCTCAAGAACGGGAACGCCGAAGGTGTCGCGGAGCTTTTCCGATGCCGCAGGATCAACGCTGTAAACTCCGATACATTCGATGTCGGAAAATTCCTCATTTCCCTTAATGAATTTCAGAAAAGCGTTTGCGTGCGAATTTTCACAGCCGAGAATAGCAATTTTCTTCATTATAATTCTCCTTAAAACTTGAGGGGAAGGGGATTATCCGCGTGGACCTTCTCGATAACTCCGATGATCTGTGCCGCCATTTCGGGAGTGACTGTCATCGGCTTGTCCTCTGTGATCTTGTAGTAGAGCTGTTCATAGAGGGTAGAGGTGCCGACATCGAACGCCGTACCCGAGAATTTGCCCTCCTCGGTATGCTTGACGAGCTTTTCCGAGCAATAAACGGGTTCGCCGGCGTCGTTTTTGATGAAGGTCTCACAGACCGTCTTCTCGGGGTTCTCACCGTCAACGATATAGGTCATCTCGTAAGCCGAGGGAGTGCACTTGAAGCATCCGCGCGTACCGAGGATCTTGACGTTGTAGCCCGAGTAAGCATCGATCGAGGTTACCTCGATATCAACGAGGGGCTTGTTCGGCGTGTCGATAATGATCTTAGCGAAGTCATCCGAGTCGCCGAAGGTCAGAGCGCAGCCGAGCTTGCTGTATGCAACGCGTGCATTTTCATCAAAATCAAGGAATCCGAGCGCGAGACCGATCGGGTGGGGACCCGTGTTGTAAACGCCGCCCGCGCACTTTTTCTGCAGAGTTTGCCAGTCCCATCGGCGCGCAAAGCCGTTGTAGCGGATGCTGATCTGCTTGATCTCGCCGAGCTTGCCCGATTTTGCGAGTTCGTATGCGAAGGGATAGAAGGGCGCGAGGAAGGTTTGCTGGAATACCGCGAGGGTCACTCCCTTGTCCTTTGCGATCTTGATGAGCTCATCGCACTCATATCTCGAGCGCGCAAAGGGCTTTTCAACGAGCACGTTGAAGCCGTGAAGAAGGAGATCCTTCGTGATCGGATAATGCATTTCCGAATAGGTTGAATTGACGACGAGATCGATGTCATCGAGAGCAAAAAGCTCGCGGTAGTCGGAGAAAGTCTTACAACCGGGATAGATCTCCTCGGCTACCGAGCGGCGGAATTCGTCCGCATCAACAACGTATTTTACGTTGTAATAAAGATTTGCGTCACTGCGGTAATATTTTCCGTGGATGTTCTTACCGCTTCTGCCTTGACCGATGATGGCGAGATTGAGTTTTTTCATAACCGATTCTCCTTATTTTTGTTTTTTCCAGATGAGGGGATTGAGTCCGAGAAGCAGGGGGAATACCTCGAGTCTTCCGAGGAGCATTGCAAACGTCAGCAGGATGGTTGCTCCGTCCGAATAAGCGGCAAAGCTCGACGCAGGACCCACTCCGCCGAATCCGGGACCTACGTTGTTGAAGCAGGTCAGCACCGCGGTGAAGTTGGTCTCAAAATCAAAGGGCTCGAAGGAAAGCAGTATATATATTATGACGATGCAGAATATATAAGCCGCAAAATAAGACGTAACTCCCGTCAGCGTTGTATCGTCAAGTCTCTTGCCCTCGGACATTACTGCCTTGACCGATCGCGGATGGAGAAGCTTCTTGAGCTCTCTGCGTACCGATTTGATCAGAATTACAACACGCACAGCCTTGAAACCGCCGGCGGTAGAACCCGCGCATCCGCCGATGACCATCAGAAGTAAGAGAAGTGATTTTGCGAAATTCGGCCAGATGTTGAAGTCGGCAGTTGCAAAGCCTGTTGTTGAAACTATCGACGATGCCTGGAAAGCCGCGTGTCTCAGAGCCTCCGAGAAGGAGGGGTAGAGAGGGAGGATACTGACCGTAATTCCCGCAATACATAATAGAACGAGACCCGCGAAGAACCACAGCTCATCACTTCCGAGCGCCGCGCGGAATTTTCGCACGAGAAGAAGGTAATAAAGGTTGAAGTTTATTGCAAAGACGAGCATAAAGACTGTGATCACCCATTGCAGATAGGGCGAATAGGATCCGACGCTGTCCGCCTTGATGCCGAAGCCGCCCGTTCCTGCAGTTCCGAGAGCGTGAATGATACTGTCAAATACAGGCATTCCACCCGAAACGAGCAGAACAAAAAGGATCGCGGTCAATCCGAAATATATCCAATAAAGGATCTTGGCGGTGTCTCTTGAGCGGGGGACGAGCTTACCGACAGTCGGACCCGGCATTTCTGCCTTAAGGACGTTGAGCGAGCGGTCGGCAATGTTCGGGAGTATCGCCGTTACGAGAACTATGATTCCCATACCGCCGACCCAATGTGTGAAGCTGCGCCAGAAAAGCATACAGCGGTCGAGGGCTTCAACGTCGGTCAGAATCGATGCACCCGTGGTCGTAAAACCGCTGACGGTTTCAAAGAATGCGTCGATATATGAGGGGATCGCTCCGCCGAGAACAAAGGGAATTGCTCCGATGGCGGACATAAGAAGCCAGGCGTATGCAACGATTGCGAAGCCCTCGCGTGCGTATATCAGCCTGCTTTTCGGTTTTGCAAAAACTCTGAAAAGCATTCCGACTCCGAGGGCAAGAGCGGCTGTTATAATGAAAGAGATGCCGCTCTTCTCAAGATATATCAGAGCCACCAGCGCGGGCAAGAGCAACAGAACAGCCTCCGCTATTGCAATGTACCCAATGGTGTAAAAGATCATTCTGCGATTCATATTCCGCCTCCGTATTATTCGATAATATCCGAGAGGTCGTAGAGACGGTGATTTGCTGCAATGACGATGACCTTGTCGCCCGGGAGGATGATATCGTTACCGCTCGGGACGATCGGCTTGCGGTTGCGGAGGATGCCCGCTATAAGAATATTTTGCTTGAATCTTATATCCTTGAGAGCCTTTCCCGCGTGCTTGAAGTCGGGGCGGACGTTGAATTCGAGTGCTTCCGCCTTGCCGTCCATGATTTTATAAAGCTTTTCGACGTTACTTCCGACCGAATTTCCGAGCGCACGTGCGTATCTTAGCATTTCGTCGGCAACTGTCTGTATCGGCGAGATTATCGTATCGATGCCGAGCTTGCCCGCGATAGGATAGAACTCGGGGCGGTTGACCTTTGCAATTACCTTCGGCACGTTCTGTGAGGTAGCAAAATATGAAATAAGGATGTTGTTTTCGTCGTATCCCGTAAGTGACACGAATGCATCGGTCTGTCCGAGACCCTCCTCGATGAGCATATCCTGATTTGCTCCGTCGCCGTGGATGACTGTGACACCCGGAAGAGACTCGGCAAATTCGGCGCATCTTGCTTCGTCCTTGTCGATAACGGTGACCTTTGTGCCCGCGGATATGAGATTGCTCGAGAGGTAGTATGCGATCCTGCTTGCGCCGAGGATCATAACGCTCTTGGTCTTCCTTGTGATAAGGTCAAAGCTTCGGAGAAGCTTACCGATCTCGTTCGGGGCGGCGGTAAGCGCGATCCTGTCGCCGTCCTCGAGTACAAATCGTCCGTCGGGAATGATAACCTCATTCTTGCGCAGAACGGCACAGATAAGGAACTTGCCGGGGCTTCTCTTGCGCAGATCGATCATTGTCATACCCGCGAGAGGTGATTTATCGCCCAGGATCATCTCAACGATCTCGAATTTGTTCGAGTCAAAGGTATCGATATTGATAGCCGAGGGGAATCTCAGTATGTTCGCGATATTATGTGCGGTAGCCATCTCGGGATTGATCGCCATGGAAAGCTGAAGCTGTCCTGCCATAAAGCCGAGGCTCTTGTCGTTGTATTCGCGGTCACGTATACGTGCGACCGTGTTTTTTGCGCCGAGAGTTCGCGCGATAAAGCAGGAGAGCATATTTAGCTCGTCCGATCCCGTGACGCTTATGACGATATCGGCTTTGGCGGCACCCGCTTCCGCAAGCACCTCGCAGTCGGTTCCGATACCGCAAAGACCGATTACGTCAAATGTATTCGTTGCTTCTTCTATTACCGAGGGATCTTTATCAATGACTGCAACGTCGTGTCCCTCCGAGACGAGGCTTTCGATAAGACTTTTGCCTATCTTTCCGCATCCGACAATAATAATTTTCATTTTTTACTCCAACGATATGTTAATTTTTCGAGTCGGGGATATAGTTTTGATATATCCAATTTAGTCTTCCGAGAGGTGCAACGTCGCCGTAAAGGTAAAAGTCCTCCATAGCCGAGTACTTTGTTTGGGCATCGGAATCAGCCCATTTGAATTCGATGTAAATCTCTTCGCAGTTATTAATACCGATCATTTTGAGAGGGACTGAGATCATCATCTCGTTGCCTTCGATCCTGTAAGATACCTCTCCGATCTCGGAAGTCTCAAGAAATCCGTCCTTCGAGGAGCAGGATGCTACCGACGTGGTATTTTCGCTCTTTGCTGTGGCGTTGATGAGGAAATCGTAGCCGTACCAGCCGTCGGAAGGATCGTTGTTTGTGTTGACGAAAAGCTGCATCCAGGAATGATCGGGGTCGAATTCCGAGATATCCTTGGCGCATCTGACGTAGAAATATAGATTTTCGGTATCATTCGTGACCTTTGCTTCGACTATGTCGTTTTTTCCGGAGCTATCGGAGCTTACCTTGTTTCCGAAGGCTTTACCTGTGCGGTTCTTTGCGTCGCCCTCGGGATCGGTGTAGGAGACGATGACATCCTGCCACTGATCGAATCCGCCCTCAAGATCGATCTTGTTTCTCGCATCCTGAAGGATGACGGGAGCCGAGCCCTTGAGTCGCTGTACGTTCAGGATAAGCTGCATATAGTAGTTGTCGAAGTAACCGCCGCGCATCATTTCGGCATCGCGGCTGAACTCCACAGATGCGGTATCAACGAAGTAAACGAAGCTGTCGTCACCGCGCAGAGCTTTACCGTTCTGCCTCTGAGCGACCCATTCGTTCCAACCCGTGACGAGAACGTAGGGAACGTTTGTAGCGATCGCGCGGTCCCATTGAGCCTGGAAGTTGAGGCCGAGATTAGTGATTGAATTATCTGCATCAAATGCTGCTCGGTACGCCTCCATAGAGACGTTATCGCCCTTTGTGGCATTGAAGCTGCGTCCGCGGTTGTAGGCGTAGCCGTAGAGAGAGGAATCCGAGAAGGTGACCGATTTATTATGCTGTGCGATCGAAACGCTGATCGCGCTCGGATTGCCGAGCTTGTCGCTGAAGATCCTCTGCGGCCATTCGAAATCCATCCAGGGCCAACCGTTCTGTTTGTAGCCCTCGTTTGGCCATTGAGCGTTTTTTACCGTGAAGAAATCATTTATGTTGCCCTCCTCAACTCCGATGATACAGGGCTTGCCGTCAACGAGAAACCAGGTATCGGAGTAGAGATTCTTCGAGTAGATTTCATCGTACAGCTGTTTCATCACTTTTGCAGAGTTGGAATTCGTGTAGAAAACGACCTGCGGCGCATCGTAGCCCTGCTCGTTCAACTCGTGGCAGGTCTTCATAACCTTGAGTGCGTTGTCCTTGTAGATGTAGCCGTTCGTTACGTCAAAGTAGAGAAAGTCGATGTTGGCGTTTGAAAGCAGCTCCATATGCTTGCGGATGACCCAGGCGTCGCTTGCATAGTAGTAGCCGTAAAGAGGCTCGGCGAACCAATGCATATCTCCGACATTTCCGTATATCTTCTTTCCCGTCTCGGGATCCTTGGCATTGGCATCCTTTGCAAGGTCTCCGTACGTGTTCTTGATCTTTTCCAGATCGTAAACGCCGTTGTCGCCGTGTTCACCGTGCCAGAGAAAGTAGAAGAGTCCCACGTAATGCTCGCCGTTCGAGCCGTAGATGCCCGTTGTCAGCGAAGTAGGAAGAGTCCGTCCGACGTCATCGGTAGCCGCAAAGCCGCCCGAAAGATAGTTGGCATTATTCGGAACGGTGTAGCTGACTCTCTCGCCTTTATGCATATATGAGATCTCGACGGTCTTGCCGTCGGGGCTCGTCTCGAATTTCAGAGTGCCCTCGTAATTGTTATCGGGATTTTCGTACACGGTTCCTTCTCCTTCGCTGCTTGTACTTTCGGGTATATCCTCGCTGTCGGCACAGGCGCCCATAAACGAAAGCGCGAGGAACAGAGAGGAGAATAATAAAATTTGTAATAACCTTTTCAAAGCCGATAATCTCCGTCTAAATATATATAATTTATTATAGCATTTTTAACGCTGTTTTGCAATAGTTTATATAATATTTTTATACTCGAGCGGGTTGACTTGCTTGAATTTGTGTGTTATAATTAGTCATCAATTAATTAACGGAGACGAAAATGAAGGAAAAAATTAAGAGACCGGCGGCATTCGCGGCGGTTTTGCTTCTGATATTGACGCTCATTCCGACCGCGCAAGCGGAGAAGGTCACGTATTCGGATACCAAAAACTCTGGCGTGCGCGACGAGATATGTCTTTCCCTCGAGGGCACGGGGGCAGAGAGCTATTACACGGGCGATAACAGCTACGAAAGTCTTTCAAAGCTTGCAGAGAGCGAGCTCCTTTCGAGCCTGCGTGCGCTTATGACCGAAACACATAAGTATAAATCGTCATACGCCGATTCCAAAAATTACGCCGACGAGACCGACTGTCAGAAGGGTGACGGAAGCATCACTCTGCTTTATACCTCGTCCGTCGTGCAGTTTTCCGACTTCATCGGCTCGGGAAGCATTGGCTGGAACCGCGAGCACGTTTGGCCGAAGAGCCTCGGCGGATTTGATAACACGGGCGCGGGCGCGGATCTCCACCACATCCGCCCCGACGATGTGACGACCAATGCCAAAAGAGGTAATCTGAAATACGGAAATGCGGAGAACGGCGTTGAGGTCAAGGGTTCGTCTCTTGTCAGCGGTGCGCTCGGCGGCAGATCGAGCGGAGGGTATTTCGAGCCGCTCGATAACGTCAAGGGCGACGTCGCGCGGATCTGTCTCTACGTTTACGTCCGCTACGGCGGCGAGCTTTCGAAATGCTCGAGCATAACCAACGTTTTCGAGAGCGTTGACGTTCTTCTTGATTGGTGTGAAAGCGACCCCGTTGACACCTGGGAAATGGGCAGAAACGAGGTCATCGGTAAGATCCAGGGCAACCGAAACGTATTCATCGACTACCCCGAATTCGCGTTTCTTCTTTTTGGACGCGAAATTCCCTCGGATATGACTACCCCCTCGGGAATGGCAAAGACTCCCGCCGAGACAACCGCCGAGATCACGACCGAAGCTGTGACGGAAGTCGAAACCACCGCCGAGATCATGACGGAAGAGGCGACCGAGGCCGATGCCGTTACGACCGAAATCCCTGAAGTGAACGTTACCGTTAGCGACGTGATCACCGAACCCGAGAGCGAAAAAGGCTGCGCATCGATCTCCGCTTACTGCCTGATAATGATGATAATCCCGCTTGCATTTGCTTTAAAACGGAAAAACAAATAAAAGATGCCGACCTCGAGGTCGGCATCTTTTATACAAATCTGTCAAACCATATAAGAAGCTCTTCGCGCATAACGCGGGTCACGCTGTGCTTTACGCCTTCGAACTCGTGATATTCGGCGTAGCATCCCGCGCGGCGGATCGAATCGATATATTCGCGCGACATAACGGGATCAACGGTCTTGTCGTCCGCGCCCTGCCATATCTTCACGGGGCAGGGAGGAATGACAGCTCGCTTACCCTCTTCATTAAGGAAAGACCGTGTGCGATAGGGATCAAAGCCCACGGTGTTTTCATCGCACCATTCATCGGACGGAAAACGAAAATATTCGATGATCTTTTCGCGGTAGGGATGACCCTTTGCCGTGACTCTGTCCCAGGGATTGCGGCAGATATGATCACCGACCGTCACCGCGTTCAGATTGAGACCCGGATTGAAAAGCCCGAGCGCGACTGTGATCGCGGGGAAGGTGTTGGCGAAATTGATTGCGGTCTGACCGCCCATCGAGGAGCCCGCAACGAAAACTCTTTCGGAAAGATTGTAATTCCCTATCGCGTGGCGGTAAGCCTTGAAGAGAGCGAAAACATGCTCGGGACAGCCGAGAGTCAAGCCGTGCGGTGCACAACCGCAGATATCGAGAACGGCATATCCCGCCTTGAGACATTCAAAGGCGTAGGGAATTCCGCCGATCATTGACCTTTCCGCGCTTACTGTCGGTCCCGCACCGTGACAGGAGAGGATGAGCGGAGTCTCATCGCCGTCATCGGTATAGGAATCGGGCAGACAAAGCACGGCTTCGCATTCTGCAAATTCCTCGCGGTCGAGAACGGCATTCTTGGTCGATCCGCTTATCTCGCGGAAATTATTGAAGCGTGCCTTGAAATAAATATACTCACGCTCGAAAGCGTTAGACATCGGCTCGCCGCTTTTGTCACAGGGAATGATTACTTTTCTGATATCCATCGTCAGTTCAGATGATCGACGAGCTTTACTGCACCGTCGGTGAGAAATTTGATATTTGCTTTGTTGAAGACGGTATCATGCTTTGTGTGGATCTTATCCATATAAAGCGCGCGTAAAGCCTTTGAATATTTCAGCGAAGCCACGCCGACGCCGCCCTTGAAGTTGGCTTGATCGGAGGGATAGAAAACGCCTTTCGACGCTATATCGACCTTGAAATAATCGTCGGGAACGAAGCTCTTCTCAAGCGCCGGGATATATTTTTTCGCCTTTTGCTTGACGGCAAAGAGGATCGTGTCGCCGTCCGAAACGCAGTCGAAGTTGAGAAGGAGCTTGTCCTTCATAGCCTTTTTGTGCTTGGATGCAAAGCCGGACGAACCGAAAAGCCCCATCTCCTCGAGATCAAAGAAAACGAAGCAGATCTCGTCCCTTTTCTCCGCGGGAAGTGCCTGCATGATCTCGATCAGAGTGATGACTCCCGATGTGTTGTCGTTAGCAGTATGCTTGTTAGCGGGACCGTTCATAAGAAGATAGAATACGGCAAAATACGCTATCAGCGGAACGAACGCGGCAACCGAATCGACAACGCTCTGATGTACCTTGAGTAAGCCGAGGACGGTGCCGATCAGTATACCCGCGCCAAATGCGGCGGCTAACAAAACCGCGATCAGAACGGCGGTTATCAGCAGCTGATAAAGAAGATAGTAGAGAAAATTCTTCGGTGTAATGAAATTCGGAAAGGGCAGTCGGGCACAGGTGTCGTAATGCGCGGTGTATACGGCTTTTGCCGTTGCAGGATCGCCGATGACGATATTCCGCGCACCGAAGGAGCCCTTTTCGACGCGGTGGGAATACCCCTCTTTTTCGGCGAATTCCTTGATATAATCAATAAATCCGTCCTTTTGCTTTTTTGATTTTCTAACTTGGAATTTTTCAAAAACGTATTCGGATACGGGAGTCATTTTTTGCTACCTCTTTCGATAAAGTCAAATATTTTGCCCCAAAGCTCCACGTCCTGCTCGGTAATTTTGTGCCAATCCCAAGAGGTTCGGAATTTCTCGGCATCCTCGGGCGTTTTAAAGGAATTCGTCTTTATTCCCTCGGTCATCGCGTCGGTCATTTTCGTAAGCCCGGCAACGGCGTCTGCCGTATAATTCGGATTGTGCTTTTTGCCGTGAACGAGCATAAGCTCTATCTTTTCGTTGCCGACGAGCGAATCGTAATGGTATTTTTTCTTGACGGTAGGATCGTCGTCCGATGCTATGTAGAGGATGCGCGCAGAGGTGTCCTTGAGGCTTCTGCGGGCGTCGATCAGCGAGTACATCGGGTTCGACTCGTGCTCGAGACGGAGCACCGACGGGCGGTAGAATTTGAGAATACCCGAGAAGAATTGCTCGATCATTCGCTCGACCGAGATAAAGCCCGATATAGAAACACAGGATTCGATGTCCTTGTGAAGTGCCGAGATATTGAGAGCGGCAAAACCGCCCCAGCTGTGACCGATGACGGAGAGGGCCGCGTTTTCGTAGCCTTCAACAGTACGAACGGCATTTACGGCGTAATCAAGGTCGCAGAGCGACTGCGCAAAGCCGACGATGTTCTCGCCCTCGGATTCGCGGCAACCCGTGTGGTCGTAAGTGAAAACGGTGTATCCGCGTCGCGCGATAATCTCGATCTCATTCATATAGGCAACGTGACCGAAGCCCATTCCGTGATCGAAGATGATGAGTCTGTCCTTGCGCGGATTATCGTAATAGTAGAAATAACCCTGCAATTTTTGTCCGTTGTTGCCGAGGAAGTCAAAGGGCGTGTGGAGAAGCCCCGGAAAATCCTCCGCAGAGAAATAAGAGAGCAGAGGACTGCCGTCCTGACGAATGCAGATATTTTTTTCGTAGATGCCTACGACAGTTTTCTCAAAAATCATTCTTTACTCCAATTCAATTCCGACGGGGCAATGGTCGCTTCCCATTACCGATGTGAGGATGAAGCTGTCTTTAACACGCGGAAACAGACGATTAGATACCACAAAATAGTCGATACGCCAGCCTACGTTCTTTGCGCGCGCCGAGAACATATAGCTCCACCAGGAATACTCGATCTTATCGGGATAGAGCGAGCGGAAGGTATCCTTGAAACCGCTTTCGAGAAGCTCCGTGAACTTTCCGCGCTCTTCGTCCGAAAATCCCGCGCTCTGATGATTCGTCTTTGGATTTTTAAGATCTATTTCGTTGTGCGCAACGTTCAGATCACCGCAATATATGACCGGTTTCTTTTCGTCAAGAGATTTGATATATCCGCGCAGAGCGTCCTCCCAAGCCATTCTGTAATCAAGCCGCGCAAGCTCGCGCTGTGCGTTTGGAGTATAGACGCAGAGAAGGTAGAAATCATCGTATTCAAGCGTGATGGCGCGTCCCTCTGTGTCGTGCTCGGGGATTCCAATGCCGTATGAAACCGAAATCGGTTCGTGCTTTGTGAAAATTGCAGTACCCGAGTAGCCTTTCTTTTCCGCGCTGTACCAATACTGATGGTATCCTTCGGGTTCAAATGCAGCTTGTCCCGGCTGCATCTTCGTTTCCTGAATGCAGACAAAGTCAGCGTTCTGATCGTCGAAAAACTCGCGGAATCCCTTGTCTAGACACGCGCGAAAACCGTTTACGTTCCAAGATATGAATTTCATTTTGTTGCCTCCAAATATTCACGGAGCGCGGTATATTCGCGCAGATACGAACCCCTTGTCTCCTCGCGTTCAAATTCATCGTGGCGCGACCAGAGATCGAGGATGAATCCAATGTCGATCCATTCGGGGACAAGTCCTCGGCTGACCTCTTCTTTTGTAAGATGCGTTTCCGCTTCTCCGACGACTTCGCAGATATAATAGTGTGTGATATATTTCCAATCCTCGTAGTACTCGTTGACGGTGATAATGCGATCTTTGACTTTTACGAGAATACCCGTTTCCTCGCATACTTCGCGAGCACAGCATTCCTCGAGCGTTTCGCCACACTCGATCCCTCCGCCGGGAGAGAAGAACTGCTTGTCAACGATTTCGTGGCAAATCAATATTTTATCGTTTTTAACCACAAAACCTCGGCAAGCAACGCGACTTCTTTTGACTTCCGGCAATTGGTTTTTTCCGAATATATCAACTGTTTTCATTATTGCTGAGGTACTACCGCAAAGAAGACAAGATCCTTCTTGCCGCGGTTGATGAAGCAATGCTCGTGACCCTTGGGGCAGTAGTGACATTCGCCCGCGGAGACCTTCTCCTCGTTTCCGTCAAGAACAGCGGTTCCGACACCCTCGAGGACGTAGATGATCTCGCAGGAATCCTCGTGGCAATGCATACCGATCGAGGCGCCGGGAGCGAGAGTCAGGCGCATGATCTTGTTTTTATCGTCAACGAACATATGCGCGGCGGTAACGCCCTCGCCGCCCTTGAAATTGGGCATAAGCTTTTCGGGAATATTATTGAAATTGATCATTTTTCTGTCTCCTTAAAAATATTAAAAATACTTGTATTTGTTTCGTTTTGCAACCAGGAAGATTATCCATACTACGACTGCCATCGCCTCCGCCGCAACTAGCGACCACCATATGCCGTCGAGCCCGAAGATTATCGGCAGGATGAGAACCGCCGCGATCTGGAAGACCAGAGTTCTGAGGAAGGATATTGCCGCAGAGGTCAAGCCGTCGTTGAGAGCAGTGAAGAATCCCGATCCGAATATCGCAAAGCCCATAAAGAGGAATGAAAGCGAGAAGATGAAGAATCCGTTTCTCGTCATCTCAAAGAGTGTTTCGTCATATCCGACAAACAGTTTTGATAGAGGAGATGCCAGAATGAACGCGAGTGCGACCATACAAACCGAAAAGCCCGAGACGATCACGACGCTCTTCTTGAGCAGACTCCTCAGTTCGTTCGTGTTTGCCGCACCGTAATGATATCCGATGACGGGCGCAACTCCGACTGTGTATCCGATAAATGCACCGCAGAAGATCATACTGACGTACATCATAACTCCGTAAGCCGCAACGCCGTTCTCACCCGCAATATCGTAAAGCTGTGTGTTGTAAAGCATACCGACAACGGACATCGAGATGTTGCTCATAAGCTCGGATGCGCCGTTTGTGCAGGTACGGAAGAGTGCGTGGCAGTCAAACTCGGTCTTGCCGAGACGGAGAAGACTCGAATTCTTGCTTGCAAAATAGATAAGCGGAACGAATCCGCCGATGCTCTGGCTTATCGCGGTAGCGGTAGCCGCACCGACGAGCCCGAGAGGGAATACTCCGACGAGAAGAAAGTCGAGTACCATATTGGCAACTCCCGCGGCAACCGTCACGAAAAATCCGAGCTGAGGCTTTTCAGCGGTAACGAAGAAGCTCTGAAACTCCATCTGCAGAATGAACGCGGGAAGTGCGATCAGGATTATTCTGCCGTAAAGGACAGAAGCCTCGAGCATCTGACTCTCCGCGCCGAGGAAGGAGGCGATAGGTCTGATAAATATTATACCCAGGATCGCAATTGCCGAGCCGAGGATCAGCGAGGTGTATATCAGAAGCGAAAAAATTCGGTTTGCTTTATCCTTATCACCCTCGCCCATCTTGAGTGAGACGAGCGCGCTGCCTCCCGTTCCGAACATAAATCCGACAGTACCGAGGATCATAAGGAAGGGCATTATGAAATTTACCGCGGCAAACGGTGTTTTGCCGACGAAATTTGAAACGAAAAATCCGTCGACAACGCCGTAGATCGAGGAAAAGATCATCATAGCGATCGATGAAAGCGTAAAACGCAAAAGCTTGCCGTAGCTGAAATTGTCTGAAAGGCTGATCTTCATAAAGATTGCTCCAAAGTTTTAGAAAAATCTTGACAAATTGAAATTATAATGATATTATATACTTAATAAAGCCAAAAGTCAAGACTTTTGGGATAGATTGAAGGAGTTTGATATGATCTACAAGGATTTTCAAGGTAAAAAGCTTTCTGCACTCGGTATGGGATGTATGAGACTTCCCACGTACGGAGAGGATAAGACCATCGATGAGGCGAAGACCGCCGAGATGTTTGATTACGCCATTAAAAACGGAATAAATTATTTTGATACCGCCTGGGGCTACCACGACGGAAAGAGCGAACTCGTCGTCGGCAAGGTGCTCGAGAATTATCCCCGTGAGAGCTTCTATCTCGCGTCGAAATTCCCCGGATACGCGCAGGCAAACTGGGGCCGCGCCGAGGAGATCTTCGCAAAGCAGCTCGCGAAATGCCGCGTTGATTACTTTGATTTTTATCTCATCCATAACGTCACCGAGTCGAACATCGACGCATATCTTGACGATAATTACGGCGACGTAATGTACTTTGTCAAGATGAAGGAGGAGGGCAAGATCAAGCACCTCGGCTTCTCGACCCACGGTACACTCGAGACGATGCACCGCTTCCTCGATAAGTACTCGCGGTATATGGAATTCTGCCAGATCCAGCTCAACTGGCTCGATTACAGCTTCCAGAACGCGAAGGCAAAGATCGAGATGATGAAGGAATACGGCAATATTCCCGTTTGGGTAATGGAGCCTGTACGCGGCGGTAAGCTTGCGGTCCTCGAGGATGCTTACGCAAAGAAACTGACCGCTCTCCGTCCCGACGAAAGTATCCCTGCCTGGGCTTTCAGATTCCTTCAGACGATCCCCGAGGTTTGCGTGACTCTCTCGGGTATGTCGAATTTCGATCAGGTCAAGGAGAATATCGAGACCTATTCCGAGGCAAAGCCCGTCAATAAGGAGGAATGGGAAACACTTATGTCGATCGCGGACAGTATGGTCGGCAAGAAGACTCTTCATTGCACGGGCTGCAGCTATTGCACCACGCATTGCCCGATGAGCCTCGATATTCCGCGCATCATCGAGCTCTATAACGAGCACGTTTATTCGGACGGCGGATTTATCGCTCCCATGGCACTTTCCGCGTTCCCCGAGGATAAGCTCCCCTCTGCTTGCATCGGGTGCAGGTCCTGCGAGGAGGTCTGCCCGCAGAATATCGAGATCTCCGAGATGATGAGCGATTTCTCGGAAAAGCTCAAGTGATCGGAGACGAGCAAAAGATCAAGCGGAGTCCTGATGCACGTCGCCTCGCTTTGGGGAGAGCATTCCGAGGGCTCTTTCGGAGCGGCGGCGAGGTAATGGATAGATTTCCTTGCCGACTGCGGCTTCACATATTGGCAGACTCTGCCTTTTTGCCTTCCCGATGAGGCAAATTCACCCTATTAATCCTTCAGCGCGTTCAGCGGAAATCCCTTTTTTATCGATCTTCCGATGCTTTGTGACGTAGGACTCATTACGCGCTCCGAGCTCGACGAAAGCTATGATTACCTTATTCGCACGATGTACGCAAGCCACGCGGACATCTTCATTATGCCTGTTCAGGATCTGCTCCTCTACGGCTCGGATACGAGGATCAATAAGCCCGGAATCGCAGAGGGCAACCGGTCCTACCGCGTAACACGTGAACAATTTTGGCGAATAAACAGAGAAAAATTCAAGTATCTCAATTATCTTTACGGAAGAACGAGATGATCTTTTTTTGATCTCATCGACAATATTTTTTCTCCTCGGTATAAAATCTCAAATACGGCAAACACTATGAGAGCAAAATGATTTGCAATCCACAGGTTTGAATTCAAGGAGATTATATATATGAAAGCCACAGGAATTGTCAGAAGGATCGACGACCTCGGACGTGTCGTCATCCCCAAGGAGATCAGAAGAACGATGCGCATCCGCGAGGGAGATCCTCTCGAGATCTACACCGACCGCGAGGGCGAGGTCATCTTCAAGAAGTATTCGCCGATCGGCGAGCTCAATGCCTTTGCCGCTCAGTATGCAGAGACCCTGCACAAGACGGGCGAGATCAGCGTTCTGATCTGCGACCGCGATGTCGTTATCGCGGTATCGGGAGCTTCCAAGAAGGAATATGCCGATAAGCATATCTCGCCCGAGCTTGAGCACGTGATCGAGACCCGTCAGCTTTATCACCACCGCGACGGAGAGGTGAAGCTCGAGCCGATCAATGATAATTGCTCGCATTATATCAGATGCGCAATGCCCATCATCGCCGAGGGCGATATCCTCGGATGCGTTGTCTCACTCGACTCGATCGAGTCGCCCGCGCCGAGAGCAAACGACCACGAAAAGAACGTCGAGGTCAAGCTCATCCAGACAGCCGCCGCATTCCTCGGGAAACAGCTCGAATCTTAATATTTTGCCGATGCCACGGTGGCATCGGCATTTTTTTGTTGACAAGTGCGGTTTTATATGATAAAATTAACTCATCAAGCTTCTTTGGAGGTTACCGTTATGTTTGATTGGCGCAAATTAATCGCATTATTATTGATCCTTTCAACCTGTCTTTCTCTTGTTGCCTGCACGGGCGGCGGAGGAGAAGAGGAAGGATCGTCATCCGAAACGCTCGAGGCAAGCGACTCCGAGCCTGAAACCGTCGAGCCCGAGCCCGAACCGGTTGAGATGATCGAGCTTGTCGAGAACGGCGAGATGACTTATATGATCGTCCGACCCGATAACGCTTCAACCGTGAACGTCAGGGCTGCCATTATGATAAACAACGCCGCAAAGGCGGGCGGAATAAAGTCAAAGATCACCGACTGGGGTGAGAAGACCGAAGCTAAGGAGATCCTTGTCGGTGAGACGAAATTCTTCCCCGAGGGTGCGCTTGAGGGCATCGATACCTCCCGACTCGGACCTAACGGCTTCGTCATCAAGACCTTTGGCGAGCGTATCATCATCGTAGCCAACAACGACAAGGCTCTTGTCGAGGCGGCAGAGTATTTCATTGAAAATCATCTTGATATTGCAGGGGGAAAAACTTCTATGCCCAAGGATTACTGTTATATTAAAAGCAACGGACTCTTCCTTTCCGAGCTCACCCTCGGAGGAGTTGACATTTCCGAATACGCACTTGCCTGCGACGCGGGATTCGAGGAAGCTCTCGGCTACGTAAAAGAGCTCGTTGGCGACAAATGCGGAGCTGCTCTTAACGATTCGGGAGAGAAGAAGATCCTTCTGACCGCCTCGGGTGCAGAGGGCGATATGATCTCGGCAAAATTTGTTGACGGAAACCTCATTATCACCGCAAAGGATGCCGAGGCAATGAAGAAGGCTGTCGTTTGCTTCTGGTATGAGAATATCGGCTATTCTATCGGTACTTTCGATCTCCCCGCGGATCTCAATTACAGCCGCGACCTTGCAAAGACAGTCTTCTACAGCGATTTTGACGTTGTTACGGGTGATTCCGTCTGTTGCTTCGACGGACTGATCGCGGCGCATAACTATGCCAACGAAAAGGGATACAAGGTCTTTGCCGACTACGGTGCGAAGTATTACGTAGCGTCTACGGGCAAGACCGTAACTATCAAGACTGACGTTGAATGGGGCAATGCCGAGATCATCATCGATGACTCGGGCGTTACACCCGACAAGCGCGGAAACTGGATATTCAGCATCCCCGGAAGCTACTCGACTTATAAGATCGACAATCTTCCTCTGCTCAAGCGCGATATGACGAACATCGGCATCAAGCTTCCGCAGACGAGCATCATCACCGCGTATGACTCGAATACGACTCATTATATCCGTTACGGAGGCAATGCCGATAACGGTCAGACGATGGTTGACAATATCGTTGTCGATAAGAACGGAAATATCGATCCTGACGCTCCCGTAATGTGGAATTTCACTGCAATGACCTCGGTAGTTGTCCGTCCGATCGACGAGGAGACTTTGACGGTCAGCGGCGGCATCGTCACCACCATTGCAAACAAGGCGCCCTCCGAATATACTTATTACGCACGCGGAATCGCAGTTTCCCGCTCTAATACCGTTATCGACGGCGTCACCCACCTGATCACGGGTGAGGGCGGAACGGGCGCACCCTATAACGGCTTCGTTTCGATCAACAACTGCGCTTACGTGACAGTCCGCAACTGCGTTTTCACGGGTCACAAGACATATCAGAGCCCGACCACGGCAATGGGCTCTTACGACATCGGAATGGGCAATTCGATCTCCGTTTCCTTTATCAACTGCAGTCAGGCAAACGACATCAACGACTCGAGATACTGGGGCGTTTCGGGAACGAATTACTGCAAGAATTTCGTATACGACGGTTGCGTTCTTTCGAGATTCGACGCGCATAAGGGCGTTGCCAACGGCGCGATCAAGAATTCCGTCATCGGGCACGCGGGCGCATCTATCATCGGCTACGGCACCTTCCTGATCGAGAATTCCACATTTATGACCACCAAGATGATCAACCTCCGCTCCGACTACGGAAGCTCCTGGGAGGGCGATATCATCATCCGTAATTCCACTCTTTCGCCTGCGTCCTCTTCTGCAAACGCATACGTTTTCGGCGGAAGCAACAAGTCGAATCATAATTTTGGATACGTCTGCTATATGCCGAAAAACGTAATCATTGATGGACTCATAGCCGACACGACGGGCAGCGTCTACGTCTTTGCCGATCTCAATTCGGATTGCAAGAGCGCAAATTACGTTCAGCAATATCCTTACGTAGTGACCGAAAAGGTCAGCGTCAAGAATTACTCGGGCAGCTCAAAGGCTGAACTTCAGCTCAGTCCGAATAAATATCTCTTCGCAAAGACGGAATTTACAGTTGAATAACAGCTTTTTTAAGCCGACTCCCCGTGAGTCGGCTTATTTTTTTGCCGAAGTTACAAAAAGGTCTTGATTTATCTTCAAGTTTATATTATAATAATTATAACTGTAATATAATGCGAGGATTATGCCATGCAGATAAATAAAGTCAGAAAAGCCGTTATACCCGCCGCGGGTCTCGGAACGCGTATGCTTCCGATCGCACGTGCCGTGCCTAAGGAGATCTTGCCGATAGTAGACCGACCCGCGATCTCGTATCTCGTCGAGGAAGCGGCAAAATCGGGTATCACCGACGTGCTCATCATAACGGGCAGAAACAAGGACGCGATCGAGGATTATTTCGATTATTCGCCCGAGTATGAAGCTCATTTTACCGCCAAGGGCAGAGAAGAAGAGATCGAGGCGATCAGAAAGACAGCGGAGCCCCTCGGTGTCCGCGTTTATTTCCTGCGCCAGAAGATCACGCGCGGTCTCGGACACGCGATCGGATGCGCGCGCAATTTCGTCGGGGACGAGCCCTTTGCCATCCTTTACGGCGACGATATCATCTTCTCGGAGAAGCCCGTCGTGGCGCAGATGATCGAGACCTATGAGAAATACGGCAGATCTGTCTGCGGAGTCAAGGAGGTTTCGACCGAGCTTGTCAAGAAGTATTGCTCGCTTAAGACCCACCCGATCGAGGGAAGTGACACGGAATTTTTCGTTGACGATATGATCGAAAAGCCCAAGACCGACGCCGAGATCTTCTCGAATTACTCGATCCTCGGACGAGTTCTCGTCACACCCGATATTTTCGATATTATCGACAATACACCTCCCGGTGCGGGCGGTGAGATCCAGCTTACCGACGCTATTGCGACTCTCGCGCGCCGCGAGGGAGTAACCGCTCTCGATTTCGAGGGCAAACGCTTTGACCTCGGCTCAAAGCTCGGATTCCTTGAGGCAAACGTCACCGAGGCGTTGAAGCACCCCGAGGTTGCCGACGACTTCAGGAGCTTCCTGATCGATCTTGTAAAAAATTTGTGAGGATATAAAAATGGCAAACAGAGTTTCAAAGGAAAATTATTATCTTGATATCGCGCAGACCGTCAGCGAGAGAAGCACCTGTCTCCGCCGCCGCTTCGGTGCTATCATTGTAAAGAACGACAGTATAATTTCTACAGGCTACAACGGCGCGCCCCGCGGACGCAAGAATTGCGACGATCTCGGCTACTGCTTCCGTGAGAAGATGGGTATCCCGAGGGGCGAGAGATACGAAATGTGCCGCTCGGTACACGCCGAGGCAAACGCAATTATCGCCGCACCCCGCGAGCAGATGCTCGGCTCGACCCTTTATATGGTCTGCACCTCCCCCGAGGACGGTGCCGTTATGCCGGGTACTACAAGCTGTATGATGTGCAAGAAGCTTGCCATCAACGCGGGTATCGAGCGCATCGTCGTCAGAGACGACAAGGAAAATTTCAGAGTGATCAACGTCTTCGATTGGATCGAGGATGACGATTCTCTCGCGGGAAAATTCGGTTATTAAGGAGAAAGAACAATGAAAACAGCAAAAAGAATCATATGCTTCTGCCTCGCGGCGATCTGCCTTGCGCTCTCGCTTACGGGCTGTGCCAACAGAATGACTATGACGGGCGACGGTCTTACCCACAGAAAGACGGGCATTTCCTATACATACGTTTTCGACCCCTGCTATCAGCCCATCGAGTATGAGACCGAGGCTTACACAAAGTGGAAGCGCAATGACGTCAAGATCGAATATTTTGCGATCAACGGTCTTGAGCCCACCGAATGGCTCTATTGCCCGATGATGGGCGAGGTGCTCTGCTCCACGGGCGAGATCCTTCCCGACGTTGCGGGCTTTGATCCCACGGGCGCGTATATCTGTATCGAGGCAAATACCGCTTATACCATTCACGAGATCACCGATCAGGCTCTGATCGACGCGGTAGTTGAGCGTTATCTCGACGAGAATACTCCCAGCTATTCGACTATCATGGAGACCTCGAACTATTCTATCAAGTTCACCTCGGAGAAATATCCCGAATTCTACTACAGTATGGTTCTCGTAGCCGATCAGGACGGCACCTATATCCACGACAGAATGACGGGCAGATATATCGATATGGGTCTGCTTTTCAGCGAGTATGATCTCTACGACGGCGATATCTACGGCGAGGAAGAAGACGAAGGCTGATGGAAGGCTTTGAGATCAAGGTCTTTGACTTGTCCCATATACCCGAGGCGGCAGAGATCGAACGCCTCTGCTTTTCCGAGCCCTGGAGCGAGAATGCGCTGACCTATATGTGCACCTCGCAGAACACGTATGCAATTTCCGTGATCGATAAGGCTACGGGCAGGCTCGCGGCTTACGGAGGGGCGCAGTACGTTCTCGACGAGGCGAATATCGTCAATATCGCAACTCATCCCGATTACAGAAGAAGGGGATGCGCCTCCGCGATAATGCACGCGCTCGAGGCTTTTATGCGCGATAATGGTATCGAATTCGTTTATCTCGAGGTACGGGAGTCGAATATCGGTGCGCGTGCGCTTTACGAAAAGGAAGGCTTTGCGCCCTGCGGAATCATAAAAAACTATTACCGTTTTCCTGCCGAGGACGCGGTTGAAATGATGAAAAAACTGAATTGAGGCAGACATTAATATGTTAATTCTCGGAATTGAAACCTCCTGCGACGAGACAAGCGCCGCCGTCGTCGGAGATATAGGAGAGGGCGGCAGACTCGTTGCTCTTTCAAATATTGTGGCGTCACAGATAGATACGCACCGCCTTTACGGCGGCGTTGTTCCCGAGATCGCGGGACGTGCCCATATCGAGGCAATCTCGAACGTCGTTGAGCGCGCTCTATCGGAGGCAAAAGTTGAGATCTCGGATCTTGACGGCGTTGCGGTAACGACCCACCCCGGACTCATCGGCGCGCTTCTCGTAGGCGTGAATTTTGCCAAGGCTTTTGCCTTTGCAAATAAGCTTCCGCTGATCTCGGTCAACCATATCCACGCGCATACGGCGGCATCCTATCTGACCGAAACTCCGCCGAAGCCCCCCTATCTTTCGCTCGTCGTCTCGGGCGGACATACCTCTTTTTATCTTGTAAAAACCTATACCGAATACGTAGAGCTTGGCGGCACACGCGATGATGCCGCGGGTGAGGCTTTTGACAAGATCGGCAGAGTGATCGGACTGCAGTACCCCGCGGGCGCGGCTATGGACAAGCTTGCACACGAGGGTATCGAACTCGGTGAGAAGCTTGATCTCAAACTTCCGAGCCCCGCGCTTTCGGGTGATAATCTTGATTTTTCCTTCAGCGGACTCAAGACAGCCGCGCTGAATTATCTCAATAAGCTCGCACAGCAGAAGATCGAGGTCAACCGTTCCGCCTTTGCCGCACTTTATACCGAAACGGTCTGCTCGGCGATCGCAAAGAAGATCCCCGCGGCAATAAAGACGTCGGGTGCGCGTCAGCTCGTTATGTCGGGCGGCGTTGCGGCAAATTCGCATCTCCGTGCCGCAGTCGGAGAGGCTTGCCGTAAGTCGGGTGCCGAGCTCATCCTGCCGCCCATATCACTTTGCGGCGACAATGGAGTTATGGTTGCCGCGCAGGGCTATTATGAGCTCAAGGCGGGCAGGATCGCAGATACCTATCTCAATGCGTCCGCTGAGGACGACTGATCGGAGTAGATTATGAATAACAGTGAAAACAAGGAGCTCCGTGTCAATTACGGACAGGGAGTGATAGTTCTTCCCGAAGCAGTGATGGGAGTTGTCCCGACTGCCAAGAAGAATGATATTATCGTCCTTCTCGCGCTTCTTTCCGACAAGAACGCGACCACAGCGTCGGTTGCCGAAAAGCTTGTTATGAGCGAGGAGGCTGTCGAGCGTGCGATCGCTTTTTGGCGCGGCGCGGGTATTATTACATACGGCGAAGAAAAGAAGACCGAGCCCGCGGTCGAAACAAAGGAAGAGAAGAAGGCAACTAAAAAGGGAAAGAGAGGCGACCTCGGATCGCTTCCCGAGTATTCGAGCAACGAGATCGCAGAGATGGTCGAGAACGACCGCGACGTTGCCCTGATGATCGACGAATGCGAGCGCGCACTCGGCAAGATATTCCGTGTCGGCGAGACCGCAAAGATCCTCGCGCTCCGCGATTATCTCGGCTTTTCTCCCGATTATATCGCAACTCTTTGCGAGTATTGCGCGGGGATCGGCAAGACCTCGGTAAGATATCTCGAGACCACCGCGATCGCGCTTTACGACGACGGGATCACGGATAAGGCGGCACTCGAGGAGCATCTTGATGCCGTCAAGGCAAAGCACGAGCTCGAGGGACAGATCCGCACGCTCTTCGGAATGGGTATGAGCCGCGCGCTCACCACAAAGGAAAAGCGATTCATCGATTCATGGATCGGAAGCTTCGGCTACGGCATCGAGGTCATCAAGCTTGCATATGAGATCACGGTCGATAAGATCAACGAGCCCTCGCTCAACTACGCGAACGCTATCCTCGAGAGCTGGAACTCGAAGGGGCTAAAGACCGAGGACGAGGTAAAGGCGCAGATCGAGGCAGAGGCTGAGGCAAAGGGTGAACCCGCCGCGGGCAAGAGCTTTGACTCGACCGACTTCTTTGAAGCCGCACTCCGCCGCAGCTACAGCGATTCGGGCGCAGTACCCGATGTTCCCAAGACCGCACCCAAGAAAAGAAAGTAAAGTGAGGATCGGATATGGCATATAACGTAAATAATTTCCGCCGCATTCGCGAGGAATACAGGGAAAAATATAAAAAAGCAGAGGCTGATGCCGATGCACGCCGTCGCGAACTATGGGAAAAGGTTGACGGTCTGCGTGCGCTCGACGCCGCACTTTCGGCAACGGGTCCCCGTCTGCTCAATGCCATCCTCGGCAAGAGCAGCGAGAGCTTCGAGAAGGTCAAGTCGGACGTTGAAAGACTCAATCAGGAGAGAAGCCTGCTGCTTGCAACCTACGGCTTTCCGCCCGATTACTCCGATCCGCGCTACGAATGTGAAAAATGCCGCGATTCGGGATACGTTGACGGCGAGATCTGCGAGTGTATGAAGCTCCGTCTCCGCCTTGCGGGATACGAAAGCTCGGGTATTGCTAAGCTTATGGACGAGCAGACCTTCGAGACCTTCCGCCTCGATTATTACAAAACCAATCAGCGTTCCTATGAAAATATGAGCTACGTGCTCAGAACTATGCGCGAGTACGCGGATAATTTCAATCCCGACCGTTCGGGCAATCTTTTGCTCCTCGGTGGAACGGGACTCGGAAAGACTCATCTTTCCACAGCTCTTGCAAAGACTCTGATAGACAACGGCTATGACGTTGTTTATTCGGGCGCGATCGGTATGATCGCGGATTTCGAGCAGCACCGCTTCGGCAATTCCGCGGGCGGCGAGAGCGGAAACGATCTCGACCGCTACTATGCCTGCGACCTGCTCATTATCGACGATCTCGGCGCAGAGGTGTCGAATCAGTTCACGGTCAGCACGATCTATAACGTGCTCAATAACCGCATCAGCCTCGGACTTCCGACTGTCATCAGCACGAATCTCAATCAGAATGAGCTAAACGCCCGCTATTGGGACAGGATCACAAGCCGCATCCTCGGCGAATTCCGTCCGCTCATCTTCAGCGGCAGCGACGTCAGAAAGCTTAAACTGACGGAGTAAGAAAATGAAAAAGAGTCTGTTTATATTAATATGTATATTTGCGCTCCTTCTCGGCGGCTGTGCAAACAGACAAAACACACCCCTCGGATACGGACTTGAGCTTCTTGAGGATATGGAAGTGCTTGTTAACAGCGATGACATGAAGAAATTATATAATTTCTATGATGACGAGTATGAGTCCGAGATTTTGAAGTTGAGAGAGGTTGATTTTTCAAAGCCCGAGGTTGTATACAAGGTTACTTTTGACGACAGAGATGTTCTTGACGCCATTAACGGTGAGGATATTTCGGATGAAGTATGCGAAATTTACGAATCGAGAAGTGCGGCTTCGATCGCTTCGTATCTCAACTTAAGTGCAGATATGAACCCCACGGTGATCTCTGCGGTTTACACCGTCAGCAGCGTTTTTGAATGCAAGAAGGTAGAAGATAATATGGTTTACTTCTACGTCTACGACGGAGCGGTTATTGCAGTAAGCTTCATTGACGGTGAAGATGATGCTTGCCAGGCTTCGGCGTCTATAGTTTACAACGAGGAGCTTGATACCTCGTCTGTCAAAGAGTTGGAAGATAGCCTCGAATCGATCATCAAATGCGATTTTGAAGTGAAAAAAGTTTATTAATTTCAAAAAAGAGCTGACTGCGGTCGGCTCTTTTTTGTATAGTATTTGTTTTTTCGGACAAAATATTGATGACATCCTGTTCAATCAAAATCATAAAGGAGCGCAAAAATGCCTCAGGTTAAAACAAAGATCACAAGAGCAGAGCTGCTTGACGATCTTTACAAGAATCTTAAAATGGGCTCGACCTCGACGACCGATATCCTCGGCAGAGTCAAGGACCCCGATCTGCGAAAGGAAATGACCAACATCATCGACGGCTGTGAGGGACTTGCTTCGCGCGTATCAAAGCTTATGATCCAGGTGGGCATCACCCCGAAGGAAGAAAATATGCTCACACGCGCGGGCGCGAAGATCGGTATGGTAATGAACACCGCAACCGATTCCACAAGCGAGCATCTAGCCGAGATGATGATCCAGGGACTCACCATGGGCGTGACCGAGCTTTACCGCGATATCGGTGAGGCGGAGGAGGTCGGGATCTCGGGTGAGGTCCTCTCGCTTGCCAAGGAAGCCCTCGAGTTTGAGGAAAAGTCTGTAGAAAAGCTCAAGACCTATCTCTAAAAAATATGGGATGACTTGTTCTTACAAATCATCCCATAGATAATTATTTTGCTTCCTTTGCGGCTTTATCGGCTTCCTTCTGCGCGTCTGCTTCGGCTTTGGCTTCCTCAATATCGCGGAGGATCTCCTTTTCGGTCTTGCGGAGCTCGGAGATACGAGTGAGCGAAGCGTCGATCTGCTCGGCGTTGTCCTTGCCGCCGTTCAGCTTTGCATACGTGAGCTTGCCGAGAACGGCATATTCCTTTTCAAGGCGGTTGCGGCAATTCTCGAGCTTGATCTGCATCGATGCGGCGTCGCCGAGACGAACAGCCTCGCTTGAAAGCTTATCAAAAAATCTTTCCGCACCCTCGCGGAATTCGTTCCAGGAATTTGACATTATTTTGTCCCCCAAAAAATCTTACATTATTATAATTATAACCTATTTTTTGCCCCGTGTAAAGTGCTTTTTGTAAAAAAGGAGTAAAAATGAATATCTCGAAGAAGGAATATCCGAAATACGCCGACGCACACGCCCCGAAATCCGACCTTTTACGCGACACTATGCGCGCGTTTCTGATCGGCGGACTCATCTGCGCCGTTGCTCAAGGGCTGACGACATTGTGGAAATCGCTCGGAATGGTGAAGGAGGACGCGGGTCTGCTGACCTCGGTCATCCTCGTTTTCGCTTCGGCACTGCTGACCGCGCTCGGTATCTTTGACAATATCGCAAAGGTCGCGGGAGGCGGCACACTCGTGCCGATCACGGGCTTTGCAAACTCCGTGGTCTCCGCCGCTATCGACTCGAAGAACGAGGGGTTCATCCTCGGACTCGGCTCGGGGATATTCACCGTCGCGGGACCCGTCCTCCTTTACGGCACCGCCGCGGGAACGCTCTACGGAGTGATTTATTGGATCTTTTCATTATTTTAAAAGAAAAAGGTTTGCCGAGGCAAACCTTTTTGTTATGATCAATATTCGGGTTTGATCTCGAATACACGATCGGTAAGTCCCTTTGCGGTATAGAATTCGGTATCGAGCTTGTACCAAGAGCCTGCAACGCCGATATAATTAGCAGATACGGAGGCGTTGTTTGCATATGCACGGCTCCAGAAGCTCGGCGCTCCGAATTCGGTATACCCTGCGATAGCGGCAGTTCTCTTGCCGAGCTCGGCGATCTTTTCGGCGGAAGCGGTATCCGCGGGATCGAGAGTTACGGTTGCGGAATAGTTATTTTCATTGTAAACGGGTCTGAAAGCGATCTCAGCCTTCGTACTGCCCGAGGCATCGGTGACGTATTCGGTGAAGGCATATTCGGAGGTCGAGATTTCGACCTTGCCGTCGGCGGTTTTGTTGTAGCGTTCGAGAATGAAGCGTGCACGGCTTGTGAAATTGTCGTTGTGCTCGTAAAGCTTGAAGAAGCCCTCGAGCACCGTGCTCGTCAGAACCTTTCTGTTGAGGATATCGACGAGATCGATATAGAGCGCGTGGCGGTCGCCGTTGTCGATCTGTATCATTCTTGAGAGGAATTGGTAGTTGACGCCGTCGATATTGACGTAATATACGTTGCCGCCGATCGGGTAATTCGGCATCGTCCAGCCCTCGGGAAGCTCGAGAGGCAGATGTTCCTTTGTGAAATAATTCGGATTGCCCGTGATCTGATCATAGTCTGCGTAGTTTCCGCTGATCTCAAGATAGTAGGGGTTGCTCGTGATCTTCGTATAGTCATACATAGGCAGACCGTCGACGGGGTAAGCCGCGAGATCCTTCTCGAGATCCGAAAGGCTGTCGAGAACTACACAAAGCTTGGAATACTTCGACTCAAATTCGGGAATGTCTTTGTCAAGCTCTCTGATGAAGGCTTGGAGGAGACTTCTGTTCACCGAACCGCCGTCAAAGCGTGCGCGGAGGCTTGCATTGATACCTCCCGTCCATTGGAATTCGGGCGCTTCGAGCTTTTCGGGAGTGCCGTGCGAGACGTCTACGTCGGAGAGGTAATAGGTATAAAACCCAATTCCCGCAGAAGGTGACCAATCGTAATTATCGCTTATTCTGAGCAGGGCAAAATGATCGCTCGTGTTGCTCGTGGCGCAGATCTGTACTGCACCTCTGAAAAAATGTGTGGCAACGACCTTGCCGTCATAGAGCGCGTCGAAATAACAAGCGCGTGTGCCGAGCTTTGTGCGGAGGGTTACGGCACGGAGAGTAGCCTCGACCTGCTCACCGCCGAGAGTGATGATGAGCGGGAATTCGGTCTCGGCACTTACGTAATACCCCTCGGGGATCTGTTTTGCCGAGAGATCGACGGGAGGTTCCGCTGTTGTCTCTTCCTCGGTTGTGACCTCTTCGGTTACGTCCTCTTCGGGCTCTGTTGTGACTTCGGGAGATGCGGGATTATTCTCCGACTCTGCGGGAGTCTTGCTTGTATCCTCGGGTGATTGAGGATCTGCGCAGGAGGCAAGCGAGAGGAGAAGAAGGGCGCAGAGTAAAAATGAAATAAATGATCTGATTTTCATGCTGATTCCTTTCTTTAAGGTTTCTTGATCTCAATGATTCCGTCGGTGCAAACGATCGTGTATTCGTTCTTTCCCGCCTGCGGGACTACAAGATTGATTGCATATTCTTCTTTAGTTCCGTTGTAATAAACCGATTCGATCGGAAGCTCATCGGTATAGAGGAAATTATGATCGATATAAGTCAGCGATCTCGGCAGATAGAGAAAGCGCAATTTACTTCCCGTAACCGCATCTGTTCCGAGATATTCGACTCCCTCGGGGAGAGTTATGACCTCGCAGCTGTGATAGCTGAGTCCGTGTTTATCGATCTTTTTGAGAGTCGACGGAATAACTATCTCGGTGACGTTGACACAACCCGAAAACGCGCTGTTGCCGACGCTTTCAAAGCCTTCGGGGAAGATGATCTTTTGGAGTGAACTGCAGCTGAGAAAAGCGTTCTTCTGTATGCTTCTCAGTCCCAAGGGGAAATTGACCTCGCGGAGGGATGAGCAATTCTGGAATGCGCCTTCTCCTATGCCCGCAAGCGTTTCGGGGAAGACTACGCTCTCGAGCTCGGTGCATCCGTAGAAGGTCTCGTTCGGCATAAAGGTAATATTACCCGTGAACACAGCTTCCTTTATCAGCGAGCCGCGGAATGCACCGAGTAGGAAATTGGTATCGTCATTACATTCGATGATGACACGCTTGACGCCTCCCGTAAGCTTTTGCTTGTAGAACGTCGTTAGGCTTGCGGGGAAAATGACGGTTTCTGCGCGGCACTCGGATAATACGTTCGTTTCAACTGTGTATATCGGAATACCGTTAAACTCGTCCGGTATCCGAAGCTCAGCCATAGGCTCGGTCGAGCAACCCTTTACGTTGTAAAATACCCTTCCGTCCTCTGTCTCGATATAGCTGAGGACAAGACCGTTTTCAAGCGTGACGTCGGGTACGAGCTCCTTTTCGGTGATCACGGGAGGCTCGTAGCCGAAGAGCTCGCAGATACGATCGAGGCTCCAGGTGCGTTTGCCTGCCTTTCTTTCTGCATTGATATCGGGAGGAGCGGCATTTTCGTCGGGATGCCTTATGATATCCTTGTCGGACGAATAGGTGTCGATGATAAGGAGATCGTTATGATAGGTAGCAAGCTCGGACTCGAGAGTCATAAAGACGTTGTATACGGGCACTCTCGAGGAGGTCACGCTCTCTTCGGAGGAGATATCAAATTCGGCGTGCCTTATGCCGACGTTTTCGGATTTCGTGAGCTTACCGTCGATCACGGAGTATACCGAGATATCGACGTAGCCGACGACGTCGCTATCATCGTTTAAAGCAGCAGAGAATATCACAAGCTCGCCGACGTTGAGCTCGCGCATTGCCATAAGAACGTGACCGCGTATGAGCAGGCTGTCCGAAAGCTCATTTCCGTCAAAGCTTCTTACCTCGAGGTAGAGAGCGCGTGAGGCGTCGGTCTCAGAGGTCAGAGTAAAGGCGGAGACGGATTGCTTTTGCTTAGCGTTTCCGTCTGCGGCAAGGATATCGAACTTGATAAATCCGTTCGCGCGGTAGCCCTCGGGGATATCGGTTTCGGTGACGTCAACGGTGACGGGCGGATCGCTCTCCTCCGTGCTTGTAACGGGAGGCTGAGACGCGGGATGTATATAATTATTGTAGAGATAAACCGATAAAGGAGTCAGCGCGCTGACGAGCACGAGGCATATCATAGCCGCGATAAGACGTCGCATTACCATCAAGTTGAGCTTCAGCTTTGACGGTATCTGGATTACGCTTGACATACCCGATGCCTCGGCAACGATATCATCGCCGATGAATCCGACGGCGTCGAGCAGAATATCGGCGCGTTCGATCTTTGTCATAATGCAACTCCTTCCTTTTTAAGTGTCTCCGCGAGTTTTTCGCGGGTTCTGTGCAGAGATACCTTGACGCGGCTCTCGCCGAATCCGAACTGACGGCAGATATCTGCAATGCTGTCGCCGTACCAATATCTGCGGACAAACATCTGTCGGTCGCTTTTGCTCAAGGTGCGCAAAAAGGTATCAATGATAAGTCCGATGCGGCGCGAATCGTATTCCTCCGCAAGGTCGCAACCGTCGGGGATGAGCCCGAGAAGCTCGAGCGAGACCTCGCTCATATTGCCGCCGCGCTTATATGCCCGATCCTTTCTGTAGCGCATAAGCGCAAAGTTTCGGACGATCTTTCCGAGGAAAGCCGAAAGCTGACGCGGTCTCTCGGGCGGGATAGAGCTCCAGGCGGCAAGGTAGGTGTCGTTGACACATTCCTCCGAGTCCTGACGGTTTGAGAGAATATTGTTTGCGACGGTGAAGCAGTAGGACTCGTATTTCTCTGCGGTGTACTTGATCGCCGCCTCGTCTCTCGCAAAATATAATTCTATGATCTTTTCGTCTGTCATTTTATTTCTCCGGTGTGGTTTTGTCTTCACACGTATAGATGCAAAAAATTCGTTTGGGTTACATTTTTTGATAAAAATCTTTTCTCACCTCTATTTTATCATTTTTCGGGCGGTAATGCAATAGTTTGTTTGCCTTGCGGATAATAAAATACTTGACAATCGAGAAAAAATGTAGTAATATTATTATATATAACTTATAAAGGAGAACTACTATGAGTGAATATATCAGAATAGGCGTTGTCGGAACGGGAAGAGGAAAGACATTTATGAAGCCCGCTGAATGCACGGGTCTTAAGCTTGCCGCAGTTTGCGACCGCCGTCCCGAAAAGCTTGCCGTCATCAAGGCAAAATACGACACCGACGGAACCCTTATGACCTTTACCGATTACGACGAAATGCTGAAATCGGATATCGATGCCGTCATTCTTGCGAATTATTTCAACGAGCACGCCGAATTTGCGATCAAGGCTCTGCGTGCGGGTAAGCACGTTCTCTCCGAGTGCACCGCTATGTCCACCCTTGCCGAGGGAGTTGCGCTCTGCCGTGCTGTCGAGGAAACGGGAAAGATCTATATGATCGCTGAAAACTATCCATACACAAAGCAGAGACTCGAGATCAAGCGCGTTTACGATTCGGGTGAGCTCGGCGAGATGCTCTACGGTGAGGCTGAATACTGCCATCCGATGTCGAACAACACTACCTTCAAATACGCGCCCGGAGAATATCATTGGCGCAATCAGATCCCCTCTACATATTACTGCACGCACGCGATCGCGCAGATAATGCATATCACCGACACGATGCCGGTTCGCGTCAACGGCTTCGTTCCGCGGATCAAGGATCAGAACTACCGCGAGTATGAATACCGTCAGCAGGATTCGGGCGGAGTTATCGTTTGTCAGATGG
The DNA here is from genome assembly GCA_045531455.1 of Eubacteriales bacterium. Taxonomy (GTDB): domain Bacteria; phylum Bacillota; class Clostridia; order Oscillospirales; family CAG-272; genus CAG-390. Next base: position 65,615 of record JAZSEA010000112.1, read on the forward strand.
ATAACGGCGCCGTTGTCCGCACGCTCCAGGGCGCGTTCAGGACTCATTCGGGTATTGCCAGACTCTACGGAACAAAAGGTGCCGCAGAGGTAGAAAGGCAGACGGGCAACGTCGTGATCTATCATTCCGAGGTCAACGGCAAGGAGCTTGAGCCCTATCGCTCTTATGAAGCAGATTGGCCCGAGCACGGCGATCTCGCATCCGAGGCGGGTCACGGCGGCGGAGATTTCTGGGTACAGTACTACTTCGGCGAGGCTATCCGCAAGAACGAACAGCCCTATCTCAACGTCTACCGCGCTTGCGCGATGTCGTCCGTCGGAATTCTTGCTTGGAAATCAGTGCTTTCGGGCGGTATGCCCTTTGACGTTCCCAAGTGGGATGACGAGGAGGACCGCAAGAGATACGAAAACGATAACTTTACTCCCTTCCTGAAGGAAGGCGACGACCCCGCAGATCATCCTCCGCGTGCGGTTGCTTGGAAGCCCCATCCCGAGGCGCACGATCGCGCAAAGGCTGTATGGGAGGAGACCGATTACCTCGGACTCGGTTGGTCAAAGAAGGATATCGATATGTCTTTTGACAAAGTAGAAATGAACTGATAAAGGAAAAATCGATGAAAAAACGTATATTAATCCTGCTTTTTGCACTTATTCTATCCGCAGCTCTTCTTGTATCCTGCGGAAACGGTAATCCCGAAGAAACCACACAGACTCCCGATACAACCGTCGAGGAAACACAGCCGCAGGACGAGGGCATAGTCCTCTTTGCTCCCGGCGTTTGCGAGTACCGTATAGTATATCCCTCGGACGATACCGATGCCGAATTCAACGCGGCACGCAAGCTTCAGAGTATGATCGAGGAAGCAAGCGGAGTCAAACCCGATACAGTCAGAGCAAATAACAGCTATTTTAAGGAAGCCGATCCGTCTGCGAAGGAAATAGTCCTCAGCTTCGTTGATATCGAGGAATTCCACGCGGCTATCTCGGAGACCAAAAATTACAATACGTATATAGTCCGCGTTTCGGGTAACAAGATCATTGTTACGGGACACGAACGCGAGGGCTTCGAGAAGGCATTCGAGGTCTTTGCTGAATATATCGTAAACAATACCGTTGAGGGAAAGGCAACGATCCCGAGTGATCTCGTCCTTTCGGGAAGCACGGAAAACAAAGACAGCAAGGCTTTCTATGAGGTGCCTTCGTATCCCGGCGGAATGATCGAGGATTTTTCTCTCCTCGGCGACAATTACGATCAGGTCACGATTTATAAGACCGATGCCGATATGTATGAGGCTTACCAAGACATTCTTGTTGCGGATGGATATGCGCTTTACAGCGAAAACGAGATCGCGGGTAATCTCTATTCCACATACACCAAGGAAGACGAGATGCTTTACTATTATTTCTGCCCGAATACGGGTGAGACCCGCGTTATAATTGCAGAGGACGTAAATCTTCCCTCCCTTGAAGAAATAAAATACACCAAAGTTTGTGAGCCCGCGTTTATCTGCCTGCGCAGCCTTAACGAAAAGGGCGCAGTATCGGGTGACTCGCAGGGATGCATCATCCGTTTTGCGGACGGAAGCTTTATGATCTATGACGGAGGTAACAACAACACTTATCAGTCGAAGCAGATCTATGATCTTCTCATCAACTTCGCTCCCGATCCGCAGAACGTCGTTGTACGCGCTTGGGTGTTCTCGCATTATCACGGCGACCATATCGGTGCTTTCAGAAACTACGTTGACAGATACGGACGCAACAAGGTCATCAAGATCGAAAGCTTCATATTCAATTTCTGCGATACAAAGGAGCAGACCGAGACGATCAGCCCCGGTCAGATGGCTGCGGTCAAAAGCGCGATCAAAACGCTCGACTCCAAGATACCCGTCTATAAATGCCTGACGGGTCAGATCTACCGCTTCCCGGGTATGGATATGGAGATCCTGGCTTGTATGTCCGACTTTATTCCGCTTGTTATCGGCTATGAGAGATCGGATGCAGACAAGACGAAGGGAGACGGTAACTCGATGTCGACGGTCGTAAGACTTAAAACACCCGAGGGCAACACCTGTATGCTGACGGGTGACTCGACAAATATCGTTCTTGACTGTATGGTTGACCGCTACGGCGCGGAATATCTCGATTCGGATATCGTAACGACTCCTCATCACGCGCACAACCGCGAAAGCTACCGCGCGAGAAACGCGACGATCAAGTTCTATGATGCGGTTAAGCCCGAGATCCTTGTCGTCACTTCGCCGAATATGAATAAGTTCACGCCTACGGGCAGTTATCCCTACGAGGTTAACGTCCACGTTATCAATACCTACAATCCCGAGATCTATAAGATGGATAAGGTCAGACTGATCAATTTGTCTACTCTTTCGGAGATAAAATAAACACAAAAACGCACAGACCCGTTCTGTGCGTTTTGTCAAAAGGAGAATTATTATGATCAATATGTCGTATATCCCGATGATACTCAAATATACCTCGCCTGCAGAAGCTCCGATCAGCTTCAAGCTCGGAAGAAGAGTGATCAAGGGTATCCCCGAGGAATTTTCGCCCAAGGTGAGCCGTGAGTTCATCGATTCAAATATATTGAAGATAACCGTCAAGGGTCAGAACAAAAACGGTTTGCGCATCAAGGCGGACTATACCGAATACCGCGATTTCCCCGTGACCGAGTGGAGATTCACTCTGATCAACAACGGCAGACGCGATACACCGATCATCTCCGAACTTCGAGTAGGCGGCGAGATCGCTTGCGGAAGATCGGTCATCAAATACGGAAACGGCGACACCTGCCGACGCGACGGATACAGCTTCATTGAAAGGGAAGTTGACGAAAAGATCACTCTGACACCCTCTTCGGGTACTTCGTGTCAAGGTGCGTTTCCTTATATGACTCTCCGCGGAGAGGGCGTCGAGGTTCGTGCCGCTATCGGATTCCCCGCAAAATGGGTAGCAGAGGTCGCGCCCTTCGAGAATGGGATTTCCATCCTCTGCGGTCAGGACAGATGCCATACGAGACTTTCTTCGGGCGAATCCTTTACCTCACCCCGCCTTACCCTTATGGCTTACGGAGCGGGAAGCGAGTACAGAGGTATCAATATCTGGAGAAGATTCTATTTTGCGCATATTCTGCCGAAGGACAACGGCGCGCCGATGCAGCCAAAACTTTGTCTCCATAATTGGCGCGCGGAAGGCAAACCCGAGTTTACGGGCGCGACCGAGGAAAATCAGCTCGGCGCGATGAAGGATTATCTCGGACGCGGAATGAAGCCCGACGTCTGGTGGATCGATGCGGGATGGTATCCCTGCGATTATAATTGGCCTCGCATCGGAACTTGGAAGGTGGATGAAAACCGCTTTCCGCGCGGACTCGCGCCCATAGGTAAGGCTTGCAAGGAAAATGATATTGATTTGCTGCTTTGGTTTGAACCCGAGCGTGTCCGCACGGGTGAGGAGATCGACCGCGAGCATCCAGAATTTCTTCTTTCGGTTGAAGGGAATGACAATAAGCTCTTCGACCTCGGCAACCCCGAGGCGAGAGAATGGATAACCGACCGCGTGGATTCAATAATCAAGGCGTCGGGCGTTAAGATCTACCGTCAGGATTTCAATTTCGATCCGCTCCCTATATGGAAGGCAAACGAGGCTCCCGACCGCGTAGGCTTCCTTGAAAACCGCCACGCAATGGGTTATCTCGCGTATTGGGATGAACTTGTTCTCCGTAATCCGGGGCTTATAATCGACTCCTGCGCTTCGGGCGGACGTCGTAACGATCTTGAAACGATGCGCCGTGCGATCACGCTTCACTATACCGACGTCGGCTACGGCGATCATCCGATCAAGCAGAAGCAACACCGCGAGATGTTCGAGTGGATCCCCTATTTCCGCGCACATAATATGAATTGGTTCGACTCTGAAAGCGGCAATTACGACGGCAAGGAGCACGCGCCCGATGAATTTGCTTATCAGAATGCCTTTGTACCGTCGATGACGGATATGATCCCCTACAACGCGGACGACGTCAAGCTCGCGCTCGAAATGCAGTCGCTCTGGCGAAAGGTTGCCGAGATAGAGCTTGAAGGTGATTATTATCCGATCACAGAATGCCGCGGCTCGACCGGGGATTGGTACGCTATGCAGTTCGACGACGCCGAAAAACGCCGCGGCTTCCTTCAGATCATCCGCAACGCCGATGCCGAAGTGGATAGCTTCAACTTTGTTCTTCCTTGCATCGAAGACGGCTCAAAATACTCGACTTCGGAAGGAGAGTTCACTTCTGATGAGCTCCGACGTGGAATCGAGATAAAGCTTGATCAGCGCGAGGCAAAGGTGATTATTTATAGGTATTAATATGGAAAAGACCAAACAGATTCAATCTCCGTTGCATACCTCAATTGTGCTGTTGATATCTTCATTAGTGTTTTTGATTTTATTAATTGTTTCGATCAGCGATTACAATAAATCCCAAACGTCTTACAGCGATCTGACATATAAAGAATTTACCGTTGACGAAGTGATCAAGAGAAATGATCCCGAAATGGGTTACTCATATTACATCAGCGTTTGCGAAACGGAAAAGCGTATATTTGTCAATAATCTGCTTACAAAGCGAGCTGTCATAGAAGGCTTGGATTCTTTGAAAAAAGGGGATAAGATATTTTGCTACCTTATAGAAAGATCTTCAAATTATGATGCCGTTGAGATAAAGCACGATGCGGTGATTTTATCGTTGGAAGAATACAATGATATTTACCGTAATAATAGTCTATTGGGATTGATTGTTATGCCGATAGGATTCATACTGTTTATTGCTTTTTCGGTAAAATATCTATTTATTTATATAAATAAGCGATAGAACATTAATGTACGCACTTACAATATGGGGTGCAGGGGCGAAGCCCCCCTTCACCCCTGCACCCTGAGTGCGAACATAGTGTTCTACTTTTTGTGGATATTGCTATATGTTGTTTTGTTAATCAGTAGCCTGAGCTACAGTTTGAAGCTCAGCTTTAATTATTGCTAATAACTTCGCCGTAGGCGAACATTATCTTGCCGTAAGGCAATATTAACTCGCGCTTGCGCGATTTTAACTTGCGCTCTGCGCAATCTTAACTTACATACAATACCCAATTATACTGACATACTGCAACACGCTTCCGATGACTACGAAGATATGGAACACCGAGTGCAGATATTTATGTTTTTTGCCCACGCCGTAGATGATCGCGCCGATCGTGTATGCGATTCCGCCCGCGAGCATAAAGCCGAATCCCATCCAGCCCATACCGTCGATAGCGGCGGAGAAGTCGATCGCGATGCACCAGCCCATACCGATGTAGAAGACCATCGAGACCTTGCTGAACTTCTCCATATTCACCGCGGTCAGAACCACGGCGGGGATGAGAAGCGTCCATACGAGAACGAATACGACCCAAGCCATCTTCGGATCGGCATTGTGGACACCGATGAGTGCGGCGGGAGTGTATGTTCCCGCGATCAGAAAATATATCGTGCAATGGTCGAGTATCTGCATAACTCGCTTGCCGACACAGGGCGCGAGAGAATGGTAGACACAGGAAACGGTGTAGAGAAGGATCAGCGATGCGCCGTATATCGAGCAGGCGGCGATCTCACGCGCGCCCTCTGCCTTGATCAGCGTCGTGATGAGTACGAATATTCCGAATAGCGCGCCGAGTCCGTGGCTGATGGCGTTCCAAAGCTCTTCGCCGAGTGTGTATTTTGGGAGTAGTCTTTTGGCTTCTGCGTTGCTCATGATTTACCTCGTGGTGTTTTGTGCTATCTGTATTATATCCCAATCTGTCGGTAGAAGCAACCTACACCGCAAAGATTCGGGTAGAATCAAAAAATACCCCACTCTACTGTCGGTAGAGTGGGGTAAACTTTGCGTTTATCAGGTCTTTAAGTGATCAAAAAACGCATTTAAGCGACTGATTTAGCAGATCTCAATGAGTTCCTTGGGAGAATGGGTGAAATTGAGAATACCGTCGTCGAGAACTGCAACCATATCCTCGATTCTGCATCCGTACTTGCCCTCGATGTAGATTCCGGGCTCACAGGTAACGATGTGTCCGGGGGTAAGCTTGCGATCTGCGGGCATAACCTTCTGCGAAAGACCGGGAGCCTCGTGGATGTACATTCCGACGCCGTGACCGAGCGAGTGACCGAAGCGTCCCTCGTAGCCCGCGCCGTCGATAATGTCGCGCGCGATCTTGTCCATCTCGCGGCAGAGTGCGCCGGGCTTCATAGCGGCAAGTGCGGCAAGCTGTGCCTCGAGAACCGTGTTGTAAAGACGCTTCATCTCGTCGTCAGCCTTGCCGATGACGATGGTACGGGTCATATCCGAGCAATAGCCGTCAACCTTTGCGCCGTAGTCCATAGTGAGGAAGCCCTTCTCGAGCTGAACGTTTCTCGGAACGCCGTGGGGAAGTGCGGAAGCCTTGCCCGAAACCGCAATGGTCTCGAAGGCGATCGACTCGGCACCGTGCGAGCGCATAAAAAATTCAAGCTCGAGAGCAACGTCGATCTCGGTCATATCGGGACGGATGAATTCAATGATGTGCTTGAATGCCTCGTCGGCGATGTCCTGTGCCTTTGCGGTCGATGCGATCTCGTCGGCATCCTTGAATTCGCGGAGCTTGTCGATGATGGCGGATGCACCGCCCTTGACCTCGCAACCCTCAAAAACGCTCTTGAACGCCTCGTAGAGCGAGAGCGAGATCGTTGCTTCTTCAACCGCAACAGTCTTTGCACAGCAGTCCTTGATGATATCGTAGCAGTAGAGCGACTGACGCTTGTCTGGCGTAACGATCTCAAATTCTGCTGCAGCCTTCGATGCCTTTCCCGCCTCGATGTAGCGGAAGTCGGTGATTAGCACCGCGCGGGTTGCACTCACAAGAACGAGACCGTCCTGATAGTTGAAACCCGTGATGTATCTCTGATTGACCTCGGACGAAATGATAACGGCATCAAAGCCCTTTTCCGCCATAGCGGCGCGAAGTTTTTCGAGTTTTGTCATGATAAAATTCCTTCCATATATCTTACTTGATTAAATTTTCGAGTGTGTGTTTCATAAAGAGCGCATCGTCCTCCTGCGTTCCCGCTGATTCGCAGATGATTCGCGGCGAGAGACCGTCCTTGGCGATAACCTCTGCAAGCGGCTCGAAGCTCGGACCGTAGACCTCGTCCTCAAAGGTCAGATGCTTTTTCTCGCCTGCGGACGTGTATTCGATCTTTGAAAAATGGCAATGAAGATTCTTTGCGTAGGAATCACCGAGAACCTCGCCGATCGAGTGGAAAACTCTGCGGTAAGCATCGGCATCGGGGAAGAGTCCGCCGACGTTGCGCGAATTCATATGTCCCCAGTCAACAACGGGGCAGAGGATCGGATCGATCTTGCAGAGCGCGATGACCTCCTCGAGTGTGCCGAGCTGATTGATCTTGCCCATCGTCTCAAGACCGAGCTTGATAGGCTGATCGCCTATTTCTTCGAGCGTCTTATAAAGAGTATCAGCCGCGAGACTCATAGCCTCCTCGCGCGAGATCTTCGCCGCACTTCCCGTGTGGATTACGATTATATCCGCACCAAGCAGTGAAGCCGCGTGGAGTGAATCCTTGATATAGGTAATACTTTTGAGTCTTTTTTCGGGATCAACTCCCGAAAGCGAGATGAAATACGGCGTGTGAAGCGACATCGCAATGCCGTGGTGCTTGGCTTGATTACCGATAGCGGTCAGGGTGGCATCCGAAACACGCAGACCGTTGCCTGCCTGAAATTCATAGGCGTCAAGACCTATTTCTTTAAGCCACGCGGGAGCCTCGACGGTTGCCTTTCTGCCCGAGGCGTAAAAGGCGTCGCAGTTGCCCGCAGGACCGAATTTTGCAGTCATCATTTCTTTTCGCCTCCGTGTATCTTGTAATATTTGCGGATGATGGGCTTTTCCATCAGCCGCTTGAAGCGGAAAAAGAGGGTCAGCTTGTCCTTGATCGGTGGCACGAGCAGAGCGGTCTCAATGCCGAGATTTCGCGCAGAGAGCACGTCTGTGAAGATCTGATCGCCGAGAAACGCGCTGTCAGAGGCAGTCGCGCCGACACTTTTCATGATCTCACCGAGACGCTTTTTGCCCGGCTTTTTGCAATCGGCATATGCGGCAAGACCGAGCGTACGGTTGAAAAGCTCAATGCGGTTGCCGTGATTGTTCGAGACGAGAATGACCGTGATCCCCGCGTCTTTCAGCGAATCAAGCCACGCGCGGATGCGTTCATCGGGCTCGGGAACTTCGTAGGGCGCAAGGGTGTTATCCACGTCGCTGAACAGGAATCTAATTCCGCGCGAGGTCAGATACTCGGGCGAAATGTCGTCAAATTTATCAAAAATTCTGTAAGGCAAAAGTTTTGAGAGCATTTTTGTCCTCATTGAAGTAATATTTATTATATTTTATCACAATTTCGTTTCTTTGGCAAGAGCAAATTGACAAAAACTCTTTTATATGCTATAATAAAAGAAAAAAGGAGGTGCGGGATGCTGTATCTCAAATCATTCACCTTGCCGACTGATGCGGATGAGCTTGATTATTTGCTCCCGAGCAAGCCGGGTAAGCTTACTAAACTTGATATGCAATGCTATGCCTCGAATCAGTACCCCTTCGGCATCTTTCCGCATAAGAGACTTTCAAAGCTCGAATTTGAGCCGATAACGATCTTTTACGGCGGCAACGGCTCGGGTAAATCGACGATCCTCAATGTCATTGCCGAAAAGCTGAAGCTCGAAAGAACCGCGCCATTCAATAATTCCCCGATCATCGAGGATTATTTGAATCTTTGCAAATACAGCTTCAGCTACGGCACGCCCTATCTCCCCGACGGTAGCGCGATAATCACGAGCGACGGTGTTTTTGATTATCTCCTCGACATCCGTGCGATAAACGAGGGCATCGACCGCCGCCGCGACGGTCTCCTTGAAGAATACGATTCGATACGCGGCGAGCTGACCAACTGCGGCTGGCAGATGAAGTCTCTTGACGATTACGAAGAGCTTCGCCGCCGCAACGAGGTCCGCCGTGGCACGAAATCGCAATACGTTGCCGACAGATTGCGCGGTACGGAATACAGAATGCACTCAAACGGCGAGAGTGCTTTCGCGTATTTTACAAACAAGATAGAAGCCAATTCACTCTATCTCCTCGACGAGCCGGAAAACAGCCTCTCCGCAAAATTACAGCAGGAGCTCGCACAATTTCTCGAGGATGCCGCGCGGTTTTACGGTTGCCAGCTGATAATCTCAACGCATTCGCCCTTCCTTCTTTCAATGAGAGGCGCGAAGATATATGACCTCGACGGCGATCCCGCGGGAGTCAAGCGTTGGAGCGAGCTTGAAAACATCCGCGCTTATTACGATCTTTTCGATAGCAGAAGGAAAGAATTTGAGTAAATACTAAATATTTTTCAAAATTCTTCGGTTTTTTTCAATTTACCTATTGACAAATGCTTCAATTTGTGGTATTATATTAGGGCGGTTTTGAAAGAGACCGAAATACGCGGGTGTAGTTCAATGGTAGAATTCCAGCCTTCCAAGCTGGTCGCGTGGGTTCGATTCCCATCACCCGCTCCATAGGGACAGACCGATTGCCGTAAGGCAGTCGGTCGTACCCCGATATGATGCGCCTTTAGCTCAGCCGGATAGAGCAACTGCCTTCTAAGCAGTAGGCCGGGGGTTCGAGTCCCTCAAGGCGCGCCATATATGGTGGGTGTAGCTCAGTTGGTTAGAGCGTCAGGTTGTGGCCCTGAAGGCCGTGGGTTCGAATCCCATCATTCACCCCATAACGAAAGAAGGGAACTGCTTTGCAGTTCCGTTCTTTCGTTATGGGGTGAACGAATCGTTTCACGATTCGAACCCACTACGAGTTGCTTCGCAACTCGTTCAGCGTGCGCGTGGTAAGCATATCAAGTTTTGCAGGCACGTACGCGCACGCATGGGTTCAGAATCCCATCATTCACCGCAAAATAATCAAAAAAATTGAAAAAATTTTTTATATCATTCAGATTCAGAGTCAATAATTCGTCTTATTGGGTGAAGGGAAGTGTGAAATAACCGGACGGCGCACTTCCGAATATAACAATTGAAAGAGGTGACCGGATTGACCAAAAAAACAAAAACGGCAAACAGCTCATTGGTTGAATTGTTTTGGAATCGCGATGAACGCGCAATTGCCGAAACGCAGAGGGAATACGGCGATTATTGCTTCATTGTAGCAAAAAACATACTTGGGAACGAGCAGGATGCCGAGGAATGCGTTAACGATACGTATCTTCGGGCATGGAACAGCATCCCGCCCGCAAAACCCGCCAATTTCAAGGCTTATATTGCCAAGATCACGCACAATCTTTGTATTGACAGATTGAAGCAGCGCGGCGCAGATAAGAGGAACGCCGTTATAGTAGCTTTCGAGGAACTTGAAGAAACTCTCTTTTCGGATCATGATCATATCTCCGAGGGGATCAAGCTTTCAGAGCTCCAAGCCGCTATCAACCGTTTCCTTTATACACAATCTGCACGCCGCCGTGCGATGTTCCTTTTGAGATACTTTTACGGCGAATCGGTCGGAGCGGTAGCAAAAAAGACGGGAACGAGCGAATCCAACGTATCAAAGATGCTTAAGATCACAAGAGAAGAATTAAAAGAATATTTGCTGAAGGAGGGGTATTACGTATGACGAACGGTATTTTTCTGCCCGAGCTTTTAAACGGCGTTGACGAGGCTCTGCTCGCAGAATGTGATGAATTTGTTGATGCAGTTTCCAAAGATATCCGATCCGTATCTTTGGCAAAACCAAAGAAGCGCATGGCGGTCGTTTTTGCCGCGGCGGTCTTGAGTGCAATTTTGCTTGTATTCGCAGTATTTGCAGCCCTGCTTCGATCGGGAGTTTTCGGTTTGCCGGATGAGACCGAACCCGGCGGAACCTCGCAAAGCGAACCGAACGGAACCTCGCAAAGCGAACCGAACGGAACTACTCCTACGCCTGATAGTTTCTTCGTTATCGAAAGCGGCGTTTTGATCTCCTACACGGGCGCAGACACGGAAGTGACCGTTCCCGATGGCGTAAAGACCATATCCGCATCCGCATTCGCGGGTAACGGTACTGTAAGAGTCATTACTCTTCCGGAGACCGTTGAGAAGCTTGAGGAAGGCTGCTTTGACGGTTGCGATAATCTCATAGAGGTCCGCGTGCACGAAAACAGCACGATCGGAACGTCGAACGGTATCGTTCTTTCCGAGGACGGAACTCGCATTGCTTTTGTCAACAGGGAGTTTCTTTCCAAAGACGTCGTTATTCCGGATGGCGTAACGATAATTGAGAGCAGACACTTTTACAGCTGCGATAAGATCTATACGATCACTCTGCCGTCAACGCTTGAAAAGATCGAGCAAAACGCGTTCTCAAACTGTCAGAATCTCGAGACCGTCGATCTCGGCGGAACGAAACAGATAGGAGACAATGCGTTTGCGGGCTGTAAGAATCTTAAGGAAGTGTATTCCGAAAGTCTGACCGCCATTCGTTCAAATGCTTTTTACGGCTGTAAATCGCTTAAAGAGATAAAGATCACGAGCGTAACCTCGATCGGCGACAGAGCTTTTGCAAACGCGGGGGTAAAAACCGTGGAATTCGGATATCTTCTTGAATCCATCGGTATGGAAGCGTTTATGAATTGCAGTATTGACGAGATCAGCATTCCCGCCTCGCTCAGAAGCGTCGGACGCAGAGCTTTTTCGGGATGCGAGCTCGAACGCGTATATTACCGCGGAACTCAGGTTCAATGGGACAGCAATTCGAAAAACTTTGACGGCTTGGGCGAGGACGATTATCAAATGCTGATAATCCTCGGCGAAGCTCCTCCTGACGTTGACGCTCCGCTCAGATTCAAGTCGAACGGCGACGGAACCTGTACGGTTCAATGCTCGGAAAGCCGTATGGATTCGGGCGTTATAACGATCCCGGGCATCTCTCCCGAAGGCGACGTTGTAACGGCGGTTGACGGATTTGTCGGATGCGTGTATATTACAGAGGTAATTTTACCCGAGAGCGTGACCACGGTGAAGGATTATGCTTTCTGGGACTGTGTTTCTCTGAAACGCGTTGTTATGCCCGGCGTGCTGAAGCTTGAAGAGGGTGCCTTTATGAACTGTATCTCCCTCTGCGAGGTAGAGCTTAACACGGCTGTGACCGAGATCCCGAAGGCTGCTTTCTCGGGATGCTCGTCGCTTGTGGATATACCTCTCCATGAAGGATTGCTGACAATAAAGGGGCAGGCTTTCAAGGGAACACGGGTAACACATGTTGTAATTCCGTCCACAGTTACTCATCTTGAGCCTTTATTTGGATCTGATGGCTCATGCGTCGAGACTGTCGATCTTTCTCTTACTTCACTGAAAGAGCTGAAATCAACCTTCTTTGACTGCAATAAACTCACAAAGGTTATTCTTCCGAAAACCCTTGAGGTTCTGGGAGGCGAAACATTCGCATATTGCGAGTCGCTCAAGGAAATCGAATTGCCCGAAGGACTCAAGAGCATAGGAGCGCGTACGTTTACCGGAACCGGACTTTCTGAGATCGTGATTCCCGCGAGCGTTACCGAAATGATTGATTGCTTTACAGACGCAAAGTATCTGAAAAAGGTTATCTACAAAAATAACATAACCGTTATCGGAGGATATTCGGGTTCGGGGATCGAAGAGATAGTCATTCCCGAGGGTGTGACTACGATATTAGAACGTGCCTTCGAAGATTGCACAAATCTGAAGAAGATCGTTTTCTCCGAAAGCGTGACCGAGATCGGTAACGGCGCCTTCATCGGCTGTACCTCTCTTGAAAACATAGTGATTCCCAATACCGTGAAAAGTATAGGTAAGTTTTTGTTCGATGGCTGTACTTCGCTCAAATCCTTCGTATTGCCCGAATCTGTTTCGGTCATTCCGATGGGCACGTTCGGCAATTGCACGTCGCTTGAGTCGATAACCTTCCCGTCAACGATAAAGGCGATAGACGAGAGAGCTTTCGAAAATTGTACGTCCCTCCATACGGTCAAGCTCGCGGCGAGCGTAAAGACGCTCGGCAAGATGGCTTTCGCGGGATGCACCGCTCTCAAAAATATTACCTTGGAAGGAGTTGAGAGTATCGGGGAGAAGTGCTTTTACGGATGCACCGCGCTCGAATCCTTCGTGATGCCCTCGACTCTCAGCGTTATAGGAGAGAGTTGCTTCGAGGACTGTGATTCGCTCAAGAGCATTGTTTTCTCCGCGAAGCTCGAAAATATTGCAAAGCGCACTTTCGCGAACTGCGATGCGCTCGAGACGCTTGATCTTCCCGAGGGGATCAAGGCCTTGAACGAAAAGGTCTTTTACGGTTGTGATTCTCTCAAAACAGTAAATTTCCCGTCCACTCTTGTCAGCATAGGCAAAAATTGCTTTGAGCTGTGTACGTCGCTTGAATCTGTGCAGATGCCGAAAAACCTCAAGGAGATCGGTACTTATGCATTCAGCCAATGCCCGAAACTTGCCTCCGTAAGCTTCAACGACCGCATCGAGAAGATCGAAGATAGCGCGTTTGCTCAAAGCGGAGTGACTTCTCTGCGGCTTCCCGCAAGTCTGAAGCGAGTAGATGACAGAGCTTTTTATGGCTGCGAGTCGTTAAAAACCGTAGTAGTCGAGAAAATGGCGGGTTATCTCGGTTCTCAGGCGTTTGATCAATGCAATGCTCTTGTGAGCGTCGTTTTTGAGGATCCGACCGATATGATACTCGGAGATAATATTTTCTTCGGATGTGAATCACTTGTAAGTCTCAAGATCCTTGATGGCTCGCTCAAGGTTTCGAACGATGCATTCGAGTACTGCACGGCCCTCAATGAGGTGGATTTCTCCAAGATATCCGCTATTGGCTCGGGAGCTTTCGAATCCTGCACCTCGCTTCCGTCCGAAATAGTATTGGCGGATGGCTTGACCGAGGTAGGAAGCAGCGCTTTTGCAAACTGCAAGTCTTTGGAAAAGATAGTGATTCCCGAGAGTTGTACCGTGATCAACGCCGACGCATTCAGCGGATGTGAATCGCTTAAAGAAGTTACTTTCGGACCCGAAATGATCCTGCGTCGTAATGTTTTCCGTAAATGTGATGCGCTTACGGTCATTAATTATAACGGAAGCCGAAAGGATTTCGAAAACAACGTATTCGGAACCGAGTATTTGCCCGAAAAAGCCGAGATAGTGTATACAAAATAAAAAATTACCACCCATCCGCCGCGCCGAAAGGTGCGGCGGATATTTTATTTATAAGCAAAGAATTGACATTTGACACGTTTTGTGTTATTATTACACGGAAAGAAAAAACAAAAATATTTGCAAAAACATGCAACGGAATTTTGCAAATTGCAACTATATAAGTGAAGGGACCTTTCAAAAACGGCAAGGAGGTAGCGAATGACGGATGAAAAACTGATAGAATTGTTCAAGAACCGCGACGAGGGCGCGATACGCGCGGCGGAAGAGAAGTACCGTTCATATTGCCTCGCGATCGCGGCGAATTACCTTGCGCTCAACGAGGACCGCGAGGAATGCGTCAACGATGCGCTCCTTGCGCTCTGGAACCAAATACCGCCCGACGAGCCGAAAAGCTTTACCGCCTATCTTGCAAAGATCGTCCGCACGCTTGCGCTTGAACGCTCGAGGGACGCGAACGCCTGGAAACGCGGCGGCAGGGTAACAGTGGTCGGCGAGGAGTTCCTGTCCGACCTGACCGACGGCAGAACTCTGGCGGACGATTACGAATCGAGCAGAGCGGGAGCGGTGATAAACGAGTTTCTCGCCTCGCTCTCAAAGACCGAGCGAAAGATCTTCATCCTGCGCTATTGGTTCGACGAGGATATTCTCGTGATCGCGCGCAAGACGGGCTTTTCCGACTCAAAGATCAAATCATTACTTAAACGTCTCCGTGACAGACTCAGGGAGAAACTAAACAAGGAGGGAATCACATTATGACACAGGAAGCATTTGCAGATAAAAGACTTCTCGGCGCGCTCGACTACATCGACGAGCGATTCATAGCCGAGGTGACCGAGAGCTACACCTTTGAAGTTCCCGGCGAATATAAACGCGATAAAAAGTCTCTGTTCAGAATATACCGCCGTCTCGCGGTGCTCGCCGCGTGTCTCGTGCTGATTTCAGCAGTGTTTCCCGTGGTGCATTACGTTCTGCCTCGGCTTGCTGTCACTTTTGGAGGTAACGCAGGAGCGGGAAGTGAAACTTTGGGTACAACGAATGACCTGACCTATACCGAAGGAGATTTTACTTTTCTTAAGCCTATAGGCGAAGTGCCGCAAAAATTCAAAAAGATCGTGGAAAACAATCTTTTTGGCGGAGCAGATTATGCCAACGGTATTGTATATACCGTTTCATGGGATGACGATTATGTTTACGTCAATTTCTATGATAAATACGGAGACTCAATTTCTGTGGTTAAGCTTGAACGCGGAGGTGAATATTATCCCGCTGTACATGAGATACACCCTACTCTGGATGGAAACTATATAATGGTATTTGATTCTTCGAGAAGAAGCGTTGATGGAAAATGGGTAGTCAGACCGCAGAAATTTGTCAGATTCAGTCTTGATGGAAAGGTTCTGTCCGAAACGGTTCTCGGAAATGACTTTGTAGGAGAGTTAGGACGCTTTTTTGAAACCGACTCGGGATATATTTTTGTCGGTGACTGCGATGCGGAGAAGGTTGGAACAATCACTACCAATGATATCGCCCTTCTGAAGCTCGATTTTGACGGAAATGTTGTCAAATATGTACAAGAAGGCGGAAACGACCACGATACGATATACCGAGTAGAGCAAACAAAAAAAGGCATTAAGGTGTATTTTTATTTGCATACAAGAAGAGACAGCACGGAAACGGGCGGCTTTAGAATGTATGAGTTTGACAATGATCTGAATTTGATATCACAGAAAGATATTGAAGAAGAGGATATACCCAAATTAGGTCCGAAGTTTTATATTTCGGGTGAACCTTATTATAAATACGAGGATTTCTTTGCTGATTTTGACAGAAATAAATCCTATGGCGGGAAAGTTATAGAGTATGACGATTTTGTTCTGTTTATTTCCACGCATTATACTGTTACTGATTACGATCTTTGGGGTTTTGGAGATCCGTATCCCGAGCATTTGTACCACGAAAGCGTATATTCAGCATACAGTTATGACGGCGAATTACTCTGGCGGGCAACGATCGATACTACCAATTATGAAACGGTCGAGAAGATTATCGAAGAGCGGGAAAAGTATCAGAATAATCCGATTACATTGCCCGAAGGTTATGACGATTATTCTTTTGTAGTGCCGTTAGATCCAAGAGTGCCGATAGATACCGATTGATTAATAACGCCCCTCGCTTTTGAGGGGCGTTTTTCTTGACTTTCATTCTTTGATGTGGTATCATTATATTGTAGCGGCGAGGCGTTGGTCGATCTGCACAAATTCACACCTTCCTCTTTGTGCAATCGGACGAAAATCAAAAAAGCGCGTTACCAGATTGGATTTTTTACGACATGTGTAATGAAGACAATCGAAAGGAGACGGCAGATGAATGACGAAAAGATCATAGAGCTCTTTTTTGCCCGTGACGAGAAGGCTCTTGCCGAGACCGAGAAGAAATATAAAAGTCTTTGGCGTTACATAGTCGCAAATTTCCTCGCCATCCCCGAGGACAGAGAGGAATGTCTCAATGACGTTCTGATCGAGCTGTGGAATTCGATCCCGCCGGAACGCCCCGATGATCTGCGCGCCTACAGCGTGACGATCCTTCGCCGCAGAGCGATCGACCGCACCCGTTCGGCAAATGCCTGGAAGAGAAGCGGAAATATTCAGACCGTCGGCGAGGAATTCCTTACCACCCTCGATGACGGTACCGATCTCGCCGCGGATTATGAGAATTCCCGCGCGATAAAGATCGTCAATGGCTTTCTCGATACTCTCCCGAAATTGGAGCGTTCGGTCTTTGTTATGCGCTATTGTCTCGGCGATAGTATCGGAGCCATCGCGCAGAGGACGGGCTCGACCGAGGGACGCATCAAGATGATGCTTTTGAGAACAAGAAAAAAGCTGAAAGAAAAACTGATAAAGGAAGGTATCGCGTTATGAAAACAGACAGAGTCTTTGATGACAAGAGATTGCTCGGCGTGCTTGACGGCGTGGACGCGCGATTTATCTCGGACGCGCTTGAGTACTACGACAGCCCCGAGCCCGATAAGACGAAAAAAGCTCGTATGGGACTTGTCAAGCGTATTGCTGTTCTTGCCGCTTGCGTAGTTCTGTGTGCCGCGGCATTCCCGATGGTGAATTGTATTTTGCCGAGGTTCGGCGTGTATATCGGTAATGCGGGCGCGGGAAAGAACGAGTATTCTGATTACGATCCCTATGTGGACAGCGCGGTTTTTGCTTATCCCGACGATATGCCTGCGGAAGAGATTTACGCCGACGTGCTTGAGGGCGGATGGTTGGTTTATTATTTATCCGATTTCAACAGCGTTAATATGAAAACTGTTGAGGGCGAGGAATTATGGGATGAATTCAGGCAAAAGGTAAGAGAAGGCAAACCTGCCTTGTTCCGAAAGGCGATATACGTAGAAAAAAACATAGGACTGAAAGATATACCCGAAGGAATGAAGTCCGACGGTAGTTCCTGCATTGAATTAACCGAAGTCGTTTACGACGGAGAAAAGTATTATTATTCTCGCAGAGAGATCTTTCCGTCGCTTTCCGGCGACGTTTCGGACGTTCAAGAATACAAATACTTAAAGTTGAGCAAACAGATATATGAGAAGGAAAAACAATTCTACTTTTTGACCGATGACCCCAAGCTCGAATATTGGTCGCCTTTCAGCTCGGCTTCTTCACCCGATTACAGAATTATTTATTATTTGGATTGATAAGAAAGAACCTCGCCAATTTGGCGAGGTTTTTATTTAAGGTTTTTTAACGCAAATATTAAGCACAAGTGCAAAGCAAGCAAGGCAGAGAAGCAGAACAAACGGTGCGACGAAGCCATTTGTCGCTGTACGCAGGCTTGCGCAAGCGGTTGCGATAAAGGATGCGGCAAAGAGGTTGAAATTGACTATGCTGTAATTCGTTGCGAAATATTTCTGACCGTAGAATGATGACGCAAACGCCGAGCCGACCGTGGGGCACGCACCGTATGCGAGTCCGACGAGGCAAAGTCCTATGATACAGATGGGAAGAGAATTAAGAACAACCGAAAGAAGAGTGATTCCCGCGGCTACGATCGAAAGTACGTTCGCGGCGATCATAGTGAATCTTCTGCCCGCGGCGTCAAAGAGCGCGCCCGTGAGTATTCTTCCGAGTCCGTTACAAGCCGAAAGCACGCCGACGAGCGTTGTTGCCAGAGCCGCAGATGCGCCCGTTGAGAGCGCGAGGTCCTTGGCAAAGCTGATAACCGAATTTCCGACCGCAACAAGGCAGGTCATATATACAAAGCTGATCCAGAATGAAGGACGAGAGAGCATCTGAAGCGGGGACATATCCTTGACCTCGAAGCTCTCCACCTTCTTTTTTGCCTTCTTTTTGCCCTCGGGGAATACCACGTCCGCCGACGGCTTGCGGATCACGATCCCCGCAAGGCAGATCATTGCCGCCATAATGATACCAAAGAGGAGGAATGTCTTTCTCCAGCCGAAACTCTCACTTGCGAAAAGTGCATCGAGAATCGAACCGAATACGAGCGAGGTCATACCGAATCCCATAAGCAGACAGCCCGAGCAGAATCCGCGCTTGTCGGGAAACCAGGCGTTGACCGCCGCGATTATGACGTTGTAAGCCACGCCGATGCCGAGTCCCGCGAGGAGGGCGTAGGAGACGTAGAGGACGGTGATATTGCCGCTCATAAAGGAAGCGATGACGAATCCGCCGCCCGCAAGAAGTCCTGCGATGATCAGCGAAAGATTCGCGCCGATCAGCTTTGCGAAGCGGCTTCCGAGGAATCCGCCGATGCAGAAGGTGCACATCGTCAGTGTGAAATTAAGCGCAAGCTCAGTGTTGCTCCAACCGAATTCCGCGGCAAGCGGAACCTTCAAAATTGACCAGGCGTAGATGACACCGGCGAAGGCGAGACAGACGGTGCAGAGCGCGATGTATATCCAACGCAGATAAAGACGTGAGGTTTCGTTTTTCATTTTCTTTCTTCCTATTAATTTTAATTGTGATAATTATATCATAACGCACTTTTTTTGTCAATAAAGCTGTTAGCATTTTGCCAACGCTGTGTAAATTTTTTGTTTCATATGATAATAATTGGATTTAATTGATTTATTTATTATATTATATACTTGACTAAAAGACGAATTTATGATAAAATATTATATCTTTATATTACTGCGCAAAGTGAAAGTTTTATCGAAAAAATAACGTATATAGTTTCTTTCAGTGCATAAATCATTTACGCGCGTATCAAGAACAAGGAGAACAAAATGAAGAAGATCACAATCCCCACAACACGGGCGTTGTCATTCATTCTGGCAATGCTCATGCTTCTCGGAGTTTGTCTTACCGCTTGTGACGGCGGAGGCACGGAGGACACCACTCCTTCCGATTCCTCCGACGTAACGACCTCGGCTCCCGACAATACAACGTCAGCTCCCGATACTACGACGACAGCTCCCGACGTGAATAAGATCCCCTATACCGTTGAGGTCGTCAGCGAGGGCGGACTCAAGATCAAGGACGTTACCGTTCTGATCTATTCCGACGCTACCCTTACCGTAATGAACGGCTACGCAAAGACCGACGAGAACGGTATTGCAAGCTTCAGCCTTCCCGCGGACATCACTACCTACCACGCGGTTCTTACCGACGTTTCCGAGGGCTACGAGCTTGCTGACAGCTATCCTCTTTCGGGAAGCGAGACAAAGATCACTCTTTCGTCCGCTATCATCACCGATTCTTCCATCTCCGGCGTAAGATATAAGCTCGGCGATATTATGCACGATTTCACGGTCAAGACCACCGACGGCGAGACCTTTACTCTATCCGAGGCTCTCAAGACAAAGAAGGCTGTTCTTATCAACTTCTGGTATATCAACTGCAGCTGGTGCCAGGAGGAGTTCCCCTATATGAACAGCGTTTACCAGCAGTATAGCGACGATATCGCGGTCATCGCGCTCAATCCTTACTCAAGCGACACGGAGAACGCGATCAATACTTATAAGTCGGCAAGCGGTATCACTTTCCCGATGGCAAAGATCGACACCGCGCTTGTTGAGGCATTCGGTGTTGATGCATATCCCACCTCGGTTATGGTCGACCGTTACGGTATGATCTCGGTGATCGAGGCGGGTGCTATCATTTCCGAGGCTCCCTTTATCGCTGCTTACGAGCATTTCAAGTCTGAGAATTACACTCAGAGACTTGAGGAATCGCTTCAGGCGTTCGTTGAGGTTCCCAAGCCCGATACCGATATGCCCGCTTCGGCTGAGATCGAGGCTGCTGTCAACGGTAAGAACGGCGCAGGCATCACCTACCGCGCTGAGACAGGTGCCGAGTACGCCGAGACCATCTGGGACTTCACTCTTACCGAAAAGAACGGGGTGAAGTGCCTTGTCAACACCAATCAGGAAGCACACGGCACAAGCGCACTTCTTTACGTTGACGTTGAGCTCAAGGCGGGTCAGGCTATCAAGTTTGATTATTTCGCATCATCCGAGTTGAGTGCAGACGTGCTCCACATCATCATCGATGACGTTCAGATCTATCAGATCTCGGGAGAGAGCACCGATTGGCAGACCTGCTTCCCCTACGTTGCACTCAAGGACGGCAAGTACACTATCGCGATAGCGTATATTAAGGACGCATCCGACACAGTCGGCGAGGACAGCATCTATATCAGAAACTTTGAGGTGTGTGACGCAAAGGACATAAGCGTTGCAAGCTACATTCCCCGTAACTGCGCTACCGAGCGTCTTGCCGACGGATACGGCTACGCAAATTACGTTGACGTTGTCTTCAACGAAAAGGACGGATATTATCACGTAGGCAAGGCAGACGGACCTCTTCTTCTTGCAAACCTTATGGGTTACCGTACCACATTTTCTGATGCATCGGTTTATGACCTTGCGTATAACGGACTCGTTACCATCGACGGCGTAAACTACTACGATCAGATCGTTCAGTATTGCAATTACGCATCCAACTCATCCATCAACGGCGTTTGTACCGTTGACAAGGGTCTCGCAGAGCTTCTGCAGAAGGTAGCCTTTGCTTGCGGCCTTGAGGTCGAGAATGATAAGCAGTGGCTCCAGATGTGCTGCTACTATGACGTTTACGGCGGTGTTGAGCAGCTCGCTGACCCTATCCGCGGTCTTGCGGCACATTCTGCATTCATCGCAGAGATGGGCAAGGACAACGTCGTTACCTATGACAGGATCATTATGCCCCGCGGACTTCTTTACAAGTTCGTTCCCGAAAAGTCCGGTGCATACCGCATCACCTCAAACAGCGAATCGCTCGTAGACGCTTGGGTCTTCAACGCTGACAGAACCGAGTATTACGTATACGAGGGCGGTGAGCGTATGTATACCGATCCCAACAACTGCTCTATGGTAGTTTACTTCGAGGCAGGCAGAGATTATTATATCGATATTGCCTTCTACGACGTGTACGAGATGGGCACCTTCACCTTTAAGATCGAGTATATCGCAGAGAAGTACGATCATTTCACTCTCGCATCTCCCGGATACTTCACCTTCTATGAGAGCGAAGACGGTCAGACGCTCAACGAGACCATCGCGGGCGGTATCGACGTTGTCCTCGGCGACGACGGATACTATCATGAGCTCCGTGAGGACGGAAGTATAGGATCAATAGTTTATGCTGACTTTACTCAGATCACTCCCATCTTTAATTCGACCATAATTGAAATGATCGAAAGAAACGGATTCAATTTCAAGTATACCGAAAACGATCTTTACATTATGTACCGCTACGTGCTTTACGGAGCTAAGCTCAAGGACCAGCTCAAGGCAGAGTGGGGCGAATTCTTTGATGAATATTATGAGTCCTATAAAGTCGATGAAGTTCTTGCGGGTATTTATCACGGCGGCGGAGAGGATTACTCCGAGATCGTAAAGGAATATGCAAAGCTTGCTGTCGAGAATGCGGAACATCCCGAGAGAAGCGGATGCGTTGCGGTTGACGCTAAGCTCGCTGAAGTCCTTCAGGCACTCATGGACAAATATACTTTCAAGGACGTAGATCACTCTTGGACTAAGGTGTGCTACTATTACCGTTACGTAGGAGCACCCCTCAATCCTTAATTAAGTAAGGAATTATAATATGAAAAACTACAGATTTTTATTGTCAATAATCGCAGTTCTTCTGCTTTGCGCGACGGTAGCATTCGTATCCTGTACGGGTACGGGTGATGAGACGACCGCGGGCACGGATCAGCCCACAGAAGCTCCAACTGTCACCGACGAACCTACCGATGCCCCTTCGGCTACAGACGAGCCGACTGCGGAAGTGACCGATGAGCCCACTGCAGAAGTTACTACCGAACCTGCTCCTGACACGACTCAAGAGGTTACGACAGAAGTAACTACATCTGCTCCCGAGGTTACAACAGAACCTCCTCACGAGCACTCCTTCGGTGCTTGGAATACTGTTAAGGCAACGTCGTGTAAGGAAGAAGGACTCGCCGAAAGAACTTGTTCTTGCGGCGCAAAGGAGACACAGACGATCGCGAAGACCGAACACAGAGCGGGCGAGTGGATCATCGACAAGGAAGCAACCGCTACTGAGGAAGGCTCCAAGCATCAGGCTTGTACAGTCTGCGGTGAAACTCTCAAGACCGAATCTATCCCCGTAACTCCTCACGTTCCGGGCGAGTGGATCATCGATAAGGAAGCAACCTGTACAGAGGCGGGCTCGAAGCACAGAGTCTGCACCAAGTGTGGAGAGACCTGCGATACCGAAACGATTCCCGCAAAGGGACATACCGAGGTTATCAACCCCGCAAAGGCTGCCACCTGCACCGAAAGCGGACTTACCGAGGGCAAGCATTGCTCGGTATGTAACGCGGTTATCACCGAGCAGAAGACAGTTGCCGCAAAGGGTCACAATGAGGTTGCCGATCCCGCAAAGGCTGCAACTTGCACCGAAAGCGGACTTACCGCAGGCTCTCATTGCTCGGTATGCAATGCAGTTATCAAGGCTCAGCAGACCGTACCCGCCAAGGGTCACGTTGAAGAAACGCATCCTTCCTGTGCTCCAACCTGTACCGCAAGCGGACTTACAGAAGGTAAGTCATGCAAGGTCTGCGGAGCGATCACCGTTGCACAGCAGACTATCCCCGCAACAGGTCATAAGGACGGCGAATGGATCACCGATAAGGCACCTACTTATACAGAAACGGGTTCAAAGCATCTTGTTTGCGCAATTTGCGGCGAGACGGTAAGGACCGAGACCATTCCCGTGCTCGAACGAGCTAAGATAGAATATACAGTAACTGTTCTTGACGGAATCGGCGCACCGATCTCGGGTGTTAAAGTAAGCTTTACTTCGGGCAGCTCGGTTATGGCTGAGGTCAATACAGATGCTTCGGGCAAGGCAGTCGCTAAGCTTGTCGAGGGTGAATATGATGTATCTGCAGAGGTAGACGGAACGTCTGCTTCGGCAAAGCTTACCGCAACAGCTCCTTCAGCTGAGCTCCGCATCGTAAGCTTCGCAACTAACCCCGAGTTCGTTTATCCCGATGAAAAGAACGGTGTTTACAGGATCGGCGTAGGATCTGTAAGAGTTCCGGTCGCCAAGGATGAGCTGAGATACTTCTTCTTCCTTCCTTCCGAGGGTGCGGTGTACAAAATATATACGGATTCCGGCAAGGTTGAAGTTGGATATTACGGCGGAAGCTTCTTTGTTTCCCAGAACAACACGGGTGAGATGGATGAAAACGGAGTTATGATACTTAGTGTTCTCAACTCTCAGGTCGGAAACACATTTGTAATCGGACTTAAGTCGACTTCATCGGCTGTAAGTGATTGCGTTCTGACTATCGAAAAAGAATCGGATATAGGTATTACCGATGCCGAGCGTCCGTGGGAACAGTACATTTTGTCCCAAACGCCCGTTCAGCGCGCAGAATCTAATGGAAATATCCACTACGTACAGATAACCGCTGATATCACAAATATCTTCAACCCCACCGGTGCGGTATCCGAGATCCCCGTATATTATAACGAAAAGGATGGATTTTATCATCTTTCCTCCAAGGACGGTCCCGTGCTTTACGTAAGGATCAATACCAAGACGGTATTCCAAGAGGCTATTATTACGATTGCGAACGTAACCAATATCGGACGTTATTTCTATGACGAGCAGGGAAATTTCGTTAAGAAAGAATCTTATAACGACGCTTTGATCGCATACGGCGCGGTTGCGGACAGCAATGGATGCGTACCGCTTGATGAGGATCTTATCTATATTCTCAAGAATATGGGTGAGAACGGATGGTATGATATGCTTTCACCCGACTCGATCTTTGCGGACGATTCAGTGTTTGTTTACC
>JAZSEA010000085.1:0-50747 GCA_045531455.1 Eubacteriales bacterium
AATTTTCCACAACTCTGCACTCTGCACTCTTAACTCTGCACTCAAAAAAGCTGCCTCCGAAGAGACAGCTTTTTGTTTTGATCAAATTATTATTCCGCATCAACCGGAGCAGTGGCATCAGCCTTGGGCTTTCCGAGGTACTCGGGAAGCTGCATGCCTGCCATGTCAAAGAGCTCGGTGAGGGGAGGGACGGACTTGTAAAGTCCCGAAACGAAGCCTGCGGTGGAGGACTTGCCGTCCGCGCCGCCCTGGCCGTTGTCCCAAACGGTGACCTTATCGATCTTGAGGTTCGAGATCGCGCCGACCTGGATCTTGGTGAGCTCTTCGAGCTTGTCGGTGACCATAAGTCTGATAGCAGCGTTTGCGTCTCCGCCTGCAGCGGCAACGATGGAGGTAAGACCTTCTGCCTGCTTGATGAGGATCTCGCGAGCACCGGCTGCCTCTGCTTCCATCTTCATACGGATGGAGTCTGCTTCACCGCGTGCGCGGCGTCTCATCTGCTCAGCTTCTGCCTCAGCCTGGAGCTCGAGCTCGCGCTTTGCGATCTCAGCCTTGACGAGGACGTCAGCCTCGAGCTTTGCCTTCTCAAGGAGCGCACGCGCTTCCTCAGCCTTCTGCTGTGCGGCGTAGGATTCTTCAAGTGCCTTTGCCGACTGAATGTTTTCTGCGGCAACAGCACGCTTGTTTGCTTCTGCTTCGTGCTCACGGCGGGTAGCCTCGGACTCGGCGATCTTAACTTTAGCTTCGTTTTCACCTGTGATAGCTTCCGAGTTGGAGCGAGAAACGTTGATACGCTGATCTTTTTCAGCCGATGCGGAACCGATAGCACCGTTTCTGTCTGCCTCTGCAACCGAGATCTTCGCGTCGTTGATAGCCTTTGCGGCTGCTTCTTTACCGAGAGCGGCGATGTATCCGCTTTCGTCGCTGATATCGGTTACGTTAACGTTGATAAGACGAAGACCGATCTTCTTAAGTTCTGATTCAACGTTAGTGGAAACCGCTTCAAGGAACTTGTCACGGTCGGTGTTGATCTCCTCAATGTCCATCGTTGCGATAACAAGACGGAGCTGACCGAAAAGGATATCTTTCGCAAGCTCCTGGATCTCAACGAGCTTGAGACCGAGAAGACGCTCAGCTGCGTTCTGCATTACGCCGACATCGGTGGAGATACCAACGGTAAATCTCGAGGGAACGTCAACACGGATGTTCTGATGAGAGAGGGCGTTTGTCAGGTCAACCGAGATTGACATAGGAGTCAGATCGAGGTATTGGTAGGACTGGAACACCGGCCAAACGAAGGAGGCACCGCCGTGGATGCACTTTGCCGAACGCTGTGTACCGTCCTTGTTAGTACCAACCTGACCGCTGATTACCATGATCTTATCGGGGGGACATTTCTTATAGCGCGAAGCTACGAGAACGACGAATGCGAAGAGTATTGCAACAACTGCAATAACGATCATCGGAACTGCTTCCGAGATACCGCCGGAGGCGGAGGAGAGAAGTGTGTTGAATCCGAACATGATGTTTTTCCTTTCTTTATTGTGTTATTAAAATTGTTTTTTCTTTATCAGTATAATCCCAAGGTCTCGTAATATTCGCGTGAATATTCGATCTTTGAATAATCGAAATTATTGTAAAGACCCATAACGAGATCGTAGGGCGAACCTTCGAGAGGTTCGATGTTGAAGGTTTCGCAAAGCCTCTTTACTTCAATTTCGTTTGCATCCGCCTGCTCCCGCATTAATTCCTCGAAGCACTCTTTCGTAAACAGCGGTGCCTGATCTATCAAGCCCGTGCCGTGTAAGGCTGCAATCAACCGCAGAAACTCGGTAAGATCGTGTGCGACGGGAAAGACGTAATGCTCGGCGGAAGTCATTGGAGTAACAGCAAATACCGTTTCTCCGAAATCGGGGATGGTACAGTAATGTATTCCGTCAACTCCGATCGAAGCGAAGATCTTTGCCTTTTTAGGTGTGCAAAAATATTTTACGGCTTTTTTCGGGTCTTCATATCTGAAGCCCAATGATAATGAGTTGAATTTTGCGCTGTGGTATTGTTTGAGTAATGGCGGTGAAGAAGTCTGCATTTTATTCTGCAGCCTTTTCCTTTGCGCGTGTAATGCGAAGATTTATATCCGTTACGTAATCGTCTGCAGCGGCATCTGCTATGATGGGAAATTCGATAACGATCTTTCCGTCGTTGTCGCAAAGTCTCAGATGGCGGTATTTGGCGGAGCCTTCGTAGCCCTTCTTTTCGGGAACGTGCTCGAGAGTCGCCCCACCGAGATCGAGATACTTGATCTCGCGGAAATCACCGGGGATGGGATCATTATCCGAAATAAGCGAGATCTCGCGTTCCGCTATACAGATCGAATCCGGCTTGAGGATAAATCCGGACATTGAATAGAGCGATGAACGGCTTTTTCCGTCGCCGCCTTTTTTGGCAAGAACTTCGTCACCTTCAAAGCAATAGGTTGCGAATATCACGGGCTCAAGCTTGGGACGTGAGATATGGTTTGCCATCTCGTATCGGATGGTGCGTATATCGTTGGGGATGAATTTTTTTGTGAAATCTTCCGTGAATGTTTCTTTGAGTTTTCTTGCCTGCTCGCTGATCTCATCGTCCGGTATCTTTCGCGTGGATCTAATAATGTAGATTCCTACGCCAACTGCTATAAGAGTGAGACCTGCGGGGGTCATGATATAGGATGGGATGCCGCGGGTATTGGCAAGAAAAACGACCATCAAAAATCCTATACCGATGCAGGCTGCCGAAATGATTACGGGCAGGGTGCTTAAATGCTGTCCAAAATATTTTCTGTTGCGATTGTAATCCATTGTGGAGTCCTTTAACGTAAATAATTATAGATTTTTGTCAATGAAAAATATCAGTCTTTTTTCTCTATGGGCTCGACCACAAGCACGCCCGATTCGCTTACCGCAACAACGCGAACGAATGCGCCCGTCTTGAGAGGCTCGCCCGAGGTTGTGATAGCCGTGAATTCGCTGAATTTTTCCTGAACCGTGAGGTTTACCTTACCCGAACCGTTGCCGGAGGAGGGGATCGGGATATAGACCTCGCCGATCTTGCCGATACAGTTGCCGATGTCGATGTTACCGCTCGACTGAAGTCTGTTAACGGCGCGCATCAGGTATGCCATTCCGATGAGAGTAGCAATACCGCAAGCGATCGCGATTCCGATCGAAACGCCCGCGGGAAGCGAGGTCTCGAGAAGCGCAACTGCGACCCAACCCGTGATACAGAGCATCGAGAGGATTCCTCTGACGCTGAATATCGCAAGACCGTCGTCGGGCAGATCGATGCCGTCAACGTTGTCAACGTCAACGTCGGTGTCGGATTCGCCGCCTATGCCGATAAGCAGGAGTACCGTCTGGATAACGATAAGAACAGTAGAGGGAAGTGCGATAAGTGCAAAGATCTGTTGAATCAGATCAAGTTCATTCCACCAATTGATCATAATTGACCTTCCTTTCCGTGTGAGAGAATAAACGCAAGATGAAATTAACTGAGCATCAGCTTATCGACCATTCTGTCCGAATGTGACTTGATGATCGAGGCGTAATATGCTATGATGATGATCTCAAGAGCCGTGTTGAGGCGTCTTCTTGCTCCCGTGACCTTTTCCTCGTAATCCGAGGTGATGTGCTCAATGGTGTCGCGGAGAGTGGTGTTCTGCGTTGAGATCTCGCCTGCCTTCATAAGCTTGTCGAGGATGCGGCAGATATAATCGTAGAGCTGTGAATCGCGGATGATGTCGTCCGACTGATCGTATACGCGTCCGTTGATGTAGGAAACGAGGAACGCGATCTTGTCGAGCTGCATACAGGAGCGAAGCATATTGATGATCAGAATGTGAGCCACCTGATCGATGTTGTAACGCTTGAGCTTTGCGTTGGCGACCCAACCTCTCTTTGTCCAGTTCTGAAGAGTGGAGCCGTCGATGCCCGAGATCTCGCGGATCTGAGTCAACATAACGCCGTCCGAAATGTAGAAGATCTTGTTTAAGAATTCCATACCGGTAACGTCACCCATCTGTTTGCGGTTAAGTATCGTACCGGGGATCAGCTCTTCATTGATTTGAAGATTCATTTTTCAGTACTCCTTTCCGAATATTTTATCATCTGTGAATATTATATCATACGGTCACGTGATTGTCAATAGGAATTTTAAATATTTTTATCAATTTTACGTGATTTTTTTATAATCCGAACACCGCGGGAAGATCACCGATGGATTCGATGTCCGCGTCGGGGATATCGTACTCACATTCGGGAGCTCTGTTTCGGAAAAAGCCCTGGCGCAGACGGATCGTTTTCATACCGAGACGCTTTGCGGGACGGATATCGTTGTCGATCCTGTCGCCGACCATACAAGCCTCCCCGGGCGCGCATCCGAGGGTATCGAGAGCGGAGAGGAAGAGATCGGGCGCGGGCTTTGAGCGCCCCATTTCTTCGCTCGAATAAACGAAATCTATGTACTTCATCAAGCCGTGCGCCTGAAGTCTGTGAGCCGAGCCTCCGCGCTGATTTGCGATGATTCCGAGCTTGTATTTTGCGGAAAGCTTGCGCAGAGCCTCCTCAGTCTCGGGGAAGGGCACCTCGAGTGCGGGATTGTAGGGATAATGCCTTTTTGAGCCGTATTTTTTGGCTACCGATCCGAATGGACTGCGCGCGCCCTTCGTTCCGAATTTAACCATCTCGTCAAGCAACTCCTCGGCGGGAGGCAGAGTGCCTCCGAGCTCCTCGTTCAGCTCCTCAAGACGCGCAATGTGCACCTCGTCCTCGTCGAGCAGAGTGTGCCCCATATCGAAAAAGATCCATTTTATATTTGAAAAAGCCATGAACTGTCATACTCCTTTGCAATACTTCTATATATTTTATCATAAAAAGAACCCAAACACAATATTTTTCGGCAAAAAAGGAGTGTATATATGAAAAATGAGACATCGGGCGCAAAAATACTTCGGATAGGCATCCTGCCCGCGATGATACTTACGCTGATGCTGATATTTCAGCCTGTCGGGATCGTCCTGCCCTCGCTCGGAGCGGCTGTGCTTCACGAATCGGGGCATATGCTCGCCGCGCTCGTGCTCGGGATACCGCTCAGATCCCTCGACGTCGGACTCTTCGGCGCATCGCTCAAGGTGCGTGGCTCGCTCATCTCATATCCGAAAGAATTCATTCTTTGCGCCGCGGGACCCGCGATGAATTTCGTCTGCGCCGCCGCGGTATGTATATTATCCGAGCACCGCGGATACTATACCGAATGCGGCGAGTGGTTCGCGTCGGTCTCGCTTATGCTCGGAATACTCAACCTTATGCCCGCGGAGGGCTTTGACGGCGGAAGAATGCTTTCCGTTGCTGTTTCATCGATCTTCGGACCGCGCGCCGCTGCAAGAACGATCT
The DNA here is from genome assembly GCA_045531455.1 of Eubacteriales bacterium. Classification (GTDB taxonomy): domain Bacteria; phylum Bacillota; class Clostridia; order Oscillospirales; family CAG-272; genus CAG-390. The sequence continues at coordinate 5,430 of JAZSEA010000085.1, forward strand.
CGATGACTTCATTTATAAGCATCGTCGCGCTCTGGATGCTCTCGGTCTATCTTTTGCTCCGATACGGCACCTCGCTGAGCCTTTTTATATTCACTCTCTCGCTCTTTTACCGTCTTTTTATCGAAAAGACTTGACTCTTACGCTTTGGGCGTGATATAATTATGTATATTCCGAAGGAGTGAGAAGATGGCTTACGAAATAGAAAGAAAATTCCTTATTGAATATCCCGATGTAAATGAATTGGAAGCCTATCCGCATTCAACTAAAAGCGAGATCGCGCAGACCTATCTCCTGACCGACGACGGCTTTACCTCGCGCATCCGCAAGCGCACCACAAACGGCGCGACCAAGTATATATTCACCGAAAAAAAGCGCGTAAACGACGTTAAGTGCATCGAAAACGAGCGTGAGATCACAAAAGAAGAGTATAACGATCTTCTCAAGCTCGCCGATCCCGAACGTAATACAATCGAAAAAACACGCTATTGTCTGCCCTACGGCGGAAGAGTTGTCGAGATCGATATCTATCCTTTCTGGACCGATCGCGCCATCGCAGAGGTCGAAATGGAGGATGAAGGCGAGAGTGTCCGCCTTCCCGGATTCATCAAGGTCATCCGCGAGGTCACCGCCGAAAAGGCATATAAGAACGTCGCGCTTGCCAAGGAGATCCCCTGTGATTGTTGACATCTACCAATAAAACCTGCCCGAAAATGACAAAAATTTTCGGGCACTTTTTTATCGAAATCCATTTACATTAAAAATCTTTTTTGATATAATATATGTATTAACGACTTTTGTTCGAAGGGAAGTGAAAGGATGAGCAGAAAGCTCGAGGGAGTCTTCAAGCTCCACAGCGAATTCGCGCCCACGGGAGATCAGCCCGCGGCAATAGACAGCATAGTTGAGGGTCTCGAAAAGGGAGAGCATATGCAGACTCTCCTCGGCGTTACCGGCTCGGGTAAGACCTTTACGATGGCAAACGTTATCGCAAAAATGAACCGCCCGACTCTCGTTCTGGCTCATAACAAGACCCTCGCGGCACAGCTTTGCACCGAATTCCGCCAGTTTTTCCCCGAAAACGCTGTCGAATATTTCGTTTCCTATTACGATTACTATCAGCCCGAGGCTTACATCCCCGGAAAGGATATGTACATTGAAAAGGACGCGCTCGTAAACGATGAGATCGACCGCCTCCGTCACAGCGCGACCTCGGCACTCTTTGAACGCCGCGACGTCATCATCGTCGCCAGCGTTTCCTGCATATATTCCCTCGGTGACCCCGCCGAGTATTCCGAGCTCGTTCTCGCCGTCCGCCCCGATATGGAGATGGAGCGCAACGATTTTATCAAACGCCTGATCGCCATCAGCTACACGAGAAACGATATGTCACCCGCGCGCGATTCCTTCAGAGTCCGCGGTGACACCGTCGAGGTCATTCCCGCGTCGGGAAGTGACAAGGCTTTGCGCGTCGAATTTTTCGGCGACACCGTTGAACGTGTTTCCGAGATAAACGTTGTCACGGGCGAGCTTGTCCGCCGCCTTTCCTACGCCGCGATCTATCCCGCAACTCACTATGCCGTTTCGGACGACAAACGCGAAAAGGCACTCGCCGAGATCGAACGCGAGATGAAGGAGCGCGTAGAATTCTTTGAATCGAATCATAAATACCTCGAGGCACAGCGTATCTCCGAGCGCACGAAATACGACCTCGAAATGCTCCGCGAGATCGGCTTCTGCTCGGGCGTCGAGAACTATTCCCGCGTCCTTGCGGGCAGAGAACCGGGATCGACTCCCTATACGCTTCTTGATTATTTCCCGAAGGACTTCCTCCTTTTCGTCGATGAGTCGCACGTAACATTACCGCAGGTTCGCGGAATGAGCGGCGGCGATACCGCAAGAAAGCGCAATCTCGTAGATTTCGGCTTCCGTCTGCCCTCGGCATACGATAACCGCCCCCTCTATTTCGAGGAATTTGAAGACAAGATCAACCAAGCCGTTTTCGTCAGCGCGACCCCCGGCGACTATGAGCGCGAGCACTCCGAACGCATCAGCGAACAGCTCATCCGACCCACGGGACTTGTCGACCCCGAGATCGAGATCAGACCGATAGAGCATCAGGTTGATGACCTCCTCGGTGAGGTCAAGGCACGCGCCGCAAGGAATGAGCGAAGCCTCGTCACGACCCTTACCCGTAAAATGGCGGAGGACCTCACCGACTACCTCGCCGATAACGGCGTCCGCGTGCGTTATCTTCATTATAATATTGAAACGATGGAGCGAACCGAGATCATCCGCGACCTCCGACTCGGCAATTTCGACGTCCTCGTCGGAATCAACCTTCTCCGCGAAGGCCTCGATATCCCCGAGGTCTCGCTCGTCGCTATCCTCGATGCCGATAAGGAAGGATTCCTGCGTTCCGAGACCTCGCTCATCCAGACCGTCGGACGAGCCGCGCGTAACGTCAACGGTAAGGTCATAATGTACGCCGACAGCGTCACCGGCTCAATGCGCCGCGCCATAGGCGAGACCAACCGCCGCCGCAAGGTACAGCAGGAATATAACGAAGCCAACGGCATCACGCCCCGTTCCGTCGAAAAGAAGGTCGGCGACCTTATTGAGATCGCATTACCCGGCGGCAAGGACGAAAAGCAAAAGAAGACAGCAGAGAAGAAACTCACCAAGCGCGACCGCGAGGCTATGATCGAAAAGCTGACCGTCGAAATGAAGGACGCCGCCCGCCGCCTCGACTTCGAGCTCGCCGCCTACCTCCGCGATAAAATCCGCGCACTCAGAGAAGATGGTGGAAAGTAATATGACTATGAAAAATAAAGACAAGCAAATCGCAGACAGAAGAGCAGACACTCTGAAAACTATCTACATTACTAACTTTGTTGTGGGGTGCCTTATGGCAGTGTTTGCTCTTGCCGTAGTTTCTCTGTTGATATTTTTTCCGCAGGCGGAACCTGGAGCAATTTTTATTGTAGTTTTTGTCAGTATTGGCTTTGGCGCGTTTTCGGTCATAAGCTTTATACGTGCTCGGAAATATAAGAAGATGCATGATGCATTATGTTCGGTGAATCCCGATGATACGGAAGCTAAGGAACTGTTTTGCTATAAATTTGATTTTCTTTCAAGTATCGAAGGGGCGCAGCGCCATAGACAAGAAGAATATGTATATACAGTCTGCGTAAATACCGTTCACGGCAAGTTCTATTACGTGCTCGAAAAAGAAATAAACAGTATTTCAGTAAGCGTGTATTGCCGTGATTTATATTCCGGAGAGCATAAATTCGAAGTATATAAAGGTACTAATATAATCAAGAGTTTTCCTGCTTTAGAGAAACTGCTGCGCAGCATTCCGCAAAAGTTTCTCGATTCTTGAGCACGAGAACTTGATATTATTTAACCAAATATAATTACGAGTTTGTAGGGGACGGCGCCCTCTACGTCCCTAATTTAATACAAATACAACAATTTAATATTTTAATATTTCTGCATTTTTTAAATGAATTGTATTGAGATAAATGTATTTTAGTTTGGCTTGGGACGTCGAGGGCTCCGTCCTGAATATGTGTGAAAAAGGAAGAAAAATGTCACAAAACTTGATAATCAAAGGCGCAAGAGTACACAACCTGAAAAACGTTGACGTCACGATCCCGCGCGACAAGCTCGTTGTGCTGACGGGACTTTCGGGATCGGGCAAATCATCTCTTGCATTCGATACGATATACGCCGAGGGTCACCGCCGATTCGTTGAGTCGCTCTCGTCCTATGCGCGTCAGTTCCTCGGTCAGCTCGATAAACCCGACGTTGACATGATCGAAGGACTTTCGCCCGCAATTTCCATCGACCAGAAAACAACTTCCAAAAACCCGCGCTCGACGGTCGGTACCGTAACCGAAATTTACGACTACCTCCGTCTGCTTTACGCGCGAATCGGTATCCCTCATTGCCCGGTCTGTGGCAAGGAGATCCGCCGTCAGTCGGTCGATCAGATCATAGAAAAAATTGAGACCCTCCCCGAGGGCGAACGCTTTATGGTGCTCTCACCCGTCGTCCGCGCCAAGAAGGGTATGCACGAGAAAGTGCTTGCCGACGCAAAACGCTCGGGCTACACCCGAGTCCGCATCGATGGAAGCCTTTACGACCTCGACGAGGAGATCAAGCTCGATAAGAATCTCCGCCACTCGATCGAGGTCGTCGTTGACCGACTTGTCATGCGCGAGGGCATCCGCTCACGCCTTGCCGACTCAGTCGAGACCGCGCTCTCGCTTGCCGAGGGCAGACTTCTCATCGTCACCGTACCCCGAGAGGGAGATCCGCAGGAGCTTGAATTCTCGCAAGCCTACGCCTGCGAGGAGCACGGCATCTCCTTCGGCGACCTCGAGCCGCGTATGTTCTCCTTCAATAATCCGCAGGGAGCGTGCCCCGCTTGCTCGGGTCTCGGTGTAACGCGCCGTATATCGCCCGAAAAGATCATCCCCGATCTGTCTCTCTCGCTCGCCGAGGGCGCGATCCAGGTCAACGGCTTCAAATCCCTCGTTGAGGAAAGCTGGAATGGACCGCTGATCCTCGCTGTGGCAGAGAAGTACGGATTCGATCTCAATACGCCTCTTTCCGAATACACAGAGGAGCAGATGAACATCCTTCTTTACGGTACGGGAGACGAAAAATTCCTCGTCACCCGCTATTTCGGTAAGCAGGGACACCTCCGCGACGCGAAATTCGAGGGAATCATCCCGATAATCGAGCAGAGAATGCAATACGGCGGTGCGGAAGCATACTACGAGGAATTCATCGAGGAAGTCCCCTGTCAGAAATGCGGCGGCAGAAGACTTAACGAAATGGCGCTCTCCGTTACCGTCGGCGGACTTGCCATCGATGAATTCTGTAATCTCTCGGTAAGCAACGCACTCCGCCTCGTTTCAAGCGACACGCTCAAGCTCACCCCGAGCGAGGAAAAGATCGTAAAGGAAGTCCTCAAGGAGATCCGCGCGCGCCTTTCCTTCCTTGAAAGCGTCGGACTCGATTATCTTACTCTCTCGCGCCGCGCGGGTACACTCTCGGGCGGAGAAGCGCAGAGAATAAGACTTGCCACTCAGATCGGCTCATCCCTCGTCGGCGTGCTTTACGTCCTCGACGAGCCGAGCATTGGTCTGCATCAGCGCGACAGCGAAAGACTTATAAATACTCTTTGCCGTCTGCGCGACCTCGGAAACACCGTTATCGTCGTCGAGCACGACGAGGATATGATGCGCCGCGCCGATTTTCTTGTCGATATCGGACCCGGTGCGGGCGTCCACGGCGGACAGGTCGTCGCCGCGGGCACTCCCGATGAGGTTATGAAGAACGAAAATTCACTCACGGGCGCATATCTTTCGGGCAGAATGAGTATCCCCGTACCCGAAACACGCCGTCCCGGAAACGGCAATTTCCTCAAGGTACGCGGCGCCGAGGTCAATAACCTTAAAAAGGTCGACGTCGATATCCCGATCGGATGCTTTGTCTGCGTGACGGGTGTTTCGGGCTCGGGCAAATCCTCTCTCGTAAACGGCGTCATCAATCCCGTACTTCTGACTAAACTCAACGGCGCGCGCCGTAAGGCGGGCAAGCATATTTCGGTAGAGGGCATCGAATATCTCGATAAGGTCATCGATATCGACCAGAGCCCCATCGGACGTACTCCCCGCTCGAATCCCGCAACCTACACGGGACTTTTTAACGAGATCCGCAGTCTCTTTGCGAAAACTCAGGACGCTATCTCGCGCGGCTACGGTCCCGGACGCTTCTCCTTCAACGTCAAGGGCGGACGATGCGAGGCTTGCGGCGGTGACGGCGTAAGGTGTATAGAAATGCACTTTCTGCCCGACGTTTACGTGACCTGCGACGTCTGCAAGGGTCAGAAATACAACCGCGACACGCTCGAGGTCAAATATAAAGGAAAGAATATTTTCGAGGTCCTCGAGATGACGGCAGAGGAAGGACTCGCCTTCTTCGACAGCATCCCGAAGATCCGCAAGTATCTCCAGACGCTCTGCGACGTCGGACTCGGCTATATCAAGATCGGTCAGGCATCGACAACGATCTCGGGCGGTGAAGCGCAGAGAGTAAAGCTTGCAACCGAGCTTGCACGCCGCGGCACGGGCAAGACGATGTACATCCTCGACGAGCCGACCACGGGTCTGCACACAGATGACGTTTCGCGGCTTCTCGGCGTTCTTTCACGCCTCGTTGACGCGGGAAATACCGTTCTCGTTATCGAGCATAATCCCGAGGTCATAAAGTGCGCAGACCATATCATCGACCTCGGACCCGAGGGCGGAGACGGCGGCGGTACGGTCGTTGCAACCGGAACTCCCGAGGAGGTCGCGAAATGCGAACGCTCCTATACCGGAAAATTCCTGAATAAATATTTATAATATTCATAAAACCCGCGCAAATATTCATCTTTTGCGCGGGTTATTCACATAAAAATACGAACAATGTATAAATATGCAGATTTATTGCGATAAATTTTATGAATTTTTGAAAAATATTCCGAAAAGGGGTTGACAAATGCATAAATATGCAGTATAATATGCAACATAATCTTTAATCACACTTTTGAAAGGAAATATTTATTATGAAAAAGATTATTGCTATCCTGCTCGCTGCCATTATGCTCTGCAGCGCAGTATTTGCTTTCTCCTCCTGTACCAAGGAAGAGAAGATCATCGTTCACACCAACGCTTTCTTTGCTCCCTTCGAGTACTATGAGGGCACCGAGATCGTCGGCGTTGACGTCGAGATCATGAACAAGGTCGGCGAAAAGCTCGGCAAGAAGATCGAGTTCGTAAACACCGAATTCTCCGCTATCATCGATAACGTTGAGGCGGGCGAGGTTTGCGACGCGGGTGCCGCAGGCATCACCATCACCGAGACCAGAAAAGAGAAGGTCGATTTCTCGATCCCCTACTACACCTCGGTTCAGTACGTAATCTACAAGGCTGACGATACCACTCTCGCAACCAAGACCGGAGCAAACGGCGACTACATGGTTTGGGAAGCACTCGCAGGCAAGAAGGTAGGTACACAGGCTGATACCACCGGTTGGATCTACACCGACGGCGAGATCAACGCTACCGCAGACAACGATTACGGCTACGACGGCGTTCTTTACGGCAAGGGCACCGAACTTATGGTTTACGATAACGCACAGCTCGCGGCTGACGCTATCGGCGCAGGCATCATCGACGCCGTTATCGTCGACGAGCTTCCCGCACAGTTCATCGTTTCCAAGAACACTCAGTACAAGTGCGTTCCCCTCTACTACGCAGGCGAGACCGATGCTGACGACGCTCCCGTTGAAGAGCAGTACGCTATCTGCGTAACCAAGGGCAACACCGCGCTTCTCGACGCTATCAACGCAGTTCTTGAAGAGATGATGAAGAACGGCGATGTTGAAAAGCTCGTTATGAAGCATATGGGCTTCGAAAGCTGATAAAAGCGAATAATAACTGCGAAAAAGAACAATGCTACGGCATCGTTCTTTTTCGCGTGTGAATGAGAATTTGAATTATGGATTTTTTAAGTAAAATAATCGAGCTGTTTGCTACCGAAAAGTATATGGACAGCATCTGGGAAGGTCTTAAGCTGACGCTGACGATTTCGATCCTCGCGGCTCTTCTCGGACTTGTTCTCGGCGTTATAGTCGCCCTTGTCGGTATGGCAAAGGACAGCTGGGCTATGAAGCTCCCGAAGCTTCTTTGCAAAATTTATATCACCATCATCCGCGGTACGCCTATGGCACTTCAGCTTTTCATTATGGCGTACGTTATCTTTGCGATACGCGGATTCCCCCTCGTTGTCACCGCAACCATCGCCTTCGGTGTAAACTCGGGTGCATACGTTGCGGAGAATATCCGCGCGGGTATCCTTTCGGTCGATATCGGACAGACCGAGGCGGGCAGAGCACTCGGGCTCACCGGTGCCACAACAATGGCTAAGATCGTTATCCCGCAGGCGATCAAGAACGTTATTCCCGCGATCGGTAATGAGCTTATCGCTCTTATCAAGGAAACTTCGATCGTCAGTATGATCGGTATGTACGATCTTACAATGGCGGCAAAGATCATCGGTAGCGGAAACAATATGGCGAGCTACATAGTTCCCATGACCGTAGTTGCACTTTTCTACCTTGCAATAGTGTATCTGCTTACCTTTGGAATCAAATTGATAGAAAAGAGGTTGAGAGCCGGTGATAAGCGTTAAGAATATTTATAAGGATTTCGGCAAGCTCCGCGTTCTTGACGGCGTTTCCTGCGAAATCAAGGACGGCGAGCGAGTTGTAATAATCGGTCCCTCGGGAAGCGGAAAGAGCACTATGCTCCGCTGTATGAACCTCCTCGAGGAGCCCACCTACGGCGAGGTGTGGGTGGAGAATGATCTCCTTACCGCCCCCGACCCCTATCTGCACTTTGACGTTATCAGAAAGTCGAAGACCTATGCATCGCTTATGAAGGCGGCAAAGGCAAAGTCTCCGGAAAAGAGCGAAGAAGAACTCGATGCGGAGATCATTTCCAAGATCAAGAAGGAAGACCTTCTGAAAAGATTTGAGGGCGGGGAATACAACAAGGCACTCTCCGAGATCAATAAGGAATCGCGTATAGACATCAACCTTGCCCGCAGAAATATGGGAATGGTGTTCCAGCACTTCAATCTTTTCAATAATATGACCGTTTTGCAGAACCTCACCCTCGCTCCTCTCGAGCTCAAGCTCAAGACCAAGGAGGAGGCAGAGAAGACCGCGATGGAGCTTCTCGCGCGCATCGGTCTTGAGGATAAGGCGAACGAATATCCCTCGCGTCTTTCGGGCGGTCAGAAGCAGAGAGTTGCGATCGTCCGTGCTCTTGCGATGAACCCGAAGGTAATGCTCTTCGATGAGCCCACCTCCGCGCTTGACCCCGAGATGGTCGGCGAGGTTCTTGAGCTTATGAAGGATCTTGCGCACGAGGGAATGACGATGGTCGTCGTAACTCACGAAATGGGCTTTGCCCGCGAGGTTGCAGACCGCGTGATCTTTATGTGCGACGGTAAGATCGCTGAGGAGGGAACTCCGGATGAGATCTTCTCGAATCCGCAGAATCCCAGAACAAAGCAGTTCCTCGAGAGCATTCTTTAATAATTCCGTGCGTCATTGCCGAAATAACGGCGATGGCGCACAATTTTTGTTGTATAATGTAAATAATTCACAATATCGTAATTGACAAATAAAAGCAAATAATATATAATATTATGGCTAATTTTTTCGGGAGGTTTCGCTATGCCCCGTTTTTTTGTGTCCAAAGAGAATATTAATGAAGAAGAGCGCATTATCTCCATACTCGGAGAGGATGCGTTTCATATTGCCCGTTCGCTGCGGATGGCTGTCGGAGACGGTCTGACGGTATGCGACGGAGAGGGAAGAGACTATTCCTGCAGGCTTACTAAGATCCGAGACAGTCAGGTAGACTGCGATATCCTTGAAGAAACAGCCTGCCCGGCAGAGCCGCCTTACAAGGTCACGGTATATCAGGCTCTCGTCAAGGGTGAACGCCTTGACGTTGCAATACAGAAATCGGTCGAATTCGGAGCAACCTCGATCGTGCCCTTTGAATCCTCGCGCTGTATCGTCCGTATGAAGGGCGAGAAGGAGGGCTCGAAGTCGCAGAGACGCCGCCGTATAGCCGCGGAGGCTGCAAAGCAGTGCGGCAGAGGTATCATTCCCGAGGTAAGCGAACCCTTATCATTCAAGGAAATGCTCGCACAAGCGGAAAAGTGCGATCTCTCGATCTTTTGCTACGAAAAGGAAGGCGACCGTATGCTCGGCACTACCCTTGAATCACTTCGCTCAAATCCCCCGAAGAGCGTAGCAATCGTCGTAGGACCCGAAGGCGGCTTTTCTCCCGAGGAGGCAGAGATGGCTGAAAATGCGGGACTTTCGCTTCTCGGACTCGGTAAAAGGATCCTCAGAACCGAGAGCGCGGCGGCGTTCGTTCTGGCTTGTCTTTCTTCCGAATTTGAGCTCAGATAAGCCCTTTGTGCAACTTTTTGCGAATATTTTTTGATGTTTATGAAATATTTACAAAAAAAGAGCCCTGAAATTAGAGATAATAATCAAAAACCTATTGAAATTTTACAAAAAATGATGTAAAATATAGTACAGTATATACAAAATTGCTACCAAAAATAATGACACTGCATATTTGCAGAAAGGATTGGATTAATTAGGATGTCTAACAGACTGTTTCAAGGCGTAATTCATCAGATGAAGGATACCGTCGACCGCACTATCGGAGTTATTGACGAGAATGGGATCATCATCTCCTGCTCCGAGCTTGTAAAGATCGGAGAATCAAGAGCGGGAGTGCGCGATAGTATGCTTTTCGCAGCTTCTCTTGAATCATACTGCAAGGGAGGATATACATACCGACCCATCGGCTACGGCGTAAAGACCGAGTATCTCGTCTTTGTTGAGGGCGAGGACAAGATGGCGGAGGTCCTCTCCAAGATGCTTGCGGTATCGCTTTCCAACATCAAGAATCTCTATGACGAAAAATACGATAAGCGTTCCTTTATCAAGAACATTATTATGGACAATATCCTGCCGAGCGATATTTACATCAAGGCAAAGGAGCTCCATTTCAATACCGACGAGCACCGCGTCGTATTCCTCATCAAGTTCCACGGCAAGGCGGATATGCTCCCCTATGAGATGCTCCAGAATATGTTCCCCGATAAGACTCACGAGTATATCATCAGTATCGGCGAGCGCGACATCGTTCTCGTCAAGGACGTAAAGCCGGGCACCGAGGCTCGCGATATGGAAAAGATCGCGCAGAAGATCGCGGATACCCTCAACACCGAGTTCTACACCAAGGTCACCATCGGTATCTCCACCATTGTCGAGACCATCAAGGATCTCGCGGGTGCGTATAAGGAGGCACAGGTTGCGATCGAGGTCGGAAAAGTCTTTGAAACAGAAAAGAATATCATAAACTACGAGAACCTCGGAATCGGCAGACTCATCTATCAGCTCCCCACGACCCTCTGCGAGATGTTCCTCCAGGAGGTATTCAAGAAGGGAAGCCTCGAGTCTCTCGACCAGGAAACTCTTATGACCATCCAGTGCTTCTTCGAGAACAACCTCAACGTCTCCGAGACCTCGAGAAAGCTCTTCGTTCACCGTAATACCCTCGTTTACAGACTTGAAAAGATCCGCAAGCTGACAGGTCTCGATCTCCGCGAGCTCGAGCACGCGATTACCTTCAAGGTAGCTCTTATGGTCAAGAAGTATATGTCGACCAAGGGACTCAAGTTCTGATAAATGATAGATTTTATTAACGTAACCAAGGAGTACAGCGATACCTCCGCTCTAAATAACGTCAGCTTTCATATCGAAAACGGCGAGTTCGTCTTCGTAGTCGGACATTCGGGAGCGGGTAAGACGACTCTGACAAAGCTTTTGCTCCGCGAGGAAAAGGCAACCGAGGGAAAGATAATGGTCGACGGCATCGACGTCACGGCTCTTCCCGCGCATCGCATCCCGCATTACCGCCGCAAGCTCGGTATGGTATTTCAGGATTTCCGCCTTTTTCAGGACAAAACGGCATATGAGAACATTGCGTGCATAATGCGTGCGGTCGGAACTCCGGGCAAGGAGATCCGCCGCCGTGTACCCGCGCTTCTCCGTACCGTTTCTATGGATCAGAAGGCTAATCATTTCCCCCGAGAACTTTCGGGCGGAGAACAGCAGAGAGTCGCACTTGCAAGAGCTATCGCAAACAATCCCGATATCATCATCGCCGACGAGCCTACAGGTAATATCGACCCCGAGATGAGTATGGATATTATGAATATGCTCATGAAGATCAATCATCTCTTCGGAAAGACCGTGATCGTTGTAACCCACGATCTTGATCTCGTCGAATATTTCGGCCACAGAGTCATCACCCTTGATGAGGGCAAGCTCGGCTCGGACGTCAATCTGCCCTCCGAGGCAGAGGGCGAGAAGGGAGGCTGTGATGAGTAAGGATAGTAAGAAGCCGCGTACCTTTTATAATCCCTTCTATTTCATCTTCGACGCCTTCCGCAATCTCTGGAGACACAGAGCAACGGGAATCGCATCGGTCCTCGTTCTGACCTCTTGCCTGATACTTCTCGGCGCATTCGGACTTCTCATCAGAAATATCGATGTCAACGTTGAAAAGCTCGGCCTTCTAAATGAGATCGTTGTCTTCGTTGATTATGATACCACCCCCGAGGAGCTGCAGGTCATCACCGATGACATCAAGGCACTTGAAAACGTAACCTATGTAAATTATATCTCCAAGGAAGCGGGTTTTGAGTCGATGAAGGAGACCTATCCCGACTATGCGGACCTCTTCGACACGATCTCGGAAAGCGGAGATAATCCCCTCGCCGATTCCTTCATAGTATCCTATAAGGACACCGCGGGAGCAAATAAGCTCGAGTACGATCTTCTTCAGATCGAGGGCGTTATGAAGGTCAACAACCGCGTTGACTACGCCGCAACGATCGAGAACTTCAAGAGCGGACTTTCCTTCGTCTTCCTTTGGTTCTTCGTTCTTCTTTTGGCAGTCAGCGTATTCGTTATCTTCAATACAATCAAGCTCGCCGTCCACGGAAGAAGAAACGAGATCAGCATTATGCGCTTTATCGGCGCAACGAAGGCGTACATAATTGCCCCCTTTATTATCGAGGGCGTGACGATCGGCGCGGTATCCGCGGCAATCGCTTTCTTTGCCGATATGGGACTTTACAGCTACGTTGTAAAGAGCGCGGGAATAGGCAGCTCGCAGATAATGAGTATGTTTACCCTTATCCCATTTACCGAAATGCAGTTTGAGCTTATTGCGATCTTCCTGCTTCTCGGAATCGTAACCGGTGTGGCGGCAAGTATAATCTCGCTGCACAAGAACCTCAGTAACTAAATTCAAGGAACGATAATGATAATTTCACGAACAAAAAAAGCGGCGCTCCGCATAATAACAGGTATGCTGTCGCTGATTTTGCTCATCGCGGCACTTCCCCTGACGATCAGTGCGGTCTATTACGAAAAGGCCGATTATGACGATGTAAAGACAGAAGATCTCGAAGCGATGCGCGAACAGCGCGCCGAGTATGATAAGATGCTCAAGGAGATCAAGCAGAATCTCAAAAACGCCGAAGCTCTGCAGGCAACTGCCGCCGATAAGCGCGCGATGTACCTGGAGATCGAGGCGATATATAACGATCAGCTAAAGGATCTCGAGAAGACAAAACTCTATTATGAGAGTGAGATCGAAAAGACGGGCAAGGAAATTGCCGAGATCAAGCTCGAGTACGACAAAGCTTATTCGGTATTTCTCGACCTTCTTCGTATGTCTTATGAGGAAGGAACCGCGAATTATCTTGAAATTTTGCTCGGAGCCGAAAGCTTTACCGATCTTCTGGCAAGAATAGACAGAGTAAGCGGACTCATAAGATACAGCGACGGGCTGATGGACACTCTCTCGGCTCAGCAGATGCTTCTCGACGCCAAGTACGAGCAGCTTCTGAAGGACTCCGCATCTCAGGACGAGGCGATCGCCGATCTTGAGGCAAAGCAGGCGGAGATCGAGAAGTGGAAGCAGGAGAACGAATCCGACATCGCCATCATCGAGGCTGATATCGAAAAGCTGACGGGCGAGCAGGGAACCTACAAGAACCTTGCCGAAATGCTCGATGCCGATTTCGAGGCAGAGGTCGAGGCTGCTATTGCGGCTGAGAATAAACGCCGCGAGCAGATAGCGATCGAGAAGGAGCGCGAGGAGGAGCGTAAGCGTCAGGAGGCACTTGCCGAAGCCATCAGAAAACAGCAGTATCTCTGGCCCCTTCCTCCCACCTGGGATTACATATCTTATAAATACGGCTACAGAACGATCTCCGAGCTCGGATACAATAATAAATTCCATTACGGAATCGACGTTCCCGCATACCGCGGCACGGATATCTATGCCTCGAAGGCGGGAAGAGTACTTATCGCCAAATACCATTCCTCGTACGGTAACTACGTTCTCATAGACCACGGCGACGGCTATCAGACCCTCTACGCGCACGCCTCGAAGCTTTACGTCAAGGCGGGGCAGTATGTCGATCAGGGACAGGTCATTGCCGCAGTCGGAACGACGGGAACCAGTACGGGTAATCATCTCCATTTCGAGGTGAGAGTCAACGGAGATAAGCGTGATCCGCTTGATTACGTAAAGCAGCCTTAAATATGGAGGATAACCAATGAAAAGAAAAATATCGCTTTCGGCGTTTCTGCTGATCCTTGTCGCGGCTATTTTGCTGACGGCAATGAGCTCCTGTGCCATAGTTGACTCGGCTCTGCGCGATGAATTCGGTTCGTCACTCGGAGGAGAGAACAGCGGTGAGCCGACAAAGCTCGATATGATCATACAGCTCTTCAAGACCTACTCGTATTATGAGATAGATGAGGAGGTACTCTGCGACGCGATCCTAGGCGGTATGTATTATGCCATCGGAGACAAATACGCGGAGTATTATAACGCCGAAGAATTTGCACTTATGACAGCCGAAAATCAGGGCGAGACCCAGGGCATCGGCGTAACCGTCATCGAGAATGCAGAGTATAAATGCATCGAGATCATCTCGGTGCTCCCGAATTCCCCCGCGCTTGCGGCGGGAGTTGAGCCCGGCGACCTTATTATGTATATCGGCGCGGGCGAGAATAAGGAATACGTTCCCGATATGGGATACTATGCCGCTCTCGCAAAGCTTCAGGGCACCAAGGGAACGCTTTGCGAGTTCACGGTAGCCCGCGGAGAGGGATATGCCGAGCTCGTTGATTTCTCGATAATGCGCGACGTATTCACATCCGAATCGGTCACCTACCGCGTATGCGCGACCGATCCTAAGGTCGGAATCATCAAGCTGATCCAGTTCGATCTGACAACGCCTCCGCAGTTCTGCGCGGCTATGGACGCTCTTATCGCAAAGGGCGTTGAGTACTTCATCTTCGACGTCCGCTATAACGGCGGCGGAGACCTCGCTTCGATCACGGCGGTCCTGAGCTATATGCTCAACGAGGGCGACGTACTGATCAAGACGCGCGACCGTGCGGGAACAGAGGACGTAGACAAGGTCGGCGTCGTCAATAAATACAAAGAAACCGATCCCTATTCCTCCTGCAACGTAACCAAGGAGGAGATCGCCAAGTACCACGATAAGGTAAACGGCAAGTCCGCAGTTCTTGCTAACGGAAGCACCGCATCCGCCGCAGAGCTCTTTACCTGCGCACTTATGGACTACGGAATCTCCGAGGTCGTCGGAACCACGACCTACGGAAAGGGAAGTATGCAGTCTATCTTCTCGCTGGCATACTACGGATTTGACGGCGGAGTCAAGATGACGACAAAGAAGTATTTCCCGCCCATCTCCGAGGGCTATGACGGCATCGGAATCAAGCCCGATCTCGAGGTCGAGCTTGACAAAGCACTTGAAAATAAAAATATATATAAAATCACCGACGAAGAGGATAATCAGCTTCAGGCTGCTATCGCCCTCATCGGTAAGTAAGGGAGAAAAATTATGGCAACTAAACCTATCTACTACACCCAAGAGGGCTACAATGAGCTCGTGACCGAGCTTGATTATCTGAAGAACACACGTCGTGCCGAGGTTATCCACGATATCGAGGTAGCCCGCGGCTTCGGAGACCTCTCCGAGAACGCAGAGTACGACGAGGCAAGAACAGAACAGGCAAGAGTCGAGGCTCGTATCAAGGAGCTCGAGGATAAGATCCAGAACGCAGTTATCATCGACGAAAGCCAGATCGATACCACAGTAGTTTCCGTCGGTTCGACCGTAACCGTATTCGACAAGGCAGACGAGATGGAGATCACCTACGTCATCGTTGGCTCGAACGAGGCATCCCCCGCAGAGCTCAAGATCTCGGATATGTCCCCCATCGGCCACGCGCTCGTCGGCAAGAAGGCAGGCTCAACCGTCACAGTTGAGGCACCCTCGGGCAGCTTCGATCTTGAGATCCGCAAGGTTGAAAGAACCAAGAATAAGTAATACGAAAGGCACTTAAAATGGCTGACATTATCAATAATGAAAACGTAGAGACCCCCGAGGTCAACGTAGCCTCGGAGATCGAAAACAGACGCAATAAGCTGCAGGGTCTGATCGAGTCGGGAAAGAACCCCTTCGAGATCATGAAGTATGACGTTACCGCTTATTCGGCTGATATCAAGGCAAACTTCGAGGAGTTTGACGGCAAGACCGTATCTCTCGCGGGCAGAATTATGAGCCGCCGCGATATGGGTAAGGCAAACTTCATCGATATTGCTGACGGAAAGGGCAGAATCCAGTGCTACATCCGTATCAACGATGTCGGCGAAGACGTATTCGCAGACTACCGCAAGTGGGATATCGGTGACATCATCGGTATCGAGGGCTTTGTATTCCTCACCCGCCGCGGCGAGATCTCTGTACACGCGCAGAAGCTCACCCTCCTTTCCAAGTCCCTTCTTCCTCTTCCCGAGAAGTTCCACGGACTTAAGGACACCGATACAAGATACCGTCAGAGATACCTCGACCTCATCGTGAATCCCGAGGTCAAGGATACCTTTGTAAAGCGCAGCCTCATTATGCGTGAGCTCCGCGCTTACCTCGACTCCAAGGGCTTCCTTGAGGTCGACACACCCATCCTCACACCCTTCGAGATCGGCGCATCCGCACGTCCCTTCCTTACCCACCATAACACCCTTGATATGGATATGGTACTCCGTATTGAGACCGAGCTCTACCTCAAGAGACTCATCGTCGGCGGTATGGATAAGGTTTACGAGGTAGGCCGTATCTTCCGTAATGAGGGTATGGACACCAAGCATAACCCCGAGTTCACCTCGATCGAGCTTTATCAGGCTTATACCGATTACCACGGTATGATGGATCTTGTTGAGGAGATGATGAAGACCGTTGCAATGAATGTCTGCGGCACCCTCACCGTCAACTATCAGGGCAAGGAAATCGACCTCTCCAAGTGGGAGAGAATGACTATGGTCGAGGCTGTAAAGAAGTATTCGGGCGTTGACTTTGACGCGATCGCAACCGACGAGGAAGCAATCGCTATCGCAAAGGAAAAGCACGTTGAGCTTCCCGCAGTGAAGACCAAGGGTGCGATCCTCGTTGAGTTCTTTGACGCGTTCGTTGAAGAAAACCTCATTCAGCCCACCTTCATCTACGATTACCCCGTAGAAAATAGCCCGCTCGCAAAGAGAAAGCCCGAGAATCCCGCATTCACCGAGCGTTTCGAGTACTTCATCAACGCAACCGAATTCGGAAACGCATTCTCCGAGCTCAACGATCCCATCGACCAGAGAGAACGCTTCGAGCGTCAGGTCGCAGAGAGAAAGGCACAGGATCCCGCGTGCAAGGCACAGGTTGATTACGACTATATCACCGCCCTCGAGTACGGTCTGCCTCCCACAGGCGGTCTCGGCTTCGGCGTAGACAGACTCGTAATGCTCCTCACCGACTCCGCATCCATCCGCGACGTCCTCCTTTTCCCCACAATGAAGCCAGTTGACTGATTACGTTTTTAACAAGCCACCGCATTTCCGCGGTGGCTTGTTTTCTTATAAATACCCTATTGCAAATTACCTTGCAGTGTGTTATAATATATTTATTGAATCAAACGGGAGGTGGGCGTATGGCAATGACCGAATGGAGCATCCGCAGGACTGCTATAGGACAGAGCAGCATCAAAGTCCTTCTTTGCGACGATGACTCGGAATTTTTGAGTATTTTTCGGGACGAGATCATAGAGACCTTTGAAAAACAGAATCTGAGGGCGGAGCTTTCAACCTTCAGAAGCGCGGAGAATATACCCGAAGGACTGCTCGGCTCTTGCGATATGGCATTTCTCGATATCGACTTTGAGGGCGAGGATTATAACGGCATCGATATCGCGCGCCGTCTGCGCGGCGTAAATAAGAAAGCAATTCTTTTCTTTGTAACGAACTTTATCGACTACGCTCCCGCGGGATACGAGGTACAGGCGTTCAGATACATACTCAAGCGCGACAGAAACGACGTACTCGAACGCTATATTCTGCAGGCTGTAGAACATATGGCGGAGGATAGAGAATATTTCAATATTTCGGACGGAGATTCTGTTATAGAATTCCTGATAGATGATATTTCCTATCTCGAAGTGCTCAACCACGCTGTTTTTATTCACGCAAAGCACAGTACGCATACGCTCAACGCCTCGCTTTCGAGCCTTGAAGAGAAGCTTGATAAATGCGGATTCTTGCGCATACATAACAGCTATCTCGTGAATATGCGATGCATCGCAAAATACCGTAGCCGCGAATGTATTCTGACCGATGGTACCTCGCTTCCGGTAAGCGAACGCAATTATTCCTCGCAAAAGCAAAAATATCTGCTTTGGAAGGGATTCAGATAATGCTGTTTGTATTTCTTCCCATCTTTGCGGCACTGCAGCTATGCTTTGTCCGTCTGCTTTTTACCTCCTTTCTTGAGCCGAGAATCAGCATTATCGACGACGTTCTATGGCACGTGTTTGCCTGGCTTGTAATAAGCGTTTTCGGATTCTTTGATTTCCCGGGAATTTACGGCTACGTCGTCTATCTCCTTGCGACCGCGGTTCTTCTGATCGTCATATACGGAGAGAACGCCGAAAACGGCGAGAGCAGTCTGCGCGGACTCGGATTGCTTGCCGCGGCATTTGCCGTTCCCTTTATCATTGACAGCGCATTCCTGCATTTCACCGCAGGCATTGAGGGGATTGCATACTATCTGATCGTTCTGATCGGAAAAGCGATACCGATCTTCCTTGTATTGATGTTTCGGAAGATCAGAACGATAGGTATCGTGAACAGAGAAGCCGACAGCGAAGCACTCCTTCTCAAGCAGCATATGGAGCTTCAAAAGGAAAGTATGAACGCGCTCGAGCAGAACTATCGCCTGCAGAGAAAGAGCACGCACGAATTTGAGCATCACCTTCAGGTCCTCGGCGACCTTATGAAGCAGGGCGAATACGATGCGGCGGGCGATTATCTCGATAAGCTGAAGAAAAACCGCTCGATGCACGTTATGGGCGTAAACTCGCGCCATCCCGTGGTTGACGTTATCCTCAACCAGAAATATCAGATGGCACGCGAGAACGATATCAAGGTTCAGGTTCAGGTGAACGATCTTTCCGAGATCGATATACCCTCCGATTCACTTGTCGTGCTGCTCACAAATCTATGGGATAATGCCATAGAGGCTTGCCGACGCATCGATGGCTACCGCGAGATCTTTTGCAGTATTCTTTACGACGAAGGACTTTATATTTCGATACGCAATACCTCGAATCCCGTTAGGATCGCCGACGGTAAGATCGCAACGTCGAAGCAGGATTCGCTCAGCCACGGCTTCGGTCTTTTGAGTGTTTGCTACATCCTTGACAGCGTCGGAGCGGAATACTCCTTTGACTATGAAGAAGGCTGGTTCAGCTTTGTTGCCGAAATTGAAAAATGACTGAAAATACGGGGAGCATCGACTCCCCGTTTGCCTTATTTGCGCTGAAAATGCCGTAGTTACGCTAAAGTATTGAAAAAATTTCTTATTTATGTTATAGTTATACACGAAAGCGAGGTTGAAATTATGAAATATTTACGGCATTTATTCAGACAACCACTAAAGACCGCCACGGGTATAGTACTCGTTACGCTGGCGGTTGCTATCCTCTGCGTAAGCATCGGTCAGGCGTTTGCGGTACGCAGAACGGAGCAAAAGATGAACAACGAGTTTACAACCGTCGCAATGTTCAAAAACTCATATAACGTATCCGAGGACTTGCGCTCCTGGCTTGAAAAGACGGCGGTGGAGCGTCCCGATATCATAAAGATGATCTCGGAGCAAGGCTTCCTCTCATCGTATATCCCGGGGCTCGTACCCTTGAATTATACAGATCCCGAGGACGGCAACTATATCGATACATCTCAGGCGGGACCTACGACCGTGCGTCCCTGGCCTCACGGCAGACCTTATTCCTGCGCTATGCTTGTCATAACCATTGAGAAAGTCGGAGGTGTTGTGGAAAAATCAAGAACTTATACAACAAGCGAAGAGCTGACTCTCGACGATTTTGCCACCTACGATGATTATATGAAATGGAGAGAGGAGAATTACACGACCTCCCAGCTTATTCACGCCTACACCTTGGAGCTCGAAGGCACCGTAACAGAGGTGATTTCCCTCGGTGAGGGCTATGCAGATCCCGTAGGAAGAAAGATCAAGCTTACCTTTTCGGCTTCCAAGCCCCGTCAGAAGGACTTGATGGCACTTACCAAGATGAAAAAGGGACAGCAGTGCATCGTTTACGGTATGGATTACCGCGACAAGGATTGGGAGCTCCGCAACGGAATTGAAAACGGTGAATATCCCGAATGCATTATCGAGTCGAACGGTACGCTGACCAACGAAACTGTCGAATTGGATGGCTTCGATATGACGAAGATGCATATCCTGACCCCCGAGGAAAAGCTCGGATACGAGGAAAAATATAAGGCACAGATCAATTCATTGGGCAGAGTTACGCTCCCGCACGCGCGATACGAAATGGAGGACGGAAGGTGGCTCTACGTTACAGAGAGTCAGTATAAGGTCATAAACAGCGTTACCTTAACTCTCGGAATCCCGATAAGCAAAGTTAATTACGAACTGATCCGCGAATACGACGGCGGTCCGGTGAAAGAGGTTCAGTATATCACGGAGTATACGTATTTTGATGGAGAGAACTACGTGACGTGTACCGAAGACGAATACATCGAGATCTATAAGATCCCCACCATTGCCCGCCTTGACGGCACTGCCGAGGAATTCCTGAATTCCGCGGACGGTGCCGAATGGAAGGCGGCAATGGAACGGGATGCCGTAAACAATAACGCATTCCTCACGATAGGCGTTGATAACCTCGGGTATCTGATCGATTTTGTCCGAGGGGATTCTGTGATCACGTCGGGCAGAGACTTCACGATCGATGAGCTTGAGGGCGGTGGGCGCGTTTGCATAATGCACGAGGCACTTGCCGCTCAGAACGGACTTTCGGTCGGTGACAAGGTAACTATGAATTTTTATCACGGCGATAAAGACATTCCGTACGATAAGAAGGCTACGGGATGGGGCGAATTCCTTGTACCCAACGCCGCATTCTACTATAAGACAAACCCGATCGTTGAGACTGCGGAATACACGATCGTCGGACTCTGGCGCGGCGAGCTGCTCTGGCCCGACGTAAGAGAGAACGAGTATTCCTTCTCGCCTAATACGATCTTTGTCCCCGAAGGATCCGCCGAGACCGAGTTTGATCACAGCGAAAGCATACTCTATATGACTCCCGTTGTGCAAAACGGCAAGCTCGAGGAATTCCGCCATCTTGCCGAGGAAGGCGGCTTCAGCAACTGCTTTACCTATTACGATCGCGGCTACTCGCTCATAATGAAGAATTTCATCAATTACGAAAATATGGCGGTTCAGGTGCTTGCGATCGGATGCACGATATACGGGGTAATAGTCCTGCTTTATTTGATGTTTTATCCCGGCTCGTATTCCAAGTCGGTAAGGACTATGGAATCGCTCGGCGTCTCATACTTTAAGAGAGTGGCGTTTGTTTGGGGCTCGTCAATGTTCATCTTTACGCTGTCAACCCTTCTCGGAAGTTTTGCGGGTACCTACCTGTGGAAATTCGCGGTAGACGCGCTCAAGACCTCTGCGGGTACTGCGGCGGAGCTGATGGTAGAGCCGAATACTCTCATCACTATAGTGATCGCGCAGTTCGTGCTTGTAACGCTTCTGAATATTCTTGTGTCGCTCTACGTGGCAATACCCAAGAAAATGTCGGCAAGGAGGTAAATTATGATAAAAAAGATCATTAAACGTATCCAAAGACAACCTCTGCCCTGCGTTGCCGTTTTTCTTCTTGCCGCTATCCTGTCCTTTTCGCTTTGCTATCTTCAGTACTCGCTTGAAGCGGAGCGCGTCAGCTTTGAGCAGACCTGCAACGCTATTCCCGTTCATTTCAAGATCACCGAGCTTGACGGAAGTAAATTTGCCGGAGAAGAAGGCATCAAGAAGTGGGCGCTCAATGAATTTATCCTGACGGACGGAGACTTCAACAAGCTCGCGGGCGAAATATTCGTCCGTCTGGATTTCAAGGGTGTGGTTAAAACGGAAGAGAATGCCGATAAAGCAGTACCGACCACGCCCATCAGCGGAATTACTCTGCTCGGCGCGGCAGATGAGCTTTTGCCGGAGCGAGGTACAAGTATCCGCTGGTATGAAGGATACGACGAAAGCATCTTTGCTACAAGGGAAAACGTCTGTATCGTGCCCGAGGATTTCGAGGGCGGCGATGAGTTGGAGATAACCTTCACGGGAAAAGAAAACTTGGATATTATAAGAGGAGAAGGCGATGATTTTGAGTTAATTCGTACCTACGTTAAGCGCGCCGAAACCTTCAAGGTCGTCGGACGCTATACCGACGAGGGCAACAAAAGACTCTACTGCCCCTATAAAACAATGGTGACTCTGCTTGATAACGTTGAGCTTGAGAAAGAGGGACAAGTCAGCTACCTCGGCGCAACACTCGCTAACAGCGCGGACGTTGCAAAGCTTCGCGAGGTGAGAACGGAATGGTTTGCCGAGCCGAATCCCACGGGCGAGCCTACTTTGCAGCCGAACGGAGTCGATTATTACCTTTACGCAATGGATATCGAGGATACGCTTCTGCGAAGCATTGAGACGAATATGAAAAACAGCATATTCCTCAATAAATTCGCCTCGGTTGTCGTATTTATACTCTCTGCAACTGCGGGATTCCTTACGGGATTCCTTACCATACGCTCGAGAAAGCGCGAGATCATGCTGATGCGCTCGGTCGGTGAATCGAACCGAAGCGTTTATTTCAGCTACGCCATCGAACAGATGGCTTGCGTCCTTATCGGCATAGCCTTCGGAGGCGCATACAATCTCTGGCATCCCGCGATCAGGCTTGTAATATTTGCCGTAGTTTACTATATCGGCTTCAGCCTGGCTCTGTTGCTCTTCCTACGCAAGAATCTTCTTATAACTATCAAGGAGGATGAATAAGGAATGACTAAAAAAATAATATGCGCATCCCTCCGTGCGCTTGCACTGATTCTGTTTGCCTCCATGATATCCTTTGCGATCTGCGGGCTGCAAGCCTCAAACGACGCGAAGCTTGAGGATGAATTGATCCGCTATGAAGAGGCTTACAAAGCGACCCCCGTAACCGTGACGGTAAGCCCTCGTACAGATGAGAAAGGAAGCACATCCTGGATCAATCCTTGGACTCCGGATCTTTTTACCGGAAAGCATCCCGTGGAAATAGTTGCGGTATCGCCCGAGAACGGCGAAAGAGTGACGAAACAGATCTCTTTTGCCGAATATCTCAAAGACGTTCGTGTCAAGATGTCAAGTAGCCCCCAAGCGATCAACGGCGTCTCCTTCTTTGATCCGGAAACCCGTACAAAACCGCTTTTGATCGGTATTAATTCGCTTTTTGCCGATGAAGCGCTCCTTCCCGAAAACGGATGCGAGATCAAGTGGTATGAGGGATATGACGAAAGCATTTTCGGTAAAGATGAAGCTCTTTGCCTCGTTCCCGCCGATATGGCTGATGATTTTGATAACGGCAACGGCGAGACTGTGGTATATTTCAACGTTACCGTAGGAAGAATGGAAAACGGCACATTTGTGGAAACGTCGCGGAGGGAACACGAATGCACGCTCAAGATCGTCGGAACATATACCGCGGGTGACGGCAAAAGTATTTACTGTTCCTTGCCGATCATAGAAAAGGTTCGTGAGAGTATGGAAGATTCGGTCTCTATCGATGCTGTCAGCGCAACTATAGCGGATAATATGCGGCTTGATGAATTCCGCGAAACTGCAAGCGTATTCTTCCCGAAGCTTGCCGCGGACCCGGGAGAAGTTCCGAAAATTGTTAAAGTAAATCACCGATCGAATTCATATACGTTTAGTTCCGAGCTCAACTCGATAAGCATTGACGATGATGATCTGTTCGATTATACGGCACCGGTGCTTGAAAAAGAAGCCGAGCTCAACAGTATGCTTGAGCAGACCGTCCTTGTCGCTTCCGCAGCCGCTGGATTATTGGTCGGTCTGATCGTTACCCTCCTTCGTAAGCGCGGGATCGGGCTGAAATGGGAGAAGGGAAGCTTGGGCGCGACGATCGTCCTCGGTGCTCTTCTCGAACAAATGATATGCACCATAGTCGGCATAGCCATAGGCGGAGCCTACTATTCGTGGAAACCTATCGATAAACTGTTTACGTTTGCCGTCATCTATTTTGCTGTTCTCACTTTCGTGACCGTGACGGTTATGAGTATAATATTGATCAAGCTGTCAAAATCGATGAAAAGAGACCGCTCTTACGGCGGAGACAATTTTGTAACGGTATGCAAAAAGGTAATCTTCAGCACGCTGAAGCGTATGAAGCGTACACCCGTCCGTGCGGTAGCTCTGATGATCTTCGCCTCCATAGTAACGCTTCTCCTCTGCGGCTTGCAAGCGTCAAGCGATGCGGAGATGCGCAGGTTTGAAAAGGCTTGCGAAGAGGTAGCGATCACGGTGAGCGTTTCAAATCCTTCGGGAAAGGATACCGAGACAGTTGTGGTGAGCGAAGACAAGGTCATTGAGATTCCCGATCCGCTTTTCGTTACCGATTGGGTATATGAATTGTTTACGGGAAAGGTTCCCGTGAGCTTCTATGACGTTTCGGGCATCGATGATCCCACGAAAAACCGCGATGAGCTCAATAAGCTGATGAGCGAGAGCATGCCCGTAAGGCTCTCCTTGACGGAATACTTGAAGGACATCAAGGTCAAAGGAAGTATTTCTATCGAAAGGATCAACGGCGGGGAATTCAATGAACCGAATCTGATCGGTATGACCTCGCTTTCCTGCGAGCCCGAGCTCCTTCCCGAAAACGGATGCGATCTTTTGTGGCGTGAGGGCTATGACGAGAGCATCTTTGATTCGGAAGACGCTGTCTGCCTCATCCCCTCGGGCAAGGCGGAGCAATATGATAACGGCAACGGAGAGGTCGTTCTGACCTTCACCAACAAGGTATTGAAGAGCAAACTCGTGGACGGCGAATTCGTGGTCGAGTATGAAACGGTTGAATACGAATATACGTTCAAGATCGCGGGAACCTATACGGGCGGAGACTGGAACAGCGTTTATTGCTCTATGGAAAATGCGAATCGGATAACCGAGGAAAGTGGACTGTATCTTATGATCGGTGCATTGAGCGGAAATATAGCGGATTACAGCCGCCTTGATGAATTCCGTGAAAAAGCAAGCTTTTGCTTCCTCGAGCCGGGTCCCGCATCGATCGAAGTTCCTTGGGATTACTACGTTGATCACAGCTATTACGAATTCTATCCCTACGCGCTGAAAATAGAAAGCGAAGAGATGGATGCGCTGGCACTCGCTCTTGAGGAAAAGATCGAATCAAACCGCCGCGCGTCGCTTGTCGTACTTGTCATTTTCGCGGTCGCGGGAGCGGTGCTTTCCGTGGCTATGATCCGCAGCCGCAAGCGCGAGATATTACTTATGCGTACGCTTGGCGAGCCTTTTCCGAGAGTGTTCTTCGGCTTGATTCTTGAGCAGATCATCTGCATACTGCTGGGAATGATCATATCGGGTGCCGCGTTCTTGTGGAAGCCGATTGATAAACTTTTGATCTACGCGCTGATCTATTTCGTCTGCCTCGTTCTCGCAAGCTTGGTAATTATGAGCAAAAAACTAATCAGAACCGTCAAGGAGGTTAAATAATGAGTATTTCGCTTAAAAACGTATCATACAGTTACAGAGGAAAATATCAGACCGTTCGCGCGGTAAACGGAGTATCCTATGATTTTGAGCCGGGCAAATGCTATGCCATCATTGGCAAATCGGGCTCGGGAAAGACAACTCTCCTTTCGCTAATGGCGGGGCTTGATCTGCCGACGGAGGGCTCGATCATCGTTGACGGCAAGGCTACAAAGGAATGGAACAGAAACCGTCTGCGCCGCGATGCCGTCAGCGTGATCTATCAGAATTATAATCTCTTTCCGCTCTTGACCGTACAGGAGAACATCCGCTATCCGCTTGATCTCAAGAAGATGCCGAAAAAGGAAGCGGCGGCACTTGCAAAGCGGGTGCGCGAGAGAGTGGAGCTTTCGGAAAGCTATGATAACCGCCTTCCTGCCCATCTTTCGGGCGGTGAGCAGCAGAGAGTTGCCATTGCGCGTACCCTCGCGCAGGGCTGCAAGATCATCCTCGCAGACGAGCCAACGGGCAACCTCGACTCGACGAATACCCGCAATATCGTCGAGATCCTCCGCTCGCTTGCGCACGATGAAGGCTGCACCGTCATAATCGTTACCCACGACCCCTCGGTCGCCGAACAAGCCGACGCCGTACTTCAGATGAAGGACGGAGCTTGGATTTAATAATCAATTGAAAGCACAAGTCCGCTCTTCGGACTTGTTCTTTTTGTTAATGGATATTTGGTTTTTTCGGAAAATAATCTTTACAAAATTGTCGATTTGTGGTATACTTATTATGTATTTTGTTTTGGGAGGTTTGGTTTTGAAAAACAACAACCTTAAGGCGTGGCTTTATCTGCTTCCCGCCATTCTGTTTCTCGGCGTCTTTATGGTCTACCCGCTGATCGACGTGTTTATCTACTCCTTCGAGGAGGGCTACAATTCCGCGTCGCAGACCTATTTCGGTACGGGATTTTATAATTATCAGTACATACTGCGCGATCCCTATTTCCTGCAGGCGGTGAAGAATACCTTCATTCTCGTTATCATCACCGTTCCTGTCTCGACGGGACTCTCGCTCCTCATTTCGGTCGGACTTGCGTCTATACAAAAGCTTCGCAAGCTATTCCAGACTCTCTATTTTCTCCCATACGTAACAAATACCCTCGCGGTCGGACTCGTTTTTATGATCCTTTTCAAGAAAACCGCCTACACCGACGGTATGGTGAATCTGCTTATCAATCTCTTTGGCGGACCCTCCGTCGACTTCATAGACGGCCCCTATTGGGCAAAGATGCTCGTCCTCTGCATCTATACCGTCTGGATCGTAATGCCCTTCAAGATCCTGATCCTGACAAGTGCACTCGCCTCGGTCAATCAGAATTATTATGATGCCGCGCTCGTTGACGGTACGTCAAAGTGGCGTATGTTCACAAGGATCACCCTCCCGATGATCTCGCCCACGCTTTTTTACCTTATCATCACGGGCTTTATCGGCGCATTCAAGGCGTATAGCGACGCCGTCGCGCTCTTCGGCACAGACCTCAACGCCGCGAAGATGAATACCATCGTCGGCTACGTTTACGATATGCTCTACGGCAACAGCGGCGGCTTTCCGTCCTATGCCTCTGCCGCGGCGATCATTCTCTTTATCATCGTGCTTACCATAACGTGCATCAATCTGCTCATCAGCAAGAAGCACGTTCATTATTGAGAGGAGGGGAATAGTAATGCAGGAAAAAAAGCTCAGCAAGATTCTGCTCAAGATCGCGGTCTACGCAATGCTCGCCGTCTGGGCGCTCATCGTCCTTTTCCCCTTTTATTGGATGCTTCTGACCTCGGTCAAGAGCTACGGCTCGTATAACGCCGAGTTCATCCCGAAATTCTTCACTCTCAGCCCCACCTTTGAAAACTACGTTTCGGCATTTTCAGCAGTTCCTCTCGCAAAATACTTCCTCAATACCGTGATCTACACGGTAGTGACAACTGCATTGATGCTCGTCATCGCCATACCCTCTGCGTACGCATTTGCAAGGCTTGAATTCAGAGGCAAGAATCTGCTTTTCCTCTCCTTCCTTGCGCTTATGATGATCCCGACCGAGCTCGTCGTTATCACGAATTTCACTACGATAACAAATCTCGAAATGCGAAATACCTTCACGGGACTCATCCTCCCGTCCGCGGCATCGGTGTTTTATATCTACCTTCTCAAGGAAAACTTCGAGCAGGTACCGAATGAGCTCTACCTCGCCGCAAAGGTCGACGGCACCACGGATTTCAAGTACCTTATGAAGGTCCTCGTTCCGATCTGCCGCCCCACGGTCGTTACGGTAACGATCCTCAAGGTCATCGAGTGCTGGAACTCATACGTCTGGCCGCGGCTTATCACGGATAATCCCGCGTATTACCTCGTTTCAAACGGCATCCAGGAGATCCGTGAAAACGGCTTCGGACGCGAAAATATCCCCGCGATGATGGCTGCTGTAGTCGTTATCTCGCTTCCGCTGATCGTGCTCTTCCTGATCTTCCGCAATAAGATCATGGCAGGTGTCGCAAGAGGAGGTACAAAGGGATGAAAAAAATCGTTTGTGCTTTTATTGCTATCATTTTGTGCCTATCATGCCTTTCGGGATGTCACGGCTCAAAAAAGACGAACTCCTTTGAGATCCCCGCTGAATTTGACAGCGAAAAGCAATATGAGATCAGCTTCTGGGCTAAAAACGATACCAACCTGACTCAGGTTGCGATCTATGAAAAGGCTGTTGCCGATTTCGAGGCTCTTTACCCCAATATCAAGGTCACCCTCCGTCTCTATACCGACTACGGCAGGATCTACAACGACGTTATTACCAACATCGCAACGGGCACGACGCCCAACGTCTGCATCACCTATCCCGACCATATCGCAACCTATCTGACGGGCGAGGATACCGTCGTTCCGCTTGACGGTCTTATGGTCGACGAAAAATTCGGACTCGGCGGAAGTGAGGTTCGCTTCGAGTCGCCGAAAAAGGACGAAATTATTGCCAAATATCTCGAGGAAGGTATGATCGGAGACACGCATTACGCGATCCCGTTCCTTCGCTCGACCGAGGCTTGCTACGTAAACAAGACCTTTGTCGAAAAGCTCGGGTTTACACTCCCCGAAACGCTCACCTGGGATTTCATCTGGCAGGTCTGCGAAAAGGCGGTAGAGAAGGACGCGGACGGAAACTTCCTTGTCAACGGTCAGCCCGTGCTCCTGCCCTGCATCTATAAGTCTACCGACAATATGATGATCCAGGTCCTCCGTCAGAAGGGCGCGGATTACTCGACCGACGCGGGCGAGATCGGACTCTTCAACGAAACAACGAAGGAATTCCTTCTCGAGCTTGCCGATCATACCGCGAACGGCGAGTTCTCAACCTTCAAGATCTCCTCATATCCCGCAAACTTCCTCAACGCAGGTCAATGTATCTTTGCGATCGACTCGACCGCGGGTGCGACCTGGATGGGCTCGGATGCTCCTCTGATCGACATAGCCGAGGACAGACTCGTGAAGTTTGAGACCGAGGTTATGACAGTACCGCAGTTTGATACCGAAAACCCGACGCTGATCTCGCAGGGACCGTCTGTCTGCGTGTTCAATAAGCCGGACAGCGGAGAAGTGCTTGCTTCCTGGCTTTTCGCGCAGTATCTGCTGACAAACGACGTTCAGATCGCGTATTCGCAGACCGAAGGCTACGTCCCCGTAACCTCCAAAGCGCAGAATTCGCCCGAGTACCTCGATTACCTCTCTCGCGAGGGCGAGGATAACGATATGTACTACGACGTAAAGCTCAAGGCGACAAAGCTTGCGCTCGATTATACCGAAAAGACCTTCGTAACCCCCGTCTTCAACGGCTCGGCATCTCTCCGTAACGCGGCGGGACAGCTGATCGAAGAGGTCACAAAGGCAACAAGAAGAAATAAGACCGTTGACGAAGCCTTTATCGATTCGCTGTACGGCGAGATGATCTCGCTCCACCGCCTTGACGGCATAGGCGCGGGCAGTACGGGAAAGGCTGAACTCGGTCCTCTTCCGCCAACGGCAATAATGCTTCTTTCGCTCATTGCCACAGCGTGGGTATTCATCGGCATATATATTTTGGTACAAACGCTGAAAAAGAGAAAAAATCAAGGAAATAGTTGACAAAAGTACAAATTTGGTGTATAATGATACCCGTAAAAACTTTATTAAGGCAATACCGCACAATTCTGATGGTGCAATTGCGCCGTCAAAAATTTCGTCGGGATGAACAAAATTCCGCAGGCAATAGTTGACCTATTGGCAAGGGATTTTGTGCAGCTTGACGGAATTTATGCAAGCAAGTGTGCCGTCACGAATTTGTGCGGCATTGCCTTTAAATCTTTTATCAAAAAGGAGAATGAAAATGAAGAAGTTTTTAGCAGTACTTATGGTACTTTGTTTGGTTCTTTCCTTTGTTGCTTGCAACAAGACCGAGCCCGAAGTAACCACAGAAGCACCCGCACCCGAGTTTGATCCCGCTGCAAAGTCCGAGGGCGTTATGTCCTATGCAGATTACGATGCAGCTGCTCTCGAGGCAGAGGTCGTTATCGAAGCATACGTTCAGGCTACCCAGTCCTGGTGGGACAACAAGATCACCGCTTACCTTCAGGATCCTGATGGCGCATACTTCTGCTATGAGATGGCGTGCTCCGAGGAAGATGCAGCTAAGCTTACCAAGGGCGTAAAGATCAAGGTTACCGGCTACAAGGGCGCTTGGGCAGGCGAGATCGAGATCATGGACGCTAAGTTCGAGTTCGTTGAGAGCGAAAAGTGGGTTGCTGAGGCTACCGACGTTACCGCACTTCTCGGCACCGAAGAGCTCATCAAGCATCAGAACAAGTTCGTAACCTTCAAGGGACTCACCGTTTCCAAGGTTGAGTATAAGAACGGCGAGCCCGGTGACGATATCTACGTAACCGTATCCAAGGACGGCGCAGAGTACAGCTTCTGCGTAGAGCGTTACCTTACCGCTCCCGACACCGACGTTTACAAGGCAGTTGGCGAGCTCAAGGCAGGCGATATCGTTGATATCGAGGGCTTCCTCTACTGGTACGAGGGCGTTAACACTCACATCACCTCCGTTGCAAAGAACTGATCTGATATAATATTTCAAGGCATCTCTTTACGGGATGCCTTGATTTTTGTCATTGAATGTGATATAATAGATACGAAAGGGCGGTGCGATGATGAAAATCACAAATTCTTACGTAGAAAGCTACATAAAAAACCATATGTCGCTTATAGAAAACAATAATCTGAAGGAACTCCCGGGCTTTGCCTTTGCCGAGCCGATCGTCGGCTTCAGCAAGGGAAGCGACGCGCTTTATGGTTTTTATAAAGATCATATCGACAAGGATTTTTACCGCACTCCCGCGGAATGGCTCGAGTCTGCTTTCGGCCATCCGTTTGATCCCGAGGAGGTCAGCGTTATAAGCTGGTTCTTGCCGCAGACCGATGATACGAAGGAAAAGACACGTGAAGTCGACGATTGTCCTCCTTTGGAATGGACGATGAACCGCGTCCACGGCGAGGAATGTAATCGTAGGCTTGCAAAGGCTCTTGAGGAGCATCTGATTTCGCTCGGATGCGAGGCTATCGCACCGATGTGCGCACCCGATTTTTCCTGGGGCGACTCGGAGAAATATGTAAAGGTATCGAACTGGTCGGAGAGACATACGGCGTATATCTCGGGACTCGGAACCTTCGGTCTCTGCGACGGACTTATCTCGAAGGTCGGAAAGGCGGGAAGATACGGTTCCGTCATCGTAAATATTCCGCTTGAGGCAACCGAGCGCGATTATACCGAGTATAACGAATACTGTATGGCAAAGGACGGATGCACGGCGTGCATCAAGCGTTGTCCCGCGGGCGCGATCAGCGAAAAGGGACACGATAAGGTTCTTTGTATGAAATACCACGCCGAAGTAATAAAGAAGATAGATCACGAAAGATATGGCTACGACGGATACGCAGTCTGCGGTCTTTGCCAGACGGGCGTGCCTTGCGAGAGCTGTGTGCCAAAGAAAAAGAGGTAAGCAATGAAGCAATATGCACCCGGCAAGGAGCCGCAATATAACCGCGAGGAAGAGAAGCTGACCCCCGCCGATATCGAGGTCAAGGGCGGATTCCTCGGCTGGCTCGATAATTTCTGGTTTTATCATAAGTGGAAGGTCATCGTTTCCATCGCCGTCGTAATTCTTGTAGCGATTATGTGCGTACAGATGTGCGGAAACGTCTCCGATGACCTGACCTTTATGTATTCGGGCTCGGCATATCTTACAACAGTACCGAATTATAATCAGCTTCTCGGAGCATTCGAGGAGGTCATGCCCGAGGATTATAACGGCGACGGCGAGAAGCTCGTTGCCTGCGCCGCTATGAATATCTATTCCGAGGAACAGATCGAGGAACGCAAAAAGGAAGTTGAAAGGGGCGAAGCCTTCGCCGAGGTCAATACTTACATCAATACGCAGGAATATACCGCTTTCAACCGCCTGATGCAGACGGGAGAATACTCGCTCTGTCTTATCGAAAAGTGGCTCTACGATACTGTAGCAAAGGGTGTTTTCTGTCCGCTTTCGGAGACTATCGGCTATCAGCCCGATTACGCGATCGATAGCTATGCCGTATATTTCTGGGATACCGAATTCGCCAAGGCAAATGCTGATGCATTCGCCGCCATCCCCAAGGAAACCGTCCTCTGCCTCAGAATGAAGAATTCCCTCACGGGCAAAGGCTCCGAGGAACAGCATAGACGAGCAAAGGAGACCTTTGTCGCTATTTTTAACTATAAGAGTGAGGAAGAGTGATGAAAAAAGGGGTTGGCTCATTTAGTTAGTAAATTAGAGTAATTTTTTGCGGAAAACATACGCCATCACCTTCAGCCCAAAGTTTTACTTCAAGTTCTGAAAAGACACAATCGCGTTCTCCTTCCACCGTCGTCAAGCGACGGTCCCCCTCCCTCCCGGAGGGAGGCTTAGTGGTAGCTGCAAACTCCTACGGATATTCAGCGAACCTCGTTTTAGCTTAACCAAAAAAAGCAAATAGGAATATTTTATTTGAATCAATTTGCACTTTTAACAGAGTTTTGGCAAACTTTTTCAATAAAATATTCCTATTTTTATTTGCATAATTATTAATCTGAACGATATTCGCTGTATTTTCATACGAGTTTACGCTGACTCCTTAGCCTCCCTCCGGGAGGGAGGGGGACCGACGCAGGTCGGTGGAAGGAGAACGCGATTGAACTTCTATGTGTTTTTCGTGCAAGATTCGGGCGGAGAGTGATGGTGTACGGCTTTCCGATAATCTTACCGAATACATTCCTCATAGAAAACTTAAATGAGCCCCTAGCCACTAGCCACTATAATAGCCACTAGCCACTATTTATCTGTACTGCCTCTGCACCTTGACAGCAATCTCCTCCATCCTCGGGTAGCAAGCCTCGAAGAATTTCTTATAGCACTCGCAGAAGCGGTTGAGAGACGGCGTGCCGTCAATGATCGGCTCACGCTCGCGTCTGCAGCCTCCGCGGCAGAGGGGATACCAATAGCACTCGCGACATTCCTCGTTTCGGTATGTGGAAACACCGACGAATTTTTTCGCCATATCACCCGTGATGAGCTCGGAGAAGGAATTCTCGTTGATGTTACCGAGCTTCCATTCGTCAAGAACGTAAAAGTCGCAGGGGAAAACGCTTCCGTCACCCTCAACTACCGTGTAGCAGGTGCAAACACCCGCCATAGCGCAGTTTTCGGGCGGTCTTCCGAGAAGCATACCGATATAGTTGTCGAAATTACGGACGCTGACCGGCTTGCCCGCGCAGAAATCCTTGTAGTACTCGTTGAAGGTCACCTTGAGGAACTCCGTGTAACGCTCGGGAGTGAGCGAGTAGACCTTTTTCTCGCCGTCAAACGAGTCAAGACAGGGAATGAATTGGATAAATCCGTATTCCTTGAGCGCATCGTATACCTTTTTCGGGGATCGCGCGATGAAGTTGTTAACAACGCAAAGGATATTGAATTCGACCCCGTGCTTTTTGAAGAGACGCGCGGCTTTTTCAACCTTCGAGAATGTGCCCTTACCCGCTGCATCAACGCGGAGAGAGTCGTGGATGTCCTTCGTTCCGTCTAGAGAAAGACCGACGAGGAATTTGTTTTCGGAAAGGAAGATCGCCCATTCCTCGTCAATGATATATCCGTTCGTCTGTATCGCATTCTGAACGGGTATTTTTTTTAGGTTGTATTTCTTTTCGAATTCGAGCAGCTTGCGGTAGAAGTCAAGGCCTGCAAGGGTCGGCTCTCCGCCCTGAAAGGCGAAGGTAGCCGAACCGCTTGCGTATTCAAAAGCTTTTTTGACCAGATTCTCAAGCGTCTCCTCCGACATAATACCGTAGGACTTGACCTCGCGGTTATCAGTTATGTCGGCATAGAAGCAGTACTTGCATCGCATATTGCAAAGCGACGATGCGGGTTTTATCAGAACGCTTATAGGTGGCAAAATATCACCTCTTTATGGCAGAACGATGGGTTGCGTTGCTTCTTCGGGATAGGTAGCGGGCTTGAATAGGTCGCCGTCCTTTACGTCAACGTAAAGAAATCCGGTGAAATCCTTCTTGACGAAAACCGGCTTTCCTTCATCAAATTTGAAGTAGTTGACAAAGGGATGTCCGTCCGCTTCGTTGTCCGCGAGACGTATCTTGTTGCCCTCGACGGTCCACTCGCCTATCGCGATATAATCGCTGTCAAGACCCTCGTAATAGAAGTAGGTCCCGTCGCTCTTAATGGAAAGCGAGAACTGACCTCCGTGTCCCTCGCCCTCATAAACATAGGTCGTGTCCGCGAATTTCACGGGATCGGGAATATCATTTTTTCCGCAACTGACCATAAGAATGGCAAGCAGGAATGAGAGGAGCGTGATAATGAGCTTTTTATTCATTACGATCATAGATTATCAGAGCTTCGAGAAGGGATCAACGTTGCCGAGAACTGCGGGCATTACGCGGAACTTGAAGGTGAACTCCTTCTCCGAGAATCTGAATTCGGGAAGCAGGGAAGGACCGCAGGAGTTCGAACCTATGCCGGTGTGTCTGTAGTCGATGTTGACAACAGTTTCCTTCTTGGGAACAAGCTCGTAGTCGTGCTTGGTGCTTGCAAGCTGATGGGGTGTGAAGTGCGAGCAGTTGAAGGAGATCGGCTTGCCGTCTGCAACGACGAGCAGACCGTGGCGGCTCTCGTTAGTTACTGCAACCCATTCGGTATCGGCGTGCGCCATATTTTCCTGAGGACGTACGTAGGGCTCGAAATGGTCGCAAACCTTCGAGGTGAAGTGACCGAGATAGGAGGAATTGCGGAGATCAACGTAGCTTTCACCGGGACCCATTCCGAAGTATTCGAGCTTCTCGTTGCCCTCGGGCATCTCAAACTCGAGACCGAAGCGGGGAAGAGGAGGCAGATTTTCGCCAACCTTGACGTCCATCTTGACCGAAAGCTCGCCCGTGGATGCAACGGTGTATTCAGCCTCGATCTTTGCTGTGGGAGCAAGAAGCTTTGCGCCGAGCGAGAGAGAAGCCTTGATAACCGCGCAGTTATCGGTAGATTCAAGAGAAACCGAATAGCACTTGACAGCGGTTCTGTCGAAGCCGCAATTAAACCAATCGTTCTTGATACGGCGGTCGTTGTCCGTGGGTGCGCGGAATACCGTGGGAGTCATGGGCGAGGAGATCATATCCTTGCCGTTGTCCTTGATAGCCGCGATAAGACCGCAGGTCTTGCAGAACTTGTAGGAGGTCTCGCCTACCTTGACGAGGATAGCCTTGTCGTTTTCGCAAACGCTTACCTTGTTTGTCTTGAGTGCTTCATCGCTTGAAACTCTCTCTGCAGCCTCGATCACTTCCTGATGGAAGCCAACCTCGAAGCCTGCGGGAGCCCAAGGAGTGGACTTGATCTGACGGACCGAGAAATTGATGGTGCAGATGCCGCACAGCTTGAGACCCTCAAGATCGAGCTTATACTTTCTCGAACGCTGAGGAGCAACCCTCAGCTCGGAGATAACGCCGTCGCGTACGATCTTGCCGTCACATTCAACCGACCAGTAGAGAGAAAGATCTTCAAGAGAAGTATAGTAACGGCGGCTCTTGATGCGGAAGGAACCGTCAGCGGTAACCTCGCTGATGACGAAGGGCTTCAGCACTGCCTTGTGCTCCTTGATACCCGTGTGAGGACGGCGATCGGGATAAACGAGACCGTCAACGCAGAAGTTGCCGTCGTGCGGGAAGTCGCCGAAATCGCCGCCGTAAACGTAGTGCGGATCACGGTAAATATCGTCGCCGGTGGCTACGGAATGGTCTATCATCTCCCAAACGCATCCGCCGAAGAAGTGGTCGTTTGCGTAAATGAGATCCCAGTACTGCTTGAGGTCGCCGGGACCGAGACCCATTGCGTGGCAGTATTCGCAAAGGAAGTAGGGCTTCGTGAATTTCTTTTCCGTGAGATAATAATTCATCTCGTCGAAGCTCGGATACATACGGCTCTCAAAGTCGTACCAATCGAGCTCATAGTAGTCGGCATACTTGCCGAGATCCTTGATGCCCTTGGCATTGTGCTGGGCATATCTGAGTCTGCGGGAAGCATCCTCACAGTGGATCATCGCGCCGGGCATACGGGACTTGATGTAATCGGACATCTTTTCCTGATTCTCGCCGAGACCCGATTCGTTTCCGAGCGACCACATAATGATCGAGGGATGGTTCTTGTCGCGCTCGAACATACGCTGTACGCGGTCGAGAAGCGACTCGGTCCAAGCCTCCTCGCGGGAGAAGAAATCCCAGTCGCCGACTCTCTGCATACCGTGAGTCTCGTAGTCGGTCTCGTCGCAGACGAAGAATCCGAGCTTGTCGCAAAGAGTGTAGAATCGGGGATCGTTCGGATAGTGGCTGGTACGGATCATATTGAAGTTGTAACGCTTGAGAATATAGAGATCCTCGAGCATATGATCGGTGGGAGTAGCCGAGCCGAGAATGGGATGGCTGTCGTGGCGGTTAGCACCGTGAACCTTGACCTTCTGACCGTTGATGTAAACGATGCGGTTCTTGATCTCAATGGTTCTGAAGCCTACGTACTGAACGATGTACTCGTCACCGCACTTGATAACGAGAGTGTAAAGCTCGGGCGTCTCATCGCTCCAGAGCTTGGGATTAGCTACGAGCATTTCAAATGCGCCGCTTCCGTCAAGTGTGATCGATCCGCCGCTCTCCTCCTGACCCTTGGGATCAAGGAGCTTGTAGTCGATCTGCGCCTTACCCGTAAGCTCAGCCTCAACCTTGAGCACAGCCTGAGTGTACTTCGCATTGATGCTCTGACGGCAGTAAAGATCCGAGATGTGAGCCTTGTCGCGCGCAAGGAGGTAGACCTCGCGGAAAATGCCCGAATAACGGAACTTGTCCTGGTCCTCAAGATAGGAACCGTCGCACCACTTGAAAACAAGAACCTTGATGGTGTTCTTGCCCGCGTGAAGCTTGTCGGTGATCTTGAATTCGCTGGTCATATGGCTGACCTGGCTGTATCCTACGAACTCGTCGTTGACGTAAAGATAGAAGCAGGAATCAACGCCCTCAAAGTTGATGTAGATCTCCTTGCCGCCGAGATAATCCTCGGTGAGCTCAAAGGAGCGAGCGTAAAGAGCCGAAGGATTGGCATCGGGCACGTGGGGAGGATCAACGGGGTAGGGGTAGTTTACGTTGGTGTAGTTGGGGGTATCGTATCCCTTGCCGAGAACGGTCTGCCAGGAGCGCGGAACAGTCATCTTGTCAAATCCGCAGGTGCAGAAGCCTTCAGCGGTGAAATCCTCGATCATCGAGGGGACGGGATAGAATTTGAAATCCCAATCGCCGCAGAGCGAGAAGAATCTTGCGCTCGATGCACGATTGTCGCTCAGAGCCGACTGCTCGCTGTGATAGGGAATGAAGTACGCGCGCGGCTTTTCACAGCCGTAATGCAGAACTTCCTGGGATTTGTGGAATTTGTATTCAAAGCTCATATTGTGATCTCCTTGAATGTGTATTTTTATTTGATATAATTATCTCATATTTTAAGAAGAATGTCAAGATATAAACGCAAATTAATCGAAAAAACGGCACGCTCATATGCTGAACGTGCCGCTTTTTATTAAAGATCTCTTGCAGCCACGAAGGGAATACCCGTGCCGCAGATATCCTCGATTACGATATCGCCGACTCTGACGGGAGCCTGAAGCTCAACGTCGTTGAGAAGCTCCATTGCCTCAAAGATGAGTCCCTTCGGGATGGGAGCGGCAGTCTTGACGGGACAGCGCGAATAGATCGCGCCGCGTACCTTGACAGTGGAGGTGATAACTCTCGTCGGCGCGGTCAGCTCCTTTTTGCCGTATTCGGCGCCGCGGGGACAAGCGTTACCGGTTACCGAATAGCCGTTTTCCTCGTCTACCTTAAGATGACAGCCCTTGGGGCAAACTATACAAATAAGCTCTTTCATCTTCATTTACCTCAGCTTTCTGCATCTTCAACCGAGATCTCTACGGAATCGCCGCAGCGGTCAAGAAGCACCTTCGGGATCGAGATCTTTTCCATCTCGCCCGGAGCCATATGCTCGCGCTTGAATTTTGCGATCTCGTTGCCGTCCGACTTGACGCGGATGACGGAATTTCCTCTGACCTTGTTGGTACGGAAGAAGATCTCAACGTTCTTTTCGATATTGTCGGGTCTGATCTTCTGGGGAACCGTGTAGTTGACGCCGGGCTTTGTGACGACGTTGATGACACGTCCGCCGACTCTCTTGCCGAGCGCGTATTCAGCCGCAGCCGCACCCGCGCGGATGCTCTCACCGGTTACAAAGTCAACGAGGTCGTGAACGTGAACTACGTTGCCCGATGCAAAGATACCCTCAACCGAGGTCTGCATATTCTCGTAAACGTATGCGCCGCGGGTCCTGCCGTCAATATCAACGCCCGCACGGATCGAGATCTCGTTTTCGGGAATAAGACCGACGGAGAGGAGCACGGTGTCGCACTCGAATTCTATCTCGGTACCGGGAATGGGAGTGAATCCGTCAACTTTGCTGATGACGACCTTCTCAACTCTCGTCTTGCCGATGATGTTGGTGATCGTGTGAGAGAGATAAAGCGGAATGTTGTAGTCATTGAGACATTGAACGATATTTCTGTTCAGACCGTTCGAGTAGGGACAAAGCTCGACGACCGCAAGAACCTTTGCGCCCTCGAGGGTCATACGTCTTGCCATAATAAGACCGATGTCTCCCGAACCGAGGATAACCACTTTCTTGCCGGGCATATAGCCCTCAATGTTAACGTATCTCTGTGCCGTGCCTGCGGTGAGAATACCCGAGGAACGGTCGCCGGGGATCTCGATCGCGCCGCGCGTTCTCTCGCGGCAACCCATACAGAGCACGATCGCGTCAGCCTTGATAGCCTGGTAACCGTACTGCTGGCTTGCGCACTTGACGATCTTTTCGGGAGTGATCTCAAGAACCATCGTGTCGACCATAATATCGGCGCGTGTGCCCTTGACCATATCTGCAAATCTGCCTGCGTACTCGGGGCCCGTCAGCTCCTCCTTGAAGTAGTGGAGTCCGAAGCCGTTGTGAACGCACTGATTGAGAATGCCGCCAACCTCTCGGTCACGCTCAATGATGAGGACCTTTCGCGCACCGTTCTGGCAAGCTGAGTAAGCCGCGGCAAGACCTGCGGGACCGCCGCCGACGATGACGACCTCGTAATGCTTATCGTAGTTCATCATTTCTTCTTGCCCTCCTTTGTGCGTCCTGTGAGGATATATGTCTTGTTTTCATCCATAAGAATATCTACGGGTGACATACCGAGCTCGCGCGCAAGGATCTCGTGAACTCTGGGACCGCAGAAGCCGCCCTGACAGCGACCCATACCCGTATTACAGCGTCTCTTGACCGCGTCGATCGAGAAGGGAACGATGGGACGGTTGATCGCGTCAACGATCTCGCCCTCGGTAACGCTCTCGCAGCGGCAGATGATGCGTCCGTAGAGAGGGTTGCGTGCGATGAGAGTGCGTCTCTGCTCGTCGGTCATATTGCGGAAGCGGACAACACGGCGGCTGTTGACGTAGTTGACCTTCTTGTTCATAACAAGTCCCGCCTTCTTGAGCAGCTTGATAGCCTCCATAGCGATAGCGGGAGCGGCGGTAAGACCCGGGGACTTGATTCCCGCAAGAGCGATGAAGTGCGGGCAGGTCTCGAGTTCCTTGATGTAGAATTCGTCAAACTGAGTATTCGGACGAACGCCTGCGTACTCGTGAATGATCTCGCGGAAGTTGATTCCGGGAACCGACTTCAGACCCTTCTGCTTGAGCTCGGGAAGGGTTACGGCGTCGGTTGCAACGCTCTCGGAGTCGGTGACCTCAAAGGCGTCGGGACCGACGATGAGGTTGCCGTGAACTGTTGGAGCAACGAGAACACCCTTACCGTTTTTATTGGGACAGCAGAATATTACCGAGTTGACTCTCTTTCCTTCCGACTTGTCCATGACGTAATACTGACCGCTGAGGTTGCGGGGAACGAGAGTGGTGTCGCCGACCATCGAGTTGATCTTCGGCGCACTTGCACCCGCTGCATTGATTATGTATCTTGCCTCGTAAACGTCGCGGTTGGTCGAAACGCGGAAGATGTCGCCCTTCTTCTTGATCGCGCGGACCTTGTTCTCGCGGTGGAGAACGACTCCGTTGGTGACGGCTACCTCAGCCATAGCGATCGCATAGCCCCAAGGATCGACGATGGCGGAATCCTCGGAGTAGAGCGCGCCGACTACCTCCTTTGAGATCTCGGGCTCTAGCTCTCGGACCTCGTCACCCGTGAGGATCTTTACGTTAACGCCGTTTGCAATTCCGCGCTCGTAAAGCGTATGTACGGTCTCCATTTCCTCCTCGGCAAAAGCGAGAACGAAGGAGGGGCAGGGGCGGTATTCGACGTCAAGCTTTTCGCAAATATCCTTTGCAAGCTTGAGCCCGAGCGTGTTGAGTCTTGCCATCTGAGTCTCGGGAAGCGGGTCAAAGCCTGCGTGCAGGATCGCGCTGTTAGCCTTGGTCGCGCCGTTGGCAACGTCGTTGTACTTTTCCAGAATACCGACCGAAAGCTGGTATTTGGAAAGCTCATAGGCAACAGCCGAGCCGACAATGCCCGCGCCGATGATCAATACGTCATACATTTTATTTCTCCTTGAAGATTATTATATTATGTGTAAACTCTATTTTACCATAATAAAAATATTTGTCAAGTCAAAAAGCGACACAAAAAGTAAAATTTTATATGTATGTTTGTTAATATGTGGTTCATAAATGAAATTTTACTTCAAAAAGTTACAATAAACCGGAATCCTCTTGACATCGAAATAACGAATTCCGCAATAACCGCGCAAGAGTAATGCTTGGAACGGTCGAAAAAGATGCTCCGCGGAGCATCTTTTTTGATGACAAAAAACTCTTTACAAATCCCATAT
The DNA here is from genome assembly GCA_045531455.1 of Eubacteriales bacterium. Taxonomy (GTDB): domain Bacteria; phylum Bacillota; class Clostridia; order Oscillospirales; family CAG-272; genus CAG-390. The sequence goes on from JAZSEA010000085.1 coordinate 46,893, forward strand.
TTTGTGGTATAATAATAAAGTTAGCGCAACGGGTACATAATACTTGCGGAGGTGATTATTATGAAGGACCCGTATGACCGCCGCGATTTCTGGATCTCATTCGGACTCGGCGTGCTGATATTCGGCTGTGCCGTAATCATTGCATTCAACCCTTAAGGAGGATTTCTTATGCGACTCGATAAGTTAATAGCCAACGCGGGACTTGCCAGCCGCAGCGAGATCTCGAAAGCCGTACGAGGAGGCAGAGTCAGCGTCAACGGTACGCCCGTCAAAAGCCCCGCCGTGCAGGTCGATCCCGAAAGGGATAGCGTCGTGTATTGCGGCAAGACCGTCAACTACCGCGAGCATATCTACATTATGCTCAATAAGCCCGAGGGCTACGTCAGCGCAACCGAGGACAGAAACGCTCCCGTTGTGACAGATCTTCTTTTGCCCGTCGACGCCGCACGTGTCCATCCCTGCGGAAGACTCGATAAATACACGCTCGGTATGATGATACTGACCGACGACGGTGAGATGTCGCACAGACTCCTTGCACCGGCACGTCACGTGCCGAAGACCTATCGCTATAAATGCGAATCACCCTTGTCCGAGAGCGACGAAAAACGCCTCTGCGAGGGCGTACATATCGAGGGCGGATATCTCACGAAGCCCTGCGATATTGCCGCAGAGAGCGAATTTGAGGGCGAGATCACCATCCACGAGGGGAAGTACCATCAGATCAAGCAGATGTTCGGCGCCGTCGGAAACAAGATCACGTATCTCGAGCGCATCACCTTCGGTCCTCTCCCGCTTGACCCCGCGCTTGACCGCGGAGAGTGGCGTTATCTGACCGAAGACGAGATCGCTCTTCTCGCCGAATCGGCAAAATAATACGTATATATTTTTTTAGGAGAACCATAAATGACCATCGAACAGATCCTTGCAGAAGAATTTAACCTTAAGGAAGATCAGGTCGTCAAGACAGTTGAGCTTATCGACGAGGGAAATACCATCCCCTTCATCGCGCGTTACCGTAAAGAGGTGACGGGCTCGCTCGACGATACGATCCTCCGCGACTTTTTTGACAGACTTACATATCTTCGCGGCATCGCAAAACGCCGCGAGGAGGTAAAGAACCTTATCGACGCTCAGGGCAAGCTCACAGAAGAGCTCGTTGCCGCCATCGACGCGGCGCAGACGATCACCGAGATCGACGATATCTACCGCCCCTACCGTCCTCACAGAAAGACACGCGCATCGGTTGCACGTGAGCGCGGACTCGAGCCTCTCGCCGATCTCCTTTTCGAGCAGAGAGAAGAGTACGAGAAGCCTCTTGAGGATATCGCGGCAGAATACATTGATGAAGAAAAGGGCGTTGCCGATGCAGCCGCGGCTTTAGCGGGCGCAAAGGACATCATCGCCGAGAACGTATCCGATAACGCATCCTGTCGTAAGTCGGTCCGTACTCTGACAATGGAGCACGGTGCGATCGTATCCAAGGCGGCAAAGGAAGAGGATTCGGTTTACGCGCAGTATTACGACTTCAACGAGAAGGTCAAGAAGATCCTCCCCCACCGCATCCTCGCCATCAACAGAGGAGAGAAGGAGGGCTTCCTCAAGGTCACTCTCGAGCTGACCAACGATATCGTCAAGACCTACCTCTACCGTAAGTTCATCAAGCAGAATGAAAGCCCCGCAAAGGCATACGTCGTTGAAGCCGTTGAGGATAGCTACGACCGTCTCATCGCTCCCTCGGTTGAGCGTGAGATCAGAAACGACCTTACCGACCTCGCATCCGAGGGTGCGATCAAGGTCTTCTCGGACAACCTCAAGCATCTTCTTATGCAGCCGCCTCTCCGCGGAAAGACCGTTATGGGCTTTGACCCCGGCTACCGTACAGGCTGTAAGCTCGCTGTAGTTGACCGCACGGGAAAGGTTATCGACACCGCCGTTATCTTCCCGACCAAGCCTCAGCAGAGAATTGAGGAAAGCACAAAGATCGTAACCAGACTTATCCGTAAGTACGGTGTAAACGTCATCGCGATCGGTAACGGTACCGCATCGAAGGAGAGCGAGATCTTCATTGCGGGACTCCTCCGCGACAGCGGTCTCGATTGTAAATATATTATGGTAAGCGAAGCGGGCGCATCCGTCTACTCCGCTTCCAAGCTCGGAGCCGAGGAGTTCCCCGATTTCGACGTAACACAGCGTTCCGCGGTTTCGATCGCACGCCGCCTGCAGGATCCTCTTGCGGAGCTTGTTAAGATCGACCCCAAGTCAGTCGGCGTGGGTCAGTATCAGCACGATATGAAGCAGGCTCGCCTTGACGGCGCACTCACGGGCGTAGTTGAGGACTGCGTAAACTCTGTCGGAATTGACCTCAATACCGCATCCTACTCGCTCCTTTCCTACGTTTCGGGTATCAGTATGCCCGTAGCGAAGAATATCGTCAAGTACCGCGAGGAAAACGGCGAATTCGAGTCACGCGCAGAGCTTCTCAAGGTTCCGAGACTCGGTGCAAAGGCGTTCGAGCAGTGCGCAGGCTTTCTCCGCGTATCGGGCTCGGATGAGGTTCTCGATTCCACGGGTGTTCACCCCGAATCCTACTCTGCTGCACGCGGACTCCTGAATATGTTCGGATATGACGAATCCGAGATTCGCTCGGGAGGCGTCAAGCTCCTCGGCAACAAGGTTGCCAAGGAAGGCAAGGCAAAAATCTGCACCGAGCTCGGCATCGGCGAGCCCACTCTCAACGATATAGTCGAGGAGCTTGAAAAGCCGGGACGCGACGTCCGCGACAGCTTCGACGCACCCATCCTCCGCGATGACGTCCTCGATATCAATTCGCTCAAGCCGGGTATGGTTCTTACGGGAACCGTCCGCAACGTAATCGACTTTGGCGCATTCATTGATATCGGCGTTCATCAGGACGGTCTCGTTCATATCTCGCGCATCTGCGATAAGTTCATCAAGCATCCCTCCGAGGTGCTTTCGGTCGGCGATATCGTCCGCGTACAGGTCCTCGAGGTCGATACAAAGCGCAACCGCATCGCGCTCACAATGCGTTTCAAGGAAGAGAAATAGTAATTTAAATTTACCACAAAAAGTCATGCAAAATTCATAAACTGCCCCTTTTTGGCGATATTTGGACACAATTTGTGCAAGGTGCACAAATTCGGGCATGAAATTTTGGGTAATAAACATCTTCCATTTTTCGCGGAAATTTGGTACAATATATAAAGAAAAAATTAGATAAAACCGTGTGCTCGGTTTGCTCGTTAATTCAAGGAGGAATTTTATAAATGGCAAGTGTATCCCTTAAGCACATCTATAAGAAGTATCCCGGCGGCGTTACCGCTGTATCCGACTTCAATCTTGAGATCAAGGACAAGGAGTTTCTCGTACTCGTAGGTCCTTCCGGTTGCGGTAAGACCACCACTCTTCGAATGGTTGCAGGTCTTGAGGAGATCACCGAGGGTGAGCTCTTTATCGGCGACCAGCTCGTTAACGACGTAGCTCCTAAGGATAGAAAGATCGCGATGGTTTTCCAGAACTACGCTCTTTATCCTCATATGACTGTATTTGAGAATATGGCTTTCGGTCTTAAGCTCAGAAAGACTCCTAAGGGAGAAATTAAGAAGAGAGTACAGGAAGCAGCGAGAATCCTCGAAATTGAGCACCTTCTCGACCGTTCCATTAAGGCTTTGTCCGGTGGTCAGCGTCAGAGAGTTGCCCTTGGCCGTGCTATCGTGCGTGAGCCTAAGGTATTCTTGATGGATGAGCCTCTTTCTAACTTGGATGCTAAGCTCCGTGCTTTGATGCGTACAGAGATCATTAAGCTCCACCAGAGACTCCAGACTACAGTTATCTACG
>JAZSEA010000071.1:0-7357 GCA_045531455.1 Eubacteriales bacterium
GGAAATGATCCTGGTTGGGGGCGCGTCGGTGATGATCAATTACGGGTTTCGTGCCTCTTCCTACAGTATTGACGCTAGCTACGATTCCCCCGCGATCATGAAAGAGGCAATCAACGCCGTGGGTGATAAGTTCGGCTTGCCCAACGGTTGGGTCAATGATGATTTCAAAAAGACAGCCTCGTATACCCCGAAGATCGTACAGTACTCCGAGTATTACAAAACCTTTTCAGGTGTCCTCCAGATCCGTACCGTCAGATCAGAGTATCTTGTAGCCATGAAGCTGGTATCCGGAAGACAGTACAAGAAGGATCTGTCGGACATAGCGGGTATTGTGTACGAGCAACAGATGGCCGGCAAGCCGTTGACCTATGAAAAGATCGACGTGGCAGTACGGAATTTGTACGGCAGCTGGGACAACGTGGCGGATCACGCGCGGGGGCTTTTGGAGAGGATCCTTGCCTGCGAGGATCTCTCTGCCCTGTTCGTGGAGCTCAGCGAGGATGAACGGGCTGCGAGGGCGGCGCTTGCTGAAATGGTCAAGAAGTATCCTGCTGCCATCAAGCAAGACAACGTGAACGATGTGATCGCGGCGGCGATGCGGAAGAAAAGGCAAGCGGAAGAGTGATTCCCCGCGGGGAGACGGTGGGAAGAATCTGTTGACAGGAAAGGATTTCTGTGATATAATATTGCCATCTTAAGGAGTACAGGGTGTTGTGTACATGAATGGCATTCCCCCATCTCCGCCACAAAAAAGCACTGCTGGGGCAGTGCTTTTTTTGTTGGTAACAGCCAAATAAACCCCCGGCTATGCCGGGGGAGGAGAAGAGATTCAGCTACAAGCATATGGACAAAAATCCTCCGATGTTATAATGAAAGAGGTCTGCCAACCAAATCAAAAATAACAAAGGAGGATGTCCAAATGGACACAAATAGTTTAGCACATACGAAGTGGAAATGCAAGTACCATCTGGTATTTGCACAAAAATATCGACGTAGAATCATATACGGAGAATTAAGACAGGAAATCGGTCAAATATTGAGAGATTTGTGTAATCGAAAAGGAGTGGAAATCATTGAAGCAGAAGCGTGCCCCGATCACATTCACATGCTGGTTAGAATCCCTCCGAAATATAGTGTGTCGGAAATCATGGGCTACTTAAAGGGGAAAAGTTCACTTATAATATTCGATAGACACGCAAATTTGAAATACAAGTATGGGAATCGGCACTTCTGGTGTCGAGGATATTATGTTGACACCGTGGGCAAGAATGAGAAGAAAATACAAGAGTACATCCAAAAACAATTGCAAGAAGACATGCTTGCAGATCAAATAAGTATCAATGAATACTATGACCCGTTTACGGGTGAGCCGGTGAAAAAAGGCAAATAAAACACCGCTTCAGCGGTAGTCCGTAGAAGCGGTGCGGTTGGCAGACTTTCAAGCACGATAGTGCTGCCGGTAATAAGCCCTTATAGGGCCAGTGCAGGCCACCAGCTAAGCTGGTGGTCCTGACTTGTCGGTAGGTAATGTACACCAAAAACTGTCCTTAAGAGTACAGTCCTTTATAAAATTTCCTTTTGATACTGGGAAGGGGTGATGCCGAAGCGTTTTCGAAATCTCATGATGAAGTAAGAACAATCGGAAAAGCCGCTGTTCAGGCAAGCACTTTGCACCGACTGTCCCGTACCCAGCAGATTTTTTGCTTCCGAAAAGCGTTTCGCTTCGATATAATCGGAGGGGGTAGTCTGGAAATATCGACGAAAGCGTCGGCAGAGCGTACTTTTGGAAAGATAAAAGATATTGCAGATGTGCGACACGTTACAGGTTGGTTCGGTATAATGCTCTGAAATATACTCAATGATCTCCGAAAAAACAGACGGCAGGCTCTGCGCCTCGATGGTATTGTAGCGGTCGGCGCAAAGAATATCCAGAATCTCAAAAAAACTTTTGACCGCAACAAACTGACGGGGCGACTCTTCACTTCGACTTTTATAAAATGCGAAGCACGCCTCGATGATTCGCTCCTTTTCCTCATCGGGGAGCACGAGCAGCTTGTTTTTTGCGAACTGCGCCCGCAAGGGATCCGTTGCAAACGGAAGCGGACGAATCCATATGCAAAAATGCTCGTGCACGCAATCACTATGATACAGACATCGGTGAATCTCATTGGGGGCCGTGACGATAATATCTCCTCGGCGGATCGGGTATACATGATCCTCCACAAGGAAGGAAACGTCTCCGTCCAGATTCAGATAAATCTCAAAAAAATCGTGAATATGATCCCCATCGCGTGTGATGTCGTTCATTCCCGTGAAGCGCTTGTCATAGTTGATTTCGGTATAGATTTGTTCCAAATTTTCCATCAGGGGCAGAAGGGTTGGCAGGTAAATCATTCTTCCTCCCATAAGTGACACAAAAGTTATATTTATTGATGATATATTTATAGTATTATCACTTTTGTCGTGTTATAATTAGTATTATAACATATCTTTATCTAAATGTAAATACGGCAAATTAAAAAATATGGAGGAAATGTCGATGTTGGCTTTGGTTAAAACACAAAAAGGCGAGGGATTTTTCTCACTGGAGGAGCGTCCCGTGCCCACCTACGGAGAGGACGAGGTTCTGATTCGCGTTGCCTACGGCGGCATCTGCGGAACCGATATCCACATTCTCCATGATCAATTCACCTATTACCCGCCTGTGATCGTCGGTCATGAGTTTTCCGGTGTGGTTGAGGCGGTCGGAAGCAAGGTCACCCTCTATCAAAAGGGAGACGAGGTGGTTGGCGAGCCACACAACAAGGCTTGCGGCAAATGCTATCTCTGCCGAAACGGGCATATTCAGAACTGTATGGATAAGCGCTCGATCGGATGGGGTATCGACGGTTGCTTTACAACCTACGTGGTGATGCCCGAAAAGCTCTTGCACAAAGTTCCCAAGGGAGTTTCTCTGAAAGAAGCCGCCATGGCAGAGCCGTCGGCAATCGTGGCACATCAGCTCCTTGAACGCGCACACGTAACTCCCGGCGATAACGTCGTCATTATGGGGGTAGGTCCGATTGCCCTGCTTGCCGCACAGATGGCGCGCATCTCAGGAGCGGGAAAGATCATTCTTTGCGGTTGCACGAGTGACATCGATTACCGTTTGAAGATCGCTGACGAGCTGGACTGCTACGACGTATTCATCGACGTACTCAAGGAAGATGCCGTGGCACGCATCATGCAGGAAACCGCGATTGGCGCTGACCTCGTGGTCGAGGCATCGGGCGCGGGAAGCGCGATCCGAACGAGCATTCGGGCTCTGCGTAAATGGGGACGTCTGTGCGCCATCGGCATGACGGGTGCGCCTACGGTCGAGGTTCCTTGGAACGAGGCCATGATGAAGGTGATCGACATTCAATTTAACATGAGCTCCAGCTACAACGGCTGGAATATCGCGCTTTCCCTGATGGCAAGCGGCAAACTCAAGGTCGCTCCTATGATTGGAACACGTCCGCTGACCGAATGGCAGGCGGCGTTTGCTGATTTGGAAGTGGGCAAGGCAATGAAGCTGCTCTTGGAAATCTGACAAGCATAAAAATCATAATGGAGGAAGGATTTATGGTACTTAATTTTACAAACAAGGTTGTTATTGTTACCGGTGCCGCAGGAGGTCTCGGCTCGGCAATGGCACACCGCTTTGCAGAGGACGGCGCAAAGGTAGCCGTTTGCGATCTGCGCGGCACGCAGACCGTTGCGAACGATATTACGAAAAACGGATACGTTGCGCGCGGCTACGATTTTGACATCACCGATCGCGAGGCGGTAAAGGACACGATGGCACAGATCGCGCAAGATTTCGGCGGTATCGATGTACTCATCAACAACGCGGGTATCAACGTAGGACCCGAGCAGCGCAAGCACGTAGACGAGTTCAGCGATGAATGGTGGGATGCCATTCTCAAGGTCGATCTCGACGGAACCTACAACTGCACCAAGCTCGCGATCCCTTATATGAGCGAGGGCGCAAGCATCGTCAACATCAGCTCCATCGTCGGCATGGTGCCTCTGCGCAATCAATGCGCCTTTGCGGCGGCAAAGGCGGCAGTTATCAACTTCACCAAGGCAATCGCGATGGAGCTGGCACCGCAGGGCATCCGCGCAAACGTCATTTGTCCCGGCACCGTCGGCATTGCCGTTACCAACAAGCTCTGGACCGACAATAGCGCCATGGCGGGATTGCTTTCCCACATTCCCATGGGACGTCAGTGCGTACCCGATGAAATTGCTAACGCAACGGCATTTTTGGCATCCGACGCGGCATCCTACATCACGGGGGCAGTTCTGCCCGTGGACGGCGGCTGGACCTGCGGCGGCTATGCGAGAAACTTTTGACAGATTGGAGAGATTACGATGGAACATTTTGCGAGAAAGGTGATGGGATCGCCTATTAAGGAAGATGAGGTTGGCGTATTCTTTCTCGGTCAGGCGGGATTTGTGCTCAAAACGCACGAGGGAGAGCTGATCGCTGTTGACCCGTATCTTTCGGATTGCTGTGAGCGATATTTCGGCTTCAAGCGTCTGATGCCCCACATTCTCGGTGCGGACGAGTTGATCTTCGATTATCTCGTAGCGTCTCATGCGCATTTCGATCATTTTGACCCCGACAGCGTGCCGCTCCTGCTTGCCAACGGAACGACCAAGTTTGTCGGCGCGAAAGACACCGCGGCAGAGTGCGAGCGTTTGGGTATTAAGGAAAATCTCAGCTTTTTGTCAGTGGGAGACACGGCACACCTTGGAAGTGTCAAGCTGACCGCCATTCGTTGCGATCACGGTGCCGACACGCCTCACGCAATCGGACTTCTGTTTGAGGTGGCAGGCAAACGGATTTACATGATGGGGGATACCGCGTACCGCCCCGATTGGCTGGACGATGAAAAAATTCAAGGCGTGGATCTCCTGATCCTTCCCATTAACGGAGCGTTTGGCAATCTGAACGCATCCGAGGCGGCTCGTGTGGTCAAGGCACTCACACCGAAGCTTGCTGTGCCCTGTCACTATTGGAATTTCGCGCAGCATTTCGGAAGTCCCTTCGATTTTATGACCGAGATTGAGGCGATTTGCCCCGAGATTCCCTACCTGCTGATGCGTCAGGGTGAGCTGAAGGTGCTGGCATGATCGCGCGCGGGTTATAAGAACAAAGAGGCTATTGTAGTCGAAAGTGATGCGCTTCGTGCGACCTTTTTGCCGAAGGACGGCGCAAAAATGGCATCCTTGATCGACCTCTCAACCAATCGCGAGCTTCTCTTGACACGAGATGGCGAATCTTATCGGGTTTTGACTGTTGACGGAAGCTACGTTGACTCCGAATGCAGCGCCTTTGACGATATGTTCCCAACCATCGACCCCTATACTCCCGAAGCAGGGGCATATAAGGGAATTACTTATCCCGATCATGGGGAGTGCTGTCGCTTGCCGTACGAGGCGAGCATTGAGGAGAATAAGCTGATTCTTTCTGCTCACTCCCGACTCTTTCCGATTCATTATCAAAAAACAGTAGTACCCGCCTCTGATGGTACGATCGCGGTTGACTATGCGATTACCAACGAGGGAGACAAGCCATTTGATTTTATCTGGGCAGGACACGTTATGCTCAAGGGTGAGGACGGTATGCGCCTCTTGACCCCGTTTGGCGGGAACGATCCGATCGAAATGGTTTTCTCCACCGACGGATACGCACACGATACGCTTCCGCGCGATACGTTGACGGGCTTTGCTCCCAACACGGGAGCGGCATACAAATTTTATTATCTTGATCCCATGCCCGAGGGCTTCTTTGGTGTTCGCTACGCAAGCGGCAGAGAGCTTTTCTTCCGTTTTGATGAGTCCAAGCTTCCTTATCTCGGCGTATGGCTCAACAACGGAGAATTTCAAGGCATTTACAATCTTGCCCCCGAACCCTGTACAGCTCCCTTTGATGCCCCCGACAAGGCGGTACAAAAGGGTTATTCCTCGCAGATTCCCGCAACCTCAACCTTCAGGTTCCGTATCGCAATTTCGATTCAGGAATCAAAACCAAATGATAAAAAGTAAGGAGAACCAATATGAGCAAAGAAACTATGAAAGCAATTACGGTATACGGCCCTCGCGACGCCCGTATGGAAACCGTGCCCAAGCCCCTTGCCACGGGGGATATGATTGTTGCCAAGGTTTGCCGCACGGGTGTGTGCGCCACCGACCAATCGATCTACACGGGAGAGAGCAGCTTCATTCGCTCGGGCGAAATCAAATATCCCTGCCGCTTTGGTCACGAGTGGGCGGGCATTGTTGAATCGGTGGGACCTGACGTAAAGGATTTTAAGGTTGGTGATCGCGTTTACGCCGACAATTTTGTGACGTGCGGAGTTTGCGAGGCATGCAAAAGAAAGGATTATATGAGCTGTCCCTCGACTTGGTCGGTGGGAACCGTCAATGCTTGGGACGGTTGTTATGCGGAATATATGCAAATGCCCGAGCGGCACGTCTATCACCTTCCCGATGAGCTTTCCATGGACGAGGGCGCCTTGATCGAGCCTGCCAGCATCGCATACGACGCATTCCGCGGCGTGACGCTGACAAAGGACGATACGGCAGTTGTATTCGGTACGGGTGCGATCGGTATGGTTGCGGTTTGGCTGGCAAAATATTACGGAGCGGGCGAGGTCATTCTCGTTGGAAGAAACGATGAGAAGCTGAAGGTCGGCTTGGAGATCGGTGCCGATCACGTGATCAATGGTAAAAAAGAGGACGCTGTTGCCAAGATCAAGGATCTTTCCCTCGGCAAAAAGGGAGCCAACCTCGTTGTCGAGACGTCGGGCTCTACCTCGGCACTCAGGGATAGCATTGCCTGCTCGGCAAGATATGCCCGCATCTCGGTTATCAGCTTTTATGAGAGAAATGTGGATGACCTCCCCATCGATCCGTTGGTGCTTGGCTGTCTTTCGATGGTTGGCGCGGCCGGTCGCGCTGAAAATGCCCCTGCCGTTTGTAAGATCATGCGAACGAATCCCGTCAAGTTGACGCCCGTTTGTACCCATCACATTCCCTTTAAAGACACTTTGGATGTCTTTGAGCACGAAGAAAAATATAAAAACAGCAAAATCAAAGTAATGATCGCATTTGACGATTCAGAAAGGAAGTAAGCCATGGAAAAGAAAAAATTACCACCTCTTCAGGTCGATGTTAAGCAGGTCAAGCCCCTTGTGTTCGGACAGGAATACGAATCGAGAATGATCCTCGATCACGTCATCACGGGAAGAGATGACGTGATTCAGATCAATCACGGAACCGTCAAGGCGGGATACGCGCTGGGCGGAGCGGCACACGAGGAGGATGA
>JAZSEA010000065.1:0-10825 GCA_045531455.1 Eubacteriales bacterium
TACTGATTTCTCTTTGATTTCTGAAGAGGAGCTTCTTCGTGTTGTTCATCTTATTAACTCTCGTCCTCGTAAATGTCTTGATTTCCTTTCTCCTTTGGACTTTATTTCTAAAAAATGTTGCACTTGACTTGACAATCCGCCTTCCGCGTGACCGCGGTGGAGGGAGAGAGCATATTGTGTGCTTAAGTTCCCACTTATGGTGCTTCGCCCCCTGCACCCCTGCTTTGTTTGTGCGAACATAAATTGTTTTTTACCTCTTCTCACAAATCATGAAAGGAGCCCAAAATGAAGAAATACTACATCAACATCCGAAACAGCAAAAAGAAAATGATAGTTGATTTGCTGCCGATTGAGATTTTTTCCATCTATATTGTGTTCTTCCTTTGGCTTGTTTTGACTTATCCTTGGATTGTTGCCATTCCGTTCGGTTTTATGATTTGTATGCTTGCATATATTTTTATTCCTTACTCTGTATACGCATTAACAAACCGCATCTACGTTGACGAGGAAAAAGGCGAGATCCTGCTCAAACGCTTTCGCCGAAAGGATCAAGTGATCAAATTTTCATCGATTTCCCGCTTGGAAACCGCTAAAAATGATGATGAATCTCTCGGCGGAATAAACGGCAGGGGCGGAGCAACCGTCTATGCTGTCAAAAACACCGACGGATATGTTATGTTTTATTTCGTCAACGATAAGGTGCTTCTCGAACTGTTTGAAAGTCACCAAATCCCGATAATCAATATTCCCTTTGATTATATTTAAAAAATTGCTTTTCGCTCCGCGAAAAGCTACCATAACTTTTCACTTTCCACTTTTCACTTTCCACTTGAATTCAATCTCCCCAAAAGGAATAAAATGAGCTCTATCTTCCCCCAAGACTTCATCCTCCCGGACCTTGGGAGAAGGTGGCGCGCAGCGCCGGATGAGGGATGGCGGATTCTGTACCGCAAAATTGACAAGCACTATGCTTGCATCTATATGTAATTGCTTTGACAACGCGAACGCATCACCAGGAAAGGAGTCCAATAGATACCTGACATGAGTATGTTTATCATTTTTCACCTCGATAATTTGCCAAGAGAAAAAAGAGTCTCGCTTACCGAAGAACTTCACGCGATCGCGATAGCGGATGATTTCGGAGTGTGGTTTGCCGACAGATATATCGAAGAATTCGAGCAAAAACGAACGAAATCAAATCCGAATCTCTTTGCTTTTGACGTTGCCGATAATTTCAAATACTATAACTGTGAGGATATCCTTGAGCCTTGGTGGTTCGATGGCAACAACGAAAAGTCATTCGAGATCCGCATTGGATATATCGTAAAAGTCGCGAATTGCTGTCTGCGGTATACAGATCACGTGGAATTGTATATAGGTGCATCCGGAATCTTTTTTGAGGATGAATTTGATGATTATCGTATTCACCCCGAGGAAATCATCTCAGTTTTACGCCATCATTATGGAGACCTTAATGAAGTCGAGCCAACTCTTCACTTTACTCTGACTTCCAAATAAAATTAAGCTTTTCGCTCCGCGAAAAGCTACCATAACTTTTCACTTTCCACTTTTCACTTTCCACTTGAATTCAATCTCCCCGAAAGGAATAAAATAAAATGAGCTCTATCTTCCCCCAAGACTTCACCCTGCGCGATAACGTTCTTCGCATCAACTGCCTCTCGCACGTCGACGTCTCCAAGTCCGACGGCTTCATCTTTGCCCTCGACGGGCACTACATCCTCCACGACGGCGGTATGACCAAGACCTCCTTTGCGCTCGACGCGCTTCTCGCTCTCCGCGAGGCTGAGGGCGTGGATGTTCTTCATTTTGACTGGTTCATCTCGCATTACCACATCGACCACGTCTGCGGTCCGATCGAGAACGTCATCCGCGATCCGCGCTTTGCGATCGACACGGTAGTTCTCCCTCCGCACAACGCCCTCCCCGAGGATATGTCCCACGGCGACTCAAAATACAGTCCCCGTATCGAGGCGGCACTCGCCGAGTGCCATCCGAACGCAAGGCGCATCGAGGTACATTATCATTCGGATAACCCCGAGACCATTCTTTATGATTTTGCGGGCGCGGAGATCGAGATCCTGCCCCCCGATACAGACTGGTCGTCGCCCCGTGAGCTCTATGAGCTCATCGCAAACAGCTATTTTGATACCGATGACATCTACGACCCCAAGGTTCCCACATCGGTCGGCAACGCGGCTTCGATCTGGTTCGTCATCCGTCACGGAGGCAGAAAGATCCTCTTCACGGGCGACAGTATGAAGCGCACGCGCGGTATCACCGAGGAGAGCGTTGACAGAATGTGGGCGATCTACAAGGACACGATCGGTCGCCCCGACGTCGCAAAATGGCCGCATCACGGTCAGGCGCGCGACAACGCCGACCTCGTTATGCACGAAATGGACCCCGATTACATACTCACCACGGCTAAATTCGAGGGCGCAAGCGTGCGCTATGCCGAAACTTTCCCCGGCCACAAGGTCAGATTCTTCAACTGCGCGGAAAGCGACGTTATCATCGAGGTCACGGGTGACGGCGCGCTCGAGGTCTCGGGCGGCTTTGAGGGCAAAAACCCCGGCGAATACTACGTAATGACTTCAGGAAAGATCAAATAAAATGGAAAAGAAACTGATTCTCCCCGAGGTGCTTGCACCTGCGGGCAACCCCGAAAAGCTCCGCGCGGCGGTGCGCTTCGGCGCGGACGCGGTATATCTTGCCGGCCGCCGCTTCGGTATGCGTCAGGCTTCCGAGAATTTCTCGCTCGAGGAGCTCGCCGAAGCCGCGGAATATCTCCACGCGCGCGGCAAAAAGATGTATCTGACCGTAAATATCCTTCCGCACGGACCCGAATACCCCGCTCTGCGCGAGTTTATCCGCGAGTGCGCGAAGATCGACATTGACGGCTACATCGTTGCCGACCTCGGCGTCATCGCGATGATCAAGGAGATCAACCCTCAAGCCGCGATCCACATCTCGACTCAGGCGAGCATCGTCAGCCCCGAGGCGGCACTCGAGTATATCAAGCTCGGCGCGACCCGTCTCGTGCTTGCGCGTGAGCTCTCTCTTCGTGAGATCCGCGCGATCCGCGACAGTATTCCCGACGAGATCGAGCTTGAGGCTTTCGTTCACGGCTCGATGTGCGTTTCCTACAGCGGACGCTGTATGCTCTCCGACTTTATGGTGAACCGCAGCGCAAACCACGGCGCGTGCGCGCAGCCCTGCCGCTGGAATTATAAGATCGTCGAGGAAACACGCCCCGACGAGGCTATGCCCATCGTTGAGACCGAGGAGGGCACCTTCATCATGTCCTCGAAGGATATGTGCATGATCAACCACGTCGGCGAGCTTGTGGACGCGGGCATTTCGTCCTTCAAGCTCGAAGGACGCGTCCGCTCGGCTTACTACGCCGCAGTTGTGGCAAACGCCTACCGCATCGCGCTCGACGGACTCCGTGATTTCGTCGAGGCGGGCGGAAATATGCTCGATTACGTCCCCGATCCCGCGCTTTACGCCGAGGTCGACAGCGTTTCGCACCGCGAATACGACACGGGATTCTATTTTGATTCCCCGCGCGAGGACTCCAAGCTCGTCACACAGCCCGGCTATATGCGCGAAAAAGCGTATCTTGCCGTCGCCGAGGATTTCGACGAGCCGATGCCCGAAAATCTGAAGGAAATTGAGGTCACCGAGGAAGGCAGACTCTACCGCTTCCGTCAGCGCAACAAGCTCGTTCAGGGTATGACCGCAGAGCTGCTCACCCCCGGCAAGGTCGGCATTCCCTTCACCGTTGCCGAGCTCTACGACGGTGACGGCGTCGCCGTCGAATCCGCACCGCATCCGTCGCGAATATTCTATACGAGAGTAAAGATGGAAGTAAAAGAGGGAGATATTTTGAGGGCAGAGTAGTCACGCGGAGCGTGAGTTAAGATTGCGCTTCGCGCAAGTTAAGATCGGCTTCGCCGAGTTAATATCTCGCTTCGCTCGAGTTAAGATTTCCGCTTCGCGGAAAGTTGAAGGTTAATTTCCTCGCCGAGGCGAAAATTTACGATTCTATTAAAAGCTTGGTACGCTTGTCCTTTATACAGCACGAAAGGTGTTCTCCTCATTCACCGCTCCTCGCGGTGAATGAGGAGAGCGGAGCCTGTACTGCACGAACGACAAGCGCACCGTATAGTACGTACCTTTCGATATCAACTCAAAGGAGGAACGACCGATGAAAAATGGAAACAATAAGTTTTTTGCTGCGGCGCTTCCTGTTATGATTGGCGTAACAATTCTGAACGTGTTCGCATACGTAATATTTGCGTTTAGTATGTATATGTTCAAATTCGATCCGCAATACATTTCCGCGATTCTCACAATGGCTTTTTTCTTCCGACAATACTTTGGTTTACAAGGATCTTTTCGGTAGTAGAATTCAATGAAGAAGGCGTCAGACGCTCTAACTTCAAATTTCTTTGCAAACGTAAAATTCGTTGGGATGAGGTCGCGGAGATCAGATTCTACCGCTTCCCCGGTTGGATAATCATATCCAAGCGTCCTCTCGGGTATAAAGATTTTAATTTCGTTGTCGAACGCCGCGACGTTATCCCGATAATGTATTCCAAAAAAGTTGAAGAAACGATACGTAAGTATACGGATATAATCATCAACGGAATTGACGACGTTGAAAATAATTGATCCACCGTATCAACGTGGAGAAATTACTCTTAAATAATGTTAAGAGTAATAACTTTGAGTTTAAGAGTAATTTCTCCGGCATTTAAGAGTAATATCTTTAAATTTAAGAGTAATTTCCGAACGAAGTGAGGAAATTTACCACAACTTTTAACTTTACACTTTACACTTTTCACTACAACGGAGTTGTCATGTACGAATTCATCCAAATTATAACCGCCGTGATCTACGGCTTGGTCGAGGGCATCACCGAGTGGCTGCCCGTCAGCTCGACGGGGCACCTGATCCTCCTTGACGAATTTCTCTCCTTCTCGCTCGCGCCCGACGCGCCGTTCACCGACGAGTTTTGCGAGATGTTCGAGGTCGTCATACAGCTCGGAGCGATCCTTGCTGTCGTTGTGACCTATTTTTCACGCCTCTGGCCGCTGAATCCCAAGCGTGAAAAGAGCGAGAACGTACGTATCTGGAAGCTTTGGGGCAAGGTCCTCGTCGCTTCCGTCCCCGCCGCGATCGCGGTAATCCTTTTCGACAAAATACTCGAGAAGCTTTCGGGCAAGGACATTGACGGCTGGCTCTACAACGCCCCCGTTGTCGTTGCCGCGCTGATCATTTACGGCATTTTCTTCATCCTTATCGAAAAATTCAACAAGAAAAAGGCTGTCGTCGAGTCGGTTGACGACATTACTCTGACGCAATCCTTCTTCATCGGCATTTTCCAGATGCTTGCGATCATCCCCGGCACGTCGCGCTCGGGCTCGACGATCCTCGGCTCGATGCTGATCGGACTTTCGCGCACGGCGGCGGCTGAGTTCTCCTTCTTTATGGCGATCCCCGCGATGGCGGGAGCAAGCGCGATCAAGGCGCTCGGATTCGTCTCCTACGTTTTGGAACATAATACCAACGTCCCCGCGCTCGCGTGGATCATCCTCGCGGTCGGATGTGCCGTTGCATTTGCGGTTTCGATGGCGGCGATCAAGTTCCTGACCGATTTTGTCAAGCGTCACAGCTTCATCCCCTTCGGCGTCTACCGTATAGTGCTCGGTATTGCGCTGATCGTATGGTTTTTGGTTAAATGAAGGATAAATTAAAGATCCCCTACCCCGTGATTGTGGAGGGAAAATACGACAAATTGCGCCTCTCGTCGGTTATCGAGGCGCAGATAATAGCGACCGACGGCTTCGGGATCTTCAAAAATCACGAGCGCGCCGCCCTTTTGCGTGCGCTTGCGCGGAAAACTCCGCTGATCGTGCTGACCGATCCCGACGGCGCGGGCAGGCTGATCCGCTCGCATATTTCGGGGATTTTGCCTAAAGACAAGATCATCTGTCTCCACATCCCGAAGATCGAGGGAAAGGAAAAGCGCAAAAAGGAGCCCTCTGCCGAGGGCTTTCTCGGCGTTGAGGGCGTCGAGCGCGAGTTGATCTACGACCTCTTTCTGCCCTACACGAACCCCGATATGACCGCAAAGATCGAGGAAAATCCGCTCACGCCCGCAATCCTTTGCCGCGACGGACTCACGGGCGCACCCGACAGCCAAGCAAAGCGCGACGCCGTCGGCGCAGTCTTCGGATTGCCGTCGGGAATGAACGCTAAAGCCTTCCTCGCGGCGGTAAAATGCGTCGCAACATATGAGGATTATTTAGAGGCTTTGAAAAAAGCATAATCAACGCAAAAACTATATTCATTTGCACAAATTGAATTATCATTCGTAGGGACCGACGTCCTCGGCGGTCCGATCCCAATGTACATATTGCTTTGCACTTAATCAAGAAAATCTCATTATGTATTCTTGATTTCAGACACATGTTTAATATAATGCCCACGGACCGCCGAGGACGTCGGTCCCTACAGACTCGTAAAATCATTCTTACTAATTATTTTATCATCTCTCGTATTTGTAAAACAGGAAAAATCAATGAAGATCTATATCGCTTACGAAGGTATTCCGCCCGAAACATTTGAAAGCTATATCGTGCAGAAGGATTGGCGAGACGTTATTATTGAACAAACCGGTCGGTACTATCTTGTAGAGATCATTACGATGGAACGCCTTGAATGCGAATACAGATTCGCTGTACAGAGAGGCGAGACGGCTACACTTGATCTGCCGACGGTTATTGCCGACAGCGTTTCAAAGGAACGAGTCATTGAATTACTCTTGAACGCCGATCCCTCGTGGTTTGATGCGCTGACTCCGATAAATTTCAATTCCAAATACTTCAACAATGCTTATCCGCATTTTGCAAAGATCGATGATCTGACCTGCATATACGATTCGGATACTGACAATTGAATTACACGCATTGATGGCAAACGATATTTAGAAAGCTAAACAATAAGGTTCGCGCTCTCTTTCTCCCCTTCCCGTAAACCGGGAAGGGGGCGGGGGTGGGTCCCGATTTGAAATATGTTAAATTATCGGATATCGTCCTCGGATATGTGCGGGCGCGAAATTACCTGTTTGAGCCCGCAGAGAAATGATATCTCTATAGAATTGCGCGTCCGAATAGGACGCGCGGGGTGAAGGAGCGAAAACCACCCCGGTGGGGCGGTTTTACTCCTTCCGGAATGCCGGCGGGGCGCCGTCATTCCGAAGCGCATTTCGGGGCGTTGCCCCGCGCCCCACAAGAGAAACTTTTTGAAAAAAGTTTCTCTTGACTCTTCAAAAACTTCAAGCTAAATTATAATTTAAGGAAGATAAAAAATATGAAAAAATTCTGTGCACATCGCGGTCTCTCGAAGCTGACGCCCGAGAACACTCTGCCCGCTTTTGCGGCGGCTCTCGCGCTCGGCGCGGACGAGATCGAATTCGATATCAGACTCACCAAGGACGGGAAGCTCATCGTCTCCCACGACGGCACCCTTGAGCGCATTTCCGACGGCGAGGGCAAGCTCAAGGAAAAAACTCTCGACGAGCTTTTGAAGCTCAATATCGGCATCAAGCACGGCTGGGAGGTCGGCTTCTGTACCGCAGAGGAGGTCTTTGCGCAGTTCGCGAACAAGATCGTCTTCAATATGCACCTCAAGGAGCACGGCGAGGACGGTTACCTCATCAAAGAGCTCGTAAAATTAGTTGAAAAATACGACGCTTGGGAAAACGTCTACTTCGCCGGCTCGCCCTCCGAGCTCGAATGGATGGAAAAGGTCGCGCCCGAGATCCCGCGTACAGCGATCCAGCTCCCCCGCGACACCGTCGAGATATACGAAATGGCAACGAAATACCATTGCACAGGCGTTCAGTTCTGGCTCGGAATGTTCGACGAGGAGCTGATCGAAAAGATGCACGCCGCAGGCATCCGTTGCAACCTCTACTACGCCGATACGCCCGAGGACTACGACAAATATTTCTCGATGGGCATCGATACGCTTCTGACAAATCGCATGGATCTCGCTAATAAATGGAGAAAATGAAAAACGTAACTCTGATCGTAAACCCCGTTTCGGGAAAACTCAAGGGCAAGGCGGCGCTCTTCGGCGTCATCGAGGCTCTTGCCGCCAACGACATCGCCCCCACCGTCCTCCTGACCAAGGAGCGCGGACACGCGATAAAGCTTGCCGAGGATGCGGCGCATCTTCACGCCGAGGGCAGATGCGACGCCGTTTTCTGCTGCGGCGGCGACGGCACACTCAACGAGGTGCTGACGGGTCTGCGTGCCGCGCACTCAAAAATGCCCGTCGGATATATCCCCGCGGGCACAACGAACGATTTCGCCAACGGACTCGGACTTCCGCTCGATCCTCCCGAGGCGGCACGCGAGATCGCCATCAATCTCAACCGCGGACGTCTTCTGAATTTCGACATCGGACGCTTCGGCGGAGACAGATTCTTCAGCTATATCGCCTCCTTCGGCGCATTTTCGTCACCGTCATACACGACCTCGCAGGAAGCAAAGAACAATCTCGGCTACTTCGCCTACGTCTTGAGCGGCGTCAACGACTTCTTCAAGATCAAGCCGATCCGCACCGTCTGCACCACCTCCGAGGGCAAGCGCATCATCGCCGATCTCGCCTTCGGCGCGGTCAGCAACACGCGCTCGGTCGGCGGCATCGTCAAGCTCGGCGAGGACGAGGTCGATATGTGCGACGGGCTTTTCGAGGTCGTCCTTGTCACTATGCCCGAAAATCCCGCCGAGCTCAGCCAGATCGCTACCGCAGTTATGCAGTCCAACCTCCACGACTGCAAGCTGATCAAATTCTTCCGCACACGCCACGTAACCTTCGAGATGAAGAAGGGCACGCCCTGGACCCTCGACGGCGAGAAGGCTATCTGCCCCGGCAAAGTCACCGTAACGAACATCCCCCACGCGGCGAATCTGATTCTCGATACGAAAAAGTGATCAGCGGTCAGTGGTCCGAAAAAGCGACAACCGTTTGACTAAAAGTTTGATCAAACTTTTCAAAGTTTATTGAATAAAACCGACGCCCGCCGGCGTCGGGTTTTCATCTTTTCCTTGACAGGGACACCAAAGCGTGGTATAATTAAATTGTATCATCATTCTGTAACGGAGGCTCATATGAAACCCAAGCACATACTTCTCATTATGTCCGACCAGTGCCGTGCCGATGCTCTCGGCCCCTACGGTAACACCTACGCGCAGACTCCCGCGCTCAACGCGATCGCCGACGGCGCATGCGTTTTCAACCGTGCCGTAACCCCCTCCCCCGTTTGCGTTCCCGCGCGCCTCTCGCTCCTTGCGGGTCAGTACGTCAACCGCACGGGCAACTCGAACAACAACCCGAAGACCTGCTACACGGGCGAGGGCTTCTATTCGATGCTCACGAAGGCGGGCTTTGAATCCTGCTGTGTCGGTAAGATGCATCACGTCTGGGACAGATACGGACTGATGGGCTTCTCCTCGCGCCACACACAGGAAGAACTCGCTGCCGAGGGCGACGATTACACCGAATATATCAAAAATTCTCCCTACAAAAACGTCTTCGATTACAACGGTCAGCGCAGCGATATGTACTACGTTCCGCAGGTAAGCCAGCTCCCCGCAGAGGCGCATCCGACACAGTGGATCGGCGACCGCTCGGTTGAATTCATCGAGAATTGCGACCCCGAAAAGCCGATGTTTCTGATGTCGTCCTTCATCCATCCGCATCCGCCCTTCTGCCCGCCCGCGCCCTGGAACAAGCTCTTCCGCGATATGCCCGAGGCTCCCTTCGTGCCCGAGGAGACTCCCGATCTCAAATTCCTTCTGCCTCCCGCATTTGACCTTGACGGAGTTCTCCATATGACCGACTACGACATCCGCCGCGCGAAGAACTACTACTATGCTTGCGTCTCCTTTATGGATTACCAGATCGGACGCATCACCGACGCGCTCAAGAAGAAGGGTATGTACGAGGACACCGTCATCCTCTTCATCTCCGACCACGGCGAGACCCTCGGCGACTACCGCCACGCGGGCAAGCGCACGATGCTTTCCTCGGCAAACCGCATTCCCTTCATTCTCCGTGTTCCCGGAATGGACGGCGTCGAGAGAAACGATCCCGTATCCCTCGTTGACGTTGCGCCCACACTCCTCTCGCTCTTCGGAATCGATTACGATCCCGCCGAGTTCGACGGCATAGACATCCTCTCGGGCAAGCACTCGGAGGTCTACTCGCAGTACGAATGCGGCGAGAAGGCTTGCTATATGGTTGCCGCAGAGAAGGATAAGCTGATCTACAGCCGCGAGTACGACAAATACGCCTATTTCGACGAGTGCCCCGAGCACGTCAACAAGTACGATGAGGGCGGCGAGCGTGTCGCGTACCTCAAAGCACTTCTCGACGCTCATATGGCGGACGACAAATGCGATATCGCCAAAAATCCGAATAAAAAAGCGGGCGGCGGCACGAAAAAGAAGAAATTCCAGGATTTCGGCAATGCCAGAATGGACCACGTCTTCCGCGCCGACGAGGAAGCCGCACGCATCCCCGAGGGATATAGGATCGATCTGCGTAGATTTGAGGGAGAAACGCTTGAATAAGTGCAGAGTGCAGAGTGCAGAGTTAAGGAAAATTTCCGAGCAAGCTCGGAAATTAGTAATACAATAATTTTGTTTTGCTTTAATTAACTATTGTTTTGCTATAACGATAGTTAGGTAAATTAAATAAAAAGATACTCGGAAATCTTTGAAGT
>JAZSEA010000015.1:0-18811 GCA_045531455.1 Eubacteriales bacterium
GTGAAAGTTTTGGTCAAGCTTTTTCAAGAAGCTCATGCTTGCCTACGGCAAGCTACGACTCTGTCTCGGCGGCTGAACACCGCCGTTTTCCTTTGGGAAACCGCCAGAGCCGTACGGATGCTCAAGGGCGCGTAGCCCCTGCCGACCTCCGCAGAGGTCGGAACTCTCTCTTGCGCTTCAAACAGACTGCGCCCCGCAGGCTGTTTGGAAGGAGTAAAATCTCCCCTTCGGGGGAGATTTTTGCTCCTTCACTCTATATTGATCAAAATTCCTCGCGCCCTTTAATAGGGACACTACCCCTGCCCCGTCTCGCTGCGGCTCGGTCACGCCGCGGGTCTGACAGTCCCCCGGACTGTCATTCAATACCGCGCCGCCGCTTCGCTACTCGTAAACCGAGGCGGGGAACCTCGCAAGTGCTCGAATTCGGTTCAGCTATATTGTCTGGGACGATATCTATGTAATTTTGTATCTGCAAATAGGGACCTCCCTCCCGCCCTCCCTCCGTAAACCGGAGGGAGGAGTTCAGAGTGCTCGAACTTTTTTGCTCAGCTTTCGGAACCCCGTTTCCGATACAACGCTGCGCGTTGATGATATACAGCCTGCGGCTGATTTTTGTTAGCGCAAACTTTTTTATTCAGCGTTCTGAATATCGCAACAATATTTCGAGTGAAAAATCAATAGTTCTGCAAAAAAATTCATTACGAGCCTGTAGGGACCGACGTCCTCGGCGGTCCGTGGGCATTATATTAAATATGTGTCTTAAATTAAGAATACATAATGATATTTTCTTGATTAAATACACATCAATACTTTAATTGGGCTCGGACCGTCGAGGACGCCGGTCCCTACGGTTTGCGCGTAATTCTTGAATAATTCCAGGCTTTTGAAACGAAAGATGACCATTTATCCCTAAAATGATACCATTTATCCCTAAATCGGTTTTTTGAGAAAAAATATGATATAATAGAAAAAACTTCATTTTACATAAATACGGAAAATATTGCGGAGTAAAGCAGCCAAAACATCCGACCTGAGGAAATTCACCCCGTGTCAAGCCGTGCTTGACACGGAGAAAGCAATTATTGCTTTACTTTTCGCAGGCGGCGTGATAGAATTGAGGCAACAAAACCTTTGGAGGTGGTAAAATGAGCATCGGAGAAAAAATTGCTTATTACAGAAAGAGTGCGGAGATGTCGCAAGAGGAGCTCGGACAGCAGCTTTTCGTGACTCGCCAGACGGTCAGCCAATGGGAGAATGACCAAACGATCCCCACGGTTGAAAACCTTATGCGCCTTTGCGAGATATTCAAGCTTTCGATGAACGACTTCTTTGAGCAAAACGTGTGCGCGGAAAAAAGTGATCCTGTCGAAGCGGAGGAGAGGTATAGTTTTGAATATTCCGAAAGTGATATCGACAAGGCGCTTATTACGTTGACCAAGGAACGGTTTGCCTGGTGTTTGTACGGAGCCGCTTTTATGGTTTTGGTAATAGTGACGGCATTATCAAATACTGCTGTTTCGCTTGCCTGGGTATATCTGATCATAAATATTGTGAAATTAGTCGGTATGGTGATCAGCTTCATCAGCCAGCGCGCGAAGATCAACTCGAGAATGGCGGAGGAAAAATACGTTTACGAGGTTGTAGGCGGCGGGATATGCTGTACGGTCTATTCGTCGTTCGGCGAGCTGAGACTTTATGAGCGGATCGATATGACCTGTATCGAGAAGACCTGGAACACGCGGGACCTGTATATTTTTCAGCACAAACAGCGCAGATACATTATTATAAAGGATCTGGTGCCGACGGATTCGAAATTCAAGCATCTGCTCGGCTTCTGAATGGAGGAAAACGATGAAAAAGATTAAGATCACTGCCTTTTTGAAGGAATTTTTTATACCAAACGCGGTATTTTACTTCGCGTATCTCTTGGTAACAACGCTTGTCAATATGTTTTTCGGCAATGCGACTCTTGAATTTGCAACCGACGTTGCGACGGGCGGGGAGCAGAACGTCTTTCTGACCGTTTTATATTCGCTATTACAGCTTGGCGCGTTCGTCGGATTCTACGTCTATTCTATGGTCAGATTGGGGCGCGATTCGGAAGAGAAGAGGGCTTTTCTCGCCGCACTCGGTACGGAAAAATTTGATCCGGCTGACTTTTCGGGTCGGTATTTTTCGGAAAGAGGAAAATATATGCTGACTTATTTTTCTGTGACCTGCGGGATTTTGACGATCGCGCGGATGATCGGAGTTCCCTTTTCACTGATGCTCGTTTTTTCGCAGAGTATGCTTTCGAGCGTGCTCGGATTGCTGATCGGAGGAAAGTCCGCCGTAATAAGCATCGTGCTGATCCTCGTCACTTACGTTATAAACGTATTGATCTACTTTGTTTATCAAAGATTCGTTTGCGTGAAGGTATATGAAAAATGGGCGGAGGAGAGATTGAGAGTGAGATGAAGAAAAGCTTCGCCTGCGGCGAAGTTTAAGGAAAATTTCCGCCGAGCGGAAATTAATAAATAAAAACAGCGTGAAAGTTTTAGTCAAGTTTTTTCAAGAAGCTTATGCTTGCCTACGGCAAGCTACGACTCTGTCTCGGCGGCTGAACACCGCCGTTTTCCTTTGGAAAACCGCCAGAGCCGTACGGATGCTCAAGGGCGCGTAGCCCTTGCCGACCTCCGCAGAGGTCGGAATACTCTTTTGCGCTTCAAGCAGGCGGCGTCCCTGCCGACTGCTTGGAAGGAGTCGAGGCTTTCCTCGCGGAAGGCTCGCGCTCCTTCACCCTATATTGATTTAAATTCCTCGCGCCCTTCAATAGGGACACCACCCCTGCCCCGTCTCGCTGCGGCTCGGTCACGCCGCGGGTCTGACAGTCCCCCGGACTGTCATTCAATACCGCGCCGCCGCTTCGCTACTCGTAAACCGAGGCGGGGAACCTCGCGAGTGCTCGAATTCGGTTCAGCGATATCGGCGAGGACGATATTCTATAATTTCGTATTGGCAAATCGGGACCCATCCCCCGCCCCCTTCCCGTGAACCGGGAAGGGGAGTTAAAGACTGCGAAGAATAATCTTCAGCGTTCTGATACTCGAAAAGACGTCGGATATCATTCAATTAACACAACCTCAAATGATTTCTTGAATCTGTTACACTTTCCGATTAACAAACCGAGCCTGCTTGCCTTTTCGTTGCATAGAATGATCACGTAATCGGCATTTTCCACAGCGTCATCTATTGTCATCTCTGAGCATCTTATATGATTGTTTTCTGCATATTGGCGAATGCGTGGGTTATCTGTCAGTATATCGGTGCAGCTTTCGGGAATAGCTTTATCGGGGTAAGCGGTTGTCATTTTTGACGTTGTCAGAACGGCAATTCTCATATTTTTCTCCAAATTAACAAATAAAGTATACTTAAATCAAGTATACTTGCAACATTATATCACCAAAATATCTTAAAATATACTTAAATTAAGTTAATTTTGGAGATAAAATATGAGAAACAAAAACAACAAGCATCTCGGACTTGAAATAGACCCCGAACTGCATTACAAGCTGCATTATATTTCGAAATACGAGGGTCGTTCTGCGAACGGGCAGGTCCTTTACCTTATCCGTAAGTGCATCAAGGATTTCGAGACCCGCGAGGGTGAGATCGAGCTGCCCGAGGAGATCTTGAAAAAGGGCGAGTGAATTTTTATTAAGAAAACGGACATGTCTTGAAGGCGTGTCCGATTTTGTTCCGACTGCGGTCCCCGAGAGGTAATTCTGCGCCCGCACAGAGTATTTGCCGATATCCGTATAATTTTGAATTTGCAAATCGGGACCCACCCCCTCGCTCCCCCTCCCTTAAACAGGGCGGGGGAAGTTTGAGTGTGCGAACTTTATTATTCAGCATTCTAAATATCTCAACGGTATGATATTTCTTGAATCAGGACACATATTGGATAACCCTTACCGTCCCATACCATTGATTAATAATCGAAAATTTCCGCTTGCGGAAATTCACCTTAACCTTCGCCTCAGGCGAATCTTAACTCGGCGCAAGCCGATTTTAACTCTCGCGTAAGCGAGATATTAACTCACGCTTTGCGTGAACTTAACTAAAAAATGCAAGCCCCGTGGGACTTGCATTTTTTATATTTAAGACATCAGCTTTACCATTACAGCCTTCTGCGCGTGGAGACGGTTTTCGGCTTCCTCGAAGATCTCGGCGGCGTGTGCCTCGAAGACCTCCGCGGTGATCTCCTCCTCGCGGTGCGCGGGGAGACAATGGAGCACGAGCGCGTCGGGCTTCGCGTAGGTCATAACGGTCGAATTGATCTGATAACCCTCGAAAGCCTTGCGGCGGATGGCGGCTTCGCCCTCCTGACCCATCGATGCCCAGACGTCTGTGTAGAGCGCGTCCGCATCTGCGGCTGCCTCGGGGATCGACTCGGTGCAGAGGAATCTGCCGGTCGCCTCCGCCCACTTCATGATCTCTGCATCGGGCTTATAATTCGCGGGGCAAGCGATCGAAACGCTCATTCCGGCGAGGATACAGCCGACGATGAGGGAGTTTGCCATATTGTTGCCGTCGCCGATGAAGCAGAGCTTCTTGCCCTCAAGATCGCCGCGAAGCTCGCGGATGGTCTGAAGGTCTGCAAGAACCTGGCAGGGATGCGCGTAGTCGGTAAGACCGTTGATGATCGGGATCGAGCCGAATTTTGCCATATCCTCGACCTCCTTCTGATCGAAGGTACGGATCATAATGCCGTCAAGGTAG
Source organism: Eubacteriales bacterium (assembly GCA_045531455.1). Lineage (GTDB taxonomy): Bacteria > Bacillota > Clostridia > Oscillospirales > CAG-272 > CAG-390. Next base: position 4,762 of record JAZSEA010000015.1, read on the forward strand.
CGGGAGAGAACACGGATGGTGTCCGCCGTCTCCTCGCCGCGACCGATCTGCAGGTCGTTCGAGGAGAGGAAGAGACCCTTTCCGCCGAGCTCGTGGATACCCACCTCGAAGGAGACGCGGGTTCTTGTCGAGGACTTGCGGAAGATCATACCGAGGGTCTTGCCCGCCAGATAGGGCTTTTTGATTCCTGCCTTACGCTCAGCCTTGAGCTCGTCGGCGAGGTCGAGTATGGAATAAAGTTCCTCTTTGGTGAGGTCGGAGAGTTTGAGAAGATGTTTCATGGTAATTTTTCCTTTTTATGCGATTGCGGCTTCTCCGTCGGAGCAGTGAACGGTGGTTGCGGGGATATCACGGAACCAGTTCGAGTTCTTGGTTACAAGCTCCCACTGAGCGAGAGTTCCTTCGTAGTTGACGAATGCGAGTGCGGTGCAGCCTCTGAACGCCTCCTTGCCGAGATTCATAAGGTCTGCGGTGAGAGTGATATTATTGAGCGCGGTGCAGTTGTAGAATGCTCTGTAGCCGATCGACTCGACGTTTTTGCCGAGGGTGATGAGGTTCAGCGCCTTGCATTCAGCAAATGCCTGCTCGCCGATGGACTTAACGAAATCGGATACGAGTACTTCCTTGAGCTTGGGGCAGGAGTAGAAGGCTCTGTTTGCGATGGTGGTGAAGTAGGTCTGCTCCTCGCCGATGGCGATCTGTGCTTTTTCAAGAGAATCGCAGTAGCTGAACGCCTCATAACCGATAGTCTGCACGGTAGATGCGAGAGAGACGGCGGTAAGCGCATCGCAGTTGCAGAATGCGTATTCGCCGATGCTGGTAATCGATGCTCCGAGAAGCTCAATCTCGCTGAGAGCGACGCAATCCTGGAATGCTCTGTTGCCGATGGTCTGGAGCGAATCGGGGATGATAACGGTCGTAAGAGCCGAGCACTTCTGGAACGCGTATCTGCCGATCGATTCAAGCTTTTTGCCGAGGTCGATCTTTACGAGAGCGGTGTCGTTGGTGAAGGCATAGTCGCCGATGGAGACTACGTTCTGACCGATTGTGATGCTTGCGAGAGCAGGGCAATTTGCGAACGCGTACTCGCCGATGCTTGTTACGGTATCGGGAAGGACGATCGAGCTAAGAGAGCTGCAGTAGTAGAAGCAGTAGTCGCCGACGAGCTCGATATTCGCGCCGATAGTTACGGTTGCGAGCGACTTGCAGTTTCTAAATACTTTGCCGTCAAGCTTTGAGACGCTGTTGCCGATAACGGCGGTGGTGAGAGCTTCGCAATCCTGGAATGCGGCGCCGCCGATAACGGTCTTTTCCGCGGGATTAGAGTCATCGCCGATAGTTACGCTTTCAAGATTCTTGCAAGCGATGAAGGCGGAAACGCCGATACTCTTGATGTTTGCGGGGATGACGAGGGTCTTTAGCGAATGGCAATGCTCAAACGCCTGATTTCCGATAACGGGAGAGCCTGTACCGAAGTCGATCGAGGTCAGAGCGGTGCAGTAGTAGAATGCTCTGTTGTCGACGAGCTCTAGCGAAGCGGGGAACGCGATCGAGGCAAGTCTCGAGCAATAGCGGAATGCCTCGTATTCGATGGTCTTGAGGTTCTTTCCGAGAGTAATTGTGGTAAGGGATGCGCAATTATTGAAGCAGGAGTCGCCGATGATGCCGACGGTGTCGCCGATGACGACGGTCTTGAGCTCGCCGCAGTTCTCAAATACGCGGGAGCCGAGCTCGGTGAGCTTTGTCTGTGCGCTCGAGTCGCCGATCGTTACGGTTTCAAGCTTGGTTATGTTCGAGAAAGCGTTGTACTGAATGTTCTTGACATTTGCGGGGATGACGAGCTCCTTGACGCCGTGGCAGGCGGTGAAGGCGTTATTTCCGATGGTTTTTACCGATGCGCCGAGCTTGATCGAGGTTACGTTGTTACAGTTCTTGAATGCGCTGGAGCCGATCTCGGTAACGCTGTCGGGAATGACGATAGAGGTCAGACCCTGGCAGTTGATGAAGGCTGCCTGACCAATCTTGGTGATATTGCTTCCCATAGTGAGGTTGGCAAGAGAGGAGCATCCGTTGAAGGTATCGTTTCCGATGACGGAAACGCTGTTGCCGATCACGACGTCGGTGAGAGCCGTGCAACGGTAGAACATGCTCGTGCCCATAGAGGTGGGCTTCTCACGAACTGTGTTGTCGCCTACGGTGACCTTCTTGAGAGAGGAGCATTCGTTGAAGATCGCTACGCCTGCGGAAGTAAGGGTAGCGGGGATCGTGATCTCTGTAAGCGCGGTGCACTGTGCGAATGCGTAGTCTTCTATCTCGGTTACTCTTCCGAGGCTGACGGATTTAAGTCCGCTGCATTCATAGAAAGCGTATCTTCCGAGCTTCTGTACGCTTTCGGGAAGAGAGAGCTCTGTGAGCGCGGTGCAGTATTCAAAGGCATAGTCATCGATAGTCTTGACCGAATTGCCGATGGTGACCGAAGCGAGGGACGAGCACTTATAGAATGCGCTCTGACCGACGGTTGTAACCGTATCGGGTATCACGAGAGAAGTGATCCTCGAATTGCTCTGGAAAGCACCGTTGTTGATCGAAACGACGAAATGTCCGTCATAGGTGCGGGGGATGATGATGTCGGTTGCTGTGCATTTGCCGATGCCGGTAACGATATATCCGCCGAGCTTGGAGTAATAGCTGAAAGCAAGGTCGAGGTTAGCCTTCTCGCTCTCTCCGCAGACCGAGCACTTGCCGCCCGAGAACTTGTGGGAGGCGAGGAGAATGGTCTCGACGTCCTTGAGGACCTCATCACAGCGCGAGCACTTTTCGCCCGCGGTAGAGCCGTAGCTCATACAGGTCGCGGGAACTTCCGCGGTCAGGGTGGGAGCGTGGCCGAGAGCCTCGAGGGTCTGTTGCTGCTGTACGGTTTCGTAGCAGACCGAGCAATAGCTGCTTTCGGTGTAGCCCGATCTTGTGCAGGTGGGTTCCTTGCCCTCGTTTACGACAACGGTGTGGGGCAGGGGCTCGATGGCGGTCTGCTCGACGGTCATATTGCCGCAGACGGTGCATCGCTTGCCGTCGGAAAGACCTTCCTTCTGGCAGGTCGCGGGATAACCTTCGACGACCTCTTCAACGTGAGGTGCGCCTTCGATATACTCGCGCTCGCGCTCGCCGCAAAGTTCGCAGGTACGCGAGCGAATGCCTTTTTCAGCGCAGGTGGCTTCCTTGGTGACCTTCCAGTCACCAAATTCGTGGTCGCACTCATCGCCCGAGCCGCCCTCGCCGCCGCAAGCGGCAAGACAGAAAAGAGCAAGGATCAGCGCGATGATAGCAATTGTGATCTTCTTCATAATGAAATACCTTCCTATAAAATTAAATATCGCAATATATTATAGCACAAAGCTCCGCCGGAATCAATAAGCGGAGCTCTTTTTGTTACGAATTTTCCAAAATTTCCGCAAGTACGGAGAGTGCCTCGTCGATCTGCGCGTAGGTAATATTGAGCGGAGGAAGGAGGCGGAGCTTATCCTTTGCCGAGAGGAAGAGAACGCCGCGCGCAATACCCTCGGAGATGATCTCGGCGGTCGGTTTTTCCGCTTTGATGCCGATCATAAGTCCGAGACCGCTGACAGAGATCACGCCCTTCATATTGCCGAGCTTTGTGAATATATATTCACTTTTTTTGCGCACCTCGGAAAGGAAAGCATCGTCAAGGCGGCTGATCACGTTCAGCGCACCCGCCGCGCAAGCGGGATTTCCGCCGAAGGTCGAGCCGTGCGAGCCTGCCGAAAGGGTGTCCTTTACCTTTTCGCCGAGCATTACCGCACCGATGGGAAGTCCGCCGCCGAGGCCCTTGGCCGTGGATAGGATATCGGGCTTGACGAAGAATTGCTCGAAGGCGTAGAGGGTGCCCGTGCGGCCGTTGCCGGTCTGTACCTCGTCGATGATGAGGAGGATATCGCGCTCTTTGCAAGCCTTGGCAACCGCCGTAACGTAGTCTTTATCAAGCGCATTGACGCCGCCCTCGCCCTGAACGAGCTCGATCATAACTCCGCAGACGTCGGGAGTCATAGCCGAAAGCATCGCGCCTGTATCGTTTGCGGGGACGTGGCAGAATCCTTCCGTGAAGGGCATAAAGGTGGTGTGGAAGACGTCCTGACCCGTTGCCGCGAGGGTGGTTATCGTTCTGCCGTGGAAGGAATTGACGAGGGTGACGATCTTATTGCGACCCTCGCCGTATTTATCGAATGAGTATTTGCGCGCCGCCTTGATCGCGCCCTCGTTTGCCTCCGCACCCGAATTTCCGAAGAAGACGCGGGACATACCCGTGCGCTCGCAGAGAAGCTCCGCAAGACGCGCGCAGGGAGAGGTGTAATAGAGGTTTGAGGTGTGGGAGAAGGAATTCAGCTGTGCCGTTACAGCCGCGACCCATTCGTCGTCGGCGTAGCCAAAGGTGTTCGTGGCAATTCCCGAGCCCATATCGATGTATTTTTTGCCGTTTACGTCATATGCTACCGCGCCCTTGCCCGAGACGATCTCAACGGGAAAACGCCGGTAGGTCTGAGCGACGTATTTGGAGTCAAGTTCGAATGTGTTCATATTGTTTCACCTAATGAATGATGAATAATGAATGATGAATAATGAATAATTGAGGTATCTTTTCTCGTGCGCTCGAAAAGCAAATAAAATCAATTTTCGAGCTTGCGAGAAAATTTTCCTTAATTATTCATTATTCATTAGCGAAGCGACTTCATTATTCATTATTAATTTTTTATTCAAGCACCATAGTACCCAGTCCCTCGTCGGTAAGTATTTCGACGAGTATCGAGTGAGGAACGCGTCCGTCGATGATGAAGACGCGTTTTACACCGCCGCGGACAAGGTCGGCGCATCCCGTGACCTTGGGGATCATACCGCCCGAGATCGTTCCGTCTGCGATCATCGAGTCGATCTCGTCGAGGTGGATCTGCGAGATGAGCGTCGAGGGATCGTCCTTATCAGCAAGAATGCCGGGGGTGTCGGTCAGCGAGATGAATGCCTCGGCGCCGAGTGCCGCCGCGATCTCGCCCGCCATCGTGTCGGCGTTGATATTGTAGATTTCACCGTTTTTGTCGCAGGCAACGCTCGAGATGACGGGGATGTAGCCCTTCTCGAGGACGTCGGTGATCAGTCCCGTGTTGACCTTCGTGATCTCACCGACATATCCGAGCGCGGGATCAAGCTCGCGGACGTGGATCATATTCGCGTCTATGCCCGAAAGTCCGACGGCAAGTCCGCCGACAGAGCCGATAAGTCCGACCAGACCCTTGTTGACCTTGCCTGCAAGAACCATCGTTGCAACCTTGGCGGTCTCGGCGTCGGTGACACGGAGACCGTTCTCGAATTTGCTCTCGATATTCATCCTCTTGAGCGTTTCGGTCAGCGCGGGTCCGCCGCCGTGGACGAGGACGACCTTGACTCCGATGAGATTGAGGAGCGCGACGTCGCGCATTACGTCCTCCTTGAGGCTTTCATCGACCATCGAGGAGCCGCCGTATTTGATGACGATTATCTTATCAGTGTACTTTTTAATGTAAGGGAGTGCCTGTACGAGCACCTTTGCGCGCTCTGAGTTGGAAATATTGATCATGTTCTGTAGTCTCCGTTGATCTTGACGTAGTCGTATGTCAGGTCGCATCCCCAAGCGGTTGCGGATTCTTCGCCCATTCCGAGGGTGACGTTGACCGCAATTTCGGGGCAGAGAAGGATCTCCTTCGCTTTTTCTTCCGAGAAATCAACTCCCGCACCGCCTCGGCAGACCTCGATCTCGCCCGCAGCCGATGCGAATGAGACCCCGATGGTGTTGACGTCCACCTTTGCGCCCGAGTAGCCGATGGCGCAGAGGACTCGTCCCCAGTTTGCATCGGCACCGAACATCGCCGCCTTGAAGAGGCTCGAGCAGATGACGGATTTTGCGACTGTGCGAGCAGTCTCCTTGTCAGCCGCACCGCTTACGTTACATTCGAGGAGCTTGGTCGCGCCCTCACCGTCAGCCGCTATCGCACGGCAGAGCTTGGAGGTGACAGCAAAGAGAGCTTCCTTGAAGGTTGCGAAATCGGGCGAAATTTCGTCGATCTCGTCGTTGTCCGCCATACCGTTTGCCATGACGGAAAGCATATCGTTGGTCGAGGTGTCGCCGTCGACCGAGATCATATTGAAGGAGTTGCGGACGTCCTCCTTGAGCGCAAGGTTGAGTGCCGCGGGGGTGATGGCAACGTCGGAGGTGACGAAAACGAGCATCGTTGCCATATTCGGATGGATCATTCCCGAGCCCTTTGCGATACCGCCGATACGGCAGACCTTGCCGCCGATCTCGAATTCCACAGCGACGCTCTTGAGCTTCGTGTCGGTGGTCATAATGCCCCAAGCCGCCTCGTCCGAGCCGTTATAGGAAAGGGAAGAAACGAGCTCGTCCATTCCGTTCGCGATGGGGGTGACGTCGAGCTTCTGACCGATAACGCCCGTTGAAGCAACGATGACGTCGCGCGCGGGGATGCCCGTAGCCTTGTAAACGAGATCGCACATAGCCTCCGCGATCTGAATGCCGTCGGCGTTGCAGGTGTTAGCGTTGCCGCTGTTGCAGATCACGGCGCGCGCGATACCGTCCGAGAGGTTCGCGCGGGTGACCTTTATGGGTGCGCCGCAGACGAGATTGGTGGTGTATACTGCCGCCGCCGAGCACTTGCGGTCGCTGACGATGAGGGAGAGGTCCTTTTTCGTCTTGCCCTTGCGGATGCCGCAATGAATGCCTGAAGCTTTAAATCCCTTAGCGGCGCAAACGCCGCCTTCAATGTACTTTATCATAATTCGAGTCCTTTCACGGGGTCCTGCCCGATTGCAATGTTCATATTCTGGATAGCGGCGCCCGAAGCACCCTTTCCGAGGTTGCAGAATAATGAATAAATATTCACTGTGTATTCATTTCCCGAGACGATAATCTGCATCGAATCGCGTCCCGAGAGAGTGTTTGAGTAGATCAGCCCGTCCGCCGTGCCCTTCTCGCAGAGGGGAGCGACAGAGATGAGCGCGCTGTCCGCGTAGTGCTCGGAGTAGAGAGCGTGCACCTCGGTAACGCTCAGGGGCTTTTTGGCGAGCCTCATCTGGATGGGCACGCAGACGCACATTCCCGAGTAGAAATCCGAAACGATCGGGTTGAACGCGGGAGCAAATTCCAGTCCGCAGACCGACTTGATCTCGGGCAGATGCTTGTGCTGAGCCGTAAGCGCGTATTGGCAAGGCGAATCAAATTTCGGGTCGCGTCCGTCCGCCTCGTAATCCGCGATCATTTTCTTTCCGCCGCCTGAATAACCCGTCAGGCTGTGGATGGCGAAAGGATAGGCGGCGTCAAGGATTCCGCGCGATACGAGGGGGTAGAGGATCGCGATCGCGCCGCTTGCGTGACAGCCGGGATTTGCGATTCGTTTCGAGGCTTTGATCTTCGCCTCGTGCTCGGGCGAAAGCTCGGGAAAGCCGTAAGCCCAATCGGGGCTTGTGCGGTGAGCGGTCGAGCAATCTATGATAACGGTTTCGGGATTGCGGCAAAGCGTAACAGCCTCGCGAGCCGCGTCGTCGGGCAGGCAGAGGAAGGTCACGTCGGAGGATGAGATCGCCTCGCTCCGCGCCGCCGCATCCTTGCGAAGCTCTTCGGAAAGAGCGATCAGCTCGATGTCATCGCGCCCCGAAAGACGCTCGTTGATGCGAAGCCCCGTCGTCCCCGCTTGTCCGTCAATGAATACTTTTTTCATACTTTTGGTCTCCAAAAAGAAATCTGTCTCATTATAAATATGTTACATATTATACTACAAAATTCAGTAAAGGTCAATAGGTTTGGTGAATATTTTTGCGAGAAAAATGAATAAATAATCATTATTGTTATTAATAACAGCAAAACGAGTCGACTGCCGTCGACTCGTTTTGCTGTTTTATGAGTTGTTATTCAATTTTGCATTTTGCATTTATCATTTTGCATTTGAAAACTTCTCCATCATCTCCCTCGCTCTCTTGACGAACTCCTTGAATCTCTCCTCCTCGCGGACGGAGTTGAACCATTCCCAGCCCTTCTTGGCGGTCATGGCGTTATAGAAGCGCGCGGGTGACATCAGATTGATAAACCAAGTGCTGTCATAGAATTCGCGGGTGCCGTCGGGGAGGTGCAGAGTGCCCTCCGAGCCCTTTTCGAGCTTGATGCCGCCGTAAATCTCGCTGTCTCCGACGTCAAGAAGCGTGCCGTCCGCGATCGCGAACCATTTCGGCGCAAGCTCGAAGGCGCGCTCGAGAAGCGCGTAGCCCTCCTCCTTCTTTTCGGGAGTCTTGTGACCGAAGGAGGCAACCGCGGCGATGAGGTGCATATCGGCATAAATACCGAGCCACGCGGGCGCGATCTCGCCGTTTTCGTCTGTGAGCATATTTTCGATCATCTTAATGCGGTATTTACACCACGCGACTCCGCGCGGAGCGCACTTCCAATATCTGCCGTTTCGCGAAAGGAAGTGAAGCATAAGCTGGAGGTTGTTTGCGGAATTACGCAGGCGCGCTTCGGGGAGCTTCTTTTCGTCCCAGATGCGGTCTTCGATGATCTCGCGCTCGACGAATTCGTATTCCGTCGTCGGCGCGGGGATATTGCGGATGCCGGTCATATTCTCGAAAATATTGATCCCGCCGTCCTCGTTTCGGATATATGTGTATTCAACAGCACCGTAGTAGCCGTCGGTGAGGTTGACCGCCTCGTAAAAGCGTACAAGTCCGTCCTCGAAGGGCATATATCCCTTTCCCGTACCTTCATAGGAAGAAAGCTCGTAGATCGCGGTCTTGGTTCCGCTTGCAATTTCGTTGACGGTGCGGACGATTCCGATACCTTCTGCGAAATAATAATCCTTGTTGCCGCCGCGGTAAGCCAAGCCTTCGGTCATACCGTCGATCTTGAGCGAGAGCTTGAGGCAGTTGTCAAACGTGCCCGCCTTTGTGGTGACGCTTCCGCCGTCCTCGACCGATATGACGGTTCTGATGTGCCGGTCCCCATAGGAGTCGTATTCCACGACGGGAGTCGCGCCGACTACCCAGGTGTCCGACCAGAGAGTTTTGGTTGCATCCTGCAAAATGCCGTACATATGGTTGAAAAGAACGCCGTCGGCGGCAGCGCTGTCTATGCGCTTCAATTCAAATGAGAAACGGCTGTCGTAGGTCAGCTTGAATTCGCCGTTCGCCTCGTGCAGAGCGGATTTCTTGAAAAAATTCCAATGTCCCGTGGTCTTCGTGTCGGGGTGGAGGGTGTCATTGGTGTCAAGAATACGACGCGCGACGGATGCGGCAACACGGCTGTGAAGCTTTTCGAGAGGAGTTGCGGCGAGCTTTTCGGTCAGATCGATCTGACGGTAAACATCGCATACGCGGAAGTTGCCCTTTTCGTCCTGTCTGAAATAGTTATTTCTGACGAATTCGATCATCTCGAGCCAGGATGACTCATCGTAGCCGAAGCGTTCGGTCTCATTGTAGCCCGAGATAATTAAGTTCGTGCCGTCCGTGTACGTGACCTCGTAGCGGTTAAGCGTTTTGAGATACTCGGAATTCGCATCTATCGAGTATTCCCACTTGTTGCCGACCGCGAGTGGAAGGATACCCGAGCCGCCCTTTATTTCAAAAGAGGTAAGGTAAGCCTTGTCGGTGATGCCGTCGAGCCTGCGCTCGTACTTGACGATTCCGACGCCTTCCTTGTAAAAGGTTCTGAAAAATATCGTTCCGCACCAGCTTTTATATACCTTGGATTCCCAGACTTGGCAGTTTTCGAAAACGCCCGCGGGAGTTTCGGCTCGTTCGCTATCGGAAAGATAGGTGAGCGTCGAGCCGTCGGTTGCGGTGTAGCTCTCGCCGACCGAAAGATCGGAGAAGAAGAAGCCGTCGCAGGCACCCGCGGTCTCGAAAAGCATTCCATCCATATTTGCGCCCGAATTCAACCAGCCCACGTCGATCTCCTCGCTGTTCCAGAATCTCGGTTTGCCGTCGATGATCTTCAGCTTGTTTGCAACGACGTTGATGCTGAAATCTCTTTTGCCAGTATTCCAGAATCTTTCTGGCATTCTGTCAAGGAATACGAGCGCGTTCGAGGAGAGCGAATGTACGACGTCATCCGAGCATACGAGCGAGCGCGCCTTCAGGAAAGACTCTCGGCTTTCATCGTATTTCTTATCCATCAGGTATCTGTATCCGAGGCGGAGGTGGGCGAATGCGAGTGCGCCGACAAAACCCGCGCGTTCAAGCTCGGGGATCTGCTCGTTGCGTATGAAATCCGCACGCTGGCTCTCGCTCTGTTTATATCCCTCGCGCAGGATTATGAAGCGCATTATTTCGTCATTCTTACCGATCAGCGCGGCTTCCTTGATGCGGGAAAAGAGGGTCTCGTTCTTTTTGCCGGGGAGCCACCACCAGCCGCGCGCGAGGACGTCGGCGAGGGCGTGATATTTGTTCTTTGATTCGGGAAGGTCTTCGACCTCGGCGAGAATGCCCGAGTATACCGTGTCGAAGCCGCTTTTGTCATTTTTGATCTGCCAAAGCTTGATCTCCTCGACCTTCTTCATTACTCTCTCGACGAGAGTATCGTTTGCCTTTTCATTCATTGCACAAAGTTCCTTTCTCAGCCTTTTTCTGCCTTCGTGGAGCTGAGATTTGACGGTGCCGACCGAAATTTTCATCTGCTCGGCGATCTCGGCGACCGAAAGCTCCTCGAAGTAATGAAGAGTGATCACGCGGCGCACTCGCTCGGGAAGCGAGAGGACGGTGCGGTGAAGCTCTTCCTTTTCCTCGGAGACCGCGTAAAGCGAGGCGGGGTCCTGCTCGTAGTCTTCGGCAAAACCGTATTTTTCGACGTCCTCGATAGGGGCAAAGGGACGGTAGCGGCGGACGGTGTTCTTCGCGCAGAAGATTGCGATCTTGCAGACCCAGGATAAGAATTTCGAGGGCTCGGCGAGCGTGTCGAGCTTCATCCACGCGGTGACAAATGCGTCCTGCGAGGCGTCCTCTGCCATAAAGTGATTGTGCGTGACCGATGCCGCCGCCGCGATGACGGTGTTGCGGTGACGTATGACAAGCTCCTCGAATGCTTCCTTTTCGCCCGCAAGCGTCATCAGGACGAGAGTCTCGTCGCTTTGATTTCTGTAATTCACTTCGCGTTCTCCTTTCTTTGCCGTAAACAGCACTTTTTGAACGTTCATCTGTTAGTGTCGGATGACAGACGGAAGGTTGGGAAGGTTTTGAAAAAAATGTCTAAAAAGACGGCTCGATCGAGCCGTTTGATCTTATCTGGCAACAAATCCCGATTTTTGTGGAAAATTCGGATCGTTTCTGGTGAGCGAGAGCAATCTGCAAGCAGCGCCCTCGGGATGATTTCTTCCTGCTTCCCAGGATTCAACTGTTTTGACTGAAACGCCCATGTATTTGGCAAACAAAACCTGTGTAAGCCCGGTATTGTTTCTGATTTCCTTAATCTCCTGCGCGGAAAAGGTATCCACGGGAGCAATGGTTATTGTGGTTTTTTTGGCTTTTAATTTACCTTTTTCGTAATCAATAGCTTGTTCTACACCAAGCTTGATTTCATCAAAAATTCCACTCATGCCGTTTTCTCCTTTATTTGCTATCTTTAAGTTGGTTTTCAAGAATTCCGATAAGCTGACGTAACTCGTTTCTTTCACCTTCGGTCAGATTATCCTTCTCGTTTTTAGGATATGCAGTGATGAGATAAATTTTCTCATAAACCTCAAAATCTATGTATATGACTCTTACGCTTCCGCTCTTACCCTGATGCTCAAAGGCAAAGCGCATTTTACGAATACCGCCGGTGCCTCTCATAACAGCACCGACTTTGGGGTCTGCGAGAAGCATCTCCTGGAGTCTGCGAAGATCTTTATCAGTTAATCCGAGCTTTTCCCATTTGGTGCGAAAAAGTGGTAATTCAATGAATGTGCGAGTCATAAAGTCTACTCCGATCTGTTCTTCTTTATCTATATTATACCCTATTAAATAGGGGTTGTCAATAGCATTTTAAAAAAATGTCATATTTTCCATCCCGCAGCCGTATTAATTATTGAATAAAAACTTGCGAGGTGAGATTATGCGAAGGAAATTATTTGTTTTCTTGATTTGTTTTGGGCTGTTGACGGTGTTTTTGGCGATATCGGGGTTTGCCGAGGAGGCGGAGGGTGAGCTTCTCTCGCCGGGGCTTCGGGTCATAGCGGCTCGGTGCGAGATGGTGGTTTCGGGTGTACCGGGCGGCGAGGTGATATTCACCGAGGATGATTTCATCCGCGCGGTCGGCTATGAGCCCGAGGAGATAACGATCACGAGCCGCCCCGATTCTGCGGTCGGTCAGCTGACTCTCGGCAGCGTGCTGATCCCCGAGGGGCAGACGCTTTCGGGCTCGAATCTCGATCGGATATCCTTTATGCCGAGCGGAAATCCCGATGCGGATACGGCTTGCTTCAGCTTTTCCGCCGACGGTGCACCCTATGATTACACCTGCTTTGTCCGTCTGATGTCTCGGGGTGCTGTGAACAACGCGCCCACTCTTGATTGCGCAACGGCGGCGTCTCTTTCCGCGAAGGTGCCCGAGGGCGGTATCTGCGGCGGAAGGCTTGCGGCAAACGATCCCGACGGCGACGGGCTCGTTTTTGAGATCGTCTCCTATCCGAAGCACGGAAGCGTGATGCTCTCCGACCGCGAAACGGGACGTTACCTCTACCGTCCGACGGCGGGATATACGGGCAAGGACCGCTTCGTTTACACCGTCCGCGACGAATGGGGCAACTACGCGGGCGAGGCTGAGGTAAAGGTCACGGTCAGCCGCTTTTCGACTCCCGAATTTGCCGATATGTCGGGCTCTGCCGAGACTTTTGCACGGATCGTCACCTCCGAGGGGCTGATGAGCGGCACTTTGGTCGGCGGCGAGGAGTATTTTTACCCCGATCGCGGCGTGACGAGGAGCGAATTTACCGTCAATCTTCTGATCGCGGCGGGGATCGAGGTCGGCGAGAATGCGATCACTGTCTTTTCCGACAACGATGACATCCCCGTTTCGGCGCGGCCGTATATTTCTATGGCTTACGAGCTCGGTCTCAGCGACGGCTGGATCAGGGGCGGCGAGCAGATCTTCCTCCCAAATGAGGAGATCAGCCTTGCCGAGGCGGCTCTGATGACCTCGCGCCTGCTCGGTATCGGATACGATTCCGCCGTGATGGTCTCGGCACCTCTCGGCGAGGCGAGCTGGGCAAAGAGGGAGATAGCCGCGCTCTGCTCTGCGGGCTTTGCGATCGAGAACGTCGGAGTTACGTCGAATACTCTGCTTGACCGCGCTTCTGCCGCCGAGCTTCTCTGCGGCGTGCTGAATATTGCGAAGGACGGAGGCGTGCGGAAATGAATAATGATCTTTCGAGGCTGACCTACATCCCCTATGACCGTATGCGTGCGGTCGAATACGCGCGGAGATGGGCACTTGAGCGGAATCCGATCTTCGAGGATTACACGGGCATCGGCGGTGACTGCACGAATTTCGTCTCGCAGGCGATCTTTGCGGGCACCTGCGTGCAGAATTACTCGACCGACTACGGATGGTACTTCATTTCGCCCGAAAACCGCGCGCCCGCCTGGACGAGTGTGGAATTTTTCTATGATTTTATGACGGGATCGCCCGAATTTGCGGCTGAAAACGGCGGAACGGGTCCCTTCGGCTTTCCGATACCGCTCGATCGCGTCCAGCCCGGCGACGTCATACAGCTTGCCGATGAGGCGGGTGATTTTTACCACACCCTCATAGTTTCGATGGTCGAGGGCGGTGAGATATATATCTGTGCCCACTCGGACGATGCCCTCGACCGTCCGCTTTCGAGCTACAATAACGCCTCCGAGCGCGCGATAACGATCGCGGGAGCGAGAACGAGACCCGTTTATCCATGCTTTGAGAGGTTGATGGGGGAGGAGTGAAAAGGGCAGAGAGTAAAATGCAGAATGCAAAATGCAAAATGCAAAATTGAGGTAG
>JAZSEA010000049.1:0-14378 GCA_045531455.1 Eubacteriales bacterium
CGAGCAGTTTTGACGGAGCAGATTTTTTCGAGAACAAGGTTCTTTTCGATGATCATATATTAATATTATCAAGGAAAGAACTGCAGTTATCGGGAAAATCTGCCCGACAAAACCAATTATGTTCGACTCCCGTACGGCTAACGATCAAAGAAAGAGGGACAAATTATGAAGCAATACGCCAATCTCCACCTCCATTCGACCCACTCGGACGGCGTTTATACGCCCGCAGAGCTCGTCCGCATCGCAAAGGACGAGGGCTACCGCGCGCTCGCGCTGACCGATCACGATACGACTACGGGCAACGCCGATATGCGCCGCGAATGTGAAGCCGCGGGGCTCGATTTCATCTTCGGATGCGAATTTTCCTCGCCCTGGCGCGAAAGACGTATGAATTTCCATATAGTCGGCTTCGATTTTGACCCCGAATATCCCGAAATGAAGGAATATCTGGCGCAGAGGAGCTTCTGCGAGGCTGAACAGACCCGCATCCTCTTCGAGCGCGGACTTGCGGAGGGTCTCATTCACGGCATCGCTTGGGAAGAGGTCCTTGAATACAACCGCGGCGTCACCTGGCTCTGCAACAACCACGTTTTTGAGACGATGAAGGCGAAGGGGCTCGTCACCGATCTCGATTATATGAATTTTTTCCACACCGTCTACGGCAAGAGACGTGGCGAGGTCAAGCCGCCCTATGAATTCAAGCCGATCGACAAAATGCTCCGCCTCATCCGCGATGCGGGAGGCTTTGCGGTCGTCGCGCATCCCCACCGTCAGCTCCACGCCATCCCCGAGCTGATAGAAATGGGGCTTTCGGGTCTTGAGGTATGGCATCACCTGCTGACCCCCGAGGAAAGACTCGAGGCTCTCGCGATAGCAAAGGAGCATAAGCTCTTTATCTCGGGCGGCAGCGACCACGACGGACTCTGCGGCGGCTATTATTCGAGCTTCGAGAACCCCGAGGAGAGCGAATTCTACGTCCCCGAATGCTCCTGCGGCACGACCGAATCCTTCTTCAACGAGATCAAGTCAAGAAAACTCAACCCCGACCGCGAGAAGATGATCGAGGAGTGCATTGCAAAGGAGAAAAATAATGAATAAAATAATTAATGCCGATAAAGAAAAGCTCGCCAAAGCTTTTGAAAAGCGCCTCCCAACGAATTCAAGCAATCTCGAAATTGGTGAGCATTACGGTTATATTAAGGACAGCGAAATCCGAATTTTTACTAAAAAAGCACCAAGAAGCTTCAAGATATTTGCTCACGATATGCTTGTGGCAAAAATTGATGCCGACGGAAACGTTGATTACACGTTCAAACGCGATATGGAATCAACAATATTTACCATCTTTGCACCCGTATTTATGCTGGTTTTCGGTTGCGGACTTGGCGCGGGAATTCTGAAAATCTATGAAATGCTCCTTTGGATAGTACCCGCGGCAGCTCTGCTCTTGTGTAATCTGATAAAACCCAAAAAGCAGCGAGAAGACCTGCTTGACTGCTTGTTGCGAATGGTTGAGCTTTCGGAGATCTGAGTGATATACTCCGTAAAGCAGGGGTGAAGGGGACACAGCCGCCAAATACGAACTTAAGCTCTATCCAATATGCAGTACAAACGGTGCTCTCCTCATTCCCCGCTGCACGCGGTGAATGAGGAGAGCCAAGTCTGTACTGCATACTATCAAGATAATCCAAATTGACAATTTCTTAAATATTGATTAGCAACACCCACGCCAGCGAATAATAGCTGATGACCGCGCAGAGGTCGCTGACTGTCGTGATCAGCGGCCCCGAGGCGACTGCGGGATCGACTCCGAGTCGGCAAAGGAGCATCGGTATAGCCGCGCCCGTGAAGCCCGAGATCATCATCGACGCCGTCATAGCCGTACCAACGCACCCCGCCGCCGTCGCCGCAAAATCCCGCGGATATTTTCCGATCACGGAAAGGTAGATGCAGACTATAAAAAACGATGTCGCGCCGATCGCAAGCCCCGTCAGAAACGCGATCCTCGTCTCCCTGATTATTATCGCCCTCCGCTCGCGGCGGGGCATTTTTTCATTCTTGACGAGTGCGCGCACCGTCAGCGCGAGCGACTGCGTCCCCGCGTTTCCCGACATTCCGAGGACGAGCGGCTGAAACGCCACGAGCATCGGCAGTTCCCCGACAACGCCCTCGAAGAATCCCGAAACACCCGAGACCGCAAGCCCGAGGATCAGCAGCATCCCGAGCCACGGCAGCCTCGCGCGCACACTTTTTGTTATTTCTCCACCGATCCTCACGCCTTTTCTCCTTTAGAATAATCCAATCAAATCCGTTTTTTCGGTGGCTTTGCCGTCGAAAAAACACATATAAGACGAGCTTTGCGAGTCCGCACGCCGAGGGAAGTCAGCCAAAATCTATGATTTTGGCTGACGGCGATAAGCGCGCGAAACTCAATTGTAAAACGGAGTTTTACAATTGTTTTAATTATTATTCCCACCCGCACCCGAACTTTTTTCACTTTTTATATTGACTTTATTGCTAAATATAGGTATAATTTCAAATAGAAATATATATGAAAGGGAAAAGACCATGAAAAGGCTCGTCTCATTTCTTCTTACAGTAATAATCATAACCTCCGCTCTTCCCCTCTCGGTGATATCGGCAAACGCCTCGCCCTTCTCGGGAGGAGACGGAAGCGAGGCAAACCCCTACCTTGTCGCAACCCCCGAGGCACTCGATGCTGTTCGCGATCATCCCAAGGCGCATTACCGCCAGACCGCGGACATCGATATGTCCTCCTTAGGCAGCTGGACGCCGATCCCCCGCTTCGAGGGTACTTATGACGGCGGAAACTACGGCATTACCAATTTCTCACTCAATGATACTAATTACAAGATCACAAACACTAATAATCACATCGGACTCTTCTCGTATCTCTGCAATGCTGAGGTAAGGAATATCCGATTGGAATCCATGAGTATCCATTTTGACCTTTCAAAACACGACTACGTTCCTTCCTCCCAATATTCCTCCCTTCTTTTCGGCGGACTCGCAGGCACGGCTGACGGAAGCGTCGTGAAAAATTGCTCTGTCAGCGGCAGTATTTCAATAAGCAATTATTCCTATATAGATATCGGCGGATTGATAGGCTCTCTCAGCAAGGGATCCTCGTATTCAACTCTCGAAGACTGTTCGTCAAGCTGTAAGATAACGGTGGACGGAGGCAAAGGCACAAGCCGAGACGATAGCAAATATCTCTTCTGCGGAGGATTAGTCGGAAACACCACCTGCAATATGATAGATTCCTGCTCAAACGTCGGCAATATAGACATTTCCGTCGAAGGTCATTGCTACGTCGGCGGAATCGTGGGAAGTGCCGCGCAGAGTATGTCAGCGATGAATTGCTATAATCTTGGCAATATAACCGCCGAGATCGGCTGCAACGGATTCATCGGCGGTATCGCGGGAAGAACCTCCGCGGGCGGTCTCAACGATATTATGAATCTCTCTCATTGTTCCAACAGCGGCGCGATCTCCGCATCGATCGGAGGCACTGCTTACGTCGGCGGAATCGTGGGACAGCATAAAAGCAACAACGGACGCAGCTCGCACGGAGGTGCACAAAATTCTCAGAATCTCGGTTCATTGAACGTCACCGTCACCTCTGCGGTGCCCGAGGCATACGTCGGCGGAATCGCGGGAACTCTCAAGGCTTGCGCCTATAGAGTCGTAAATTACGGAAATATCAAGCTGAATTCGGCAGCAGACGGTCAGTCGCAGGTATTTGTCGGCGGAATCATCGGCAAGGAACTATGGCCCGATACTATAGTGATCAGCGGAAATACTGTATACTATATCAAAAATTGTTTTAACCTTGCGGAAGATATATCCGCGTGTCTGATCGGAGCAGATCTGCGCTACAGCTCGCAAAACGTCGGAAGGATCCTCGGCAACGATTCCGAATCAACCGAGTGCTATTCGAACAAAGAGGCTCTGGTCAACGGCGCTATCCGATATGGGTCTTTACCTACGGATAAAAACGGCGGCGACCTGACCGCAGATGCTCTTCTTCTCAAGGATACCTACCGAAATTTCGATTTCTCGAACGAATGGACGATCGATAACGGAGTCGGCGGTCCCGTTCTTCTGAACGTACCCATTTCCGCGACCGAGGCAGACCCCGAATCGCCCTTCCTTTCCGACTTCAACGATCTTCTCTACCGCGCGGACTATCTCACCAAAGTCAAGGCAAGTATCCTTACAGATCCCGCAATCAACAGTCTGCTTCTGACCAATAATTTCACCCCCTCGAGGATAATCGTCGACGCGCATCCCGAAAATATGCGGACGGTTGCCGCGGCTTGGGAGGCTCTTAAAGCCACCGTCGATGCCGCTGACGGCAATGCTTCGCAGGTGCTGAAGCAAAACACCAAGCAAGAGGATCTGATAACGGCTTACATTCTCGGCGCGGTCGGCACCTATACCGATTATCAATTCGCCGACGCGGTAAAAACCAACTTCAAGCACACGCAGAATCTCGTCAAGGTGCTCTGTGAGCTGAACGGCACCTACGCTATGGCGGGAGACGAATTCAAGGAGTTCATCAAGGGTAAGGAGGACGACGTCGAAAAGCTTCTTTGCGATTATTACGAGAAAAACGACCCGACTATGTCCGCGCTTTTGAAGGCAAAGAAGGGCATCTCCGTCGTAAGCTCGGTCATCTCCACGGCTAACTCTATCGAGGACGTTGTCTCCGAGATCTCCTCGTATTCAAAGCTTTACGGCATCAACGAATCAACCAAGGAAGCTCTGCTTCTGATGTATGAGGTCTGCCCCGAGGAATCCAAAGCTCTTAAGAACGCACTCAAGCTGACCGCGGAGATCGTTTCCTCAGCAAACGAAGAAATGATCAAGGATATCGCAGAGCGTGAATTTGCATTCGGTCTCTGCCGCGAGACGGCATACGCCGTAACCGACAAGCTTTGGGGCTATATGACCGATGCCTTTGTCGACAAATGTCCCGTTGCCAAGGGCTACGTCGTGCTGGCAAAAATGGAATTGACCGTTATGGACAAATTCTTCGGCATAGACGCGCGTACCGAGCAGTATTTCAAGCTCTGCACACTCAACGAGGTCGACAGCGTCGCGGGTCTTGCCGTGCATCAGGCACTTAACAACTACAAGGCATCGCCGACGTCCGAAAATGCCGAAACCTTCCTTTCGGCGATCGAGCTGAAATTCGGATTTATCGATCAGTCCTACAGCGAATCGATAAAGTATTCCGAGGTCATTACCGACTCGGGAATGCTGCAGAAGATGGAAAACGGCTTCCGAGATCTTTTCGGCATAGAACAAGTGAACGTGCTCAAGGAATCGCTTATCGGCGCCGAAAAAGCCAAGGATTCTCTGCATTGCACGCTCCTCACATCCTGGATCTCCGCGCTCGATGCCGAAGATCACAGCTTGGCGGAAAACTATTACGAATACCGCGAGGCTATGTTCACCCGATACGAGCCCGAGAATGCGAATGATTTCATCGAGGTCTTCCGCAATGCCGCCAAGCAATACTCGATACATTGCCCCGTAAACGTCAAGGTCTTCTCGCCATCCGGTGAGCTTATTGCCGAGGTAGGCGAGGATTCGATCTTCGCTTCGGAGGATATTGCCGTTATCTACTACCACGGCGAAAAGGAGATCATCTTCTTTGAGGACGGCGACTATATTTTATCCTGCGAGGGCTACGATGAGGGCGATATGGACGTCGGGATCACCGAGTTCGACTCGGAGGGAAATATCGTCCGTAAGGTAAATTACAACAATATTCCCGTCGCTCCTTCCTCGGTCCACGCCATGTCGGGCGACGAGGTAAAGACGAACGACGGCGTATCTCTTCCCGCTGATTACGATTCCGCACGAGCATCGGAAAAGCACAAGGTAAGCATCGAAAACGGCATGATCTCGGGTTATCTCCCCGAAATCGAAGCATCTGCAGGCGAGCGGATCGAGATCTCCGCCATCATCCCCGAGGGCTACCGCTTTGTCGGATGGCAGGGCGACGCCGAATTCGAGGATGCAAGCTCAGCCTCGACCTACTTCTTTATGAAGGACGGCGAGGTCAGCGTCTCGGCAAAGTTCAAAAAGCTCGATCGGGACGAGGATGAGGACGATGACAAGCCGAGCGAGGGAATTCCCGTCATTATCATATTCGTCATCGCGGGAGGCGCGCTTATCACCCTCTCGGGCATCGCAATTCTTATTGTTATGATAAAAGAAAGAAAAAAGAACAGCAAAAAGGAGCAAGGCAATGAAGCAGATTCTTTATAACTATGACATTTACCCCAAGGTATTCCTCGGCGATCGCGAGCAGAAAATTACGATCCAGCCCCTCGGTCTGCAGGCGGAATTCGTTCAGGATCATATATACACCTTGAAAATCTTCAAGGTCAATCAGTCGAATCCGAGCGTTTACCCCGAGAGAAGCGGCAGAAGTGAGCTGACGGTCGAGCCCGATTGCGACGGATGCCTACGTTTCACCGCCTTCTTTGAGGGCGAGGGCGAGCACTTCATCAACGTCTACGAGGATCCCGCGGCAAAGCCGAAATTCACCCTTTCCGTTTACAGCCTCGAGAGCGATATGGCGGGCAGATACCCCTATCGCGGCGACCTGCATATGCATACCTGCCGCTCGGACGGCAAGGAGGGTCCCGCAACAGTTGCCGCCAACTACCGCACGAAAGGATACGATTTCACCGTCATTTCCGACCATCACCGCTACTATCCCTCACTCGAAGCTATAGAGGCTTACGGCGACCTCACCGATCTCGCCATCATTCAGGGCGAGGAGATCCATCTTCCCCTCAACAACGTCCATTACGTCAATTTCGGCGGCACCTTCAGCGTAAATGCACTCGTTACACCCTCGAAGAACGAGGAAAAGGCTGGCTCATCGCTCAGATACCGTTCCTCTGACGGCAACGCGCCCGAGACGATGACCGTCGACGAGTTCAAGGAAATGATCCGCGAGCGAGCAAAGAGCGTTCCGCGTGAGCACGAGGCTGAAAGACTCAGCTACGCCGTCCTCGAGTGGACACACGAGCAGGTAAAGGCAGCGGGCGGTCTCGGCATCTTCCCGCATCCCTATTGGCTCTGCCAGATGATGCAGCTCCCCGAGGATTACACCGAATTCGTCTACAAGAATCAGCCATTCGACGCCTTTGAGGTCCTCGGCGGTGAGAATTTCTTCTCACACAACGGTTTCCAGACGGCTCTTTACTACAAGATGCGCGCCGAGGGCTTTGATCCGCCCGTTGTCGGAAGCACCGACAGCCACGGCTCGACAGAGCACAACCGCAACAGCGACATCTGCTCGACCATCGTTTTCTCAAAGGCTAACGAAAGAGTTGCCCTCATCGACGCGATCAAGGAAAAATACTCGCTCGCCGTCGATACGATCAGCAAGGAATACCGCCTCGTCGGCGACTTCCGACTGATCAAATACGGCTCCTTCCTTATGGAGAATTTCTATCCGCTCCACGACCTCGCCTGCGAGGCTGAGGGCTACTATATGAACCGCTACATCGCCGGCGACAGCCGCGCCGTTGCCGTCCTCAAGGCAATGAAGGGCCAAGTCGCCGAGATGATGGAGAAGTATTTTAGGGTATAACAAATGGGATTCAAAAACAAATTAGCTCAATATAAAGAGTTCAAATCGGGTGTGAGTCATTGCACCTTCAACCCGGGAGGTCCCGGTGTTGTGCGGATACATCTCGTTCCGCCGAAATTCTCTCTCTTCGGAAACAGCACCTATATCGTCATCCTCAACGGTTATTTTCTGCTCCCGATCGGCTACTCCTGGGCGATCGTCCTCTCGAGCTTTATGAAGGAGGTCAACCGCTTTGACGGCAAGCCTATCTCGGACGAGGACGAAAAAGAGATCATCAAAAACACGGTCAAAACCGTGCGCTCGGTCTACACTTCGGTCACGCGTGAGGCGATCGAGGAGGATATTTACGAGATAATGCGCGTGCTCTTTGCGGTTGCAAGACGTGACGATCCCGAAATCGAGATTGAAAAGCTCTCGCTCCACTCGTATGCAAGTAAAATGACCGCGCCCCACCGCTTTGATCTCATGGTCAGCGCGATGACCGACGAAAGCGGCAGATGGCAATGCAATCAGAAATGCCGCTTCTGCTACGCCGCGGGTCAATGCAAAAGCGCGTCGCGCGAGCTCGGCACGGATGAATGGAAAAAGGTCATCGACAAGCTTTGGGACGCGCGAGTGCCTATGCTGACCTTCACGGGAGGCGAGCCGACGATGCGCGAGGATCTCGCCGAGCTCGTCGGATACGCCAAGCGATTCGTCACCCGTCTCAACACAAACGGCGTAAAGCTCACCCCCGAGCTTGCGAAAAGCCTGCGCGAAGCCGGACTCGACAGCGTTCAGGTCACCCTCTATTCGCACGACGAGTCTATCCACAACGACCTTGTCGGCTGCTCTCATTTTGCCGACACGGTAAACGGCATCAAAAATGCCGTCGCAGCGGGACTTGACGTCAGCGTCAACACTCCCCTCTGTAAAAAGAACGCGGATTACGCCAATACTCTCGAATTCGTCCGCTCACTCGGCGTCAACTTCGTGACCGCAAGCGGTCTCATCTGCACGGGTATGGCGGGTATCAACCACGAGGAATACGATCTTACCTCGGACGAGCTCTACGATATCATCAAAAAAGCCAAGGAATACTGCGACAGCGCCGAGATGGAGATCGACTTTACCTCTCCTGGTCTCATCGCCGCAGAAAAGCTTGAGGCACTCGGAATGAACGTCCCGATGTGCGGCGCGGCACTCTCAAATATGGCGATCGCGCCCGACGGTACCGCCGTCCCTTGCCAGAGCTGGCTCGGATCGGATGCCGACCTCGGCAATATCCTCACAGACGATTTCAAAAAGATCTGGAATCACGAAAAATGCCGCACGCTCCGAAGGATGACCGAGGCTGAGGCACTTTCCTGCCCCTTCAGAAACAGGAAGGAGGCGGCAAAATGAGCAAAAAGTATACGCCCGAAAAGATAAAAAAGAACCGTACCTTCCCCAAGGGAAATACGGTCGGACTCGTCTTCTGCGTACTCCTGCAGGTTGCTGCCATCCTCTTTGCGGTCTTCTATACCCCCAAGCCTCAGGACGTCATCAAGGACTACACCGTGACCGTCACACCCCTCGAGGACGGCAGACTTGATATCGAATATGCCTTCGTCTGGCAGGCTCTCGACACCACCGAGCCGCTGACCTGGGTCGAGATCGGTATGCCGAACCGCAATTATACGGTTTACGAGGCTTCGCTTTCGGACAATATCTCTAGGCATCTCCGCGTCGTCGACGGAGATTACGTCGCGCTGAGACTCGATTTCACCCGTCCCTATAAGGGCGGCGAGACGCTCGATTTCTCCTTCAAAATAACGCAGGACGATATGCTCTGCAGCACTCAGGGCGGTTATTTCTACGAATTCGTCCCCGGATGGTTTAACACCACTCCCGTAGAGCACTACAGCTTCACCTGGAAGAATTCCGACGGCATCCGCTTTGCCGAGGGAGCGCACTCCAATGGCGTCGGAGACTACGTCTGGTCGGGCAGCTTTGACTGCGGCGGATATCAAAAGATGTATGTCGGCTACGATGAGGACAGCTTTTCGTCAGCGCAGACCGTCGCCCACATCCCCTTCGATGACGACGGCGCATACAACGGTCTGCAAGAGGAAAAGGGCGGCATTATCGCTCTCGCTGTCGTTGCCGTCATCGTAATGATAATTTTTGAGGTCTACATCATCGACAGCTACGTTTCCTACAGCCGAGGACGCGGATTCCTTGTCGGCTACGGACACCGCGTTCACGTCTACGGCAGAACTAACCCGCGCTATATCAGCGCACGCAATATTCACAATTCAAGCCGAAGCGGCGGCGGAGGCGGCAGAGGCTGTGCTTGCGCCTGCGCCTGCGCTTGCGCAGGAGGCGGCAGAGCCGGCTGCAGCAGAAAGAATGGATTCTCATTCAAGAAAACCGATTCGGATAAATAAAATCAACGCCCCGACGGTCGCGTCGGGGCGTTAGCTTTTATTCTTCCTTCTTAAAATTCGACTTATCAACTCCGCAGAGCGGGAAACGCCGATCGTCGTGATTTTTACCTTTCTCCTATCGGTATATACCCTAACTCTTTTTTGACATTCGTATAAGCGGGGCGTATGATCTTGCCCGCGTTCTGTATCTCCTCGAGGCGGTGTGCGCTCCAGCCCGCTATCCTTGAGATGGCAAAGATCGGGGTAAACAACTCCTCGGGCAGACCGAGCATTCTGTATACCATTCCCGAATAAAAGTCCACGTTTGCACTGACTCCCTTATACATTCGTCGCTTTTCGGCTATGATCTCGGGCGCGAGGCGGGCGATTGTCTCGTAAAGAGCGAAATCCTCCTCCAGTCCCTTCTCAGCCGAAAGCTTTTGCGCGTATTTATGAAGTATCTCGGCTCTGGGGTCGGAAAGTGAATAGACGGCGTGTCCCATGCCGTAGATCAGTCCCGAGCGGTCAAAAGCTTGCTTATCGAGAAGCTTGACAAGATGATCCTTCAGGGCTCCCTCGTCGCGGTAATCGACATTCGCCTTGATATCGTCAAACATCTGAACGACCTTGATATTCGCGCCTCCGTGGCGGGGACCTTTGAGCGAACCGAGCGCCGCAGATATCGCTGAATAGGTATCCGTACCCGAGGAAGTCACAACATGCGTTGTAAAGCTCGAATTGTTTCCTCCGCCGTGCTCGGCGTGCAAAACGAGCGCAAGATCAAGAAGCTTGGCTTCAAGCGGAGTGTATTCACCGTCCTCACGGAGGATATAGAGAAGATTTTCAGCCGTCGAAAGCTCCTTTTTCGGATAGTGTATGAACAGACTGCTGTCGTTATGATAATGCATAAAGGAATGGTAGCCGTAGACAGCAAGAAGCGGAAATTCAGCTATGAGCTGCAAACACTGCCTGAGCACGTTGGGCGTTGAAATATCATCGGGATTTTCATCATAGGCATAAAGTGCCAACACGCTGCGCGAAAGCATATTCATCATATCCTTGCCGGGAGCCTTAAGGATCATATCGGATACGAAGAATTGCGGCAGATCACGGTATGCGGAAAGCTGAGCATTAAAATCCGCAAGTTCCTTGTGGTTTGGAAGCTTCGACGTCAGAAGCAAAAAGACCGTCTCCTCAAATCACATGCGGTCCTCATCAAGGAATCCGGATACAATATCCTTGAGATCGATGCCCCGGTAATAAAGTTCTCCGCGGCAGGGGATCTCGTTTCCGTCCGCATCCTTCTCCTTTGCTTTGATACGGGAGACCTCGGTAAGCCCTGCAACCACACCGTTGCCATTTATATCACGCAATCCTCGCTTAACGTCATAAATCCCGTACATTTCGGGCTTGATCCCGTTATTCCTGTCGGAAAGATCCGCCAGATCTTTGATATAATCTGTTATTCCGGAACAGTTTTTCATTTATTCTACCTTTATCATCCTATAGCCAATACCGATATGTGTTTGTATGAACTGTGTCGATCCCTCGGCTCTCTCAAGCTTTTTCCGAAGAGTAGCCATAAATACGCGCAATGACGCGACATCCTTCTCCCAAGTGCTCCCCCATACCTTTTGCGTAATATAAGTATGTGTCAGTACCTTGCCGATATTCTTCGACAAAAGGCACAAGAGCTTATATTCTATCGGTGTCAGATGCAGCTCCTCTCCGCGTATGTAAGCACAACCGGCGGCATAATCGATCTTAAGCTCACCATTCACAAAAACTGTTCCCGAGGATTGATTTCCGCTCGAATTCAGTCTTCTTTGGCTTACCCTGATCCTCGCAAGCAGCTCTTCTACCGAAAACGGCTTTGTAAGATAATCATCGGCGCCCGCATCAAGAGCATCGATCTTATCCTTGTCCTCACTTCGTGCGCTGATGACAATTATCGGCATTTCCGACCAGCCTCTGACTTTACCGATGACCTCCATACCGTCAATATCGTAAAGACCGAGATCAAGCAGGAGTATATCCGGATTATGTGTCGACGCCTCAAGAAGCGCGTCATTGCCGTTATGTGCTGTAATATATCTGTAACCGTGGGCTTTAAGTGTTGTTGTTATCAGATTTCTGACGGGAGGATCATCCTCAACAACAAGTATGAGCGGTTTATTCATTGATCTCTATCTCCTTTGTCTGTAAAGTAAAGCAGAAAGACGCGCCTCTCGGATAATTATCTTCGACCCATATTCTTCCGCCGTGCGCCTCTACTATGGAACGGCATAGCGCAAGTCCGAGTCCGAGGCTTCGTCTGCTGTCCGATCTGTTGTTATCACCTACATAAAACAGATCAAAAATTTGTTCCTTCATTTTATCGGGTATACCATATCCGTTGTCGCTGACAGATACGAGGACCTTGCCGTTATCTTGCTTTGCGGATATTTCTATGGTTGAGCCGCAGTCGGTATATTTGATCGCATTGTCCACAAGATTGACGATCACCTGAACTATCAGCCTTGCATCCATATTTGCAAGCATCAGCTCATTTTCAAGTGAAACCTTTATTCTATGCTCGGTTTTTCTTTTATTGACATGCTTCAGGGCTTCATCTATAACATCGGACATAAGTTCCGCGGTCTTGTTGATCTTCGCTCTTCCCTCACCCATACGGGTAATTGACAGAAGATTCTCAACAAGCGAGATCAGCCAGACCGAATCATCAAGAATATCCGAATATATCTGTCTTCTTGTGGCTTCATCAAAAAAGCTGTCATTTGACAAAAGATTACCCGCATTTCCCGAGATCGATGTCAAAGGCGTGCGCAGATCGTGCGATATTGCACGCAAAAGATCGGCGCGCAAACGCTCGTTTTCTGCCCGTACCGCTGCCTCCTCCTTTTCACGAATATTTTTCTCGTTTTCAAGCGCGAGCGCGCATTCGCCGACAATGGACACCATTATACTCTGCTCAAACGGATCAGTTTTTTTCCCGGGAACAATACCGATAACGCCGTAAACCTCATCTTTTATTCCAATGGGGAAATACATACACTCCGCACTGTAGAGCGATCCCGGCGCACCCGTTTGAATATTATTTTCATAAGCTCTGAAGGCGGCAGCCCTTTCGTCATCATTAATATATTCCTCAATACGCTCCTCCTCGTCTCCGAAGATCAGAGCTTCTCCGAAAGTGCCGTTCCAGGTCGGGTAAAGAATGACCCCACGGGAGGTAAGTTTCCTCACCTGCTTTGCTGCGACAACAAGTATCTCGTCAGCGGTCTTTGACTTTGCAAGCATTTGATCGGTATCAAGTAATATCTGCGTTCTGTACGCTACCTGCGCTGAAAGCTTTGCCTGTTTTTTCATTCGTGCGGCTATGCTTCCGGTTATAAGCGATGCCATAAGCATAACGATGAATGTAAGCGGATAACCCTTGTCATAAGCAAGAAAAGTGAATTTCGGCTGTGTAAAAAAGAAATTGAAGAGCAGTACACCCGCTGCGGAAGTCAGCGCCCAGCAGATCTTGCTGTCGATCAACACAGACGTCACAAGTACAGCCAGAATATATATTGTTACAACGTTAGCCTCGGTAAATCCAAGATAATGAAATCCAAATCCTATTGCCGATGCCGCACCAAGTATCAAAGCACTGATTGCAAGCTCTTTTATCAAGCTTATCAGGCTCTTTTTGCTGAAAATATGCTTCTTCCTTCGCTTTCCTTCGATACTGCTGTCCGGAATAATATGTATATCCAACTCGGGCGCAAGCCGAATGATCTTTTCGGTCAAAGACTGCTTTTTTATCAATCCTCCGCGTGATACCGTGCTCCTGCCCAAAACCACCTTGGTCACCCCCGATATCCTTGCAAACTCTGTAATTTGCAAGGCGATATCGTCTCCGCAGACCGTTGTCACAACCGCTCCGCATTCCTTGGCGTATTCGATATTTTCCGCAAGCCTCCGCTTATCCGCTTCAACCATCAGCTCTTCTTCCGGCGTTTCAACATACAGCGCAGTAAAATCCGCTCTGAAAGCCTTTGCCATCATAGCAGCCGTTCCTATGATCTTTGCGTTCGACGGCGACGACGACAGGCAAACAAGTATATGATCATGAATATTATCCTTCGTTATCTTCCTGTACTTCATCTGTCTCC
This sequence comes from Eubacteriales bacterium, assembly GCA_045531455.1. Classification (GTDB taxonomy): domain Bacteria; phylum Bacillota; class Clostridia; order Oscillospirales; family CAG-272; genus CAG-390. The sequence continues at coordinate 14,187 of JAZSEA010000049.1, forward strand.
TCTTCTTTACGTGCCTCTCGATTCTCCTCAATAAAACGGTCAATCTTTGCCATAAACAGGTATCCCATTACGATAATCGCGAACGAAGCACAAGTCAATAAAATATATCCGAACACCTTAGGGTGACAAGAATAATCCGAACTAGTTTTTTGTCGACAAATATTCGCCATCAGTTCGTCAAACGCCTTGATA